>CAZXAK010000032.1:0-85739 GCA_964638145.1 uncultured Desulfobacterales bacterium | reverse complement strand
TGGAGATGGTGATGCCTGGTGACAACGTGGCGATTGAGGCACATCTGATCCAGCCCATTGCAATGGAAGAGGGTCTCCGTTTTGCTATCCGTGAGGGTGGGCGTACTGTTGGCGCAGGAGTTGTCTCGGAGATCATTGAGTGATCGCAAGGGCCAGCTAGATTAAATTGAAATAACTGCACATTCATAGGTAAGAGTACTGCAACTGAGGTGAAGGAGTGGCAGGGTGTTCAAGGTCTGCCATAACAACGGCCTGTGCATGACTGAACAGCCTGATCCGTGCATGGTTGCAGATTTTTACTTGAGAGGATTTAGGGATGATGATCCCAACCCAAAGAATAAGAATAAGTCTCAAGGCATATGATCATAAACTGCTTGATCAGTCGTTGAACGAAATCGTTGATACTGCCAAGAGGACAGGGGCCAGGATTGCAGGTCCCATACCTCTGCCAACCAGGATCAGCAGGTACACTGTTCTGCGTTCCCCTCACATTGACAAGAAGTCAAGGGAACAGTTCGAGATGCGCACTCATAAGCGCCTTGTTGATATTCTGGAACCCACACAGCAGACAATCGACGCACTCATGAAGCTTGAACTGTCCGCTGGTGTGGATGTGGAGATCAAGCTTTAAACAGCAGATACGGATATCAAGATGTCAAAGATAAGAGGCCTAATGGGCCGAAAAATCGGAATGACTCAGGTCTTTGGTGAGGACGGAAGCAGGGTGCCGGTAACAGTGCTTGAGGTGGGCCCCTGCACAGTGGTCCAGAAGAAGACCCAGGAGAAGGAAGGATATAACGCCCTTCAGCTCGGTTATCATGCCAAACCCCTGTCCCGGCTGAATATGCCACAGAGGGGTGTTGTGGAAAAGATCGGGCTTGATCACGGCTTCAGATATCTCCGCGAGGTAAAGGTTGACGACGTTGAGGCATTCAGCGAGGGACAGGTTCTGACCCTTGAAGATGCTGAGATCGGTCTCTTAGTAAATATAGTTGGCGTTACCAAGGGGCGCGGTTATGCCGGAACGGTAAAGAGGCATGGTTTCTCGCGTGGTCCAATGGGGCATGGTTCCAAACATCACCGCGCTGTTGGATCTGCAGGAATGAGTGCATATCCGGGCAAGGTGATCAAGGGCAAGAAGATGCCAGGCCGCATGGGTGGCAAGCGACATACTATCAAGAATTCTCTGATAGTGGACGTGCGCCAGGAAGACAATCTGTTGCTGGTCAGAGGCGCAGTGCCTGGTGCTGTGAATCAGATGGTGATGATACATTTCAAGTAGTACCCGGGCAGGTGCTGCACGGTTGATGGCCAACTTAGGGCAGAAATTAAAATCGGAAGAGAGATTGAGACAGGGACACAGCATGGCTACCCTTCATATATACAACGCAAACAAAGAGAAGATCAGAGAGCGCAGTGTCAGTGATGACGTATTTGGCGTAGAGCCCCGCGAGGGGCTACTCCATGAAGTCGTCAGGTGGCAACAGGCCAAGAAGCGCGCCGGCACCGCATCGACCAAGACAAGGGCAGAGGTATCAGGTGGTGGCAGAAAGCCATGGCGGCAGAAGGGAACCGGGCGTGCACGTGTGGGAAGTACACGCAACCCGGTCTGGCGTCACGGTGGAGTTGCACACGGCCCCAAGCCGCGGGATTATGCCTACACCCTGCCCAAAAAGGTGAGGCGTCTTGGTCTGCGTATGGCCCTAAGCGACAAGCTGCAGAGCGACAGGCTTGTTGTGCTGGATGACTATGGCTTAAACGAGATCAAGACCAAGAGCATGAAGGCACTGCTTGACCGGTTTGGAATAGAGAGTGCACTTCTTGTGGCTGATACTGACAGCAGGGTGGTAAGGCTTTCAGCGCGGAACCTCCCACGGGTCTCTGTAGTCCCTGAAGGTGGTCTCAACGTCTACGATATACTGAAGCATGATTTTCTCGTGATGTTGGAGTCAGAAGTCAGCACCCTGGAAGAGAGGCTCAAGCCATGAAAGATATTTATTCAGTTCTGATCAAGCCCCTAATCACAGAAAAGGCGACCTATCAGAAGGAAAATGCAAATCAGGTTGTCTTTCTCGTAGCGCGTGATGCCAACAAGATAGAGATAAAGAGGGCTGTGGAGAAGATTTTCAACAAGAGGGTGCTTGCTGTACAGACCATGAACCGCAGAGGCAAGGTCAAGCGGCAGGGACGCTTTGTTGGCAAGAGGCCTGATTACAAGCGTGCCATAGTCAGGCTCTATCCAGGAGAGACCATAGACTTTTTTGAAGGTGTATAATGGCTGTTAAAAAGTATAAACCCACATCACCTGCCAGGCGTGGCATGAGCATAGTGGTGGACGAAAATCTGTCCAAGGGCAAACCGGAACGTTCACTACTCAGAAAATTAACACGAAGTGGCGGAAGAAACTCTTACGGAAGAATCACTGCCCGACACAGGGGAGGCGGTCACAAGAGAAAGTACAGGGTGATTGATTTTCGCCGTAACAAGCTCTCTGTGCCCGCAAAGGTTGCCTCGATTGAGTACGATCCCAACCGTTCGGCAAGGATAGCGCTGCTGCACTATCTTGACGGGGAGAAGAGGTATATCATAGCCCCTCACGGCCTGAATGTGGGCGATATGGTGGTGTCAGACGAGGTTACGGACGTCAAGCCAGGCAATGCCATGCCACTGAAAAATATCCCACTTGGTACCCTGATTCACAATATTGAGATGAGGCCAGGAAAGGGAGGTCAGATTGTACGCAGCGCAGGTACTGCTGCTCAGCTAATGGCAAAAGAGGGCAAGTATGTCCAGATCAGGCTGCCCAGCGGAGAGGTGCGCATGATCCTCAATACCTGTCGCGCTACCATTGGGCAGGTGGGCAATCTGGATCATGAAAATATATCCCTGGGCAAGGCCGGTCGTTCCAGATGGATGGGCAGGCGGCCTCATGTCAGGGGGGTTGCCATGAATCCTGTGGACCATCCCATGGGTGGTGGCGAGGGCCGTTCATCCGGTGGACGTCACCCCTGCAGTCCATGGGGCTGGCCCACCAAGGGTTACAGGACCAGAAGGAAGAAGCCCAGTGACGCATTCATAGTGCGCAGGCGGCACAAGAAGTAGCCGGCCTTAGGAAGATCAATCTGGCTTATTGAAAAAACTACGGTTGAAGGAGTCTGCACGTGCCAAGGTCAGTAAAGAAGGGACCGTTTGTTGATGGTCATCTTTTGAAAAAGGTGATGAAGGCAAATGAGAGCAAGGATCACAGGGTAATAAAGACGTGGTCCAGGAGATCGATGATAATACCTGAAATGGTTGGACTTACATTTGCTGTCCATAACGGGAGGAAATTTATCCCGGTGTTTGTGACAGAGAACATGGTAGGCCACAAGCTTGGTGAATTTTCGCCAACCAGGACCTATTACGGTCATGCCGCTGATAAGAAGTCCAAGAGGAAATAGAGGATTGGTACGGAGCGATGGAAGCAAGAGCTGTAGCCAAATATAGAAGAATATCGCCTCAGAAGGCAAGGTTGGTAGCTGATCTAATCAGGTCCAAGCCAGCTGATGAGGCCCTTGAGATCCTCTCTGTCATGCCACGAAAAGGCGCCCGTATCATAAAGAAGGTGCTTGAATCTGCGCTGGCAAATGCAGACGATAATCCCAGTATAGATGTGGATTCACTCTACGTGAAGACCATCACGGTTGATCAGGGTCCCCAGATGAAAAGATGGCGCCCAAGGGCCATGGGCAGAGCTTACGGTATACGTCACAAGTTATCTCATATAACCATCGTATTAGACGAGTTCTAAGAACGATTCTTTACAGGAGGAAGTTTTGGGACAGAAAGTCAACCCAATAGGTCTCAGACTCAAGATAACCAGGTTCTGGGAATCCAACTGGTATGCGGAGAAGAAGGATTATCCTGCACTGGTACAGGAAGATTACAAGATCAGGAAGTTCGTAAAGGACAAGGTATACCACGCGGGCATCTCAAAGATAGAGATTGAGAGGGCAGCGAAACGCCTGAGACTCAAGATTCACACAGCCAGGCCAGGGATTGTCATAGGGAAGAAGGGCGCTGAGATCGAGGCACTAAAGAAAAGCGTGCAGCAGATGGTGCACAAGCCTGTGATGATAGATATTACAGAGGTGCGCAGGCCAGAACTCGATGCCCAGTTGGTTGCAGAGAACGTGGCCTCACAGCTCCTCAGGCGCATATCCTTCAGACGCGCCATGAAGAGGGCGGTTGGCATTGCGCTCAAGTTTGGTGCAAGGGGAATCAGGATTGCCTGTTCCGGCCGTCTCGGTGGCGCCGAGATGTCCAGAAAGGAGTGGTACCTCGAGGGGCGAGTGCCTCTTCACACGCTACGTGCAGATATCGATTATGGGTTTGCTGAGGCAAACACTACCTACGGTATCATTGGTGTGAAGGTATGGATATTCAAGGGTGAGGTCCTTATGGATAAGGACGCTGAGGTAATGTCCCTGAATACATAGGTCAGGCTATTAATTTATTGCCTTTTAGGTACGGATGTGCAGGATTCATTATTGGCTGTTAATGCAGTATCCCATTGATTAATTCCAATATCTATCGCTGTGGCAGGTGAGAACAGCGTAAAGTTCGAAGGTTATAAAAGGTTATGCTCAGTCCCAAGAAGACAAAATACAGAAAACGGCAGAAGGGCCGTCTCAAAGGGGTAGCGACAAGGGGCAACACCCTTGCGTTTGGCGACTTTGGATTAAAGGCCCTGGGCAAAGGATATATATCCGCGCAGCAGATAGAGGCCGCTCGTATTGCCATTACCAGGCATGTAAAACGTAGGGGAAAGATATGGATCAGGATATTCCCTGACAAGCCCATTACAAGTAAGCCTGCAGAGGTCAGGATGGGTAAAGGTAAAGGCAGTGTTGAGGCATGGGTTGCTCCTGTAAAACCTGGAAGGATTCTGTACGAGATGGAAGGTATTGAGGAGAGTGTGGCACGCGAGGCCCTGAGGCTTGCGTCACACAAGCTCTCGGTACCAACAAAAATTGTATCCAGGAGTGATGTGTTATGAGTGAAGCAGCAAAACTCAGAGACCTTTCCTTGGATGAACTTGCGAGCAAGGAGGCTGATCTCAGGCAGGAGCTGTTCAACTTGCGCTTTCAGCATGCTACCCATCAGCTTGAGGACACAGCGAGGATCAGGAAAGTGCGTAGGTCCATTGCAAGGATTTTGACTCTTATTAAAGAAAAGGCCGGAGAATAATCCAAGGAGTTGTTATGAGTGTGGCCAAAGGTCTGCGTAGAACCCTTATAGGGACAGTTACCAGCGACAAGAATGACAAGACAGTCAGTGTTGTTGTTACGAGAAGAATTCAGCATCCAATATATGGAAAGTTCGTACAGCGCAGAAAAAAATATATGGCTCATGACCCTGACAACAGTTGCAGGGTAGGGGATACCATTCTCCTTGAGGAGTGCCGTCCCATGAGCAAGAAGAAACGCTGGACTGTTAAAGAGATACTTGAACGGGCCGTCTAGAAAGGAAGGCATTGAAAAATGATCCAGCAAGAGAGTGTACTGAACGTGGCAGATAATTCTGGTGCCAAGCGGGTCGCCTGCATCAGGGTGCTTGGAGGCACCAGGCGTCGTTATGCCAGTATTGGTGATATCATCGTCGTTGCCGTGAAGGAGGCCATTCCCAACTCCAAGGTGAAGAAGGGAGAGGTTGCCCGTGCAGTGGTGGTCAGGACAGCCAAGGAGATTTCCAGGCCGGACGGCACGCTGATCAGGTTTGATGAAAATGCGGCAGTGCTGATAAATCAGTATGGCGAGCCTGTGGGCACACGTATCTTCGGCCCTGTGGCTCGTGAACTCAGGGCCAAACGGTACATGAAGATAATATCACTTGCACCAGAGGTCCTGTAATTACCGGGAATAAAAATGAAGAAAATCAAAACATACCTCAGAAAGAACGACCGGGTAATGGTAATGGCCGGTAAAGACCGCGGGAAGGTGGGCAAGATCTTGCAGATAATACCTGCCAAGGGCAGGGCCAGGGTTGAGGGTGCCCAGATGATAAAGAGGCACACCAAGCCAGGGCCTGGTACCAGTGGTGGTATTATTGAAAAAGAGGCATCCATTCACCTTTCCAATTTGATGCTTCTCTGCCCCAAGTGTACTGATCCGGTTCGTATTTCCAGGAAAACACTTGACGACGGTTCAAAGGTCAGACTCTGCAAAAAGTGCGGAGAAGTCATTCCCACTGAGGCAAAATAGCCTGTTGGAGGCAGTTGAGAGATGCTTTTGTTGAAGCAGTATAAAGAAGAGAGTGTGCCTAAGCTCATGGAGAAGTTCGGGTACACCAATCCCATGCAGGTCCCAAAGATCGAGAAGTGTGTTCTCAATATGGGCCTGGGAGAGGCGATACAGAATTCCAAGATACTCGAAAGTGCCACGGCCGAAATGGCCCTTATCGCCGGGCAGAAACCCATAATAACCAGGGCCAGACGCTCCATAGCTACTTTCAAGTTGCGTGAGGGAATGCCGATTGGCTGTTGTGTCACCCTCAGGCGGGAGCGCATGTGGGATTTTCTCACCAAGCTTATCAATATTGCCATCCCAAGAATCAGGGATTTCCGGGGCGTGTCTCCAAAGGCCTTTGATGGAAGGGGCAATTATTCTCTTGGCATCAAGGAACATATCATCTTTCCGGAGATCGATTATGACAAGATCGACAAGATCAAGGGAATGAATATCACAATAGTAACCACAGCCAAGACTGACGATGAGGCCCGTTTCCTGCTGTCCACGCTGGGAATGCCTTTTCGCAAATAGCAATATCAGAGGAGGAACACCTTGGCACGCAAGGCATTGAGAGAAAAGGCAAAGAGAAAGCCGAAATTTGCAGTGCGCAAGTACAACAGGTGCCCGCTGTGCGGAAGACCGAGAGCGTTTATCAGGCAGTTTGGCATTTGCAGAATATGTTTCCGAAAGATGGCGTCAAGCGGCCTGTTGCCTGGCGTAACTAAGGCCAGCTGGTAGCAGCTGAAGTCATATGGAGCAGATAACATGTCAATGACAGATCCAATAGCAGATTTATTGACTCGTATCAGAAATGGATCCAAGGCACGCCATGAGAAGGTGGATATGCCATCGTCAAATCTCAAGGCGGCCATTGCGGCCTTACTGAAAGACCAGGGAATAATCAACAACTATCGGGTAATTAAAGACAACAAGCAGGGTATTCTCAGAATCTATCTCAGATACGAGAACGGCTCGCCTGTCTTTAATGATATCCAGAGGGTCAGCAAGCCTGGCCGGCGTATATACAAGGGCAGGAATGAATTGCCTACAGTTAAGTCAGGCTATGGATTTGCCGTTATATCCACGTCAAAGGGGCTTATGACAGACAGCAAGGCCAGAGAAGAGGGCGTAGGTGGAGAAGTCCTTCTCTCAGTATGGTAACTCGCTTAAAGGAGAGGCTGATAAATCATGTCACGAATAGGGAAACTGCCCATCAAAATACCCTCGGGGACTACGGTAAAGCTTGAGGGAGATACCATCTCTGTAAAGGGCGCCAAGGGTTCTCTTGAACGAAAGATTCATCCCGATGTCACTGTGAGTGTGGATGGAGATGTCATAACAGTCAAGAGGCATGATGATACGAAGAAGTCCAGGTCGCTTCAGGGGCTCACCAGGGCCCTTATCGCAAATATGGTGCATGGTGTATCCCAGGGCTTCAAGAAGGAACTTTTGGTAAACGGAGTTGGATACAAGGTTGATGTCAAGGGTAATCAGTTGGTTATGCATCTTGGCTTCTCCCATCCCGTTGAATTTGACCTTCCCAAGGGGATAAGTGTCAAAGTAGAGAAGCAGAAGGAGATACACCTAATCCTTGAAGGGTATGACAAGGAACTGCTTGGTCTTACTGCAGCAAGGATAAGGCAGTACAGACCTCCGGAACCTTACAAGGGCAAGGGAATCATCTACTCGGATGAGGTGATTATCCGCAAGGCTGGAAAGGCCGCTGCATAGAGGTCCTTTTGGGAATTGTTCTTAAACACTATACCGCCCGCTGCAAGGGGCAGGTATAAAGCATAAAACCTGTGCAACTTACATAGGGTGATATCAGGAGTCAAACAGTAACATGGCCAGCACAAATTCAAAATTGACTGCCAGGCTCAAGAGAAGACGCAGAATCAGAAAGAAGGTCTCAGGCACGGCGTCAATGCCGAGGCTTGCCGTCTTTCGCAGTGCAAAGCACATTTATGCTCAACTCATAGATGATGAGCGGGGAGTAACCCTTGCTGCAGCGTCTTCGCAATCCAAGTCGATTCGCGACAGGGCATCAGAGTTCAAGGGGAAGGTAGAGGTTGCCAAGGCGGTTGGGCTGGAGATTGCTGCCTCAGGCAAGGCCAAGGGAATAGAGTCTGTTTGCTTTGATCGTGGCGGCTATCTCTACCATGGCAGGGTAAAGGCCCTGGCTGATGGTGCAAGAGAAGGTGGGCTGAAATTTTAATGGGATTTCAATTTCATACTGGAAGTTGATTTTGACGTGATCAATTTTTCAACAGATCCATGCGGATCCTCTGAGAGGGGGCGCAGAGATAAAGAGGTGAAACCTTGGTAGGACCACAAGAGAATAACGAACTGGGCTTGATTGAAAAGATAGTCTTTATAAACCGCGTCGCAAAGGTTGTTAAGGGTGGTAGGCGATTCAGTTTCAGCGCTCTTGCTGTAGTAGGTGATGGCCAGGGAAAGGTAGGATATGCCATGGGCAAGGCCAAAGAGGTGCCTGAGGCCCTTCGTAAGGCAACTGAAAAGGCCCAGAAGAATATGATCACCGTTCCAAGAAACGGTACTACCATTCCGCATGACATAGTGGGACACTACGGGGCGGGAAGGGTACTTCTGAAGCCCGCTGCCCCTGGTACCGGAGTTATTGCAGGTGCGGTTGTCAGGGCTATCATGGAGGCCGCAGGAATTCATGACATCCTTACCAAGTGCCTTGGGTCAAACAATCCGTATAATGTCGTGCATGCGACCTTTGAGGGGTTTAAGACCATCCAGAAATCTGTGGCCCTGGCAAATATCAGAGCCAGGAAGTCCTGAACCATTCACCTGAACCAGGAAGTGGATAGTCAGGCAATCTCAATTGATCAGGAGAGATAAATGGTAGATCTGTCTTCACTCAGGCCTTTTGAAGGGGCTGTCAAAAATAGAAAACGTGTAGGTAGGGGACCAGGCTCAGGACACGGGAAGACCGCGTGCAAGGGTCAGAAGGGACAGAAATCCAGGGCCGGTGTATCCATTCCCGCCGGTTTCCAGGGCGGGCAGATGCCCCTTTACAGGAAACTCCCCAAAAGGGGCTTCAAAAACCATTTTCGCAAGGAGTACGGTGTGTTCAATGTCTCGTCATTAGACAGGATAGAGCACGACGGGCCAGTGGATATCGAGGTACTCAGGGCCAAGGGCCTTGTGAGCAAGCGGTACAGTCTTGCCAAAGTCCTTGGAGATGGTGAGATACATAAGGCAGTGAACCTGAAGGTCCATGCTGCGAGCAGCAGTGCTGTAAAGAAGATCGAGGCGGCAGGAGGTACGGTCGAGATTGTCCCTGTGCACCAGGCTTCTGCAGACAAAGGGGAGACTGTATAAATGTTAAAGGGCGTAGAAGGCATAGGGAACGTACCGGAGCTTCGCAAACGTATCCTCTTCACCTTGATGATGCTTGCGGTGTACAGGATAGGAGTACAGGTTCCTACCCCAGGTATCGATACAGCAGCGCTGGCTTCCTTTTTTGCCAGGGCCCAGGGTACCCTTTTCGGTATGTTCGACATGTTTTCTGGTGGGGCCCTGAAGAATTTTTCTATCTTTGCCCTTGGTATAATGCCCTACATCAGTGCCTCCATCATCATCCAGTTGCTTGGTGTGGCAATCCCGCATCTTGAACAACTTAAAAAGGAGGGTGAGGCAGGCAGGAAGAAGATCAGTCAGTACACCAGGTATGGGACAGTAGGGCTCAGCATGATACAGGGGTTTGGCATTGCCATAGGCCTTGAGAGCATGACATCGCCTGCCGGAGTACCTGTTGTGGCCATACCTGGATGGAGTTTCAGGCTTCTGACCGCGTTGACACTGATGTCAGGAACTATCTTCCTCATGTGGCTTGGCGAGCAGATAACAGAGCGCGGCATAGGAAACGGCATCTCTATGATCATCTTCGCCGGTATTGTGGCAAGGATGCCTTCTGCCATTATTGATACCTTCAGGCTCATGTCCACTGGTGAAATAAATGCCGGACTGCTGATATTCCTCCTCATAATGATGATAGCTGTTGTGGCATTCATCTGTTTTATGGAGCGTGCTCACCGGAAGATACCAATCCACTATGCCAGACGCGTGGTGGGCAGAAAGGTATATGGGGGACAATCCACTCATTTGCCTCTCAAGGTTAATACTGCCGGGGTTATACCGCCAATCTTTGCGTCTTCCATCATCATGTTCCCGGCTACTATCGCAAATTTTATACCTGTGGAGTGGATGCACAGCATCTCCCAGGCACTCAGGCCTGGCAGCTTGATATATGAATCGCTGTATGTGGGACTGATCATATTTTTCTGCTATTTTTATACTGCCATTCAGTTTAATCCGGATGATATTGCAGACAACCTGAAAAAGAATGGGGGGTATATCCCTGGTATCAGGCCAGGCAGGCGAACGGCTGAATTCATAGATACAATTCTTGCGCGCATCACACTCATTGGGGCCATATATGTTTCGTTAATCTGTGTGCTGCCAAGTATTCTGATTTCAAAGTTGAATGTGCCGTTCTATTTTGGCGGTACTGCCCTGCTTATCGTTGTAGGTGTCGCCATGGATACCATGGGGCAGATTGAATCCCATCTCATAACCAGAAATTATGAAGGCTTCATGAAGGGAGCTCCTGTAAGGGGGCGGAGGGGATAGCAGGGTAACTGGTGCCAGATCCTTTGGGTGTGGCCGGGACTCTTTCCCTTTGTTCTCCTGATATATTCATGAGGCTGGTGGCTGAATAGTGAGGAAAAAAAAGGCTGCAAGGCGTATAACCCTCAAGGCTCCGTGGGAAATAGAGAAGATGCTGGTGGCTAACCAGATAGTTGCCAGGGTGCTTCAGATGCTTCGGGAGAACATCGAACCGGGTATCACCACCTATGACCTTGACCGACTGGCTGAGGAGTACATACTCAAGTGCTCGGCAAGGCCTGCCTTTAAGGGTTATCGGGGTTATCCAGCCACCGTTTGCATATCCATTAACGACGAAATAGTCCACGGGATTCCTTCTCCTTCTCGTATAATAGAGTCTGGAGATCTGGTGAGCCTTGATGTGGGTGTGGTGCATGAGGGTTATTACGGGGATGCGGCCATAAGTGTTGTCGCCCGTGCAGAGGCGTCCCAAGAGGCTAAAGATCAGGAAGCTCAGGACCTGATACGATGCGCCAAGGAAGCACTTTTCTGTGGTATAGAAAAGGTCAAGAAGGGCAGGCGTCTTGGTGATGTGAGCGCGGCTATCCAGCAGAGGGTAGAGGCATCAGGTTATGGTGTAGTAAAGCAGTTTGTAGGACATGGCATTGGGAAAAATCTGCATGAGCCACCTGAGGTGCCCAATTATGGAGAGAGGGGCAGAGGGCCTAAGCTGAAGAAAGGTATGGTCATTGCCATTGAGCCTATGGTTACGGCTGGCAGTCCGGAGGTCAGGGTCTTGTCAGATGGATGGACTGCAGTAACTGCTGATGGTTCTCTTGCTGCTCATTATGAACACTCCGTGGTGGTTACAGATGCTAAGCCGTTGATATTGAGCCTTTTAAGGTGAGCATCATGCAGTTTTGTTTTTGTGTTAAACGTGCATTCCCGTTTATAGTAAAAAACTGAGGGAACAAGGGTTTGCATTTTTGTTTTATTGAGGTATAATTCTTAATTTGCGCATGTCCAAGGATGGCATGCGTATCTTAAGTTTTAAGGCAGTATCCTAAAACATCAAGATACTGTGAATGTGTGCAGCCAGTAGCTTGATTATCAAAATCGGTTAACGGTACTCTGGCATTCAGCAAGTACCGATACTTGAAGGACCAGAGGCAGAAGATTTCAGGGTAAGAAATATGTCAAAGGGAGATGCGATACAGGTCGAGGGAAAGGTTCTGGAGACCCTACCCAATGCCATGTTCAGGGTAGAACTGGATAACGGCCATAAGGTTTTGGCGCATATTTCAGGTAAGATGCGCATGCATTACATCAGGATACTTCCTGGTGACAGGGTGACTGTTGAGTTGTCCCCGTATGATCTCACCAGGGGGCGGGTAGTATACAGGGAAAGATAGTGTCTGCGTTCCTGGATCTTTTCCTGTGCGCATCAGTTACACATATTTCATCACTGCCGCCTGTATCATCCCATTGTTGACTATTTTAATATATCACTCATAGAAGTGTTGCCTTTGTCAAGGTTGAGATAAGGTGATTTATCATGAAGGTTAAAGCATCAGTAAAGCCAAGATGTAAGGATTGCAAGGTTATCAGGCGAAGAGGAATCGTTAGGGTAATCTGCAAAAATCCAAGACATAAACAACGTCAGGGATAAGAGGGAGGAGACTTCGTGGCAAGAATAGCAGGGGTTGACCTGCCCAACAACAAGAGACTCGAGATTGCGCTGACCTATATCTACGGCATTGGACGTACCTTATCAGGTCAGATCCTCGACAAGGCCGGGATAGACAGGAACAAGAAGACCGACGCCTTGACCGATGAGGATATTACTGCGCTCAGGAAGATTATTGACAGCGAATGCAAGATCGAAGGTGATCTCAGGCGTGAAGTTTCCATGAATATTAAACGTCTCATGGATATGGGATGTTACAGAGGCCTGAGGCATAGAAGGGGGCTGCCGGTCCGTGGGCAGAGGACATCGACTAATGCCCGTACCCGCAAGGGACCCCGTCGTACAGCAGTCAAGAAGAAGAAACGTTAGCAAATTTTCGTGGGGTGCATGGTTCATGCATCCTGCAGCCAAGTCGCAGGACAGGTATTGATTGCCTGAATATGTGGTGCGGCTGTGTAACAGGAGTCAATATATGGCATCACCAAGAAGAGGCGGCCGGAGGGAAAAGAAGAATATACCAGAGGGTATCGTTCACATACAGGCCACTTTCAACAATACCTGCATTACCATTACAGACAAGCAGGGCAATACAGTTTCATGGTCTACATGCGGTGCGCAGGGATTCAAGGGATCTCGCAAGGGTACACCGTTTGCAGCACAGATGGCGTCGGAAAATGCAGCCCGGAAGGCCATGGAGCACGGTATGCGTGTTGTTGATGTGCACATCAACGGTCCAGGTTCTGGAAGAGAGGCTGCTGTCAGGGCCCTTGCCGCTGCTGGTCTGAAGATCAAGACCATAAAGGATGTAACGCCTCTGCCTCATAATGGCTGCCGTCCTCCCAAGCGTCGCCGTGTCTGATAATTTGTTGATTTCCCTTGAGTAATTTCAACAGGTTCATAACAAAGTAAAGATAAGCCTGCAGCCTTTGCACGTACTGTTCTGTTGATGGTGCAGGCCGCGGCGGTCCATGCAGGGTTTTGACATGTATGGTTTTGAATGGATCAGTTCAAACGTGGCCGCATGCAATACAGTCATGACCATAATACACGATACCTGAAAGGCAGAAGCAATATAGAAAGCACTATCCGCAGTACAGGTGGCGTGTACATATGGCCATGACAAAGGAAACGATGATGGCCAATGGCTGGTGGCAGGGCCATTTTCCTGCCAACACAGGTTTGAGCCTCATGCAGTTCTTGCAGTTGCCGGCTTGCAGTGTATGTAAGGCCAGGATGCTGGCAATTTCACATTCGATCTGAAATTACTCGCTAAATTAAAAGATTGCATATTTATTACTGAACTTTATCGGAGGACAAGAAGTGTCAAGATATACAGGGCCACGTTGCCGTTTATGCAGAAGAGAAGGGAGTAAACTCTTTCTCAAGGGAGACAGGTGTTATTCTGACAAGTGCGCCTTTGAGCGCAGGAGTTATCCGCCGGGTCAGCATGGACAGGGTCGCCGGGTAAAGGTCTCTGACTATGGGATCCGTCTTCGCGAGAAGCAGAGGGTGCGTCGGATGTACGGCATCAAGGAGGAACAGTTCAGGAGTTACTTCAATGAGGCGGACAGGCAGAAAGGGGTTACTGGTACCATTCTCCTTACGCTCCTTGAGAGAAGACTGGACAATGTCGTCTACAGGTTGGGGTTTGCTGATTCACGCTCCCAGGCAAGACAGCTCGTGCGCCACGGCCACTTTAGTGTCAACGGTGTTAAGACCGATATTCCTTCTTTTCTGGTCAAACCAGGTGACAAGATCGCCCTGAGAGAAAAGTCCAAGGATATTTTACCAGTTGTCCAGGCCCTTGAGGCTGTTGCCAGGCGGGGAGTTCCTGAGTGGCTTGAGCTTGACGCTGAGAAGAAAGAGGGCACGGTAAAAGGTATGCCTGAGAGAAGTCACATCACTATTCCCATTGAGGAACAGTTTATCGTTGAGTTCTACTCAAAATAAAATTGCTTCCACCGGCAAAGGTCGGAAAAAAATTATGACTGAGAATCAGAATACCGAACAGACACCCTTTTACAGGAACTGGAGAGAACTTATTGTCCCGCATGCTCTCCAGGTGGACAGCGACTCGCACACCGAAAGGTACGGTAAGTTTGTGTGCGAACCCCTTGAGAGGGGTTATGGCATCACTCTTGGCATAGCCCTTAGAAGGATACTTATCTCTTCTTTGCAGGGGGCTGCCATCAACTCTGTAAAGATAGAGGGGGTGCTCCATGAGTTCGCCACGGTCCCAGGGGTCATTGAGGATGTAACTGAGATCATTCTGAACCTCAAGGGGGTGAGGTTGAAACTTCACCATGACCGGCAAGAGCCCCTGATTCTTGAGAAGAAGGGCCCCGGTGAGGTAAAGGCAGGTGATATCGTCTCTCCAACCGGTGGGGTGGAGGTAATGAACCCTGAACACCATATTGCCACACTGACTGAGAATGCGGAACTCAATATTGAGATGACAGCAGTGTGGGGCAAGGGGTATGTGCCTGCTGAAGAGCAGGAGAAGAGCGATGAAGAGGTGGTTGGGCGTATATACATTGATTCACTCTTCTCTCCCATTGAAAAGGTGAACTACAAGGTCACTCAGGCAAGGATTGGTCAGCGTACCGACTATGACAAGCTGACACTTGAAGTCTGGACTGATGGCAGTGTCACCCCGGAAGACGCTATCGCCTATGCCGCTAAGATATTGAAAGAGCAGTTGACCGTCTTTATCAACTTTGATGAGGTGCAGGAGCCTGAGCTTGAGACACCAAGTCAGGATTTTGACGGAAAACTGGATGAACTGAATAAGAAAATAGACGAACTGGAATTTTCTGTAAGGTCGGCTAACTGCCTGAAAAATGCCAATATTCACTATATAGGGGAACTGGTCCAGAAGACGGAGCAGGAGATGCTCAAGACCAAGAATTTCGGCCGGAAGTCGCTTGAAGAGATTCAGAAGATCCTTGATGGTCTTGGGCTTCATCTTGGTATGGTTCTTGAGGGCTGGGTCCCGCCTGAGGCTGCTGAACCTGAAGAAGAAAACGGTGCTAAGGAAGGTGACAAAAAATGAGGCATCGCGTTAGGACACGAAGACTTGGAGTAAGAACCTCTCACCGCAAGGCAATGATGCGCAATATGGTCACGTCTCTCATGGAGCATGGCCGTATCGTGACCACTATAACCAGGGCCAAGGAGTTGCGGCGCCTTGCTGATCGTATGGTTACCTTGGGTAAGGACGGCAGCCTTCATGCCAGGAGGCAGGCACTGTCAGTGATCAGGGATAGACATGTGGTAGCCAAGCTCTTTGAGGAGTGGGGACCGATGTTTGCTGATCGTACTGGTGGTTATACCCGAATAGTGAGGCTTGGACGCAGGCGTGGTGATGCCACCATGATGGCTGTCATTGAGCTGGCTGTCGATTCCCTGAAGCCCGGTAAGAAGAAGGGACAAAAACTGACCCCGTCAGTAACAGCCGCATCTGTGATTCCAGAGGCGAGCGCTGCATCTGAGGATACAGCCTCTGCAGATACAGATAGTACAACTGAGGTATCTGCAAAAGCGCCAGATGAATCAACTGGCGAAGAATCACCTGAAAAATCGGCAGAGCCCAAGGAGGCAGCGGGTTCAGAGGCAGGTGATGGTGTTCAGCCCATTTCAGACGTTTCGGACGACGATGAGGTTGAAACAGCAGCGGCTTCCCAAACATCTGCTGGTCAGGAAAAGGCTGGTGACGCCTCAGGTGTTACGGCCGGAGAGGACGCACAGGTTGCAGATGACAGTAGGGAACAAGTCACATCCGATGCCGAAGATACAGAAGATACAAAAGAGGAGAAGAAGGAGTGATCTTCTCAGGGTAAAAAATACTTGACAGCACATATCGACCGGATTATTTTTATGGATAATAAGTTTTATTCCGGCCATGAAAGCCCTCCAGCACTACAGGAGGGCTTTTTTTTTGGTCTATCAGAAGTATCAACCCTGCAAAAATGGAGTGGTGGGCAGGGCTGATGGTCGTAATTTCCCCCAGGCTTTTAATTAAGCCCGGGGGTTTTTTTTTGATGCTTGTAAGGCCGTTTACTTCCGGCTTGTCATGTTTCTCCCATAAGCATGCATGGGGCTGCCATGCTTTTGTGGAAAGATATAAAAGATATACTATCGGGATTGAACAAATACGGGACAAGCTAAAATGGTACAGGTTTTTCTTTGCTTGCATCCATTTTGATCCTGTTTACTGTCTCATTGTAGAAGGCTATGACCTCTCGCCTGCTTATCATGCCAAGGAAGTGGCCCGGGTCGTCATCCTTTACCACTGGTATCATATCTATGTTCCTCACAGTAAATTTGTGCAACAGTGAATTGATATCCTCAGATGGTGTGGTGGTGATCACGTCTCTTCTTGCAACGTCACGCATCAGTACGAGATTTCCTATGTCTGCGTCGTCAAACAGGCAGTGCCTGATATCATTGATTGAAAATATGCCACTGAGTTTACCCTCTCTGTTTACCACCGGAAAATAGTGCTGATCCGTTGCCCTGAAGAACTTGCAGAACTGGGAGAAGCTCATATCCTCTGGAATCACAGCAAAGGCCCTGGAGTCATCAAAGATGTCCTTCACCTTTATGTCTTCCATGATGTCTGTGAAGAACTCTCCCTTATGGGCTGGGGAATCGATCTTTGCCGGCACCTGGGCCCTGTAGAGGTCCCATCTGCGGCAGAGAAAGAAGCTCAGGCTACATACCAGCATGCTTGGCAGCAGCAGGTGATATGAACTGGTTATTTCACTCACAACAATAACTGCTGTTATGGGGACGTTGGAGCTTCCGGCAAAGAAACCCGCCATGCCAACTATGATGAATGCTGCAGGGTTGGATACAACCGAGGGGATTAGGTCGTGAAAGAAGACCCCTACTGCCCCGCCTATGCAGCCACCTATCACCACTGAAGGGCCAAACACACCTCCGCTGCCACCTGATCCTATTGAGAATGAGGTTGCCAGTATCTTGGCCATTGCAACTGCAAGGAACAGCCACATGGTCACCTCATTATTTAATCCTTTTTGAACAAATCCGTAGCTGAAGCCCAGTATCTGGGGCAGGAAAAGGGCCAGTGTGCCGGTCAGGATGCCACCTATTGCCGGTTTGACCCAGACTGGAAGGTCAAGTTTCTGAAAGAAGTCGTGGAAGCCCCAGAATATCTTTACAAACAGAAATGCCCCAAGGGTAAGTGCCAGGGCAAGGGCTGTATAAGGGCCTAATTCCAGTATGTTGGAGTAACGGAAGTCCCCTGATACCTTGAACAGTGATCCCCAGCCATAAACAGAGCAGAAAAGTGAATAGGCAACAGTTGATGCAATGGCTGTTGGAATGATGACATCGGCTTCGAATTCAGGCTCACTGTAGAGTATCTCTGCTGCGAACAGGGCACCTGTCAGGGGGGCCCTGAAGATGCTTCCAATGCCTGCACCCATTCCTGCTGCCATTAGAATGCGCATCTCTCTGTCAGTAAGGCCCATGCGCTGGGCAAACAGTGAGCCAAGTCCTGCTCCAATCTGGCATATTGGACCTTCGCTTCCTCCTGAGCCGCCTGTGCCGAGGGTGAGAAACGAGGCTACTGTCTTTACGAAAGGCACCTTGGGGTCGATCCTGCCGTGGTTGTGATGATATGCGCTGATAGCAGAATCTGTACCATGTCCCTGGGCCTCCGGGCAGAAGAGGTACACTACCAGGCCGCTTAACAAACCACCTATTGCAGGTACGATCCACAGCACAATAGGTCTGAGTTCATGGTGCGTGTGTCCAAATAGGGGCGGATCACCTGCAGGATGGGATGGGCGGTAACCGGCAAGATAGTCAAGAAAGAAGAAGTGTCCAAAGTTGCACAGAAAGTGGAATATGACAGCACCGCTTCCGGCCATGAGGCCTACGATGATGCAGTAGAACAGCCATTTCCCGGCCCTCTGCCCTGGTTTGCGAACAACCAGGCTGTCTATCATGAATGAAAAGTTTTTTTTCAGATAAGAGTGTTGCATGTCAATTTGGTGATATGGTCCTGTAAGGGGAAATAATTAAAAATTTTTATTTGCTGATATTGGATCAAGATAATAGGCCAAGGCACAACAGCAGGCACACTTTAAACAAAAAAGGGATATTAGTGAAGTGAATTCTGCCTCTTGTGGCATAGTACGGTACAGGTTCCGAGTCAATATGTTATGTGGTGATTAAAAAGGTAGGCAGTGGCGTTGACAATAGGCATACAGGGGAATAATGTTATGGCTTATCTTTGATATTAATGAAGGCCCTGAACAGGCACGGTTAAAGAAAAAAAGAATCAGAGGTGCGTGTAAATGACTAAGATGACCGGAAAAGAGATGGTCGTAGAGGCTCTTAAACGGGAGGGAGTAGAAGTGTGTTTCGGCTTCCCTGGAGGAGCCATCATTGATGTTTATGATACCCTTGAGAGAGATGGTACCATCAAGCATGTCCTTGTCAGACATGAACAGGGTGCCACCCATGCTGCAGACGGATATGCCCGGGCAACCGGGAGGGTCGGTGTCTGTATTGCAACATCAGGTCCGGGGGCTACCAATACTGTCACGGGTATAGCAACCGCCTATGCGGATTCGATTCCCATGGTGGTCTTCACCGGCCAGGTGCCCACAAGCCTTATTGGAAATGACGCATTTCAGGAAGTGGATATAGTTGGAATAACCCGTCCATGCACAAAGCACAACTACCTTGTCAAGGATGTGAAGGACCTTCCCAGGATATTGAAGGAGGCCTTTGTGGTTGCAAGGTCCGGCAGGCCTGGTCCGGTGCTTATTGACCTGCCCAAGGACGTGCAGAATGCAAAGGCAGAGTTTGATTATCCAGACAAGATAAAGTTCCGGTCATACAATCCAGTGGTTGAGCCGCATTCCAAGCAGATTGAGCGTGCCTACCGCATGATTGAGAAGGCGCGGAAACCGGTGTTCTATGTGGGTGGAGGTGTTGTGATTGCAAATGCCCACAAGGAGATGAAAGAACTTGCCGAGATGCTTCATGCCCCTGTCACCATGACCCTCATGGGACTCAGTGGTTTTCCTGGTACCTCGGAGTTGAGCCTTGGAATGCTTGGTATGCATGGGACATACTGTTCCAATATGGCCATGGCCCATTCAGATCTGATTATTGCCGTGGGAGCAAGGTTTGATGACAGGGTCACTGGAAAAATAGACGCCTTTGCCCCAAAGGCAAAGATCATTCATATAGATATTGATCCCACTTCTATCCAGAAGAACGTAAAGGTGGATGTGCCTATTGTAGGTGATTGTCGCAGGGCCCTTGCAAAGCTGGTCAAGGCTGTGAAAAAGGCTGGCAGGCCTGCAGATGCCTGGAAGGAACAGTTCCAGGAGTGGTGGGAGCAACTGAATGCCTGGGAGGAGCGCCACCCCCTCACCTACAAGGAAGAGCCTGGAGTGATCAAGCCCCAGTATGTGATCGAGCAGCTCTATGATATCACCAAGGGCAGGGCTATAATATCCACTGAGGTGGGGCAGAACCAGATGTGGACAGCCCAGTTCTATAAATTTGATGAGCCGAGAAGTTTCCTTACCTCAGGCGGTCTTGGAACCATGGGCTACGGCCTTCCTGCTGCAATTGGCGCGCAGATGGCATTTCCGGACAGGCTGGTAATTGATGTGGCAGGAGACGGAAGTATCCAGATGAATATTCAGGAACTGGCAACTGCCATGCAGGAGAAGCTTAATGTCAAGATCGTGATCTTGAACAATCAGTTCCTTGGTATGGTGCGACAGTGGCAGGAGCTGTTCTATGACCGGGTTTATGCTGCCACAGAGTTCACCTTTACCCCTGATTTCGTCAAGATTGCCGAGGCATACGGTGCTACAGGCCTGAGGGCCACCAAACCTGAAGAGGTCAGGGAGGTGCTGGAAAAGGGGTTGGATACCCCAGGCCTTGTGATTATGGAGTTTGCCATCGCAAGGGAAGAGGGGGTTTTCCCCATGGTTCCCGCAGGCAAGGCTACCACTGAGATGCTGCTTGTATAAGAAGTGGCATGAGATTACGCAGCCGCAGGGTTACCGGAACTGATGCCATCGTTTGGGCCTGTCATCGGTGTCAGGGATGGGGTCAGTAAACATACAGGTAGATCATCTTTGCGGCTGCCCTGCATTCAACAGGTGGTTATCAGAGACAGAGAAGCGCAGGGAACACGCCATTACCTGGAGATGGTACTAGCTGCCGGACTGCCTCAGCCAATATAGAAAGTTCCCAGGAGTTTTAGCCAAATGAAGCACAAACATACATTATCAGTCCTTGTAGAGAATACACCTGGAGCCCTGTCCCGAATTACCGGGCTCTTCAGTGGGCGTGGTTTTAATATCGAGAGCCTGTGTGTGGCCGCCACCCTTGATCCGACGCTTTCACACCTTACCCTTGTGACATCTGGTGATGATTTTATCATCGAGCAGATTATCAAGCAGCTCAACCGTCTTGTGGATGTCTACAAGGTGGTGGATGTCAGTGAGGGCGTTTATGTTGAGCGTGAGATGGCGCTTGTCAAGGTGAAGGCCGAGGATGAGACTCGTGCCGAGGTGCTGCGCATGTGTGACATATTTCGGTGCAAGGTGGTGGATGTAAGTCCCAAGACCTACACCATTGAGGTGACCGGTCCTGAGTCCAAGCTCAAGGCCGTTGTGGAGCTGCTGAAGCCCATTGGTATAAAGGAGATAGCCCGCACCGGAACCATTGCCATGGTAAGGGAGAAGAAGTCTGTGTAAGCTGGCCGGTGGCGGCCACTGAAAACAGGCAGATTCTGTTGGTAAGACAGGTTGCTATGGAAAATTCGGCCTGCGTCCTTGCGGATGCAGGCATTGCACATTTAAGGAGTTTTAAGATATGCGTATTTTTTACGAAAAAGATGCCCCTCTCTCCCCCATTGAGGGCAAGACAGTTGCGATAATCGGCTATGGAAGCCAGGGCCACGCACACGCTCAGAATCTAAGGGACAGCGGCATTGATGTAATTGTCGGCCAGCGTCCAGGTTCTCCAAACTATGACCTTGCCGTGAAACACGGGTTTGAACCGGTAAGTGCGGCAGAGGCCGCAGAAAAGGCCGACATCATAATGATGCTTGTGCCTGATCACGTGCAGGGTGATATCTACAGGGATGCAATTGCCCCGGGGCTAAAGGCCGGCAACATGCTCATGTTCTCACACGGCTTCAACATCCACTTTGGTCAGATAGTGCCTCCTGAAGATGTAGATGTGACAATGGTTGCTCCAAAGGGGCCTGGCCATCTCGTGAGGAGGGAGTATGAGGTCGGGGCCGGTGTCCCCTGCCTGGTTGCTATCCATCAGGACGCCACTGGCAAGGCCCTTGAGACTGCCCTGGGTTATGCCAATGGGATTGGAGGGGCAAGGGGTGGTGTTATAGAGACCACATTCCGTGAAGAGACCGAGACGGACCTTTTTGGTGAACAGTGCGTGCTGTGTGGCGGGGCTGCTGAACTCATAAAGGCAGGTTTTGAGACCCTGGTAGAGGCAGGTTATCAGCCTGAGATCGCATACTTCGAGTGCTGCCACGAACTCAAGCTCATCGTTGACCTCATATACGAAGGCGGTCTTGCCAATATGCGTTACTCCATCAGTGATACTGCAGAGTATGGTGACCTTACCAGGGGTAAACGGATCATCACGGAAGAGACCAGACGTGAGATGCGCAAGATACTGGATGAGATACAGTCTGGTCAGTTTGCCAAGGAGTGGCTGCTGGAGAACAAGGTCAATCGTCCCTCTTTCAATGCCATGCGCAGGCAGCAGGCCGAGCATCCCATTGAAGAGGTGGGGGCAAGGCTCAGGGATATGATGAGCTGGCTCAAGAAGTAGGGCGGTTACTGTTTGTCATGCTCCAGGAGCAGATTCCTGTGGCCAGGGAGGGGGTGCCCTTCATTGGCCTGTCCGCATTTGTTGCCCTGATATGCGCCATTCTGGGGTGGCCGGTACCGGCTATGGCCTTTTTGGTCTTATGCGCCTTTATACTCTACTTTTTCAGAGACCCGGACAGAGTGGTG
The DNA here is from genome assembly GCA_964638145.1 of uncultured Desulfobacterales bacterium. GTDB lineage: Bacteria > Desulfobacterota > Dissulfuribacteria > Dissulfuribacterales > QOAL01 > S144-17. The sequence goes on along the minus strand of CAZXAK010000032.1, from coordinate 63,093 downwards.
CCTCACGGCAAGGGGCTGGTGGTTTCACCTGCAGATGGGCGTGTGCTTGAGGTCACAGAGGTGGAATCCGCCCCCCTGCTTGCAGGCAGGGCCAGGCGCATCAGTGTATTCATGAATGTATTCAACGTTCACGTCAACAGGTCTCCTGTGGCAGGTACTGTCAAGGATATCAGTTACCTGCCCGGGACTTTTCTCCCTGCTGACAGGCACAGGGCCATGGTGCAGAACGAGCAGAATGCGATCCTCATGGAAGATGAACACGGTAATGAGCTAACAGTGGTGCAGGTAGCAGGGCTCATTGCCAGACGCATTGTATGCAGGGCTGAACCTGGGGACTGGCTCAGGCGCGGCCAGCGTTTTGGTATGATCCGTTTCGGTTCACGTCTCGACTGTTACATACCTCTTGATTTCCAAGTTTTGGTAAAGGCCGGTGACAAGACAGCAGCGGGAGAGACCGTGCTTGCAAGGTGGAGCAGAGAAAATGGCTGATGATACCCCAATAAGAAAGAAGCCGAGACGAGGTATATACCTCCTTCCCAATCTCTTTACCTCTGCCAGTCTCTTCAGTGGATTCTACTCAATGGTGGCATCCATTCAGGGGAATTACGATTCTGCCGCCTGGGCCATTCTGATTTCAGGCGTGTTTGACGGTCTGGATGGCAGGGTGGCAAGGATGACCGGTACCACCAGCAAGTTTGGTGTGGAGTACGACTCCCTTGCTGACATGGTGGCATTTGGTGTGGCCCCCGGCATACTGGCCTTCTTATGGGGGCTTCAGGGGTTTGGCCGTCTTGGCTGGCTTGCCGGATTTCTCTTTGTTGCAACCACTGCACTGAGGCTTGCCCGTTTCAATACCCTTAGTGAGAGCAGGGTGGCTGAGAGCAAGAGATATTTTATGGGGCTGCCCTGTCCCTCTGCTGCCATTATGCTTGCAACCACTGTGCTCCTGTTTCACCATTTTGGCATAATGGGGCAGGTACGCCATTACGGCGTTCTGTTCATGGTGTATGCCCTCTCTTTTCTCATGGTCAGTAATGTCCGTTATCACAGCTTCAAGGAGGTGCGGTGGGTGCAGCAGCATCCATTCAGCTCCATGGTGGGGTTGATCCTTGCGATGGTTGTGGTGGCCATAGAACCCAGTGTAACACTTTTCATGCTCTTTATCGTTTATGTCCTATCCGGTCCTCTCCTTATGACCGTGCAGGTCCTGAGCGCCAGGAAGCCGGGGGCTGCACAGCAGGAACAGGTCAAGGACAGAGGAAAATCCACAAGGGGCTAAGGGCCTTTAGATAATCTCTGGACAGGCAGTACATTTTGGATCTGTCTGATGGAGATTCGGTGTGGATAGTTTCTCAAAGCTCCGGTATACCCTTTTTCTGTGTACGGACTGAATCCCTTTTATGCCGGAGATAGTATAAAAAAACAGGACCACACAGGACAGGAAGACATAACAATGGATGAGAACATAGGATCTAAGCCCAAGATAATAATATTTGATACCACACTTCGTGACGGTGAGCAGTCTCCAGGCGTATCTCTCAACATGGAGGAGAAGCTTCAGATTGGCCGTCAGCTTGAGCGTATGGGAGTGGACGTGCTGGAAGCAGGCTTCCCCGTGGCATCTCCCGGTGACTTTCAGGGTGTAAAGCGGCTGGCAGACGAACTCAGAGGGCTTCAGGTGGCCGCACTTGCAAGGGCGTCGCAAAAGGATATTGATACGGCATGGGAGGCAATAAGGCACGGGGAAAATCCCAGGATACACACATTTCTTGCCACATCGGACATCCATCTCAAATACAAGCTTAGAAAGAGCAGGGATCAGGTACTGGAGATGGCCTCTGCCGCAGTGAAACACGCTGCCGGATACACCTCTAACGTGGAGTTTTCTGCTGAGGATGCAAGCCGCAGTGATCTTGATTTTCTCTGCAGGGTCTTTGAGGCTGTTATCGAGGCTGGGGCTACCACCCTGAACTTTCCTGATACGGTGGGCTATGCCATCCCGTGGGATTTTGGCTCCATGATCAGGTACGTGGTGGAGCACACAGAAAACATTCACAGGGCGGTTTTGAGTGTGCATTGCCACAACGATCTTGGGTTGGCCACGGCAAATGTGCTGGCAGCCATTCAGAACGGGGCAAGGCAGGTGGAGTGCACCATAAACGGAATAGGTGAGCGGGCAGGCAATACGGCCATGGAAGAGGTGGTGATGGCGATTCGCACCCGTAATGACTGCCTTCCCTACCGGACTGATATTGTAACAACAGAGATTACACCTGCCAGCCGGCTGGTTGCCACCCTGACCGGCATGCAGGTGCAGCCCAACAAGGCCATCGTAGGTGCAAATGCATTTGCCCATGAGTCCGGCATCCATCAGGATGGGGTCCTCAAGGAGCGTACCACATATGAGATCATGGACCCAAGAGACGTTGGCCTTTCACAGGGTTCCCTCGTGCTTGGCAAACACTCTGGGCGCCATGCCCTGAAGGCCCGTCTCGAAGAGCTTGGGTATAACCTCTCGGATGAGGAGATAGACAGCGTCTTCGTGCGCTTCAAAGAGCTTGCCGACAGGAAGAAGGAGATATTTACAGAGGACCTCAAGGTCCTGGTGGCAGGAGAGATACTCAAGATCCCCGAGCGTTATACCCTGCGTTACCTGCACGTGGCTGGGGGCAGCGGCATAAGGCCTACTGCCACAGTTGCCATTGAGGAGGGTGGCCAGGAGAAGATCACGTGCTCTCTTGGCGCAGGTCCAGTGGACGCGGCCTTCAAGGCAGTGGGAAAGCTTGTACAGACAGAGAGCAAGCTGCTCAGGTACAATGTCAATGCCATAACCGGCGGTACTGATGCCCTTGGCAAGGTTACTGTCAGGCTCCGTGAGGACGACCTTGAGGTGACTGGCCAGGGTGCTGATCCTGATATTATCACTGCAAGCGTGAAGGCATATCTTAATGCACTGAACCGCCTTGAATACATGAAGCAGTAAGACCCTGTTGTAGTCCCTTCTGAGTCTTGCTGTGGAGGTGTGGAGAAGGATCATATCTGGAATTTTGAAAAGACAGGAGTTTGATACAGGAGTTTGATATAGATGAGTTCGATGACCATAGCTGAGAAGATATTGGCTGCACATGCAGGCCTTGACTCTGTAAAGCCAGGCCAGCTTGTGGATGTGCCTGTGGATATGACGCTTGGGAATGATATTACTGCGCCCATTTCCATAAAGATATTTCGTGACACCGGCGTTAAGTCTGTGTTTGACCCGGAGAAGATTGCCCTTGTGGCAGACCATTTTACCCCAAACAAGGACATAAAGAGCGCTGAGCAGGTGCGTATGCTCCGTGAGTTTGCAAAGGAACATAACATTCTCCACTACTATGAGGGTGGCAAGTGTGGTGTTGAGCATGTGCTGCTGCCTGAAAAGGGCATTGTTGCCCCTGGAGACATTGTCATTGGTGCTGACAGCCATACCTGTACATATGGTGCCCTTGGGGCATTTGCCACAGGGGTGGGCAGCACTGACCTTGCTGCTGCCTGGATCAGGGGGCGTACCTGGTTCCGTGTGCCAGAGACCATAAAGTTCATCTACAAGGGCAAGCTCAATCCATGGGTGAGCGGCAAGGATCTGGTGTTGTATGCAATAGGGGATGTGGGTGTGGATGGTGCACTCTACATGGCCATGGAATTTACAGGGCCGGTGATAGAGAGCCTTCCCATGGCAGACCGTTTCACCATGTCCAATATGGCAATCGAGGCTGGCGGCAAGGTTGGGCTCATCAATCCTGACGAGACTACAGAGAAATGGGTAAAGGGGCGTGTTGACAGGCCCTACAAGATTTATACCAGCGATCCTGATGCCCATTATGCCCGGGTCATAGAGTATGACTGTGCGGATATCGAGCCACAGGTGGCATTCCCGCACCTGCCTGAAAATGCCCGTCCTGTGTCAGAGGCCACCCACATTGAGATACAGCAAGTGGTGATTGGTTCATGCACCAACGGACGGACTGAGGATTTTGAGCTTGCGGCCTCTGTGCTCAAGGGACGCCAGGTGGCAGACGGGGTACGTCTCATTATCCTGCCTGCTACGCCGCAGGTCTATTCAGACTGTCTTGACAGGGGCCTTTTGAGAATTTTTGCTGACTGCGGGGCGATAATCGGCCCTCCGACATGTGGTCCGTGTCTTGGCGGACATATGGGAATCCTTGCCAAGGGTGAGCGTGCGGTGGCCACCACCAACAGAAACTTCGTAGGGCGTATGGGGCATCAGGAGAGCGAGGTGTATCTTGCAAATCCTGCTGTGGCTGCTGCAAGTGCGGTCCTGGGCAGGATAGGAAGCCCGGATGAACTTTAAGGCAGGGATGGCCTGTAGTATCACAAGAGAAAAAAGCCTGAGCCGCAAGGGATGCCTCTTGCGGTACAGGCAACGCATATAAAGGAACTGCCATGAAATTTAAAGGTAAGGTTTGGAAATTCGGTAAGAATATCGATACTGATCTCATAATTCCGGCCCGTTATCTCAACACCTCTGATCCAGAAGAGCTTGCCAGACACTGCATGGAGGATGCAGATCCTGAATTTTCTTCAAAGGTGGGGCCTGGTGATATCATAGTGGCTGATACAAACTTTGGCTGCGGTTCATCAAGGGAACATGCCCCTATAGCAATAAAGGCCGCAGGGGTCTCGTGTGTGATTGCGCCGAGCTTTGCCCGTATCTTTTACAGGAATGCCTTTAACATGGGGCTTCCCATATTCGAGTGCCAGGAGGCCGTGGATGCCTTTGACCAGGGGGACACCGTAGAGGTGGATGCTGACACAGGCACCATAACCAACCTTACAAAGGGTACTTCTGTTCAGGCCCAGCCCATTCCGGAGTTCATGCAGGAGCTTATAGCGGACGGGGGGCTTATCCCCCATGTGATGAAGACGGTGTGAGAACATCTTCATGCCTGGAGATGCGCGGTGGGTGACATCTGTCCCGTGCGCATTCAATAAAATGGAACTCCTCACAGGGTTCTTTGCAGAAATTATCTACAACTGTCTGAAATGTATCTGTTTACAGGGTGTTACAGATACAAGGTAGAGGGTGCGCTGGCACACTCCCTGTACTTCAAGTGCCCTGCAGGTAGGCGATGATTCCGCGGAAGTAGATGTGAATTCTGTGAAATTATACAATAAAACTTGAAAATAATCAGGAGGAATATTGATGACTACATATAAGATTGCAGTAATTCCCGGTGACGGGACAGGCCCTGAGGTGATAGCCGAGGGTGTTAAGGTGATAGAGGCTGCTGCGGCCAAATACGGTTTCAGCCTGGACATGACCTGGTACGACTATGGCGGGGACCGGTATCTCAAGACCGGCGAGGTGCTGCCCGAAGGTGCAGTGGAAGACCTGAAGCAGTACAAGGCCATCTATCTTGGCGCCATTGGCCATCCTGATGTAAAGCCGGGGATCCTTGAAAAGGGCATCCTGCTTGCCTTGCGTTTCGCCCTGGACCAGTACATCAACCTGCGTCCTGTGATACTCTATCCCGGGGTGGAGACACCTCTCAAGGACAAGGGGCCTGAAGACATTGATTACGTGGTAGTTCGTGAAAACACAGAGGGCCTCTATGCAGGAGCAGGCGGTTGTCTCAAGAAGGGCACGCCTGATGAGGTGGCAGTGCAGGAGTCGATAAACACCCGCAAGGGCGTGGAGCGCTGCATCCGTTTTGCCTTTGATTATTGTAGGAAGCGTAACAAGAAGAAGCAGGTAACCTTGTGCGGCAAGACCAACGTGCTGACCTATGCCTTTGATCTGTGGGAGAGGACCTTCTACGAGGTCGCCAAGGAGTACCCTGATATCAAGACAGATTATGCCCATGTGGATGCGACCTGTATGTGGATGGTAAAGAATCCTGAGTGGTTTGATGTGATTGTCACGGACAATATGTTTGGCGATATTATCACTGACCTTGGTGCCATCACCCAGGGTGGCATGGGTATAGCCGCAGGTGGTAATATCAATCCGGAGGGTGTCTCAATGTTTGAGCCAATAGGTGGTTCAGCACCCAAGTACACAGGTCAGAATGTCATCAACCCAATGGCTGCAATCTGTGCCGGCCAGATGATGCTGGATTATCTCGGTGAGTCTGAGGCTGCAAAGGCGGTGGAGAATGCTGTGCGCAAGGCAGTGAGCCAGGACCTCAAGAGTCTTTCAGCCGGCAGGATGGGTTACTCCACCACAGAGGTTGGTGACCTTGTGGCGAATTATGTCAAAGAGGGGTAACAGGAAGATGGCACGCAAGTTCAACGTGGCTGTGGCAGGTGCTACAGGTGCCGTGGGCCAGATGATGATCAAGGTACTGGAGGAACGGGACTTTCCTGTGGCCAGTATCCGCTATCTTGCATCTGAGCGTTCAGAGGGCAGGGAACTCTCTTTCAGGGGTGAGAAGGTAGTGGTTGAGAAGTTGGGGCATGACTCTTTCAAGGGGATTGATATCGCCCTGTTTTCAGCAGGTGGGGGCAGGAGTCTTGAGTTTGCCCCGTCTGCGGCAAAGGCCGGTGCGGTTGTTATTGACAACTCCAGTGCGTGGCGTATGGACCCTGACGTGCCCCTCGTGGTCCCTGAGGTTAATCCCCACGCGGTTGCCGGTTACACCACCAAGGGGATCATTGCAAACCCCAACTGCTCGACCATTCAGATGGTGGTGGCCCTGAAGCCCCTGTACGACTACGCAAAGATCGAACGTATAGTGGTCTCAACCTATCAGGCCGTATCAGGTACAGGCCAGAAGGCCATTGACGAGCTTGAGGCAGAGGTGAAGCAGTGGGCAGCAGGGGCTGGCCAGGGCAAAGGGCCAAAGGGTTTTGCCGGAGAGTTTGATTATACGGCTTACCCGTATCAGATTGCCTTCAACTGTCTTCCTCACATTGATGTCTTCTCTGATAACGGTTATACAAAAGAGGAGATGAAGATGGTCAATGAGACCAGGAAGATACTTGAGGATGAGAGCATAATGGTCTCTGCTACAGCGGTCCGGGTCCCTGTTTTCTACAGTCATTCGGAATCTGTAAATCTCAGATTCTCAAAACCTGTGTCTGCACAGAAGGCCCGGGAACTCCTGTCCAATGCCCCGGGCGTGAAGGTGGTGGATGATATCAGCAACAACGTATATCCAATGCCCCTTGACGCAGAGGGCCAGGACCTTACCTTAGTTGGCAGGATCAGGGAGGACATCTCTCAGGACAACGGTCTGGACCTGTGGGTGGTGGCAGACAATATCCGCAAGGGAGCGGCCACCAATGCGGTGCAGATCGCAGAACTCATGGCTGAGAGGTATTTGAGCTGAGTATCACGTGTGGGCCCTGTCTCGGCACTGGCGGCTGCGGGGGTTAGGATATGGAGAACTGATCAGGGGGTGCTACAGGATTCGCTGTCTGCACCCTGTCCTGTAAGCGGTTGCCAGGCCCTGCGGTAACCGGGATTGCTGGGTCCTTTGTGAATAGAGTGGCCGGTTGCCTGACAGACCTTGCAGAGATGTTTCCCCTAAATGAGCGATTCCCAAGTTTACCTGATGCCTGAAACGCTCAGTCTGGGTCTTGATAGTAGAGAGGGATAGGTGGAGGTCACAGGCTGTCCTAATATTGGCATGCCTGTGATCCATGTTTACGTTACGAACCAATGAGCACATAAATGGAGGTGTTGTCATGACCAGTATCAGTTCTGCTGATTTCCAGAAGGCTGTTGATATAGGACGTCCACCAAACGTAGTCAGACTGTTTCCCAATTCAAAGGCCCTGATTGTAAGTGGCAAATTCATTGACAGGGCCATGCTTAAAAAGGGAAAGGCCATGACAATCGCCGCCAATGGCAGGAACCATATTGTCATCAGGGGGGTACTTGCAGCAGCCCAGCGTGCAAATGCAGCAATCATTGTTGAGATAGCCCGTTCAGAAGGTGGTGCCAATGCCTACTGTGCCACCAACTACTGGAATATAGCAAGACAGGTGGATGCCGTATGCAATGAGCTTGGGATAACAGTGCCAGTGGCAATCCATGCTGATCACTATGGCATCAAGAAACCTGACGATATATGGCCGGCAAAGGTGGAGATCCCCACTCTGTTTGAAGCAGGGCTTACCTCCATTGCCATTGACGCTTCACACATGCCAGATGATGAGAACCTCCTTGCGAATATTGCGTTGAACCCCTTTATCCCAAAGTGGGCAGGCCTTGAGACAGAGGTGGGTGAGATCAAGGGCAAGCTGGGGCTTTCCACACCTGATGAGGCCCTGTTTCTGATACAGGGGCTCAATGCCCACGGTATCTTCCCTGACTGGATAGCGCTGAACAACGGGACCACCCACGGCATAGAGCAGAGTGATTCCGGTATCCAGGTTGACCTCACTGCCGAGATACACAATGCGCTTGAACCTTATGGTGTTTCAGGTGCCCAGCATGGCACCTCTGGCAACAATTCAGAGCGTTTGCGCAATATTGCGTCCAGGACCCGCACCACCAAGGCCAATGTGGCAACAGCCCTCCAGATGATTTCATGGGGTGTGAAGGTGGATGATTACGGCAATGCCGTAATGGATGAAAATGGAGAGTTCATCAAGCTTCAGGGCAAGGGTGTTACAGAGAAGCTCTGGGAAGAGATGAAGGCCTATGCCGCAAGGCAGGGCTGGAAGGGTGGAAACTACAAGAAGCTGAACCTGCCCTTTGAGAACAAGATAATGGGCCAGCCCCTCTCCATCAGGGAGAGGATGGCAAAAGGTGTTGAGGAGTTTGTGTATGACCTGCTGGTCAACGTGTTCAACGCCCAGGATACTGCGCCCATCTGTATAGAGGCCATCCTCAAGGCCAACTCGTTCGATCCTGGTCCAAAGGTTGGCAGGATAGAGGACCCGGAAGAGTGGACCGAGGAAAAGATCAGGGAAAGGGCAAAGGCCATAGACAGTGACAAGGGACCGGCCGGGGACTTTGATGATTAGACCTTGAGATAGGGTTTGGCTGAACGAATTTTGGCGTGTCTCTGTCCTGTGGAGCGGACAGCAGGCACGCTTTTTTTGTTTGTGGCAGAGGATTTGTTTTTTAGCAGGATGGTCGGGATATTATGCGTATCACAGGTGGAGAGGTCTGCGGGCTGAAGATATCCACACTTTCCGGCAGGGATGTACGTCCCACATCTGACAGGGTGCGGGAGGCCCTGTTCCAGATACTGACTGTGAAGCTGGCGCATGACTGGTCGGGTGTGCGTGTCCTTGACCTGTTTGCCGGAAGCGGTTCCCTGGGCATAGAGGCCCTTTCTCGCGGGGCAGAACATGCGGTGTTTGCAGACTCTTCCCGCCGCAGTCTTGAGTGTGTAAAAAGAAATCTTGAGAAGACGGGATTTTTGTCCTGCGCGCATCTGATAAGGCTCGATTTGCGCCGGCCTGGGGCTGCCTGCCGTATCCTTTCCCCCCTTTCCCCATTTGACCTGGTCCTTGCCGACCCCCCGTACAGTAAGGGCTTTCCTGCCTCTGTGTTCAGGCTTTCTGCCTCCATGCCCCTTGTTGACCGGGGCGGGATACTGGTCATGGAAGAGTTCAGCAGGGTCAGTCTGCCCTCTGTTTATGATATCCCCGGCTGTACCCTGACCCTTGAGGATGTTCGTCATTATGGTCAGACCTCGCTCTATTTTTTCAGACAGATGCAGTGAGTCTGGTACTATGTATGTTGAGACATTGCCTTAGTCCTGTACTTTTGTTACCGTGCAATCATATCTATGAGCGTTTTTCTGTTACCTTAATTCAGGTGTTATAAGTTTTACCTGCTGGAAGACCTGAGTGAATACGATATGACAACATGTTGCAGATAAGAAATCTATATACCAGGTACGGGCCTGTATCCGTACTGAAGAATATCTCGCTGCACGTGGACCAGGGTGATATAGTCTGTCTGATAGGGGCAAATGGCGCAGGCAAGACCACGCTTCTCCTCACTGTGTCCGGGCTTGTCAGGCCTGAAAAGGGGGATATCCTGCTTGACGGAACCAGGTTGAACGGACTTTCTCCTGATAAGATTGTGGCAAAGGGTGTGAGTCATTCACCAGAGGGCAGGCAGGTATTTGCTCCCCTTACCGTAATGGAGAACCTGCAGCTCGGGGCATATCAGCGGAGCAGTGCCAGGGCTTCAGAGGTGAAGGAGGATCTCGACGAGGTGTTCCACCTGTTTCCCAGGTTATGGGAGCGCAGGGACCAGCTTGCCGGTACCCTCAGTGGCGGTGAGCAGCAGATGCTTGCCATGGGAAGGGCCATGATGGCCCGGCCGGCCCTTCTGCTCCTGGACGAGCCTTCCCTCGGGCTTGCCCCCAAGCTCGTGGATGTCATCATGCAGACCATTGTGAAGCTCAACAGCCAGGGCATGACCATCCTGCTGGTTGAGCAGAATGCCAGCAAGGCCCTGGAGATTGCCAACAGGGGTTATGTGCTGGAGACCGGCAGGATCATACTGCAGGGGCCAGCAGCCGAGCTTGCAGAGGACAGTGAGGTGCGCAGGGCCTATCTTGGCCGTGACTATGACAGCCTCTCTGAGAGGACTGGCCCTTGCGAAAGGGTTTAGACGGAGATCATGTAGCCATGCAGAATGACAGGGTGGAGTATCTTTCGCCAGATGCCTGGCGGCAGTGGCATACTGAGCTGCTTCAGAGCACAGTGAACAGGGCATGGGACAGAATTCCCTTTTATAGAAAGGCCATGGAAGCTGCTGGGGTTACCAAGGACCATATCGGTTCTCTCGATGATATATCTATGCTGCCGTTTACCAGCCGGGACGACCTGTCCCGCAACTACCCTTACGGGTTGTTCAGTGTGCCACTCAGGGACATTGTGCGCATCCATACCCTGAGAAGCGCACAGGCAAATCCCATTGCCCTGGGATATACTGACAGTGATCTTCGTCACAGGAGGGCCCTGTCGTCCCGTTTCCTTGCTGCCTGTGGCGTTACCCGTGATGACATAGTGCAGATATGCCTTGATCCGGGCATGTCAAACATTTGGCAGGATATCAGGGAGGGGGCCGAGGCCATTGGAGCCCTGGTGATACCGCCTGATTCCATCAGCACCGGGGCAAGGTTGAGGGTCCTTGCTGATTTCAAGACCACGTGCCTTGTTACCACGCCGTCCTATGGCCTGCATCTTTTGTCCATGCTCAGGCAGGATGGGCTCCCAATAGCCAGCCTGAGTCTCAAGAATGCGGTGCTTGTGGGTGAGACCCTGACGGACGCCACACGCCGGGAACTGGAAGATGGCTTTTCAGTGGATACCTGGAGCGGGTACGGTATCTTTGAGGCCCTTGGTGCAGGGATGGCATATGAATGTGAATACCGGTGTGGCCTCCATCTTGCGATGGACCATTTTATCCCTGAGATCATTGATCCTGAAACAGGCAGGCAGCTTGAGCCAGGTGAGAGTGGTGAGCTTGTTGTCACAACGGTTACTGCCAGAGCCAATCCCCTGATTCGTTTCAGGACCGGTGACATCACCTCCCTGACCATGGAACCTTGCAAGTGTGGCCGCACAACCTGGCGCATGATGCCTGTGAGTGGCCGCTGTGATGACCTGGTTACCCTGCGTGGTATAAGGATATCACCTGATCACATTGCAAACTTCATTGCCGAAAGGGCAGGGGGCAGGCGGCTTCCCTGTCTGATGGTGCTGAGGCGCAGGGACCATCTCATGACTATTGAACTCAAGGTGGCCATTGGTGTGGAGAATTTTTCAGGCAGCCTGCCAGAGCTGCACCGATGGGTGAGGGAGGTGGAACAGTCGTTTGAAGAAAATATTGGGGTGGCCTGCAGGGTAAGGCCTGTTGAGGCAGCTTCTATAATTGAAAAGGTGCCGGATGATACCCTGATAGGAGTGGTGGAGCTGTAGGCCACACTGGTGTCTGGCGGTTAATTTTACAAAAGAACAGCATTAATTTGCTGTAATGAAATACAAAACAAGATTTTGCATGGTTTGAAACTTCAATTCAGGTTGAAGCAAGGAGAGGGACGTCAGTCATACAATGAGTATCAAGATTTATAACAGTTTCACCAGGGAAAAAGAGGAACTAATCCCCTTGGAAGAGGGGCATGTCCGCATGTATGTGTGTGGAATTACGGCATACGACAGGTGCCACATAGGTCATGCACGTTCGGCAGTGGTCTTTGATGCAGTGGTGCGCCACCTTCGAAATCGTGGTTACAGGGTAACATTTGTCAGAAATTTTACTGACATAGATGACAAGATCATCAACAGGGCCAATGAAGAGGGCATATCATGTTCAGAGCTTTCGCAGCGGGAGATAGGCCATTTCTACGAAGATATGGATGCGCTGGGAATCCTCCGTGCAGACATCGAGCCAAGGGCGACAGAACATATCCCCGAGATCATCGGTCTGATCCAGAGGCTGGTGGACAGGGGGGTGGCGTATGAGGCAGGTGGTGATGTCTATTTTGCCGTGGAGAAGTTTCCAGGATATGGCGCCCTTTCAGGTAGAAATATCGAAGACATGCTGGCAGGTGCCAGGATAGCACCAGGAGAACTCAAGCGGTCTCCAGGGGATTTTGCCCTGTGGAAAGCGGCCAAGCCAGGCGAGCCCAAGTGGGAGAGCCCCTGGGGTGAGGGACGGCCAGGCTGGCACATAGAGTGTTCTGCAATGAGTATGAAGTATCTTGGTGAGACCTTGGACATTCATGGTGGTGGCCTGGACCTAATCTTTCCCCATCACGAGAACGAGAGGGCCCAGTCAGAGGCGGCCACAGGAAGCCAGTTTGTAAGGGTCTGGATGCACAACGGGTTTGTTACCATCAAGGGTGACAAGATGTCCAAGTCCCTTAATAATTTCATTACCATACAGGATATTCTGAAGGAGTATCATCCTGAGGCGCTCCGTCTCTTTCTCCTCTCCAAGCACTATCGCAGTCCCCTTGACTACAGTCCGGAGGCCATAGGGGAGAATCTTGCCGCACTTGACCGGTGTTATAATGCAGTGGCTGAGGCAGAGAGGCTGGCAGAGATGCCTGTCAAGAAGAAGAGACCCGTTTCTGATACTGCTGCCAGGGCCATTGAGGAGCTGAATCCCTTGCGGGACAGGTTTAACCAGGCCATGGATGATGATTTCAATACTGCCAGGGCCATTGGTACACTTTTTGAGGCGGTGAGGTCCCTTAACCGTCTCAATGACGAGGCCGGAAAGAGGCCGTCTGCCCTTTATGCCGCCCCCTTGAAGGATGGGGTCTCAGCAATAAGGGAGACAGCCGGTGTGCTGGGTATCCTGCAGCATGATCCTCAGGAATACCTGAGACAGCGTAACCTTGATGCCCTTGCAGAAGCAGGTCTCGACGAGGCCCGGTTACTGGCGCTGATCGAAAAGCGGAATGCTGCACGACGTGAGAAGAACTGGGCCGAGGCTGATCGAATCAGGGATGAACTTATGGAGAAGAACATTGTGCTTCAGGACGGCCCGGATGGCACCACGTGGAGTGCACGGCGTGGTTGAGTGGTGCCTGCAGTGTGGCAGCATCGTTGAGTCCCGTATGGGTGGCAGCACTTGTCGTGAGAACTGGTCAGTATCCATGGCTGCTGCCCATGAGTTAAATCTTGTCATGGCCATGGGAGGGCCTGTTCCGGTATAGTCAGGACATGAACACCCTTGCCATATTCCACCTGTCATGTTCCCTGTCCTTCTGACACGCGACCTGTGGTTTCCCCATCCTGACCAGGCTGATTCCCATGGCCTTCTTGCCCTTGGTGGTGATCTGTCTGTTGAGAGACTACTTCTTGCCTACAGTTCCGGCATATTCCCGTGGTTCAGTCCTGGAGATCCCATATTGTGGTGGTCGCCTGATCCCCGGATGGTCCTCTTTCCCCCTGATCTCCATGTGCCGCGGCGCCTGCGCCGGGTAATAAGACAGCGCAGGTTTCACATAACCTTGGACAGGGATTTTGAAGGTGTTATTCGCGCCTGTTCCACTTCTAATAACCGGGAGCATTCCGGTACCTGGATTACAGAGGAGATGATTCGTGCCTATGTGGATCTGCACAGGGCCGGTTACGCCCACTCGGCTGAGGCATGGTATCAGGGCGAGCTTGCTGGTGGCCTGTACGGTGTATGCCTTGGCGGGGTATTTTTCGGGGAATCCATGTTCTATCACGTCCCTGATGCATCCAAGGTCGCCTTTGTCTCCCTTGTTCATTACCTGACAGTGCATGGGGTACAGCTCATTGATTGCCAGGTCAGGACAGATCACCTGTCCCGGTTCGGTGCTGTGGAGGTACCGCGCAAGGAATTTCTCATGCTTCTCAGGCGGCTCAGGACAAGGCGTGGCCCCGCTGCCGGGGCGTGGAGCATGGACCTCGATTCCACTGCCTGAATGGACCTTCATTTTGCAGTTGGAGGTGGCTGTGTGTTGTGCGCCGAACCTTGCCATCTTGGATAAATGAACCCTCATTCATTTTTTGCTTGACATCATAGAGAGCGTGTGATAATTCATTGTCCTGTAAGTTGTATGATGTGATGTAAATCCTTCTGGGGGGGCTTGTGAGGAGATACATCCTAACTGTAGGAAAAGCGTCAAAAGATGGTGGATAGTCCCTGCAGGCTGGTGTATGCAGGGGGTGGTCCGGCATGTTTTATGTATCCTGCAATGGCTGTATCGCATGTGTCATTGAGAGTGCGTGTCATAACATGACATGAAGCCTAAGGGCAGCCGTCTGGGTGTAGATTGTGCCCATGACGAATTGGCCTTAGGTGTATGAGCAGGGTTGCGGCCTGTTGGTAACGCTTTCCTGAATTGATGTTCATTTTTTAAAGGCTGGCTAACATAGCCTGAGAGGAGGCACGGTCATGATGAGCGGTTTTGAGACCATCGTCATGTATCTTGGCATGTCATTTCTTGTCGTAGTGATCATGCTTGTAGTTTCTGCACTGCTTGGCCCCTATAGACCCAAGCCGAGAAAAGCCACCACATTCGAATGTGGTGTCCCTCTTTTAGATCCCGGCCACAAGAGATATGCGATCAAATATTTCCTTGTGGCTGTTCTATTCTTGGTATTTGATCTTGAGACAGTTCTCATCTACCCGCTTGCAGTAAAATATCGCGACCTGGCACAACATGGCTGGGGAATATTCCTGGAAGTGTTCATATTTGTCGCTGTGTTGTTGGCTGGACTTATCTATGCCATCAAGAAACGTGCTATAGACTGGGATTAGTGGAGACAGGATTATGGGATTTCAGGCTTATCAAGGTGAAGGTTGGCTTCTTACCAAGGCAGAGCAGCTTATAAACTGGGGCAGGAGCCGGTCACCCTGGCCATTTCCTTATGGAACAGCGTGTTGCGGCATTGAACTCATGGCTGCCCTGGCATCAGGGTATGACATGGCCCGTTTCGGAGCGGAGCGTGTGGGTTTTTCCCCTCGCCAGTGCGACGTGCTCATTGAGGCAGGCACCATTACAAAGAAGATGGTTCCAATTCTCAAGACCATCTATGCCCAGATGGCGGAGCCCAAGTGGGTTATTGCGGTGGGTGCCTGTGCATGTACTGGTGGGGTGTTCAGGACATACTCCACTCAACAGGGAATCAGCAGCATCATACCAGTAGATGTGTTCATCCCCGGATGTCCGCCACGGCCAGAGGGCATACTCTACGCCCTGCTGAAGCTTCTCGATAAAATTCAAGAGGATCATCCTCTTTACAAAAAGCGCCAAGAGGTCGCTGAAGCACTGGAGGCCACAAAATGAGCCTCAAGGATAGAGTTCTAAATTGCCTCAAGGACGATGTTGTTGCAGTAACTGAGCATCGTGGTGATATCAGTGTCGAAGTACCCAAAGAGAAGATCGTTTCAGTCCTGACGCGGCTGAAGGATGATCCCAATACGGGGTTTGATTTTTTGAGTGATCTCTTTGGTGTGGATAACCTTGATCTTTACAATAAAAAGAAGAAAAAGCCTAAGAAGAAGGCCGAAGGGGAAGAGGAGAAGGTGGAGGAGGATAAGGGGCCTCCTCCACCACGATTTGAGGTCATCTACCTGCTGCTCTCCCTGAAGACCAACGAGAGGCTCCAGGTGAAGATACGTGTCCCTGAGGACGATATGGTTGTGGATACCGTAACCACTATATGGAAGGCGGCGGACTGGCCGGAACGGGAGGCCTTCGATATGTTCGGGTTCAAGTTCAAGGGACACCATAACCTCAGAAGGCTACTCATGTGGGATGAGTTTGAGGATCACCCGCTGAGGAAGGATTATCCCTTGGAAGGGAAGGGAGAGGAGAGACATCTCTCATACGATTAGTTGCAGTTTCCTGTCCAAAAGGACAGGGCTGCAGTCCTAATATCTCGACCTCCAAAGCGGTTACCCTAAGCGTAAAAAAACTGATTTGGGTGGGTCCCAAGTTTGCGTAGGATGCAAGGTGGAGGATACGCAGGCCTACTGTTGTAATCCAAGTATCCGACAGCGAAGCAGATCATGCAAGATTGGGTATCCCGCAGAATAAAATATAGAATTTCACACCTTGTTTCCGTGGTTTTGTCCACGGGCAGAGCAGGTTGTTGAGTGCCTGAGGTGGTTTGCACGTGTGCAACTGCATTCGGATGGCAGCACAATCCGCAGTGACGAAGGTAATAGGTGTCCTGCCTGTGCGGTAAAACGGCAGACAGAGGTCAGTACCTGTACTTCTCACGGGCGTCAGGCCCTGTTTGGACGCAGTGTCTGAGCCTATCAAGCGTAGGGAGGAAACATAGTGGATTTTGATCCGGTATGCCAATTAGAAAAAGACCCTGACGAGCTGGTCACTATTAACATAGGACCGACCCACCCGGCCATGCACGGTACCCTCAGGGTTATAGCCAAGACCGATGGTGAAACCATTGTCAGTGCCGAGCCTGAGATAGGATACCTGCACAGGGGTGTTGAGAAACTGGGTGAGAATTTTACATACACCCAGTTCATCCCCCTGACAGACAGGATGAACTACTGCTCCGCTATTGCCAGCAATGTTGCCTACGAGATGGCAGTAGAGAAACTGATGGGAATCAAGGTACCTGTAAAGGCTCAACTGGTAAGGACCATCATGATGGAGCTTGCCCGTATAGCTGATCACCAGGTGCTGGTAGGTATCCTTGGCGTTGACCTTGGCGCCCTTACCCCCTTCTTTTATCTCATCATACAGCGTGAGGAGATCTACGACATCTTCGAATGGTACAACGGTGCGCGCCTTACAAACACCTTCGGGCGTATAGGTGGGGTAAATGCCGACCTTCCCGACAAGTTTCATGAGAAATGGCCCAAGCTCAGGGATACCATAAGGAAGGCAAATGATGAGACAGACAGGCTGCTCACCAAGAACAGGATTTGGCTGGACAGGTCTGTTGGCGTCAATGCCTTTTCACCAGAAGATGCTCTGAACTGGGGCTTTACTGGTCCATGTCTCAGGGCCTGCGGAGTAAAGCGGGATCTGCGCAAGGACGAGCCTTACATGCTGTATGACCAGATAGACTTTGATGTACCGGTTGGTAAGCATGGAGATGTTTTTGACAGGTACATGATCCGTATGCTGGAGATGGAGGAGTCTATAAAGATCATAGACCAGGCATACGTCATGTATCAGGACATGCCGGATGACGCACCGCTGATGGCCAAGGTCCCCAAGATAATCAGGCCGCCAGAAGGTGAGATTTACAATGCCATAGAAACACCCAACGGGGAGCTTGGGTTCTGGATCAGGAGTGATGGTTCAGACAAACCTTACAGGATAAAGATCAGGCCCCCGTGCTACATGGTCTATCAGGCCTTTGGCGAGCTGGTAAAGGGAGACATGATCTCTGACACCATCGCCTGTCTCAGTAGTCTTAATATCATAGCCGGAGAGCTTGACAGATAGGAGGCTGCATCCATGGAAGACTGGATTATTGATCTGATAAAAGTTGTATTCATCTGGGTCTGGTGCCTGCTGATAGCAGTGGTCATGACATGGGTGGAGCGCAGAGGTTCAGCTATGATGCAGGACAGGCTTGGCCCCAACCGTGCCGGGCCATTCGGCTTGCTGCAGCCCCTTGCTGACGGTATCAAGCTCTTCACCAAGGAGGAGATTATACCGGAGAATGCCAAGAAGATACTCTTCATCCTCGGCCCTGCCCTGTTTGCCATCCCGGCATTTTCTGCATATGCGGTGGTGCCGTTTGGTGACAAGATCGTTCTGGGCGGCAAGGAGATTATCCTCCAGGTATCAGACGTAAATATTGGTTTTCTTTACATTCTCGCCATTGGCTCCATGGGTGTGTACGGTATGGTGGTCGGTGGCTGGGCATCCAACAACAAGTACTCCATCCTTGGAGGTCTCAGGTCAACAGCCCAGCTCATATCTTATGAGGTGCCAATGGGCCTGGCCCTGCTTGCTGTGGTGCTTTTGTACGGGACATTCAGCCTCAGGGAGATGGTGCTTGCCCAGCAGGGAACATTTCTCGGCTTCCTGCCAAACTGGGGGATATTCAAACAGCCGCTTGGCTTCATACTGTTCATAGTCTCGGCTTACGCTGAGGCTGGCAGGGTGCCGTTTGACTTGCCAGAGGCCGAATCCGAGCTGGTTAACGGTTATCACACAGAGTACGGTGGCATGAGGCTCGGTCTGTATCTGTTCGGTGAGTACGTCAATATAGGTACGCTCTCAGCCATAATGGTGAGTATCTACTTTGGTGGTTGGCAGCTTCCCTATGTGGACATGAGCGCTTTCCTCGGCCCTGTTGCCTATGGAGTGGCCTCCTTCCTGGTATTTTTCCTGAAGCAGGCATTCTTCCTCTTCCTGTTCGTATGGGTGCGCTGGACTGTGCCGCGTTTCAGGTACGATCAGCTCATGGGCCTTGGCTGGAAATCTCTTATCCCGCTGTGTCTGGTTAATTTCTTTATTACAGCACTGCTTGTTCAGCTGACAGTGTAGGTGGAGCAGAATCATGCCCAAACCGGTTGTTAAAAAAGAATATCCTCTTTCTGTACGAGTCTATCTCATAGAGATAATCAAGGGTCTCGGTATCACGTGGAGACACTTTGTCAAGAATATCAGGTACTCTTTTAGAAAAGGTCCGCATACTGTCCCTACAACTTGGCAGTATCCTGAGGACAGGAGGCCAATATCCCCCAACTTCAGGGGGGCCCATATGCTGCAGCTCAATGACAAGGGCCAGGAGCTGTGTGTGGGATGTGGTATGTGTGCCAAGGCCTGTCCGGCCAAATGTATCACAGTAAAGAGGGGCAAACCTGCCGAGGGTGAGGAGGACAGGTATGCCGGTAAGACCATGTGTGCCGAGTTCACCATTGATATGCTCAGGTGCATATTCTGCGGGTTCTGTGAGGAGGCGTGTCCTAAGAATGCCATAGTGCTTGGACAGGGACATGAGCTGGCCGAGTACACCATGGAGGCCTGTATATATGATAAGGCCAGGCTTATTGCCAACTTCGAGGAGGCCAAGGCTGCTGGAAAGCTGAAGCCAAAGCCCAAGAAGGTGCCGGTAGAAGCCCCGCCCAAGAAACCCGCTGCAAAAAAGCCTGCGGCCAAGCCAGCAGCCAAGGCGGCCCCGGCAGCCGAGAAGAAGGCGGCCAAGGCCGATGACAAGAAGCCTGAAGAGAAAAAAGCAGAAAAGGCTGAGTCATCTGCTGACAAGAAGTAGAGCGTACATATTAAGGTGTAATGCCTCGCGGCCCACAGGGTCCGTGGAGGATGATAATAATTTGACTGCAGACTTGTACAGTCTGCGTAAAGAACTTGAAGCCTCGGTAAAATCCCGTGTCCTGCAGTGTGACCGAGCTTGAAGCCTGAGTTTGCGACATGTGTAGGTACACCCTCTGGCCTCTGTCTAAGAGAATCAGCATGGGTTTACGGGACTTGCAAATTGTGAATGAACACTTTCACTAATCAGGGGGAGCAGGTGAAATAATGGACTTATACTTCATTACCTTTGCAGTGATGGCTGTCGGTGCTGGAATCTTCACCATTACAGCCAGGGAAGCACTGGCAAGCGCCTTGGGACTACTAACGGTCTTTGTGGCGTGTGCAGCACTTTATCTCCATCTACATGCACCACTTATCGCGATATTCCAGATATCCATTTATGCAGGTGCGATATTGGTCCTTGTTGTCTTTGTTATCATGCTGCTCATGTCCCCGGATGACAGGCTGGAGATAGTCCAGGAAAACATGGCTTACCGAATCATGGGCGTGGTACTTGCCGCCTCCATGATGGGTATCCTTGCAGTAGCTCTCAAGGACGTGAGAGAGCAGGCGGCAAAGGTCCTGCCAGCAGGGTTTGGCAGCCCTGGCCAGATCGGCATGTTGTTCTTCAAGGACTACCTTCTTCATTTTGAAGTGGCGTCAGTGCTCCTTCTCGTTGCACTGATTGCGGCAATCTATCTCGGCAAAAAGAAGCTGTAAGGGAGTGGACAGATGGCAACGCTCAACTATTACATAGTCCTGGCATCCATCCTTTTCGGGCTGGGGGCAATTGGCTTTCTCACAAGGCGCAATGCACTGATACTTTTTATGTCAGTTGAACTCATGCTCAACTCCGTGAACATGATGCTGGTGGCCTTTTCCCACTTCAGGGCAGAGATGGCAGGGCAGGTCATGGTCCTGTTCATCTATGCAGTGGCTGCTGCTGAAGTGGCTGTGGGGCTTGCAATCCTCATAGTCCTGTTCAGGAACGTGAAGTCAGTCAATATTAACAAGTTCAACGTCTTAAAATGGTAGGGGCTTAAGGATCTGACATGGAAAACTATCTATTTCTCATACCACTTTTTCCGCTGGTCGGCTTCCTCATAAACGGTCTTCTTGGCCAGAGGATTGGAAAGGGAGGCGTTTTTTTCACCGCATGTTCCGCCATTGGATTTGCCTTCGTAATAGCCCTTCTGTCAGTTGTAGAGCTGGTTGGCAGGGCTCCTGAGGAGAGACAGCTTGTCCAGGTGATCTGGAACTGGATTGCAGTAGGCAACTTCCATGTTGAACTGGGCTTCATGGTGGATCAGCTCTCGGCTGTGATGATCCTTATCGTTACAGGCATCAGTTTCCTCATCCATATCTATAGCGTTGGCTACATGCACGACGATCCTTCATACTGGCGTTACTTTGCCTACCTGAACATGTTCGTGTTTTTCATGTGCCTGCTGGTGCTTGGAAAGAACTATCTGGTCATGTTCGTGGGCTGGGAAGGGGTCGGACTGGCATCGTATCTGCTCATCGGTTTCTGGTATGAGGGTGACGCCAATGCAGACGCAGGTAAAAAGGCCTTCATTGTCAACAGGATCGGTGACTTCGGTTTTGTGCTGGGCATGTTTGTCATGTTCATGACCTTTGGTTCATTGGATTACCATGAGGTATTCCACAAGGCCAATGAGATGTTTCACCAGGGTCTTATCGGCATCAACACCCCGGCACTGGTTGCCATGTGTCTGCTGCTGTTCGTGGGCGCCACCGGTAAGTCAGCTCAGATCCCCCTGTACGTGTGGTTGCCGGATGCCATGGCCGGTCCAACACCTGTCTCTGCCCTGATCCATGCGGCAACAATGGTAACGGCCGGTGTATACATGGTGGCCCGTTCCAACATCCTTTACACACTGGCACCTACGGCACTGCTCGTGGTATCACTGATTGCTGTGGCTACCGCACTCATGGCTGCCACTATTGGTATACTTCAGAATGACATCAAAAAGGTACTGGCCTACTCAACCGTGAGCCAGTTGGGATATATGTTCGTTGGTGTCGGCGTAACAGCCTACTGGGCAGGCATCTTTCACCTCATGACACATGCCTTCTTCAAGGCATGTCTGTTCCTCTGCTCCGGTTCTGTGATTCATGCAATGAGCGGGGACCAGGACATGAGGCACATGGGTGGTCTTGCCAAGAAGATGCCCATAACCTATGTGACCATGCTCATCGCAACCTTGGCAATTGCAGGTCTTCCCCCGTTTGCCGCATTCTTCTCAAAGGACGAGATCCTGTGGAAGGCATTCTGCTTCCCGTACTATCCGGTAATGGGCAAGATCATATGGTTCATAGGTACTCTGGCCGCAGGCATCACGGCATTCTACATGTTCAGGCTTATCTTCATGACCTTCCATGGGGAGTTCAGGGGTACTGAGGAGCAGGCGCATCACGTGCATGAATCACCTGTCTCCATGACATTTCCCCTGGTGGTGCTGGCATTCCTGTCTCTCACAGGCGGCTGGCTGGGGATACCGCATCTTATTAGCGAGAAGATCGGCCATGTCCCCAACGTCTTGGAGACATTCCTTGAGCCTGTGTTTGAGCATTCACAGGCAATAGTGGCACACACTGCAGTAATTCCAGAGTACTCACATGCGGTGGAGTGGACCCTGATGGGAAGCTCTGTCCTGGTGGGTGTAATCGGCATATGCCTGGCATACTTCATATACATGGTACACGGAAAGGATCTGCCGGCAAAGCTGGCCAAGACCTACAGGCTGCACTACGACCTTATCTACAACAAGTACTATGTTGATGAGATATACTATGTGATGGTAGTGCTGCCCATCTATCACTTCTCTGTCTTCCTGTGGAAGGTTATTGACGCCTTCTTCATAGACGGTGTTGGTGTGAACGGAGCCGGATGGCTGGTCAGACGCTCTTCTGCCGGGCTCAGGTACATTCAGAACGGATACCTGCAGACATACGGGGCCTACATGTGCCTTGGAGTAGTGGTGATACTTTGGTTCTTCCTTGGAGCCCACTAATCAGGCTTCTAAGGATTTGAAAATACAGTAAATTAACAGGGACGGTGAACAGTCCGGTAATTCAGACTAAGGGATCTTAAGGGTTTATTATGAATGCTCCTATACTGACATATGTCACATTTCTGCCTCTGCTGGGAGTACTTGGTATCCTGTTTCTTCCTCAGAAGAGTGAACAGGCAAAGAACATCATAAGGGGAGTAGCCCTTGTGACCTCGCTTCTGACCTTCCTGGCGTCATTGTTGATATACGCAGGCTTTGATCCAGGTGTCGCCGGCTTTCAGATGGTGGAAAAACATACGTGGATACCATCTTATGGCATCACGTACTACATGGGATTGGATGGTATATCTTTCTGGCTGGTACTGCTTACCACCTTCCTGACCCCCATAACCATACTTTCCACCTGGTCTGCCATAGAGAAGAGGGTCAAGGAGTTCCAGATCGCCATGCTGGTTCTTGAGACAGCCATGCTTGGTACCTTTGTAGCCTTAGACCTCTTCCTGTTCTATGTATTCTGGGAACTCATGCTCATACCCATGTACCTGATAATCGGTGTATGGGGTGGAGAGAGAAGGATCTATGCTGCCATCAAGTTCTTCCTCTATACTGCAGTAGGTTCCCTGCTCATGCTTGTTTGTATTATCGGGCTGGTATACTTCCACAAGCAGCAGACCGGCATCCTTACCTTCAATCTCCTTGAGCTTTACGGGACGTCATTGCCGCGCATGTATGAGCTGCTCTTCTTTGCATCCTTTGCATTCGCCTTTGCCATAAAGGTGCCCATGTTCCCGCTGCACACATGGTTGCCGGATGCACACGTTGAGGCGCCAACAGCAGGTTCCGTGATCCTGGCAGGAATCCTTCTGAAGATGGGAACATACGGTTTCATCAGGTTTGCCATGCCTCTCTTCCCAGAAGGATGTGCTTTTTTCACTCCGGCCCTCATAGTACTTTCTGTAATTGGCATCATCTATGGTGCGCTGGTGGCCATGGTACAGCCAGACATAAAGAAGCTGGTTGCCTATTCGTCCGTGTCGCACCTGGGTTACTGTATGCTTGGTCTCTTTGTCTTGACCCGCCAGGGTGTAGAGGGTTCTGTGCTCCAGATGCTTAACCACGGTATCTCCACAGGGGCACTCTTCCTTCTCGTAGGCGTGGTTTACGAGAGGAGGCATACGAGACTTATCAAGGAGTATGGCGGCATTGCCAAGATCATGCCCGCATATGCCACTGTATTCCTCATTGTTACACTCTCATCCATAGGGGTTCCGAGCACCAATGGATTTATTGGCGAGTTTCTTATCCTGCTCGGTACCTTCAAGGTAAATAAGGCAGCTGCTGTTCTGGCGGCACTCGGTGTGATTCTTGGTGCAGTTTACATGCTGTGGATGTTCCAGAGGGTCTTCTACGGCAAGGTGACCAACCCCAAGAATTTCAACATTCCTGACCTTAATCTCAGGGAATTTGTTTACCTCTTACCTCTGATCGTGTTCATTTTCTGGATCGGACTGTATCCGAACTTTTTCCTTAACAAGATGCACAAGTCTGTTGATCACTTCATAGGGCAGGTGCAGGTCACACAGCACCAGATAGCGCAGGTTGATTGCGAGTATGCGGCCTTGGACAGCATCAAAGAGATCATTCCGCTGAGGAGTAAATAGTCATGAGCAACCTTGGATTTTCCTTCAGCCTGGAGCAGTTATGGCATGTATGCAGTGGGCAGATACTTCTCATAATTGCAGGTCTGGCATTGATTGTCGCAGACATAGCGTTAATAGGAAGGGAAAAGTCTTCCAGGGCTGGGATTGTAGGATGGATAACAATCGCTTCCCTGGTGGCAATTCTACTGCACATTATGTTCAGGCAGTGGAACGTCACTCAGACAGTAATTGGGGGGATATTCTCAGCGGACAAGTTCAGCATGTTCGTGTGCGCTGTTGTCATGATTTCAGGTATACTTGCAGCGCTTCTCAGCATTGGCTACCTGAACAATAACAAGGTCAACAACTCCGAGTACTATATACTGCTGATCTTTGCAGTGTACGGGACTGTGGCCTTCATACAGTCCATTGACCTTCTGATGATGTTCATAACGCTTGAGATCATGTCTCTTGCCGTATATGCCCTTGCAGCATTCCTCAAGGAGTGCAGGCAGTCGCAGGAGGCGGCATTCAAATACTTTATGCTGGGAAGTTTCGGCTCCGCCTTCTTTCTGTTTGGCATGGCCCTCCTGTACGGATTTACCGGTACCATTACACTCAGTGGTATCGCAAAGGCCATAGCAGTAGGAGGGCTCTTCCAGCAGCCGGCAATACTTATCGCCCTTGCCATGATATTTGCCGGTCTTTTCTTCAAGATGGCAATGGTGCCGTTCCACATGTGGACCCCGGATGTTTACGAGGGCAGCCCCTCTGTGGTAACGGGTTTCATGGCCACGGCAGTAAAGGCAGCCGCATTTGGTGTGTTCATCAAGGTGCTGTTCATTACCTTCACCCCGCTTCTCAGCACAAGCGGAGATACACAGTTCAGCGTAACAGCCAATCTCGCTGCCATGGGCGCATACTGGAAACCGGTCCTCTGGTGGACAGCACTCTTTACCATGTTTCTTGGTAACCTGCTTGCAGTCTCACAGAAGAATGTCAAGCGCATGCTCGCCTATTCATCTGTTGCCCATGCAGGTTATATGGCACTTGGTATCCTTGCGGCAAACGCTGAGGGACGTGCAGGTGTGCTGTTTTACCTGTTCTCATACACACTTATGAACCTTGGGGCGTTTGGAGTCCTGTATATCATTGACGGTGTGGAGAGAAAGGCTCAGACCCTTGATGATTACAAGGGGATCGGCTTCAAATATCCTGGACTGGCATTTCTCATGTCCCTGTTCCTTGTGGCAATGGCAGGGCTGCCGCCAACTGCAGGTTTCATAGCAAAGTTCTACGTATTCTCTGCGGCAATCAAAGAGGGGTATATGCTGCTGGCAGCCCTTGGTATCCTGACCAGCGTGTTTGGCCTGTACTACTATCTCAGGGTGATCTGGATGATGTATATGGTTGATCCTGAAAAGGATGTAGTGCCTGGTACCATCACAGCCCCCACACTTTTTGCCATAATAATAGCAGCCCTTGGCGTTATGTATCTTGGTGTAATGCCTGAAGGCCTGGCAAATATCGCATCTGCGGCCCAGGCAAGCCTGTCAATGGTATTTTAGATATATAAAAACTGACCTGAAAGAACAGGGCTGACTGGCTTATGGCCAGTCAGCCCTTTTTTTCTTCCTGAATTGAGTGTTTCAAATTGTGTGGGATTTTGTTTTATCTGTAATTAAGAAATGTTAATGCTATTTTGCATAAAAAATACCTGACCCCAATGGGCCTTAAATCATTAAGACTGTACCCGGACTGCCGTGGTGACATGAGGGTGGCAGATCAGGTCTGTATCTTCTTGAAATCTTCCATACGCCCTATGGCAATCACCTTGTCGTCCTTTTCAAACACGTAATCCGCCTTGGGTATGTAGTACCACTCTCCGCCCTTTTTCGAGCATATGGCTATGACCTGAATGCGAAACCTATTTGTCAGGTCCAGTTCCCTGAGACATTTTCCATGCCACTGGTCAACTACCAGCTCCTTTACCGCCATGTTTGGATCAAATGGCAGGAATTCTATGAAACCAGGGATGATGATCTTGTTTGCAACCTGATTTGCTGCCATGTATTCAGGGATGATTACATGGTCTGCCCCGATCTTGTACAGAAGCTTTTCGTGATTGGTGTTAACCGCCTTGGCCCATACCTTCTTGACCCCCAGTTCCTTCAGGTACATGGTGACCATTGCGCTTACCGAGATGGAGTTTCCAACACTTACCACAACATGTTCCAGGTCCTGTATCCTCATCTGGCGCAGGGCCTCTATGTTCATGGCATCTGCCTGGAACACCTCGGTGAAGTACTTTCTTGCAAGGTTCACCTGCTGGCTGTCACAGTCTATGCCGAGAACCTCATGTTGCAGTGCGAACAGTGTCTTTCCTATCTTGAGTCCGAACTTTCCTAATCCAATGACTCCTATCTGTTTTTTCATGTCCTATCCTATGGGTAGATTTTCTTCCGGCCTGCGATAAAATACCTTTTCTCTCATCACCTGGACCATTGCTATCAGTAGCAAGGGGCCAAGCCTTCCGATGAACATCAACACGATGATTACCATCTTGCCAAGAGCAGTGAGGTGAGTGGTAAGCCCAAGGCTCAGGCCAACGGTGCCAAAAGCAGACACTACCTCAAACAGTATCTCAAGGAATCTGCCCCTGGCAACCATGTGAGATATGTCTCCGCCCTCGCTGAAGTCCAATATCACAGTGGCAAAGAATATTATCAGAATGGCAAAGAACAGCAGGCTGATTGCCTTGTTTATGGTCTCCCTGTCTACTGCGTACCTGTCCAATACCACCTGTTCTGTGCCTTTGAACTGGGACATTACAAATGCGGACAGTACCCTGAAAGTGGTGATTTTGATGCCACCTGCGCATGAACCTGGTGCACCCCCCACGAACATGAGAAATATCATGAAGGTGAGGGATGTGTTGGTCATGGTCTGTATGTCCAAGGTGTTGAAACCTGCTGTCCTGCAAGTGACAGACTGAAAGAATGATGACAGGAGCGCCTGTTTCATGGGCATGCCATGACCATAGAATACAAATTCGGACAGATATATGTAGATGGTGCCAATGACGATCAGGGCGAGGGTGGTGTTGAGTATGAGCCTGGTCTGCCATGAGAGCCTGTACCTGCCATGTCTGTACCAGAGTTGTGTCATGTAGGTCTGGCATTCGAGCAGTACCCCGAAACCTATACCGCCAAGTATGATCAGGGTTGCTATGATCAGGTTTACCGCAATGTTGCCCCTGAAGTCCACCAGGTTCGAGGAGAAGAGAGAGAAACCCGCGTTGCAAAAGGCTGAGACTGCATGGAAGAGGGCTGAGAAGATGGTGAACCTGCCGTGGCTAAATGCAAACAGAGATAATGCACCGCAAAATTCGATTAGGAATGTGATCTTCACTATTTTCCATAAAAATTCACCAATGTGAAAGGCAGGGTTGTGTAGGATGGTCTGCCCCACTGCAAGTCTGTCCATGAGTGATACCCTCTTGTTCAGCAGGTACAGCGCCAGGGTGGTGAATGTCATGATGCCAAGGCCGCCCAACTGTATCAGCACCATGATGACTATCTGGCCGGTGGTGTTGAAGGTAGTGCCTATGTCCACCACTGAGAGTCCTGTGACACATACTGCCGATGTGGAGATGAACAGGGCATCCAGAAAGCTAACCCTGTGTGCAGGTGTGCAGGACAGGTGGGCGCATAGTACACAGGCCCCCATGAGTATAGTGATGAGAAAGTAGAGTACGGGTAATGAGATGGGGATAAGATACTTTTTCATTGTTGGATTGGTGAGGGATAGTTGCGTGTATTTTCACTGCTTAAAAAGAGTGCAAGCTGCGCAGCCCGTCTGTTTGTCAGTCGGTTCAGCCTGCAGGCCTGTTCCCAGCAGGAGTTGAATGGCCCCCTGTTTGAGTGTAATAATGGAGTAGGTCGTTTTCCCATGTCCATACACGCTTCGTCAAGGGGATCAGCATGCAAAGCCTGTTTCAACGTATCAGACGTTCACTCCCTGCCAAGCTAATCCTGACCATTGCCCTGCTGCTCATGGTTGGAGTAGGGGCCTCATACTTTACCCTGATTACCAACAGCAAGAACACGCTGATGCGCTACACTGTCAACCATATTGCCACTGCCTCTGCCCTGGTTCGCAAGAGCATCAACTACGGCATGCTCACCTTTGACAGGGAATCGATCCAGCGAATCATAGAGTCCATCAGTTCTCAGGAAAATATCACTGGTATACGTATATTTGATAGCAGGGGCAAGATATTTTTTTCATCTGATCCAGGGGAGATCGGCAAACTGGTTGATCGTACCTCTTTTGCGTGCACAGGGTGTCACAGCGACCCTGAGAAGCCTTCTGCCACGCTCACTGCAGACAAACAGTGGGTGACCTATGAGGATAATAAGGGACACAGGCAGTTGACCTTTGTCGATCCCATCTTCAACGATGTGTCGTGTTATACTGCCGAGTGTCATGTGCATCCAAGGAAGCAGAGGGTCCTTGGTGTGCTGGAGAGTGATTTCTCCCTTGACCCTTTGGACGAGGTGATACACAGACAGATCATGGATACCATCATTATCTCTGTGATCTTCATGAGTATCATCTTCCTGCTCCTCTACTTTGTGCTGCGCAAGTTTGTGCTAAACCCCTTGGTCATACTTGCTGGCGCCATGAAGCGGGTAGGCAAGGGCGGGCCTGTTCCATTTGTAAAGGTAAAGTCCGAGGATGAGATTGGTTTGCTTGCCAATACTTTTAACGACATGATAAAGGAGCTTGAGGTTGCCAGAGAGAGGATGCGAAACTGGACCGAGACCTTGGAGATTGAGGTTGCCAAGAAGACCAGGGAGCTGAAGAGGTCCCAGGACAAGCTGATCCATGCAGAGAAGTTGGCCTCTCTCGGGCGTCTCACTGCCGATGTGGCACACGAGGTGCGTAACCCCCTTATGTCAATAGGGGGCTTTGCCCGCAGGCTTAACAAGTGCCTTACCAGTGGCAAGGAGAAACAGTATGCAGAGATCATTATCAGCCAGGTGGACAGGCTCGAGAGCATACTTCGTGACGTGCTCACATTCTCAAGGGAGGTACAGTACCGCTTTGAAAAGAGGCGTCTCGAGAAGATAATCACTGATACACTGAAGAAGTACCGTCATCTCAGCACAGAACTGGGCATTACAATAAAGGTGAATATCCAGGATTCTGTCCCGCCGGTCCTTGTTGATGAGGAGCAGGCGGTGGAGGCCCTGGGAAACCTTGTGGTCAACGGCATGGATGCCATGCCTGACGGAGGGGTGCTTGAGATCACTCTGGGCAAGGAGGATTTGAACCATATCACCTATGTCTATATAAAGGTGGCTGACAGTGGAAGGGGAATAGATGAAGACGAGCTGCCCTTCATCTTTGAACCGTTCTTTTCCACAAAGGAGATAGGCCATGGGACCGGCCTGGGACTTTCCATAACGAGAAAGATCATTGAAGAACACGGCGGCTTCATAAAGGCAGAGAGTATCAGGGGTAAGGGGTCTGCCTTCAGCCTCTATTTCCCTTACCAGAGTGAGGACGAGAGTGGAAAGCCTCCGTGCTGGGAAATAATGAAATGTGGCCGTGACAAGGATGCCAGTCTCAAGTGTCCTGCCTACCCCCATTTTGGCCGTATATGCTGGGTGGTTGCAGGTACCTTCTGCGAGGGCAAGATACAGGGGTCTTTTGCACAGAAGAGCGAGGATTGCAAGAAGTGCCGCTTCTACCAGATGGTAGCAGAGAAAGATGCTGATCCAGACACGGATAAGGGATAAGGTCTGGCCACAGTACCTGTACCTGCTGCAGTAGGCCCCTCTAAACCCTTTCAGGGTTGTTTGAGCATACATGTAGGGGCAGACGGATTGTAAAACAGGTCCCCTCTCCAGGGGTGCTGTGGGCCGATATGGAGCCCCCGTGACTTTCTATTGCCTTGAGTGCATAGGTGAGGCCCAGGCCAGGGCCATATATCTTGGAGGTGAAAAAGGGGTCATATATCTTCTTCATGGTATCCCTGGAAATGCCCCTGCCTGTATCCCTGATCTCTATCTCAAAGAAGCCATCTCTCTCGTCAGTGGTAATGGTAAGCCTCTTGTCCCTGCTGTTTTCCATGGCCTCGATGCCATTTTCAATGATGTTTCCTATGGCAGTGATGATGTTGTCCCTGTGAGCAGGTACAGGGGGAGGGTCAGGCATCAGGCGCATGTCCACGGTTACATGTTTCTCCTCTATAAGTGGTTTGTAGCGTTTCAGTGCCTGCCTCACCAGTTCGTTGATGTCTTCAAGGTCAGTGTCAGAGACCCCTGCAGTCTTCAGGGAGCCAAGCTGGTCCACCATCTTTTCAAGGGAGGCAACGTTTTTGAGGATAATGTCAAGATAGCGCTGGTTGGGGTCGTCTTCAGCGAGGTTCTTTTTGATGCGCTTGGCAAAGCCTCCCACGGCCACAAGGGGATTTCGTATCTCATGGGAGACTTCGTCCACCACGTTGTCAAGGGCCTGCAATTTTTCTGTCTGTGCCTCCTTGAGCCCAGCCTCTTTCCTGGCCAGGAGCCGCCTCACCACAGCGGCCAGTTCCTTGTAGTCAAAGGGTTTTGTCAGATAGCTGTCTGCCCCTATGTCAAGCCCCTTGACCTTGTCCGGTATCTCGCTCTTTGCCGTTAGCATGAGGATACGATATGCCCGTCTGTTCTTGTCCTCTTTGAGTCTGCGGCACACCTCATAGCCGTCGAGCTTTGGCATCATGACATCCAGGATGATCAGGTCTGGGGCATACTCCTCCACCTTTTGCAGGGCCTGTTCCCCGTCATAGGCGGCATCAGTGTCATATCCCTCTTTGCGCAGCCTCTTGGTGAGGAGCTCCACAGTATCAACGGTGTCGTCAACTATCAGGATTTTCTGTTTATGTTCCAATAGGGCACTCCTTCCGGTCCCATGTCATTTCAATACTATATGACCCCTTAGCTTTAAAGGCGTGACAAAAAGTACTATCTGCTCTGTAGGTGTCAGGTAGTATGGTCCTCCTCCACTGGCCACAGGCAGTATAACCTCCCAAGACGGCTGAGCAAACAGTTGGTACATGGGGAAACGTGCTCATACGTGGAACAGTGTGATGCAGGTCGGGTATCCCCCTATTTCAGGAGGGATGCAACACGATCATAAAGGGTGTGTATGTTGATGGGTTTTGAGATGTAGTCATCACAGCCGGCGGCAAGGGCCTTCTCCATATCCCCCTTCATGGCATGTGCCGTGAGAGCAATTATGGGAATGGCAGAGAATGCGTCGTCATTCTTGAGCCTCCGGGTCAGCTCATAGCCGTCGAGCTTTGGAAGCGAGATGTCCATGAGGATCAGATCAGGCCTGATCTCTGCTACCTTCTTGAGGGCATCCTCCCCGTCCACTGCCTCGTACAGGATGAGCCCCTTGCTTTTAAGCACCTTGACCACCAGCTCACGGCTGTCCAGATTATCATCAACCACCAGAATCTTCCAGGCAGGTCTGTCATTTTTCCCCATTGTTCTGCTCCAGGTTTTGCTGTTCCTGTCCCTCCATGTCTGGTCCAGGCCCTTTTCTCTCCTCTTTTCCCGCTCCTGCTTCAGGCAGAGAGTAGTGATTTCTGCCAAGTACGAGCTGTTCAAGGAATTCGCAGCTCTTGCAGAAGTCCATTTTTTCAGGATATTTGCACACCCTGTGTCCCTTGCAGTGCGTGCCCGGGATGAGCCAGCACCTGTACTCGTTTGACTCATAGGCCGGACAACTGGTCTGCCCGCAATGGGTGTACTGCCAGCACTTTACAGGGCGTCCACCATACTCCACATTCTTCAGAAAGGTCTCGGCAGGGATGTTGAAGTATCTGCCGAGTTTTTCGCTCATTGCAAGTTCGAGCACGGGCTTTGCCGACTTGTCAAACAGTTTTTCATCTATTGGAAGAGTGAAGTAGAGTCTTGTCCCCTTTCCAAATTCACTTTCAGCCCATATCACACCCTTGTGCAGTACCACAAGGCCCCTTGCAATGCTGAGTCCAAGCCCTGTACCCTCGTACTGCCGGATGGTTGAGACATCGATCTGGCTGAACTTGTCAAAGAGCTTCTTCATATCACTCTTCCTGATACCAATGCCGGTATCCTCCACGCATACCTCTACGAACAGGGGTTTTTCCCCAGGGTTTACCCCGATCTCAGAGGGGTATACGTGTATGGTTATACCCCCGTGTTCAGTAAACTTGACAGCATTGGACAGGAGGTTGATCAGGACCTGGCTGATCTTGTCCTTGTCAATGTATACCTTGGGCAGGTCCGGTGCAAAATCATAGGTTACCGTAAGATTCTTCTCCTTGAGCGCAGGCCTGAAGGTGGAGACAGCCGACTCTATGAGTTCTGTGATGTCGGTCTTCTCAGGCATGAGTTCGATCTTGCCCGATTCTATTTTTGACATGTCCAGTATGTCATTGATTAACTGGAGCAGGTGTCTGGCATTGTTTGCCACCTTCTGAAGGCTCTTTCTCTGCTCCTCGTTTATCTCCCCGTCCACACCGTCAAGCAGGAGGTCGGTATAGCCTATGATGGAGTTCATGGGCGTGCGGAGTTCGTGGGACATGTTGGCAAGGAACGAGGATTTGAGACGGTCGAGCTCCTTGAGGTCACGGTTGGCCTGCTCCAGCAGATAGGTGCGCTCCCTGAGCATTGCTGTGCGCCTTGCCACCTCCTGTTCCAGCTCCTTGCTGAAGGAGGATATCTTGTTGTACAGCTTCTCAAGGTTGTCAAGCATGTTGTTGGTATGGATTACAATTTTGTCCATGATATCCTGCTGGCCCGAGGGTTTTGCCCGTGCCTTGAGGTTGCCCTGCGATACCTGGGCCAGGGTCTCCAGGATATTCTCTGCCATGCTCTCCATGTATTTGCGCTGCTCTTCCTCCCTGAGGGCGGTCTCCTTGATGTAGGAGAGCCGCTCGGCCCGGATGATGTCAGTGATGTCCTTCAGCACCTCCACAGCGCCTATGACATTGCCCTGGGAGTCCTTCAGTGTGCTGGCACTGCCCATGACCGGGATCTTTTGCCCGTCCCGTGTGGTGATTACTGTCCTTATGCCCCTCACAGGTGTCAGGTCGTCAAATGTCTTCCGTATGGGACAGGAGTTTGTGTCGCAGATATCACACTGCAGGATATTCCGGCACGTCTTCCGGTTTTCCACCTCGCTCCTGGTGTAGCCAGTGAGCTTTGAGCATGCCTCGTTCATGTAGGTGACCACCATGTCCAGATCAACCATGAAGAGGGGATCGGCAATGGCCTGCTTGAGACTGTCTGCGATCTCGATCTGGTCCTTTATGTTGGCTACCATGGCGTTGAACGCCTTGCCGAGTATGCCAACAGAGTCCCTGCTGCTGTCCGGAAGTGATATGGACAGGTCTCCACGGCCCAGCCGTTCTGCCTTGACTGCAAGCTCGGTAAGGGGCCTTGTGACAAAGTATATCAGGGCCAGGATCAGGCCCACTCCCACGATGGATATGGCAATGGTCCTGTCTCTAAGTGTGGCTATGGCCCTGTAGGTGGCGTCTGTTGGGAACATGGTGAGCAGGCCGCCAAGTACCTTCCGGGTGGAGCCGTGACAGTGATGGCACTCCTTCTCGTTGAGGATGAGGCGCATGGTGACCAGGTATCTCTTGCCGTTAAACTCCTCCTCGAACGGCTCTACCTCTGTGGGCCCCACATGTTCGTCCTTGAGCATGCTGCGCAGGGTCTTCAGTGCCCGTCTGTTGTGGACGAATTCGCTTACCCGTGTATTGATCTTGCTGGTGTCTGTGGAGAAGACGATCTCCTGGTCAAAGTCACATAGAACGATCTCTGTACCCTGAAGCTGATCCCTGATATCAAATAGCTGTTTTTCAATGGAGGCACTGTCTCCCACGGCCATGGGGTGTTTGATGCCGGCATATGCCAGGGAGCCAAGCTCCCTGCCGAATTCCGTCATCCTCTTCTTGAGTTGCTGGCGCTGGTTGTTGACACTGAGGCTTATGTCAACGGTCATGACAAGGCCAACCCCAATGGTAAGTATGGCCATTATCTTCAGGGCCAGGCTGGTTGTCAGGCGTTGCCGTAGCATCTTGAAGAATTCTAACATATCAGTGTCCCCCGCCGTGTATCATTGGACGGTACCTGAATGCCTTTACCCGCTCTGAGGTGTGGCACACCTCACAGTCCTTTCTCGTGGGTTTCCTTTTGATATCATCCGGGCTGGTTGTGCGGACATGGCGGCTGCCAGGGCCATGACACACCTCGCACCCCGCATTTTTCAGCTCAGGTGTCTTTTCAACACTGACAAATCCGCCAGGCTTGCCATAGCCTGTGGTGTGGCAGCCATAGCATTTTTTGATATCCTCCTCGGTAAGCCCCTTTTTCAGCCTTTCAATGCTGTGGTACGAGGTACTCTTTTTGGCATAACGTATGAAACTTTCGTATTCCTTCTGGTGGCAGGGTTGGCACGCCTTTGAGCCAACGTAGCGCAGAGGGATATTGTTCTGTCCCCCTGTACAGGGCAATGCAGAGAAGAGAGCGGAGTAGAGAAAGGTAACGACCAAAAGCATCCTGCCCCTGTCGGGCAGTAAAGAAAAGATACCCATTTGCCCCACCTGTTTAACCTTTTGGGTACAGATTACAAGGCCCTGCCGGTCCGGGCGATTTGGTTGTCCATATCTGCCGGCCCGGTATTTGCGGGAGTCGAAGCGGAAGAGAGTTTGACTCTTCCCCTCTTTTACCTATACAAGTTTCATGCGATTCTGTCAATTTGCCGCATAGGCAGCCCATTGACAGGCAGGCCCTTTATTACAGATGGCAGGAGTGCCTTGGCCGTGTTACCTGCCAGACATGAGATCCTTTTCCAACATCTTTCTGTCCAACCCCTTGAAGAGCCGATAGTGGGGAAATACGTTTTTGAGGACTATGCAGGCCAGGCTGATGCAAAGTATCCAGGGCATGGTGAATACAAGAAAGTCATGCAGCTCAGTGTGTTCCACAAAGTTTACGAAGATGCATGAGATTCCGAGATAGAATATGCCAAGGTATAGATAGGCCCTGAACCTGTATAGCTGGGTCAAGGGGTAGAGGAGTAGGCCGGGGATCAGTAGATGGTAGCCGAATTTGAGGATAAAGGGCAGGGTAGGGGTCTCAGGGTTGAAGTTGGCATACATGGAGTATGCTGTAAAGGAGTGCAGCGATAGTATCCCCAGCAGAGTTCCCCATATCAGAAGGTTTATGAGGTTGTACCTCTTTTTGAGCTCAGGGCTTGGGCAGCAGAGGCCGAAGATCGCAAGCAAGGCGTTTTTAGACTGGAACTTGTCCCTGATTTCCTGATAGATCACAGAGATGGGGATGCCTTCTGCCACCTTGGCCTCTATGAAATCGAGGAGTTTGCCCCCCTTGATGTTTGTGCTGGCATCGTTATGTCGTTTGGTGGCCATTGCTGATCTCTTACCTGCCCGGGACTTTCGTGTTACTCCAGTGGTGCCGGGTCATTTTTAGGATTGGTGATGGTTGCGTATGGTGTTTGCCCCAACATGAACTTTCAGACAGGCGCCGTGTCTCACACATCCTTCAGCCGTCTTCCTGTGAGTTTCAGGAACAGGTCCTCCAGTGTGGGGGGCCTTTTGATCACGTGCCGCTGGGACAGGGCGATCTCGTCTATCTCCTTGCACGGCTCCCGCAGATATACCATTAGCCTTCCGTCGTAACGCTCTATTGAGACATTACATCTGCGGAGCTGCTGTTCTATGATATCTAATTTCTCAGGCGAATCGCTGAATTCAAGCACCTCCTCGCCGATCTCTGCCCGAACCAGTTCTGACGGGACACCCTGGGTCAGTGTCTTGCCGTTTTCCATTATGATCACCTTGGTCGCAAGGCGTTGCACCTCCTCCATGTAGTGGCTGGTCAGAAGCATGGTGGTGCCCTGGCGTCTCAGTATGGCAAGACGCTCCCATATCAGTAGGCGCGCCTGGGGATCGAGCCCTACGGTTGGTTCATCGAGGATGAGAAGGTCCGGTGCGTTTATGAGGGCCCTTGCCAGCAGCAGGCGTCTTCTCTGGCCGCCTGACAGGTTCTGTATGATCTCGTGGCTGCGGCTCTTGAGCGCAAAGAACTCCAGCAGTTCCATGGCCCTGCTCCTTGCCGTCTTGGCACGGATACCAAAGTATCCGGCGTACACCACCAGGTTCTCTATTACCGTGAGGTCAGGGTCCAGACTGTCGGCCTGGGGCACCACGCCGATTCGCATCTTGATCTTGCGCAGGTTTTTGCGCAGGGGCATGCCAAAGACCGATATCTCGCCTGATGTGGGGATGGCAAGGCCCAGGAGCATGTGTATGGTGGTGGTCTTGCCTGCGCCATTGGGACCGAGTAGGCCAAGGCACTCTCCCTGGGACACGCAGAGGTCCAGACCTCTTACCACCTCGCGGTCCCCGAATCTCTTTACAAGATTGCTTATCTTGATTATGTGCTGCATGGTTTCTTTGTCCTGTTCAGCGCAAACATCGCAGCCATGTCCATTGCGGCAACCATGCTCTCCTCGCTGGCCTTGCCTGTGCCAGCGATGTCGTAAGCCGTTCCGTGGTCCACTGATGTGCGGATGATAGGAAGCCCAAGGGTGATGTTTACACCGTTGTCAAAGTGCACCAGCTTGAACGGGATGAGCCCCTGGTCGTGGTACATGCAAACCACTGCATCATAGGCATTGTTCCACGCCGCATGAAAGATGGTGTCCGGCGGCCAGGGCCCTGATGCGCTGATCCCCGCCTGTCTGGCCTGGTTCACTGCCGGTATGATTATGCGTTCCTCCTCGTCTCCGAACATGCCTGATTCCCCTGCGTGGGGGTTTAGGGCTGCTACGCCAATGGCAGGGTCCTTTATCCTGAAGAGGTCGGTAAGTGCCTGGTGGGTGATTTTTATGAGCCTTAGCACCTTTTCTGCAGAGAGGGCAGGTGCCACATCTTTGAGGGCGCAGTGGATGGTGACCAGGGTGACCCGTAGTCTGGGGCCTGCAAGCATCATGGCGTAGTTTCTGGTGCCGGTCTGCCTGGCCAGTATCTCGGTATGGCCCGGAAGGTCTATGCCGGCAAGTTTGAGTCCCTCCTTGTTGATGGGGGCTGTGACCATGGCAGACAGTTCGTGATCCATACAGAGCCGGATCGCCTCTGTGATGTAGGAGTATGAGGCCCTTCCCGTGGTCTCTGAGACGGTCCCGAAGGGCACATCGGAATCGGATAGGGTGGTCACTGGCATGACGTTCACCATGCCAGGCTGAGTGGCACTGCCCGGTCTCCACTCCCGGAGGCGCGGTATCATGTGTGAGAGACCTGTGGCCTCACACGCACGTTTCAGTATTGACATGTCCCCTATGACCACATAGGGCGTGGCGTCTGAGGCCTCGTTGCCAGCCAGTGCCTTTATGATGATCTCCGGTCCTACCCCGGCAGGACATCCCATGGTGATGCCAATCGGTGCCTCAGTCATCTTTGTCCTCATGCGTATAGTTGCGTCCGGCCTCTCGCGTCCCCCTGTTTTCTCCGTCTTCATCCCCGTGAGCCCTGGTTGCACCTCTGCTGTTCTTCTCTATTACCACCTCGTCCCTGCCGTCGGTCTCTTTGAGGAACACGTTCACGTGCTCGGACGATGAGGTCTTGAACGCCAGCCCTGTGAAGTCAGGCTGAATGGGAAGTTCCCTCCGCCCCCTGTCAATCAGTACGGCAAGCTGGATACTTCTCGGCCTGCCAAAGTCCGTGAGCGCATCAAGGGCCGCCCTGATGGTACGGCCGGTGTAGAGCACGTCGTCAACGAGTACTATGTTCATCTTGTCAATGGGGAATGGTATCTCTGTCTTGCCGATTATGGGGTGCTGGCTCAGTGTGCTCCAGTCGTCTCTGTACAGGGTGATGTCCAGCACGCCAACAGGGGGCTTCGTACACTCGATGGCCCCGATTTTTTTCTGGAGCCTGTAGGCAAGGGGCATGCCGCCAGTTCTGATGCCTATCAGTCCAAGGTTTTCCACCCCCTTGTTGCGTTCGATGATTTCATGGGCCATGCGGGTAATGGCACGGTCCATCTCCTTTTGGGTCATTATTATGGTGCCTGTCTGCATGGTAAACCTTCCTTGTGGTAAATGCATGCGGTGTTTCTCTCATTGAAGGGTTGGATGCCAGCCATGAAATGCAGTCCTTACTTGTGGAGTGCTGTTCTTTTTGGTATTTTCCAGCGCACACTAAAAGAATGTTGGAAAGATTTGTCAATGATACGGTTATGATTATGCTGCATATTCATTGCGGGGCTCGGGTTGCAGTCACAGTGCCCATGCACTTGGTCAGTGCCGTATGTCGCGTTTCCACACGCGGCATGAAAGTTCAGAGATAATTTATGGCTTCAGGAAACAGGATATCAAAGATACGTAACATAGGGATAATAGCCCATATCGATGCTGGCAAGACCACGCTTACTGAACGGATACTCTACTATACGGGAAAAACCCATAAGATAGGCGAGGTCCATGACGGTCAGGCAACCATGGACTGGATGCCTGAGGAGCAGGAACGTGGCATAACCATCACATCAGCAGTTACCACCTGTATGTGGCAGGGCAAGGAGATCCACATAATCGATACCCCCGGTCACGTGGATTTCACCATGGAGGTGGAGCGTTCCTTAAGGGTGCTGGACGGGGCGGTTGGCGTGTTCTGTGCCGTTGGCGGTGTGGAGCCCCAGTCAGAGACGGTGTGGCACCAGGCTGACAGCTATCGTGTTCCAAAGATCGCCTTTGTGAACAAGATGGACCGGCTGGGTGCGGATTTTCAGGGTACGGTCCAGCAGATGCAGGACATGCTTGGCGTAAACCCTCTGGTCATGAACATACCTTACGGGGCAGAGGATGAGTTCAGGGGGGTTGTTGATCTGGTAAGGCAGAAACTCATACTCTGGGACGATGCCACCGAGGGGGTGGAGTTCGAGTTTGTGGATATACCAGACGAGATGCAGGAGGAGGCCGAACTTGCCAGGGATCAGATGCTGGAGACCCTCGCTGACGTGGATGACGGAATCATGGAGAAGTATCTCGAGGGTGAATCCATTGAACCAAAGGAGATACACCAGGCGGTGAGGCGTGCGTGCATTGATCTCAAGGTGGTACCCATATTCTGTGGCTCTGCCCTGAAGAACAAGGGCGTTCAACCTGTACTTGATGCAATTGGCCGTTATCTGCCCAGTCCTGCCGACATCCCGCCTGTACAGGGTGAGAATCCCAGCACCGGCGAGATGGAGGAGAGGGAACCAAAGGACAACGCCCCGCTTGCGGCCCTTGCCTTCAAGGTCCAGATGGATCAGGGCAGAAAGATGACCTATGTGCGTATCTATTCAGGCAGGATGCGTGCCGGAGACGAGGTGTGGAATGCGGTTCAGGAGAAGCCTGAGAAGGCGGCGCGTATCCTTCAGATGCATGCCAACAAGCGTGAGAGGATAAAGGAGGCAGGGGCAGGGGCCATTGTGGCGGTGATGGGGCTGAAGCACAGTGTAACAGGTGATACGCTCTGTGACAGGGAACACCCCATACTGCTGGAGCCAATAAATGCCTATGAGCCGGTTATATCCGTGGCGGTTGAGCCAAAGACCACAGGTGACCAGGAGAAGATAGAGGCAGCCCTTGCAAAGCTTGCCGAGGAAGATCCCACCTTTGTGGTGAAGTTCAATGACGAGACAGGCCAGACCATCATCTCAGGCATGGGAGAGCTGCACCTCGACGTGCTGGTGCACAGGCTGCTTCGCGAGTTCCATGCCCCGGTGCGAGTGGGCAAGCCGCAGGTGGTCTATCGTGAGACCATTCAGAAGGAGGCCACTGCAACCGAGCGGTTCGACCGTGAGATAGGCGGCAGTCGCCATGTTGCTGGCCTTACTGTCAGTGTATGTCCTGCGGAACGCGGGGCTGGCAACAGTGTCACCAGCAGATTGGATGCCGAGGCCCTTCCGGAAGGATATGAGGAGCTTATTTTACAGACACTCACCCAGGGGCTTGAGAGCGGGGTGTTGCAGGGCTATCCAATGATAGACGTTTCTGTCAGCCTTGATGACGTGGAGTTTGTGGAGGGCCATTCCACTGACATTGCCTTCAGGGCGGCAGCGGCCGTGGCCCTCAACCGGGCCTGTGAGGATGCAGATCCAATCCTGCTTGAACCCATGATGAAGATAGAGGTCCTGGTGCCAGAGGCATTCATGGGTGAGGTCATAGGAGACCTCAACAGCAGAAACGGCAGGGTGGAGGAGATAAAGCCCAGAGGGCCTGTACAGGCAGTAATGGCTGTGGCGCCACTGTCGCAGATGTTTGGCTATTCAACAGCCCTTCGCTCCATTACACAGGGCAGGGGTACCTTCTCAATGGTATTTTCCCACTACGATCCGGTGGCGTCATGACTTTGGAATTAAGGGACAGTTTCAAGGATACCGGGGCAGCCTTCGACAAGGTCCGTTCCCCTGAGGAGACCCTGGAGTGGGTCAGGCAGAGACTCGGAGAGATGGATATGCCAGTGCTCCAGGAAACTGAACGTATAGACCAGGGAAGGCTTGGTATCCCGGTATATGTGAGCAGATATACGCCGCACGCAGCCATGCTTACAGGTACCTACAAGCAGATGGGCAAGGGGGTGACAGCAGCCCAGGCAGAGGCAAGCGCGGTGATGGAGCTGGTGGAACGGTTCAGCCTCTTCTATTTCAGGGACAACTTCCCGTTTGTCCGGTGCAGTGCCAGGGATATGGATACCAGGGGAGGGGATGCCTGCAGGGTGATGTCAGTGGAGCACATGGTACGGGTCTTTTCAGACAGGAGAGACCTGGATGCAGTCAGTGATATCATCCCGGAACTGCCCCTTCAGTGGGTGCAGGGTGTCATGCCGTCTGATTCTGCACAGGTCATGGTGCCTTTTTCCTGGTGCTGGCCCATAAACGAGTACAACGGTTCTGCCGCGGGAAACTCACTGGAAGAGGCTGCGGTTCAGGCCATATCAGAGGTTGTGGAGCGCCATGTATGCTCTATCATCAGTCGTGACAGGCTGCCTACTCCGCAGATTGATCCTGACTCCCTGACCGACCCTGCTGCGCGCGAGCTGCTCCAGCGTTTTACCCGGCTTGGGATCGAGGTGGTGCTGAAAGACTTCTCCCTTGACACCGGAATACCAACAGTGGGGGCTGTGGCATGGGACCCGTCCACATTTCCGCACCGAAGCGAGATCGTATATACTGCCGGCACCTCTCCTGATCCTGAGCGTGCGGTGATCAGGGCACTTACAGAGGTGGCGCAACTTGCAGGTGATTTTGACACTGATGGCCACTATCTGGAAAGCGGGCTTCCAAAGTTTGAAACTCTTGATGACATGGACTATGTTCTCAGTGCCTCTGAAGTGGTGCCTGTAAACGCGCTTCCCAACTGCGCATCAGACAACTTTCTTCATGAGGTGAAGAAGATGTGCCATGGCTTGGAACGTGCCGGCCTTACTGTATATCTTGCGGACATCACCCATCCTGACCTGCAGGTGCCGGCTGTTTATGCCATTATACCGGGCAACCAGTTCAGGGACCGGACAGTTGACCTGGATCCCGTGTATCACTGCTCAAGGGTAGCAGTTAATGCATTTTCATGGGCACCTGATGCTGCCGTGCAGGCGCTTGGTACAATGCAGCAGAGGTTTCCAAAGAGGTATGAAACCGCCTTTTTCCTGGCCCGCTGTCTTGAGGAGGCCGGAGACTTAGAGCAGGCCATACACTGGTATGAGAGGGCCCTTGAACTTGATGCCGGACATGAGGCTGCAAGCATAAGGTGTCATCTCGGGGTGTGCTGGCGGCAGCTTGGGGATATCGACAGGGCTGTAAGCGAGCTTCTTGCGGCAAGGGAGATCAATCCGGGACTAAAAGAGATACATAACCAGCTCGGCTTCTGCTACTACTCTATGGGAGACTATTACAGTGCAATTGAATGTTTCGAGGCTGCGATCGAGATAGATCCAGGTTCAGCTATTGATTATGCAAACATTGGTAGCAATCTCCGGAAACTCGGGATGTATGGGCCAGCACTCAAATGGTATGCCATGGCCCTGGAGCTTGATCCGGGACTGGACTGGGCGGCAGAGCATGTGGAGGAGATAAGGCACAACCTGTCAAAATAACAGGCAAGCGCCATTAATTTCAAAATTTGATCCGCCATTCTGCTGCTTGCAGTAGCAGTTTTATGCCTTGGCACTGCGTGAAAAAACTGAATGGTTATTCAAAATTATGTAGTTTTCCGGTGTGGATTTTTTGGTAATATGCTGTTTTCATGGACTAAAAGATGCATATTGGGTTCATGGAAAAGTTCCTTTCATTCCTTGACAAAGAATTTTTCCTATAGTAAAAACCTTATGTGAATTTACGAGTCCGCACAACAAATAACAAACTGGTAAATAATCTTAAAGGAGGGCAAGATGGCAACTTTGGAGTACAAAGGCAAGACTTATGAGGTCGACGAGGACGGCTTTCTTCTGAAAGGAATGGAAGAGTGGGATGACAACTGGGTAGAGTACGTCAAGGAGATCGAAGGTATTACAGAGCTCAACGATGACCATTGGAAGGTTATCAACGTTCTTCAGGACTACTTCAAGAAGAATGGTATTGCTCCCATGGTACGTATTCTTTCCAAGACCACAGGCTACCCCCTGAAGAAGATCTACGAGCTGTTCCCCTCAGGACCTGGTAAAGGTGCCTGTAAGATGGCAGGTCTTCCCAAGCCGACCGGCTGTGTTTAAGCCAGGTAGCTTCCTTCGTTTAGGCGAAATTTTTGCAGTTGAGCCCTTACCTCAGTGGTAGGGGCTTTTTTTTTTACATCCAGGCCCTTTTGTGGGATTCCGGGTTGATGTAGCACCCTATGGATTGTATCTGCGCACAGGGTACCACATCCTCTGCCGCGGAGTCTTCACTTATCTGTCGGTCACTTGAAGTACAGGTTGTACGCCTGCGTACCCTCCGCCCTGTATCTGTAGCACCCTGTATGCAGATACATTTCAGACAGTTGTGCGATAATACCCGCAAATAGCCCTGTGAGGAGTTGCCATGAATCAGTTATTTTTCTGGTTTCCAAACTCCGGTTTGGGTGGGGCGTTGTCCGCTTGGGCTGTCTGTTTTCATGGTCAGCCTGCCATCCATATAGATG
Organism: uncultured Desulfobacterales bacterium; assembly: GCA_964638145.1. Classification (GTDB taxonomy): domain Bacteria; phylum Desulfobacterota; class Dissulfuribacteria; order Dissulfuribacterales; family QOAL01; genus S144-17. The sequence goes on along the minus strand of CAZXAK010000032.1, from coordinate 19,485 downwards.
ACCTCCTGTCGTTTTTTTCTTTTTCTGCTATAATCTGAACTCATGAAAAACAAGCTGTTATTTCTAATGAGTCTTCTGCTTCAGATCAGTGTGCCTTGCCTCTGTTTTGGGGCAGGATCTTCTCTGTTCACCAGGATACTTCACGATTTTTCTCCATTGACTGGCCGGGTGCTCTCTGTTGATGGCCAGTTCATAACTGTCGATTGTGGAACTGCCGCCGGTGTGGTGACGGGTGATCTGTTCCAGGTGTACCGGAAGGGATCTCCTGTGACAAGAGGCCAGAGTGAAGGGATCATCGGTTATCTCAAAAAGCCCTTTGCCTTGGTCCAGGTGAAACAGGTAGCAGACAGGTGGGCCCGCTGTACTGTCTTGAGTTCTGGCCGGTCCATACGTATAGGCATGCCTGTGATGCGCTACAGCGATATGACAGCGGTCCTAGTCACTGCCCCGGGAATGAAGGTGGCTGATGTGGTAAGGCGCAGGTTTTTTGATACCCTTCCTGCCCTTAACTGGAAGGATGAAGATACGATAGGTAAGCCTGTAACCAATGCGGCTTCCATGAGAGAGGCAGGGGTGGATCTGGTGTTTTATCTGTCCACTGGACGGCTGACAGTGTATGGGCCAGGTTTCCATCCCCTCCGTTCCTACCCCCTGTCTGGCGATTCCCTTGCCATGCCTGCGGCAGGGAAGGGCGGGAACGGGTCTGACAGGGATAGAGAGGCGGCATCCCATACTGTGGCCGCAGGCCGGCATGAACCCGCTGTATTTGAGTGGGACAGGTTCCTTGGTCCGTCTTCGGTGGATCTGGAAAGATTGCAGGTCGCAGGCCGTCTTGATCAGGAGGCGAGGCAGGTTGAGATTGCAGATATGGATGGTGATGGCAGCCCTGATGCAGTATATCTGATTGGCCATACCCTTTACCTGTTACCCTTTGGTAGTTCCGGGCCACTGCTCTCCTGGGAGGTGAGAGGGCCAGGTAATGTAGTGGGCTTTTCTGTCTGTCCGGATAGGGGCTGGATCGTCCTCAATGTTTTGATGCAAGGTGTGGGGTTGCGTTCAGTGCTGTTGCACTATGCCAACCGCAGCTTTGAGGTGAGACAGGACGATATAAACCTGTGGCTGTCATTTTACGACATGGATGGTAATGGTTCACGGGATACCCTGATTGGTCAGACCTTTGACCTCCATTCTGTGTGGGGTGAAAAGGTGTACCGGCTCTCCATATCACCTCAGGGTATTGACTATGATGAGCAGCTCTTTCTGCCTGACGATTTTCGAATTGGCTGGGCTGAATGGGGTGATATAGACGGAAACGGGCGTATGGAGCTCTGCCTGTTTGACCGTGTGGGCAGGATATGGATATATGAGGATGGCATACTGCGCTGGTCGTCTCCTGCAGGACTGTTGAGGTCTACCGGTCAGGAGGATGAGATAGTGCATTGTGTCATGTCGGATGTCTTCGGCAATGGCAGGCAGGACATGGTCTTTTCAGGGACTGTTCAGGGACAGGATGACGCGGTGCGTACAGACGTATTGTGCTGCATAAGGTGGGAAAATGGCAGGTTTGAGATCGCTCCGGTGAGCAGGCCCTTTCATGCGGCTGTTGTGGGGATATCCAATATGGACCGCGCCTTGCTGATTGCCGTTGTCAATGCCTCTGGAGAAGGTGAAAAGGGCAGTGGAAGGACCACCATGTACAGGCTGCCTCTTGCGCCCATGCATGGCACTGCAGTTCGAGGCAGATAGAATCACAAGGGTGAGCTAAGGGTTTGGGATAATATCCCTGACCATCTGTTTGTGCACGGCATCAATCCTGTCCCTGTACTCGGCAGGTGTAATGCGGGCCCCTCTGATACCTCCTCGCAGGCTTATCTCAGACAGGAAGAAGCTATCTTCCTGGGTGAGGAGCAGGTCTATGTGGGCATAGGGGAACTTGCCCCTTGTCATCACTTTTCTGCACATGTCAACCTGTTCCGGCGACAGGCTGTATTGCCCGCTCTCGCCCCCAAAGTGCAGGTTGTTTCTGAATGATACCCGGCTTTTTCGCCAGTAGGCCTCAATGTAGTCCCCTATGATGATGACCCTTATGTCCGTGGCATCGCTGACCAAGGGTTGCATGACAAAGGGAAACTCAAGGTTTCCAAAACAGACCGCATTGTACACCTCTTCCACTGTGTCCCAGCAGTTTATTCCAAGGCCACAGTCCAGTCTGTCCTGCTTGGTGATTACCTTTTCTGTGCCAGCCCTTCCAAATCTTTCAATACATGCCACAAGTTCATGTCGGCTCCTTACCACGGTGGTGCCTGGCAGCATGAACCGTTCATAGACAAGGGCCTGCATACATTTGGAGCGGGAGAGCTGTTGGGACAGGGCAGAGGGAATAAGCAGGATGCCGCGTTCAACCAGATCGAGGAACAGCGACTCTTCCGAATTTTTGAGGTTGAGCCGCCCTATGATGCAGTCTCCGTTCTTGAGCGCATGGTACTTTTTGCGAAACAGGGCGTTTGAGCGAATTATCCGTCCTGGAGGTCTATGCGTCAAAAAAGCATCTCCACAAATCTGTTGTGGAATCTCGTAAGGTCATGGTTGCACTCGGCACAGTATAGCTTTACCACGCCCAGTATGCGGGAGTCATCGCTCTGTGGGGTAAAGCTGCCGTCAGGGTTCTGAATGTAGCTTGTGGTAAGGGTTACGTCCTCTGCCACTTCATAGAACAGAAGGTCGTTGCCGCATTCAGGGCAGACGATCCGCCCGGACGGCCTTGTGACAGGCCCTGCAATCTGGGCCTGATTGATGGTGAATTTACTCTCGGAGTTTTTTGTTAGAGTGGTCATCAGTTATCTGTTCTGCCTCTTGAGTAGGAATGTAGGCTTGGTCTGAATTCAAAGCTGGGAGTCCTGGGACAGACTTCTTGCTACTAATATAAGATTGGAAAACGAAAAAATCCACTTTTTTCTCCCTGTCCCCATGTTTCATATGTCAACAGGGACCCTGACCTTTTTCCCAGCCTTGTTGATAAACAGGAGGTATCGGTTTTCTGCGGCAAACAGCAGCAGGTCTCTGGTTATTTCAACGTCTTTCCGGCAGTAGTCGGCAATTTGTTGCAGTTTGCCCTGTTTCCACCACTTTAGTGCAAGCAGGCCGTTTCCACTCTTCTTTATACCCAGCGTGGCTTTCGCAAGGCCGTCCAGGGATATCCTGTATCCAAGTTTGTTGTACACCTTTTCCAGGAGATCCAGGGTAGGCAGGCTGTGCAGCTCCATGGAGGTGTATGCACTTAGTACCTTGTAGTCGAACCTGTTGATGTTGAAGCCTATCACCATGCTGGCTTCAGAGAGTCGTTCAAACAGGCTTTCAAGCTGGTGTTCGAAGAATGTCCTGAATGAGTTGTCTCTCGAGGAGTAGAGCACTGCGCAGCTTACCTTCATCCTGTGGGCCATGTGCCATCCGCCTGCCTCTGAGGCAGATAACTGGGTCTCAACATCTATCACCACATAGTCGTCAGGCAGGCGGCCACATGTCCTCCTTCCGGTTTTGTCTCCCCTGTCCATGTCTCGCTGGGGGCTCTCCAGCCGGCTGTGCCCCTTGCATGTTACCTTCCGGGCCTGCAACATGCCGCTTGCCGTCTGGTATGCGGTGGCAGCAGGCCGGCCTACCTGTTCACCCCTGTCTTCTGTCATGAGTGCCTGTGCAGTAAACAGGGCCGCCTCCTTGTCGATGGGCCTGTTGCCTGATCCGCATCGAGGTGAGTGGACACAGGAGGGACAGCCGTTTTCGCAGGGGCATGTCTTTATGGTCCTTATCACCTGCTCCATGACTTCACGGGCCTTTTGAAATGCTGTTCGGGCCAGTCCTATACCACCTGGAACACTGTCATAGATAAATACCGCTGCAGCAGCACACTGCGGATGCATAGTATAGGAGATGCCAGAGAGGTCATTTCTGTCTGTGAGCACATAGAGTGGCAGGATACCGATCATGGCGTGTTCCAGTGCATGGATTCCACCCATGAAGTGCATGGCCTCTGACTCTATGCGCTGTCTGATATGGTCCGGGATGGTGAACCACATACCATCGGTCTCAAAGACATTGGGAGGCAGGTCAAGTGGAACACGGGTTATGAGCTTCTGCCCTCTTATGAGGCGTTGTTCATAGCCTGTCACCTGATCTGTTACACGAAGCCTGCCTATTGAGAACAGAGTGGAGCCAACCTGTCTGGTATGAAAGCACTCCATTATCTCCGTGTTCTTTGTTGCCGTAACCCTGGTGAAGTAGTTTACCCTTGCAGGTTCCACGGTCACGGTCCGGGCCTCTGTGTCCAGTGACCTTACAAGCCAGGGATCTCCCCTGTGCAGATAGATTGCGCCTGGATGGGTCTCTCGCATGGCCCTGTAGCCATCCACAGAGCCTATGAGTTCGCCTGTATCTCTTGCGATGATCTGGTACGATCTGCCTGTACCCCTCAGATTCACCTCCCTGTGTGGATATGTGCGGGAGGTGAACATGGCCTTTCCATCCGCACTTATCAGAAGTCTTGCCTGGTCCACCAGCCTTTCAGCAACCGGCATTATCTCTTTAGGACATGCAGGGTCTCCTTCTGTCTCCAGAGGCATCTCTGCGGCTGCACACAACAGGTGCCTTTCTGCAATTACAGCATTCAGCGGGTTTATGACTGCAGACTCAGGGCTGCGCTGTATCAGCTCCTGCGGGTGGTTCAGGAAGTAGCGGTCAAGTGCGTCTTCCTGTGCTATCAGAACAACGGCAGATTCCCGCATGCTCCTGCCAACCCTGCCCCCTCTCTGGCGGGTGGACATTACAGTGCCGGGATAGCCCACCAGGATGCACAGGTCCAGCACACCGATGTCTATGCCAAGTTCCAGCGCGCTGGTGGATATTACGGCAAGCAGGTTGCCGTCAGTCAATTTTTTTTCTATCTGACGTCTCTCTTCAGGAAGGAAGCCTGCCCTGTAGGCACTTATGCGGTCCCTGAACCGTACGGCCCTCTCCATGGTCCAGAGGTTCACAAGCTCTGTGAGTTTTCTGGACTGGGTGTACACAATGGTGCGGAGGTCGCGGTGAAGGGCTGCCATCAGCAACTGCACTGCCATCTGCGCTGCCCCCCCATCCTCGGGATCCACCATGAGGAAGTGCCGTTTGCCGCACGGGGCCCCGCTCTCTGTAATTGTAACTGTCTCGAGGCCGGTAAGATCAGAGGCAAGCTCACCCGGGTTCCCTACTGTGGCTGAACAGAAGATGAATGTGGGGTCAGTCCCGTACCGGCGGCAGATGCGTCTGAGCCTCCTGAAAACCCAAGCCATGTGGGAGCCAAGGAGACCTCGATATGTGTGTACCTCATCCACCACTATGAACTTCAGGTTTTCTATGAATGCCTTCCAGGTGGAGTGATAGGGCAAGAGGGACAGGTGCAGCATCTCCGGATTGGTGAACAGCACATTGGGAGGTCTCTGTCTCATCTTCTTCCTCTGCCACTGAGTGGTGTCCCCGTCATATATGCCGCAGGTGATGTTGTCAGCACTGCCTGCAAGGGCAGACATGCGGCAGAAATTGGCCATCTGGTCGTTTGCAAGGGCCTTCAGGGGAAAGAGGTACAGGGCAGTGGAACAGGGGTTTTCAACTATCTCCTCTATGACAGGGATGTTGTAGATCAGGGATTTGCCGCTTGCGGTGGAGGTGGCTACAACCACGTTCCTGCCGTCACGCACCGCATCTATGGCCCTTGCCTGGTGCAGGAAAAGGCCCTCTATCCCGTTGGCACGCAGTATGTCCTCTGTTGCAGGGGCAAGGGGTCTGCTGGTTTTTTCAAGGATTGGCTGGCGTGCCGGTGATACGTGATGGAATACCACCTGTCTTCCAAGCCTGCGAGAGTTCTTGAATGAGGTGACATATTCGGCCACACCGTGGTGGTCGTCAGTTCCGGAATGCGGTTTTGATGTTTTACTCTTGGGTTGTGCCCCGTGCTTGCCGTGGTATTTCCTGCGGGAGCTCTTCCGGTTTTCAGTCAGGACGTTTGGCATCTGAATCGTTGGAGGCCATCTGTACCTGACCTGCCCTGGAAAAATAGTCCCTGATGGCCATACGTGCATAGCTTGCAGCCCTCACGTCCAATTTGGGCCAGGCGTGTCCCACGAGCACTGCAACGGTTATCTTTCGATTGGTTTGTCTGTCAAGGGCAAAGCCGCAGAACCAGTCGTATCTCACTGTATGGTCGTGGTTGTCTATGGTGCCAGTCTTTCCACCAATGTCAAGCCTTGAAAGTATCCTGTCTCGGCGCCATCCCCTGAAGGCCCTGTGCGCAGTACCGCGGGTCACCGTGGCCTCCAGAAGGGTCTTGAGCCTTTGCGCAGAGTCTGGCGAGATGGGGTTGCTGAGGGGCCTGGGCTGGTACTGATACACAGTCCTGCCGTCTATGTCCTCGATGGATTCCACCAGCGCAGGCGTCATGATGGTCCCCCTGTTTACTGCCGTTGCGGCAATGAGTGCCCCGTGCAGGGGAGTGATCCTTGTCTTCCGGTTGAATCCGCTCGCTATCTCCGCAATGTTGTAGTTGTCGTCCGATATGGAGAACTGGCTCTCTGCCACTGGCAGGTCAAAGGCAAGTTTCCTGTCAAAGCCAAATGCCTGTGCATATCTTTCCAAGGTGTCCCTGCCGAGGTAGAAGATACCTATCTTTCCAAATACAGGGTTGACAGACTGTGCGAACGAGTCCTTCAATGTGATCCTGGTCGTGTACCGGTTTCTGACGTTTTTCAACTGGGATTTGTACAGGGTGTGTTTCCTTCCGTTGAAACAGAGTTTGGTGCCAGGTTTGAAATCCTTTGTCTCTATGGCTGCGGCAGCAGTAACCATCTTGAAGACGCTCGCTGCAGGAAAGCAGCGGGCAGTGCATGGATTGCTGTGTTTGTCGTCCCTGTCGTAGCCGGTCATGGTTATTATTCTTCCTGTTTCCGGCTCCAGCACCACCACAGCCACCTGTTTGGCAGATGATTTCATTATTCGCTGCCTTATCCTCTCCTGCAGGGTAGTGTCAAGGCTGGTTTCCACTGTAAGAGGCTGGTCGTTGTACTCGACTGTTATTTCAGGTTCAGGTGTATTTAAAATGACAGAGGAGTCAATAATCTTACGCACATCATCCCTTGTCAGATGAAATGATGTCTGGAACCTGATATCTCCAGAGGGAGAGTGCAGCGCATGCAAGATGTTTCTGTGAATAGCACTTTCCTGCCTCAAGGGCGCATCTTGGCCGGTTTTGAAACAGGAAACGCAGGCAAATACCACCACTGCCGCAGCGGCTGTGAGGAGTATTTTCAACAGGTGTTCTTCAGTCACGTCAGGACTCCTTTGTCAGCTTTCAATCACTGGGGTTTTCCTTGCGGAAATCAGCAGATTTTATGCCATATTTTCTGAGAATCCTCTGAAGCGCCTGTCTTTCAAGGCCCACAAGGTTTGCTGCTGCCGTGACATTGCCCTTGGTCTTCCTCAATGCCTGGGCTATGTAGCGTCTCGTAAACATGGAGATCACCTCTGACTTGGCATCCTTGTAGGGCAGGTTCTCAAAGCAGGGGAAGACTGTGGAACGGCTCTCTGGTTCACTTCCCTCTTCGGTGGGGATGTCCGCAGAGCAGATTTCGTCAGATTCTGCAAGGAGTACGGCCCGCTTTACCGTGTTTTCCAGTTGTCGTACATTGCCGGGCCACCGTTGGGAGATGAGGCACTTGATGGCGTCATGGGAGAATGTCATTCCAGGCTTTCCGTACTTCTCGGAGTATTTTTTCAGGAAGTAATTGGCAATGAGAGGGATGTCTTCCGGTATATCCCTCAACGATGGCATGGTTACGCTCACCACGTTGAGACGATAGAACAGGTCTTCCCTGAACTGTCCTTCCCTGATCTTCTGTTCGAGGTCCTGGTTGGTGGAGGCGATTACCCTTACATCCACCTTCACGTTGCTGGTGGAGCCCAGGGGACGGATCTCCTTTTCCTGCAGGACCCTAAGCAGTTTGGTCTGGATGGAGACCGGTATGTCTGCTATTTCGTCCAGCAGGATAGAAGAGCCGCTTGCAGCAAGGAACAGTCCCTTTTTGGCAGTGGTAGCCCCGGTAAAGGCACCCCGGCTGTAACCGAACAGTTCACTTTCCAGGATGTGTTCAGGCAGGGCAGGGCAGTTCACCGTGATCATCTGCTGGGAGGCCCTGCTGCTCATGGCATGCAGGGCCCGTGCGGCAATCTCCTTGCCAGTGCCGCTTTCACCGCGGATAAGCACAGTGACATCGGTGTTGGCGATCCTTGCAAAGAGGTCCAGCACCCTTCTGATCTTTGGGGATGTGCCTACGAGTCCGTAGGATATGGAGTCATCGTGTATCTTTTTCTGAAGTCTGACATTTTCTCTGCGAAGCCTGGAGTGTTCCAGGCACATCTTTACGATGTGGACCAGCCGGTCATTGTTGAACGGTTTCTGGAAGTAGTCGTAGGCGCCGTTTTTCAGTGCCTCCACGGCAGATTCAATGGTTCCGTATCCTGTAATTACTATGACCCCGATGTTGTCATCAAGGAGTTTGAGGCGTCTGAGCAGTTCCAGCCCGTCGATCTCAGGCATCTTGACATCGGTGATAACCACGTCCAGCACCCTGTCTCCTGCTATTGCCAGGGCCTCACTGCCTGACGTGGCCCCCAAAACATCTGCCTCTATGTTTCGGCTGATGATCTTCATGAGGACCTTCACCATGTCTTCATTGTCGTCAACTACCAATATGACGGGCTTTGTTTTCGGCAAAGTCGCTTCCCCTCTTTTAATCTTTTTGAAAAGATATCGCCTCCATTCTAATGTGCATGTATCCGCACAATCATGGTAATTTGTTCATACTTGGAATGCAGACCTGCAGGCGGCAACCTGCTGATCTATCTAATTGTCTATCCAGTAGTTGGGTGATTCCTTGGTGATGTTCACGTCGTGTACATGGCTCTCCCTGAGCCCTGCCGTGGATATCTTGACAAACCTTGCATTCTGCCTCAGTTCCTCTATGGTTCGGCAGCCAAGATAGCCCATGCCGGAGCGGAGTCCGCCTACAAGCTGAAATATCGTGGCAGAAAGCGGTCCTCTGTAGGATACCCTGCCCTCTATGCCCTCAGGGACCAGTTTTGATATGGAGGATACGTCGTCCTGGAAGTACCTGTCCTTGCTGCCCTCCTTCATTGCGCCAAGTGAGCCCATCCCGCGGTACACCTTGTACTGCCGGCCCTTGTAAAGTTCCAGCTCTCCCGGGCTTTCGTCTGTGCCGGCAAAGAGGCTGCCTGCCATGATGCAGTGCGCGCCTGCTCCTATGGCCTTGGTGAAGTCTCCTGAGAACTTGATGCCCCCATCTGCGATCAGGGGCAGGCCGTACTTTTCGGTTACTGTTGCGCAGTCGTGGATGGCCGTAAGCTGTGGGACCCCAACACCTGCCACTATACGGGTGGTGCATATGGAGCCAGGACCAACCCCTACCTTTATGGCATCTGCCCCGGCCTTTATGAGAGCCTCTGCCCCCTCTGCAGTGGCCACGTTACCTGCGATTACCTGCAGGTCAGGAAAGTGGCCCTTGATCTCCTTTACGGCATTGATCACGTTTTGAGAGTGGCCGTGGGCAGAATCCACCACGATCACATCTACACCGGCATCCACCAGGGCCTGGGTAAGTTGGAGCCTGTTGTCTCCTGCGCCAACGGCAGCCCCTACCCTGAGCCTGCCAAGCTCATCCTTGCAGGAGTTGGGATACTTCTTGATCTTCTCTATGTCCTTTATGGTGATGAGTCCGCTCAAGTTTCCATTGTCATCAACCACGAGCAGCTTTTCGATTCGGTGTTCATGAAGAAGCTCCTTGGATTTCTCTAAGGTTATGCCCACAGGTGCGGTTATCAGGTTCTTGCTGGTCATCACCTCCTTGACCTTCCTGTCCAGGTTGGTCTCGAACCTCAGATCCCTGTTGGTTACTATTCCCACCAGCTTCTCACCTTCCACCACAGGGACACCGGATATCCTGTACTCCCTCATGATATCCTGAACCTCTCTGATGCGCTGTTCCGGGCTAACAGTGACAGGATCGGTGATCATCCCGCTTTCTGATTTCTTTACCCGTGCCACTTCGCGGGCCTGTTTCTCCATGGGCATGTTTTTGTGGATGATGCCGATCCCGCCCTCTCGGGCAATGCTTATGGCCATGTCTGCCTCAGTAACCGTATCCATGGCAGCGGTGACAATGGGTATGTTCAGGTTGATCGTGCGTGTGAGTCTGGTGGATATATCCACTTCTGCCGGAAGTACACTCGAGTGCGCGGGCACCAGCAGCATGTCGTCAAATGTATAGGCCTCCGGGACAGGATAATTCAGCATGTGAAGTACACTCCTTTTCGATTTCACGGATAAGAAGTCCAAGAAGTAGTCCGCCGTCACTGATGATTATGGCGGGGAACCTTAACTTTTCCATGATTCTGTGAATGATTACCATACCGGCAAGTATAATATCAGACCTCTCAGGTTCAAGACCGGATATACTACCTTTTTCTGAATTTGTCATGCGGGCCAGCCTGTTGATCCACCGCTCTATGGATTGAATACTGAGCATAAGTCCTCTAATTCTCCGGGGATCATAACTTGGCATTGCAAGCTCCATGGCAGCGGCAGTGGTCACAGTACCGCCGGATCCAACAAGGCACGAACAGGAGTTGGTGCAGGCACTTTCAGTAAGTGAGTTGGTGAGGGCCTCATCGATCCTGCACGCCATGTCCATGATGGTCCTGCAGTCCGTGCCTGGAGGATGATCACTGTGAAGGGCAAATTCCTCTGTAAGCCTCACCGCCCCGATACCTATGCTGTTCCACTTTCTGATACCATGCCGGTCGCATACGGATATCTCAGTGCTGCCACCGCCAACGTCTATGATGGAGACAGTTCCGGTGCCCATCCATTCCGTGTTGGTGTACGGGCTGGGGGCCTGATGTCTCAGGGTGTACAGGACCCCGTGAGCCGCTGTCTCCGCCTCTTCCATGCCGGTGATCACGTCTATGGGGATTCCGATCCTTGCGGCTGCGTCCACAAACTCCCCGGCATTGGCTGCATCTCTCAGGGCCGCGGTACCCACAGCCTTTATGGCGAGATGTCCGGATGACCTGCCCCCCTCCATTGTCCGGATGATCTGCCTGAATTCTTTGAGTACACGGATTCCCCTGTTCATGGCATCAGGGCTTATAGTGCCGTTTTCTGCCAGTCCCTGTCCAAGCCTTACATTTCTGAGCCATGATCCGGAAACCCGTATCTCATTGCCGCAGCATTGTGCTGCAGCCATGCGGAAGGTCTGTGAGCCAAGGTCCATGACCACAATATTTTTTTTCACTTGCTGCATTTCCAAGTGTTCCTCTGTGAGGTGGAGGGTAGAAAGCAAAGGTCAACCAAAAAGTCTTTCAGGTCCAACACCTTCATTGACAGGGCATCAGACTGAATGTACATTAAATCTTCATGCATGACAGGGCAATGCAATACCTGCTATCTCTGTTCACAGAAGCAATTGGCATAGGCGGGTGCTGTTTTTTCTCATGGTTCTGTTTGCGCCGATGAGCTTTGTTTGAGGGCAGGAGGCAGGCATGAGTCATCTATGTGTCCTGTTGAGCATGTGATGTGTTTACAACTGATATGGCTCGCTGGTAAGTTGTCACAGGGTAAATACCCTGTGTGGGTGTGACTTGCCCACGAGCACCTGTCCACAGGATGACGTCCATGATGGGCTTGCATCATGGATATCATATGGTTCAGGTCAGTGACAGACAGGCCGAGTCCTGTGATTGTAAAAGGCCGCTGGGGAACAGGCGGTTGAATACCAACAAGAGAAAGTCCTGGGGGAGTGATATAGATGTTTGGGCTGGGAATGCCGGAGTTGCTTGTTATTCTCGTGATTATCCTCGTTATCTTCGGGGCAGGAAAGCTGCCGCAGATTGGCGAGGGACTTGGTAAAGGTATACGCAACTTTAAAAAATCCATAAAGGAGGATGAACAGAACGGTGAAGACAGCCCGGATAAAGACAAAAAGACCTCTGAGTAAATATTCATTAGACCCCGCTCCTGGACCTGCCTATCCGCTGCGTTCCTGATCGGAAAGCAAACTCACCGGAAAACGGCTGTACCCCAAGTTGATCAAACCGCAAGGCCCATGGGCCTGAGCAGTGCCAAGTGAGGGTCTCTGTGCCAATGATGCGGTATATTGCTGCCTCCCGGTGAGCGTGGCCCTAATTCCTTTAACAAACTTTCATGTTACCCCGATTGCACGGTTAACAATATTCGGGTATGAAAATCCGCCATTTTCAGTGGTATTTTTCTATCTTGAGCCATGCTACAGGACATATGGACGGCAGGTGGCGTTTTGTTATCACGCTTTTGCCAATTGTCTCTCCATTTAAGGTGTCCAATAGTTTGAGCAAATCAGCCTGAGTATGTATTAAACGCCTGTGCACAAATTGTCTAATAAAGGCGCATGTGAACGGAATCACGGTAATATAAATGAAAAACAAAAAGAACAAGTCGGGTGCCAATCCTATATGGCAGTTTTTTTCCTCAGTCCGTCTGGCGATATTTCTTCTGATAATACTTGCGGTTACTTCCATTATCGGGACAATCATTCCTCAAGGTGAGACACTTCAGTATTATCTGAACAACTTTGGCCCTGGGATGTTCAAGGCCATAAAGCTGTTGAGGCTCGATGATACCTACCATTCATGGTGGTATCTTACCCTGCTTGGGCTATTCAGCCTTAATCTCGTGATATGCACCTTCAACCGTTTGCCATTTACCCTGAAACTCTTTAAGCGTGACTACCTTGATGTAACTCCTGACTACCTGAGACGTGTAACCTATCGTCGTGAGTGGAATGTGGCCAGCGGTGACATGGCCAGTCTTCGTGAGGTGCTCCTGTCTAAGCTCAGAGAGATAGCGGGGCCGTTCAGGGAGAAGAGACTTGATGATGGCGGCACGGTGTTTCTTGCCGAACGGGGCAAGTGGAGTTACTGGGGGCTTTACGGGCTTCATATCAGCATACTGATCATATTCGCAGGTGCTGTCTACGGTTCACTCACAGGATTCAAGGGGCGTATCATGCTGCTTGAGGGTGAGACCACTGATCATGCCATGGCGGCTGCAGATCCTTCTCAGAAGATACCCCTGGGTTTTGCCGTCAGATGTGACAGGTTCTTCGTTGATTTTTACGATACAGGGGCCCCAAAGGAGTTCAGGTCTGACCTCACCATTATTGATAATGGCAGGGAGGTGATGAAAAAGTCAATACTTGTCAATGATCCCCTTACGTACAAGGGCGTCACCTTTTATCAGTCCAGCTATCAGTCCATCCCTGAGATCAGTGTGAAGGTCAGCGCTCCGTCAGGTGCCACGAGGACATTGGTCATTCCAGCCTTTCAGCGTGTTAGCTGGCCTGAGGCCGGGCTTACCATGGGCCTTGTCAAGTTTCTGTCAAATGTCCACGGTGTGCCAGCCGCGCGAATCTGGATCGGGGATGCCACAGGGCGTGCAGATGCCATGTGGCTGTTTCAGGGTGCAACCAAGGGGTTCACTGCAGGCGGAAAGCCGTACAGAGTGGAGCTTCTTACTGCCTCCGAGCGGTATATGACCGGCCTTCAGGTCAAGAAAGACCCAGGGGTGTGGATAGTGTGGCTCGGTTGTACAGGCCTGATATTGGGTTTTGCCATTGTGTTCTGGGTAGGTCACAGGCGTATATGGCTCTATATCGGGCCTGGAGAGAAGGGCACTGTTATCCTGCTCGGCGGCCAGACCAACAAGAACAAGCTCCAGTTTGAGAAAGACTTCAACGCCCTTGCAGATGCCATTGATAAAGTAACAGGAGAAGGAAGATGACCTTTTCAAGCTCTTATCTCTTAAGTATTACCACATTCATATATTTTGGAGCAGCAGCCCTCTATCTCATCCACTGGGTGTTCAGGGTGGAAAAGGTGGGGCTGGTTGCCTCCATGGTCACAGCCGCAGGCCTCATATGCCAGACCGTGGGCATTGGCCTGCGATGGATGGAGTCCTACAGGCTTGGTTATGGCCATGCCCCGCTGTCAAACCTGTATGAATCCCTTGTGTTTTTCGCCTGGGTCACCGTGCTGGTGTATCTAATAATCGAGTACAAGACCAAGAACAGGGTCATAGGGGCCTTTGCCACGCCCTTTGCCACCCTGGCCATGGCCTACGCCTCCTTCAGTCCGGACGTTCAGGACAACATCCAGCCACTGATACCCGCCCTTCAGAGTAACTGGCTAATTGCCCATGTGATCACCTGTTTTTTAGGATATGCCTCGTTTGCCGTGGCATGCGGCCTTGGCATAATGTACCTCATGCGGGGCAATGAGAAAAATCCGGCAGGTTCAGGGCTTTTGGCCGCGCTTCCAAGCCACAAGGTGCTGGATGAACTCATGCACCAGACAATAGTCTTTGGCTTTCTTTGGCTTTCTGTGGGTATCATAACCGGGGCCGTGTGGGCGAATCAGGCCTGGGGTACGTACTGGAGCTGGGATCCAAAGGAGACGTGGTCCCTGATAACCTGGTTTGTCTATGCTACTGCGCTTCATGCCAGGTTTGTGCGTGGCTGGCAGGGGAGACGTATAGCATTCCTGTCAATCATCGGTTTCATATCCGTTATCTTCACCTACTTTGGTGTCAACTTCCTGCTTTCAGGGCTGCACAGTTACGGTGCCAGTTGATGTCCCTGGTAAGACAGGGAACTGGAGTTGCAATAAATACGCAATCCCGTTACTCTTGTACAGGGGCAGCGATGTGCTGCTCCTTAAACTTTTACGCCTCTTGTGAGGCAGGAGGAAAGCCATGTTTGGTCTTGGAACTCAGGAACTGCTTATCATTCTGCTTATTGCCCTGTTTGTCTTTGGAGGCAAGAAACTGCCGGAGATCGGTGCTGGGCTCGGAAAGGGCCTTCGTTCCTTCAAAGAAGGTCTGAAGGGAATGAATGAAGAGGTAAAGAGCGCTGCAGGCAGTATTGAGGATCACCCTGCGGCCGCCTCCACTGAAGATAAGAAGGCATAGGGTCCGCCTCGTCAGGGTTTACTCTTGCAGGCAATGATACTGGCCGCTGGTCTGGGAACCAGGCTGCGGCCTCTCACCTTTCATATCCCCAAACCCCTCTTCCCTGTCCTTAATCAACCCCTCGTTGAGCGTCTGGGGACCAGCCTGGCCGCCCAGGGATTTTCTCGGATTTTCATCAATACCTATCACCTCGCAGAGTCTATGGAGTCGTGGCATGCTGGCTTCCGTTCGGGATCAGCCACCATTACCCTGGTCAGGGAACCGGAACTGCTCGGTACCGGCGGGGGGATACGGAATGTGTTCAGCAGATGTGCCCGCCGGGATATGCCACTTCTGGTAATAAACGGAGACGTGGTTACTGACATAGACCTGAAGAGGGTGTGGGACCTGCACTGTTCCAAGAGGGACACACCGCTTGCCTCCATGGTGCTGCACTCCAGATCTCCATGGAACAAGGTCCGGGTGCAGGACGGTTCAGTCCTCTCCTTTGAATACCATGGAGGGGACGCCCTGGCATTTACAGGTATCTCTGTCCTGTCACCAGGGCTTATGGCCAACATCCCAGAGGGGCCAGGCTCCATAATAACCGCCATAGAGACGGCTATGGTTAGTGGGGGAGAGGTAAGGGCCATTATGGCAGGTGACGTCTCGGTTCAGGCAGGCAGGTGGATATGGGAGGATGTGGGGACTCCTGCAGGATATCTCATGGCGCATGAGAGACTTATAGATAGGGATTTGGCCCAGAGCAGGTGTGTCGTGGCTGATGACGCCGTGCTGCCGCAAAGTTTCAGGGTCGGTGAGTGGGTGTGTATCGGAAACCGCGCCGTGGTTGAAGAGGATGTCCGGCTTGACAGGTGTGTGGTCTGGGCCAATAGCGTGGTGCCTGCAGGGACCCGTGCACAGTCCTGTGTCTTTACTCCATATGGGGTGCTCAGGGTGTGAGGAGGTTGTTGGTGAAACATGCCCCTGTTTTGATGATCCTGGTGGTTGCGCTGCAGGCCTGTGCCGGTGTTGGGTGTGTGCGCCCTGATATGTCATGCGCTGCGAACGCCACCTATTTTGGCATACTGGACTCTCCTGTTACCCTTGTAAACGGCAGGTGGACGGGAAAACCCTTTGTCAGGGGTGGCGCCAGCCGGCCTGAAGTCGGGTTGCTGAGTGATTTTTTTGTGGCAGGAGACATGGACGGGGACGGGTGTGATGAACTGGCCGTGGTGCTGTGGGAAAGTTCAGGTGGGTCAGGGACCTTCTATTATCTCTCTGTGTTGGATATGGACAGGGGAGGATGTGTTGATGTGGCAACCACCTTTATTGGTGATCGAATAAGGATCAGGGGGGGAAGGATTCGTTCAGGAATGCTTGAGATATCTATTTACGTGCCTGTCCCTGGTTCCCCTGCATACAGGACATCGGACAGTAGTGTCATGGCGTGGTGTCTTCGGGATGGCAGGCTGGTGAGAGTGAATTGAAAATATGTACTGTCACGGTAAACAAAATTGCAGACTACACGACACCTATACGGCGGATGGTACTTTTTATCATGCTTTTAAAGCTCATCAGTTGCAATGACCCGATGATGATATATTTGTCCGCGGTCAAAACCATGAGAAAAAGCACCATCCGCCTTTGCCAATTGCTCCTGCATTTCAGGTGTCGTGTAGTATGGGTAAAAGATACCTCGCACGCAAGGGCAGGGGCTGGCTGAGGCGTATCGAAATGCCAGCCCCCGGTCATGTATGGCCCCGGTATTTCTGAAGTGTCCAGCAGAGGGGCGGCTATATTGGAGTTTCCTCACATATGTTGCCGAATTTTTCCGCGAATACCCGCAGGTCCTCGCCATTCACCTCGCTGCTGCCTTCCACCTCACCAGCGTCTGTAAGATCTCCGCATGATGTGTCAGAACAGGTCATGCTGCCGTAGTTGCCTGCCATTACCACCAGGTCCTTTCCGTCTATGTCACTGTCCTGGTCAAAATCTCCCAGGCACGCTGACGGGGCGTTTGAGATAAAGGCGTGTGTTCCCGAGCTGTCGATAAAGTATCCTGCCACCTGATTGTTCTGGTTCAGACCAAATATTAGGGTGTCCTGGGCGTCACGTATGTCAAAGGTCATGAATTTCTCATCCGATATCCAGTAGAGAAATCCGTGGGAGCCTGCCTGGTCGTTGTAGAAGCCAGTGACAACATTGTTGTCATTGATCCTGTAACATTTGGTCTGGGTGGCATCGGGTACGTCCACTGTGGTGAACTGACCATCTTGGAGTATGAACCCGTGGGACACACCTTGGGTCAGGTAATATCCAACTATCAGGCCGCTGGAGTTTATGCCGTGGGCATAGGTCTTGTCTGCGCCAGGCACATCGATGTCTGTCCATATCTCCTGACCAGTGCCGTCGTTGTAGGTTTTGTGGTACGTGAAGCCATGCATCGTCGCTGTCTGGTCCATGTACCTTCCCACATATACGATACTGTTGTCCATGTCAGGGATGATGGCTGAGTCCCATACACCTGTGTATGTGGAGTCCGGATAGTCCAGTGTCTGGAATGAATACATCCACAGTCCGATTTCCGGTGAGAAATATCTCTGCCCGAGCAGGCCATGGATCACGCCGTTTTCGTCGCTGTACTCACCTGTAAAGGTGGTGTTGCTGGTGATTCCCCATAAGGTGGTCTTTGGAGGTATGTTGTTTTGGGGCAGTATGGTAAAACGTACAACGTCCTGGGTTTCTGCCTCATTGTCAAAGTTGTCTCCAAGTATCCAGCCCTTTCGCACCCCTTCGTTTACATTGCTGCACCCCTGAGGAAAGAAGTTGCCTGCCACCAGTGTCTTCTGGTCATTGGTGTAGATGTCAAATGCCATGGTCTTGTAGGGGAGTTTGGGTGGATAGAGCTCATACTGGGTCACATATGTGGAAGGAAGACCAATGTCTGCAAACGCCTTGATCTCCGGTTCGATCAGGGTGATATCGTTCTCTGTCAGGTGAAGCGCCGCTGAGTCACATGCGTCTCCCACGCCGTCGTTGTCCGTGTCTGTCTGATCGGGGTTGGGTACGAATATGCAGTTGTCTGCTATGTTCATGACGCCATCACCATCGATGTCATTGTCACACGCATCACCTGAGCCGTCCTGGTCCAGGTCAAGGTAGGGCATGTTGCTGAATACATCAGGACATGGGTCACATGCGTCTCCAAGGCAGTCAGAGTCTGTGTCTGCCTGGTCAGGATCGCTATCTTCCGGGCAGATGTCACATGCGTCTCCCACTCCATCACCATCATTGTCTGTCTGATCCTCGTTGGTTACATAGGGGCAGTTGTCAGTGTCATCGGGTATCCCGTCTCCATCAGAATCCATAACCCCTGTGGAGCATTGCATGGCACACTCCTCCATCATGCCCCAGCAATCTTCGGTACAACCGCCTTCTTCACCACCTTCCATACAGTTGCTTACACACTCATCGCACTCTTCTGTCCACTCTTCTGCGCATTCTTCTGCGCATACATCATTTGTGCAGTGATCTTCGCATAATGTTTCGCAGGCCCACTCGGCATCTTCACAGGTCATGTTGCAGCAATCTTCCATGCATCCCCCATAAATCTCCTCAAAACATTCCAGATCGTCCTCAGGGCGCTCTATGCCACACTCCGACAGGCTGCTGTCAAGGCACTGTGAAGAGCAGCATCCGGCTGAGCAGTTTGCCAAGGCCTCTGCAAAACATTCTATGTTATCTTCAGGAATTTCCATCTCACACTGTTCCATGGCCTCGTCAGAGCAGTACCAGCAGCCTTCTATCTCTCCCCCTGTAGCCAGGCTGATAGTAAATAGCAAACTTAGTAAAAACATGGGAATACCGATGATTGTTAATTTTTTCATTGTTGACTCCTCCTTTGGAAATGGATCGCTTCTCTGTCCCCGCGAGTTGCTGAGTATTAACCGCACATTGTCTTGAGTCCGTCTTGTGTTGCCTTCAAGCGTATTTCTGTTTGGCGAAAAATCCTCTCCTTCAAATTAAAGCAATTATTATACCAGAGTAAATAGTTCAAAATATGCACATGGTAAGGGGTAAACTCCCTGAATTGGCGATTTAACAGCTTCTGTTGTTGAATCTTTTTCAACAATAGAAAATTTTTCCACAGAAAAGTTATGGAGTTATTGTCTGTGCATAGCAGAAAATGTTCCGCGGGTCAGGATTTTGGATAGGGAGGCCCTTTCCTGGTGTTACGGTATTTTGAGGCAGGTAGAGGAAGGGTAAAATATTTACAGAAACGGACCAAAGAAAAGGGCGGCCCATTGCCGCCTGATTCCTGTGTGTGGGTCATGGATATGGGCCGGCAATATGGCCTTCCATGGCCATATTGCCGGTGGCGGCCTCCACACTGCCACTCCCTCAGGGGG
>CAZXAK010000031.1:0-28998 GCA_964638145.1 uncultured Desulfobacterales bacterium | reverse complement strand
AGGGTACGCAGGCGTACTCCCTGTACTTCAAGTGCCTCACAGGCAAGCGAAGACTCCGGGGCAGCAGCATATCCTTTTTCATTTCTTTTGCCCGCCCAGTGCCTTATGTTACCCCGATTGGACTGACACATCCATTAAAGTAAAGACAAAACAATATTTCACATGTTGAAACGCTCAATTCAGATAGAAGTATCTGTCAGTGTGTGCAACAGAGACCAAAGCGGGGGTAAGGCAGTACCCTGTGAACAGATACACGGACGGGTGTATATTTTCATGGTAATAACTGGTAAAATACCATTCATGGCACTATGATTGTACGGAACCATTCCCTGTATGATTGTACACAACCTGCAAGACCTCAAACCAGACCATATGGGAAGACATCATGGAAAACTACTTCAAAAAAACCGCAGAGAAGATATATGCAGATGCAAAACAGGAAGGCAGGCTAACCGAGGGACTGACCCTGCAACAGATAAAGGAGCTTGCCGTGCTCCAGGAAGGGGTGATCCAGACCCAGATCGGATCTGTTGCCGCAGACTCTGAGCCCATGTCCCGTTCTGCCCCGTTTACGCGTAACAACATAGACCACCCGTTTGGTGAAGAAGAGGAACGCCTGTGCCATCAGGCAATAGAGATACTATCAAAGGAACGTCTCGTTTCCCTTGACACAATCGTGGGGGACGGACGGGACGGTGTAACTGCAAGGTTCATAATGCCTGTGGTGTACGCACAGATTGCATATGGCCTCAAACTGCTCTTTGACCAGCCGGCGGCAAGGGTGGTGGAAGAGCCCACCTATACCATAATATTCTTCACAGACCATGCATTTGAGGCCAACAAGGGCCGCAAGCTGGTGGACAAAGATATCACCATCCGTCTGTGGATGGGTAACAGACGGGGTGAGCAGGTAAAGATATGCCGCAACAGTATCTACCTTGGAGAGGGCAAAAAGGGGGTATTCCAGTTCGAGGACTGGCGCGTCAAGACCATAGACAAGAGCGGCATATTCCTTCACGCTGGGGCCAGGCGTGACCACCTCTGGATATACGACCTTGAGACAGAACGCCCTGAGCTCCAGGAGGTGGTGATGGGAGTGTCAGGTCTCACCGCCACTGGGAAGACCACAACCCTGTGCCGCAAGTTCTCCAAAATGCCTCGGGAATCTTCCGAGATGATCGGGGATGACGGTGGCACCCTGTTTGCCGATGGCAGCTACTGCGCGTTCGAATCCGGCGGCCTCTATGTGAAGACCGAGGGCCTTGACGCCTCACAGCCGGAGATTCTCAGGGCCGCAGAATCAAAGGAGGCGTTTCTTGAGAATGTAGCCATCAGCAAGTACCCGTACATGCCTGACTTTCTCGACGTATCAAAGACAGCGAACGGCAGGGCAGTGATAAGCCGCGAAAACCTTGAGATAGCGAGCAGCACCCTGTCTGCTGACAGGTTGGACTTTATCATAATCCTTACCAGGAATCCCCTTGTGAACGTGATAAACAAGCTCACCCCTGAGCAGGCCACCATGCAGTTTATCTACGGAGAATCCATAGAAAGCTCAGGAGGCAATCCTGAAGAGGCAGGCAAGTTCAAACGGGTCTTCTTCCTCGATCCCTTCATGTGCGGCAACAAGCTGGAACACGCGCTGATCTTCTATGACATAATCAAACGGAACCGCATCAAATGCTATCTTGCCAATACAGGCACGCTGGGCCAGGAGGAGGTCAATGTATCCCTGCGGCAGTCCCTTGCTGTTTACAATGACCTTGCCCGGGTACAGTTGAGGTTCAGCTTTGATCCTGACTTCCTGGGCTACTACTACCCTATCAAGTCTGACAGGGCCAACATGGACATCATGTGTGCTGCGGCCCACTTCCCAGACAAAGACATCCTTGCCAAAAAAGTGCGGGATTTCCTCAAGGGCAGAGAACGGTTCATAGAGGAGTTCCAGGCAGAGTATGGTGAAATACCGGAGAATATCAGGGAATCACTTCCTTACAGAGAGGATATGCTGTTTACAAAACAGGGCGGGCTCATTCATCCCTGCGAAGACTGATCATCATGGGGACAGCCCTTTCCCAGGGCTGCCCCGTCATTTTCGCATCTCCTGACCCACCGGCCCCACAGGTGTATTGTGCTCATGAGAGGGACCTTTGGTGTCTGAGACATAATCCTGGTTTCCGCAACCGGAACCGTTGGGACTAAATAGTCACGGGTAACGTGATCTGGCATTTGTACCGATAATGGTCCATATGGCAAAAACCAGGGCAATTATCAACCATACCAACACTTCCTTATCCATATGAAATTTCTTTTTAGACATCCTTCTATTATCCTGTCATGGGTATTCTTTTTCGCATGTTTTGCCTGTGACTACCAGTGGCGGCAGTGGATGAAGCCGGTATCTCAGGAAGACACCATGACAATCGTCAAGATACCCACAGGCTCATCGTTCAAATCCGTTGCTGCCATGCTGGAAAAACGCGGCTTTATTCGATCAAAGGACGGATTCTACATCCTTGCCTGGTACAAAAAGATGCTGACGGCAGTAAAGGCCGGAGAATACTACCTTTCACCGGCCATGACACCAGAGCAGGTGCTTGAGGTCATAGTATCAGGCAGGCCAATCGAGTACCAGATCACCATACCCGAAGGCTACAACATTTTCCAGATAGCATCCCTGCTGAAACAGTCAAAGCTCATAGAGACCAAGGAGGAGTTCCTGAGCGCGGCAAGAGACAAATCTCTGCTTGAAAAGGCGCATATCCCTGGAGACAGTGCCGAAGGTTACCTCTTTCCTGACAGCTACCTCATCCCAAGGGGATACGGCCCCAGGGACATCACATGGTTGATGATAGACAGGTTTTACGAGGTATGGCGCACCCATTCGTTTCAGAAACGGGTTGAGGAGATGAATACCACGAGACACGAGGTGGTCATCCTTGCATCCATTGTGGAAGAGGAGGCCATGCGTGAAGAGGAACGCCCCATAATAGCAAGCGTCTTCTGGAACAGACTTAAAAAGCACATGCCCCTGCAGGCAGACCCCACTGTACGCTACGGCATAATGGTGGAACAGCAGATCAGAAAGAGACGGCTCAGATGGAAGGACCTCAGGCGCAGTACGCCCTATAACACTTACACCATCCCAGGGCTCCCCAAAGGCCCCATATCAAACCCCGGACTTGAGTCCATCAAGGCAGTGCTCTACCCGGCAAAGACCAACTATCTCTACTTTGTGTCAAGGAACAATGGCACCCACAAGTTTTCCACCACACTGAAGGAGCACAACAGGGCGGTTGAGCTGTATCAGAAACACAGGAGAAGGCGCTGATGCGCTCAGCGCCTATCCTTCTACAAAAGCCCCCAAACCTGCTGTCCCCTCCCTGCTCCTGATGGAACAATCCATCATGGGGTTAACAGGCTGTGCCCCAGGGCGCGAGGCGTGCGCCTGTAAGTGATACTGTCGTTGTGGCACATCTTGCAGGTCGCATTCTTGTCTACCGTGCCAGGTCCCGGACCATAGAACTGGGTCATTCCGCCAGTGCTGTCCATGACATCTGAGAGATCGGGATCTGGCTCTCCGTCTGCATTGAGATACTTGAAATTTATCATGGGTACACTGTCAACTGTGCCTGGTGTGCTAACAAGCTCACCGTGTCTCGTCATGGCCGGCGTGGGAGAGCCATGCACATTGTGACATGCGGTGCAGCTCATGGGGGAGTCCGGAACGCCATCCCAGTCTGAGTCCCAGTCCAGGCTGTTGCCGCAGTACCCCCTGCCCCGCATATGGCGCACATGCTCATTACTTACAAACCCGTTTTCATCCACATGGAGATCATTGCGAAAGTTGGTCTGCAGGGGATCCACAAACATCTGCCCATCACCATAGGCATCTCCAAGGACCATGGTCCTGTCATGGCACTTGAAACAGAGTGCGAAATCATTGGTAAGCCCCAGGTCCTCACCTGCATTGCACCCCACACGCGGCACCTCCATTGCAGGCACCAGCTCAGAACCCACCTCTACATCCCTGAGCCGATAGCCGAAGTTGTAGTTGTCAAGGTCCGCCTCATATGTCCTTGCCTGACCGTCTATGTGCATACCGGTAATGTCATGACACCTGTCGCACCCTATCTTGTGACCATTATAATAGTATCCATAAGACAGGTCCTGTTTGAACTCCACCTCGCACAGATAATCTTCTGCAAGTGGCCAGGGACTCAGGCGCACAAGCTTTATGAAACGTACAGGCATAAACTTGTCCAGCCTGAACTCGTTCCACCCCTGCTGCCCGCCCACTTCCCACGCGGGACCGGCAAATATCACAGACTGCCCCAGGAGCAACCTGGTCCAGTTGTCCATATCCTCTGAACCCCAGACCTCCCAGAAGCTCACATCATCAGAACCGGTATAAACCCGAAGATGGGACAGGTCTGTCACCTGACCAAGATCAAATATCACATAGGTGCCACCGCCTGCCACATTGCCAGTGGCTGTATCACCATCAACAAGGTTCCCGGCACCGCCAATATCACTGTCCACTAAGGAGTAAGGGCTCTGCCAGTCGCCACTTGCAGAAAACCCCGCAATGTTAGGGGCAGGAACCCCGTCTATCACGGCGGGCTGGTCGTCGTGACACCCCACACACCACTTCTCCTTACCGGCCTTCAAAGTCCCATCTGCATTATACACATAGGATGACATGCGCCCCCAGTTGTAACGCGCCCCAATAACTGGATCATTCATTCCGTCAAACTGACCTCCAGGGCTGTGACAGGGGATGCAGTGGTCATAGTTGACAGTCATCCTGCTGGGCCTTCCGTCATGGCAGGTATAGCACCTGTCTCCCAGTTTGGGGCCCCTATCTGCTGACCAGTGTACACCGTGTGCCCCACCGGCAAGCCCGCTCATTGGTCCCTCTGGCACACTGCCCTGCATGGACGAACTCATCATGCCACCACGCATACAGTAACCTGACGGCATCATGCCAAACACCATTAACACCACCACACACGTGACGAACAAAATCGTATCTGCCTTGAAAGTCCCTTTCTTGCGCATTAGTTCTCCCTCCGGTTAGAAATATTCCCCACAGCCCGGCAACCAACCATCAGCATGAAGCGACTACTGACCGAGCTGGCCTGAATTATGATTTAAAAAGCAATTATTATGCCGAAACAAACATGAAAAAATAACGCCGAAAGACAGGGCAGATGCCGAATAGTGTGCCATTTCAAACACAAAAAGAAAAAAAATCTACATTGGAGAAATAATTATTTTCCCACGTCAGGCTCAAACTGCCGTGGGCTATGGAATTTTTAGGTTGGCCTCCATTGTTGTTTAAACTGCTATATCCATCTGGATAAGAACGTAATTCGCCTGTCACTTTTTCTCTTTTTGGAAAAAGCGCGTCTATAAAAGTGCGTCCAATAATAGACGAATATTAAAACCGAAATAAAGTTGAAATTTACCGCTGGAACAGCGCAATGAATAGATTAGAAAAAAGCAGCAGGGAAATTATGCCTTTGAATCCGCACTGATAGAGTGCTTCCCACCCTATCAGTGCATTGGGATTAAAAATGCGTCAGCCGACCTTGACAGGATCATGACGATTCAAAACCTCGAGTATTTCAGGCTCGATGTCCATGCCTGTTATTACCTTGATCTCTTTTTTCTCCTTGTCAGTAAATATCTCCTCTGCAGGCAGGCCAATATTGATCAGATCATCAAAGACATTCTTTAAGGCTTCCTTGGAAGAATAGGTGGCGCTCAGTGTCTTTGCCATGATGTCATCCTCCTTTTTATTAACAGAAAGAAATATATCACCGGAATTGAACGATTCCCGAGTTTGCATGAGGTGCAAGACAGATGATACGCAGGCATACTGTGGCACTTCAAAAGTATCCGACAGGTAAACGCGGATTCCGGTGCAGCAGATCATGCAAACTTGAAAATACCGCAGCGGTTTCAAATTATGTGGATAGCAAAACAGTCAGGCCAAACCAATCTACATCCATGACTTAACAATAAGACTGTCCTCAATGGTTTCAACCCATGGAACGACAATTTTCACATAGGCCACTATTGTTGCAACACCTGCAATCTTTCACCTGGTGCCCTCTGAAAAACAGGGCAACTACACGCAAGGTAACGAGACCAAAACAACACAACCCCATTTGGGCTGCGGCATACCAGATACAGCAGCCCCCTCTCTTTTCAATCTACGGATATCTCCTTGAATTTGCGGCAGAACAACCGTGACTCCGCATCCATGAGTTCACCAAAGCGCTTCAGGAAACCATCAAAGAGATCAACAACAGCCTCCCCTTCCTCGGTAAGGGTAGCCCCTCCTCCCCCTTTCCCACCCTTTTGGGTAATGACAAGGGGGGACGGAGCGTTTCGATTCATGGAATCAACGAGCCGCCATGCATGTCGATATCCCATTCCCATGGAACGCGCAGCCTTTGAAATAGAGCCATGCTCTCTTATACGCTTGAGCAGGGTTACACGACCACATCCCAAAAATGTCTCACCACCCTTCTCAATCCACACCCTCCCGCGGCATCTGAACTCATTCATGTCTCTCTGTTATTATCCTATGAAACCGAAATGGCGCTTTTTGGGACACGTGCCATTCAATTGCAGGTTCACCTTGGCTGAATCCATGGCTGCTATGGGAACCTGTCCATGGGACAAGTGAAAGGGGCAAGGCAAACAGGCAGACCACTGCCTGCTCACAGGAGGTAATCCTGCCTCACATTCCCAAGGGCACGCTTGATATTGCCACGAATCTTTCTGTTGGAGGCATATAGTCCCTCAAGCATATCCCGGATATCACTGCGTCTGCTATGCTTTTCCGAAGGACAGGCGTTTTCTATCACAGGCAGGCGCAGACGCCGGACCATCTTCCTGATCTTTGGTTTTTCCACCAGGGCCAGAGGCCTGATGATGGTTATCAGTCCCTGAAACATCTCCTGAGAGGGGATCATGGTGCTCATCTCTCCCACATAAAAGACATTCATGAAAAATGTCTCGATCAGGTCGTCTGCATTGTGTCCCATGGCGATCTTGTTGCACCCAAACGCGTCTGCCAGCTCAAAGAGCCTCTTACGCCTGTTCATGGAACAGATGAAACAGGGACTTTTACCTCTATTCTCAGGTCCATGCGCCACCAGGCCGTAACGTGTCTCCTCGATATGAAATGTAAAGCCAAGGCGCCTGAAATACGCGGCAAGCCTTTGCCACTGCCTGTTCTCATACCCCATGTCGAGATGCACCGGGATTATCTCATACGAGATGGGGGCCTTCCTGAGCCAGTGCCGCAAGAACCACAGGCAGAGCATACTGTCAGCCCCGCCGGACACCGCAACCATTATCCGGTCGCCATGGTCCAAGAGGTGGTAGTTGTGAATGGCCTTGCCTACAAGGCGGTTGACCTCTTTTTCAAGATAACTCATTAAGACTCCAGGCAACCCGTTTATACCCGCACAGACAACGACTATTCCTTGATCATGCTGTCAGCGGGATAGAGCTTGAAGTAAAGAAATGCGGCTATTCCCACCATTATCGGGATGAAAACAATCTCAGGCAGCCCCCTGTTCTCGGCATTAAGCAGAGATATGGCTGAGAGGATGGCAGTGAACTGAAATCCGGTACGGTGAAAGAGCATTATCTCACGCATGAGATAGATGTTTATGGTTGGCACCACCAGTATGAACAGGGTAAAGATATTGAATGTATCCAGCCCCCACAAAGAGTAGAGCTTCCGTGCAGTGATTATGCCCAGCATGGAGATGAGCATGATATTGAGATACAGGTACTTTCTCCTTGGTTCAGGCGCAGGGAGGTTGTCAAGCAGGAATCGAAGCTCATCCCTGTTATCATAGGTGACCAGTCTCTCATAGACCTGCTGTTTGTCTAAGCCCTGGAACAGCAGTTCCCTTACCTTCTGTTCCAGGTCAGAAATCAAAAAAGCCATTGCCATTCCTCAGTATTAATTACAGAGCCATACTACACTACACCTGAAATGCAGGAGCAATTGGCAAAGGCGGATGGTGCTTTTTCTCATGGTTTTGACCGCAGGCAATATATCATCACCAGGTCATTGCAACTGATGAGCTTTAAAAACATGATAAAAAGCATCATCCGCCGTATAGGTGTCGTGTAGTATGATTACAGACCATTGTTATTACTGTCAGCAGCCTTCAGCCTTGCAAGCAACCCGTAATCCCCATAAAGTTCCAGGATGTTGCCATTCACCCTGAAACTCTTTACCTGGCCAAGGGCCTGCACGAACCGGTCCTCAAGCCCCTGGGTCTGCTGGCAGAATTTTCTCGTGGTGACAATATGGCCAAAACGAAGCTGATCACCTCTTATTGTGTAGCTGCCCATTATGCGGTTACAGCCACCAAAGCCACGAAGACTGTTGCCTTGGGGATTGAGTCTGAAGCCAGGGACCGGAAGCCCAGACGCAGGCACTACCGGCTCTCCTGCGATCTCAATGAGTTCCCACCTGATGTTCTCCACCTTGCCAGCAGGCACAGAGACCTTGGAGTCTCTCTGCGCCACAGTCGGCCTGTCAGACTCCCTGCACGACTTTGCCTCTGATATCCCAAGAAAACGCTTCACCACCACCACCTTGTCCATCTTGCTCCCCTCCACGGCAGGTCTGGTGGTAACATAACCCTCGAATCTTACGATCAGGGGTTCGGCAACCCCGTGCTCCGCATTGAGGTAGGCGCGCTCAAGCTCTGCGCTGGCCTTTTCCATGGCAACAGGATATCTCTCACCTGTACTGCAATCCATGAACATGCCAAGGTCAGCCATGTAGGAGTAGAGGCCCCGCATAACAGTGGCTGCCTCAACGGGTTCAAACTCAGCGGCCCTGCATATGGTGTAGTTCAGATCAGACCTTATCTCACCGCCTGTATTGTCCAGCATATGGAGACAGCCGCCTGTAACTGCCCTGAACTTTCTGAACACGCTGCCATTCAGATACAGTGTCAGCACAGTGGCATCTGGTGATATGTCCCAACGGCCTGAATCAACGATGTCCCTGTCTGCATGGCCCTTACCTATACCCATGTAGGTGCGCCTCAAGGTAAAGGCGTGATCCGGTTTCAGATTGAGATGATACCCAATGCCCTGACAGTCTGCGCACGGAAGCTTTCCCCTGTATGTGGCAGGCAGGGATGAAATATCAAGGGTAGCCGCAGGCACCTCTTTCTCTACAGGCTGAGGCTTGCCGGAAATGCCTTTCTGACCAGAAGGCATGGTGGGTGCACAGGCACCAAGTCCAAGGCCCAAAACACACAACAGCAGCAGAAAACAGCCCTGCCTGGCCTGTGCATACAGAGAGCGTCTCTGTATATGAAAATATCCGAATCGGTTCATTGATCTTTCTCCAGCAGTGGGATCAGGCGGTTGCAGAGGGACCGGCCATGACAGCCATATTGTCAAGCAATCTGAACATGTTGGCCTTCAGGGCAGCAAGGTCCCTGTCCTCTTCAAGAATTACCTCTGGCCGCTGTACGTACTCGCTCTCCACGCGCAGCTCGTCTGCGCAGTTGGTGACAAGGCTTTCAAGGGACTGCCTGGTGGTCTCAAGGTGGAACTGGAGGCCAACCACCCTTTGATTCCACGTAAAGGCCTGGTTTGGACACGCCTCGGAACTGGCTATGTGGATGCCTCCTTCCGGTATCCTGAACATGTCGCCATGCCAGTGAAACGCCTCAAAGGTTGCAGGAATACCCTTGAATGCCGGCGATTCCCATCCAGGAGGCGTAAGGGATACAGGATACCAGCCGATCTCCTTCACTATGTTCTTCTGCACGTGCGCGCCAAGCACATGGGCAAGGAGCTGCGCGCCAAGACAAATGCCAAGTACCGGCTTTCCTGACTGTACAACCTGCCTGAGAAAATCCTTCTCGGCCTCAAGCCAGGGATACTCCTGATCATCGAATACACCCATTGGCCCGCCCATGACAACCAGCATGTCAAAGGAGTTGACATCAGGCAGAGGCTGTCCATCGAACAGCATCGTCCCCTCCATGACATGACCCCGCTCCGCAGCCCACTCAAGGATGGATGCCGGCCCTTCAAACGCCACGTGCTGCACATAATGTATATTCATGATCAACCCTGAGCCCCGCCTGTCCAGTCCTTGAGCACTGCTCTCGCAGCAAGTGCCTTGCGTTCAAGATAGGCCTTTCTGGATATCTCCACGTCCGCCATGTAGTGATCAAGCTCCTGCATGGTAAGGGCCTGAGGGCCGTCACACAGGGCAAGCTCGGGTCTGGGATGAAACTCCACCAGTACCATGTTTGCCCCTGCTATGATGCCCTGGGCAGTGGCATGGAATATGTCAAGGAGCCCGTCAGGTGCACGGTCCTTGGAGCCAACCGAGTGGGTGGGATCCACACATACCGGAAGCCTGGTCAGACGCTTCAGCACAGGCACGTGCATGAAGTCAACCAGGTTCCTGTGCGGATCGCCAAGCCTTGACTTGATTCCGCGAAGGCAGATGACAATGTTGCGGTTACCCTCACTGGCAATATACTCGCACGCGTTCAGGGATTCCTCTATGGTGAGCCCCATTCCCCTCTTGTAAAGCACGGGAAACTCCTGCTGGGAACCAACCGCCTTTAGCAGCTCAAAGTTCTGTGCGTTACGGGTGCCCACCTGAAGCATGACACCAGTGGGATTGCCGGCATCTTCCAGGGCATCTCTTATCTCTTCGATGTGCACAGCCCTGAGTACCTCCATTGCAATGACCTTTATGCCATACTTGCCCGCAAGCTCAAACACCCATGGCAGGCAGGTCTTGCCGTGGCCCTGAAAGTCGTAAGGACTGGTGCGGGGCTTGTAGGCACCCATCCTGGCCGTCTTGACCCCGACCCGCTGCATGTTCCTGAACATGATCTCCACGTGCTCAGGCGTATCAACCGCGCATGGGCCCATGAATACGTTCAGACTCTCCTGATTGAACTCTATGCCCTTGTAGGTAAACCCGATCTCGTCCATCTGGCCACCGTGGCGCCCTATCTGCCTGTACTTGCTGGAGACCCGCACCACCTTCTCCACGCCAGGCATACGCTCAATGGTGTCCTGCGGCACATGGTGAGTAGGACCGATCAGATACAGCTCGTTCACCACACGGCTGGTACCACGGACGCCTGAGACCCTGGTCTTAACATCAGGGAACTGGCTCAGATAGTCCAGAAGAGCTGACATCTCAGGTCCATTTGGATCAATATCTGGTTTCAGGATGATTATCATGACGATGAACCTCTCTTCAGCACAGGAGAACAGGCCCGCAAACCACCACTTGCAACCCACTCCCCGATAATTGTTTATGGTGCTTGTTGTGTTCAGGTTAATACTGCAAAAACAGATTCCACAGAAAAGCAATATATCGCAAATCCTGAAATTGCCAAGCACAGAGTGATCCTGCTGTGACAAACGGGCCATTACAGAATGGACAACTACCTCAGGGAAGCGACCAGTGTGGCTGTGGCATATACCAGGAACCACACTGACAGTAGCGTATATGCATTCTTCCTGTTTTTCAGCCACGGCAGGATGAGGAGTACAGCGATAGGGATCATGGGAAAGGCAATACCTGCCATAACAGGCGGAAGATAGCGCAGCAGCTCCTGGATACCGAGAAAGAACCAGGGCCCCTTTATGAGATGAAGATTCTGGTCCGGAAGGTCAATGGGGGCATACAACAGGGCGCCTGAGAGCAGGGAGGCTGAGAGTGTAAAAAAAAATATCCTCCTGCCCATTGTAACACGCCTGGTGTGATACCACGTTCCTATGCCCCAGCACAGAACAGTGAACAGGATATGCACTGCATACACCCTGTTGAGGCCCTCGTCCGCTGTGGCCATTACGAGACGATCAAGCGCCGTACCTAAAAGGGGGACATCAAGGAGCAGGTGTTCTGCGATCCTGCCTGCATCCTGACCTGTACCATCAAAACGCAGAACATAGCCGGAAAAGAGCGCATACAGGGCCATGGGGAGTGTAAGTCCGACCACTACCCAATGTATGCGGCCCCTTAGACTCCTGCAAAAATGAGTGATGGAATCCGTGCACTGCCATACATGAACTGCAAGGGCAAGGAAAAAGGCCTGGCTGGACCAGAAATGCACGGAACGCCAGAATGACCCAAAGGGGAGAACGGCCTCAATGGCTGTGGTGGAGATGAAAGGAGCAGCCACCTCGTACTGATAGGCAAGCACAAAACCTGAAAACGCAGAGACCAGCAACAGCGCAGTGGAGATTTCACCTGTCTTTTCTATTCGCATTATCTCAGGTAGGCCGCCATTTCATAATCATATATCATATGAAGACAATGTAGCCCTTGCCACCATCAATAACCTCTACCGGATATTTGGGCAGATCCTTTTTCGCAGGCCCTGAAATATACCTGCCGTTCCAGTGGAACCTGCTCTGGTGGCAGGGACAGATAAACTGCCGCATGGACTCGTCGTAGGTCACCTTGCAGCCAAGATGTGTACAGGTGCGTGACACAGCAAGAGGACCTGACGCCTGCTGAAACAGCACGAACTCAGGCTCTATGAGAAAACCTCCCTGTGGCACCTCGTCCCTTATCCTCACCTTCCTTGGAGGCCGGTACCTCCTGGCAAGGACAAAACGCATGACCGGCCAGGCCAGTACAGCCCCCATCAGCATCTTTACTGCTCTGCCGAGCCACTCTCTCCTGGTCATTTACGAAATATGGACAGGATGATGGTGAGTACGATACTCAAGATAATTGACGTTGCCAGCGGGAAATAAAACGTGAAATTGCCCTTCTTGATCACAATGTCACCTGGCAGCCTGCCCAAAAATGGCAACTTGGGCAGAAAGATCAGGGCGAGCCCTGCCACTGCCATAAATATACCTGCAATGAGAAGAAACTTACCAAGCTCATTAAATGGACTCATGACACCTGTTCCCCGTATTTGCAGTTCTCCTGTTCCAGTGATGCAGACAGTCTCTTCTCTCTCTTCCCGTACCTCTCCCGTTCACTGAATATGCATCCACAGTAAGGCTGTCTGTATATTCCGGACTTCACGGCCATGTCAATGCCCTGCTGCCAGCCCTCACGAAAGTCATGGTACCAGAACTCGATGCCGTACTCCCTGGATAGACGGTTGCAGATATCTATAATGGCCTCATGCCGCTGGTACCTGCTGTACAGAAGCGTGGTGGTAAAGGCATCAAAGCCCATGTCCCTGGCCCTGAGCACGGTTGCCAGCATCCTGAGCCTGTAACACTCAGGGCATCTGCTCTTCATGTCCATATTGTGGCCTATGGCAGAAAGCCAGCCATTCAGGTCATAACCCCGTGGATCCCACACCACTGGCATCTCATACATGTCTGCCACTGTCTGCAGGGCCTGCACCCGGCGTTCATACTCCCTGAACGGATGGATATTGGGATTAAAGAAATATCCCACAGGGCTTATACCTGCCTGAGACAACACTTCCAGCGGATAAAAAGAACATGGCCCGCAACATATGTGTAATAGAAGTTTCATAGGATTTCTGCACCCGGCCTTCAAAGGATTCATAAAAAAATAGTTTATTAACACCTGCCATGAATTTTGCAACACCATGGACCACCCGCCGGCCATGCTCACAAGGCATGACATGGGCCTGAAACAGTGACAAACAGGGTAGTCACAACCTGCACCTGTCTTGACATGACCGCAGATTGTAATGATATTGATGTTAGAGGCATGGCCAAGAGGCGCATCCATGACCTCAGAGGCGTCAGCAGCATTTTATCACCAATAAAGGCCATGAAAAACGATTTACTGCTGGAACCAAACGCAATTAGATAGTATATGGAGGTAACCAAACCTTTACGTTGCCTGGTTCGAACGGGTAACACTCTACGATGGACAGCCGTGCTGAACTTTCACGGTAGGGAAGAGGGGAGTGCTGAACTGTTCCTATCAGTTAGCATCAGAGTTTTAATTTTTCAATAATGAAAGGAGAAGAACTATGGCCGAAATCAAAAAGATTCTGTTTCCGGTAGATTTTACAGTGAGTTCAGACAAGGTTCTACCGTATGTAAAGCTTATGGCAGACAAGCTTGGGGCAAAGATCTCATTAATTCACGTGGTGAGAGGTGCTGAGGAGTTCGCGGGTTTTGAAATGGGAGCGGCCTGGTATTCTTCCTTTGAACAGGAACTCATCAATGGTGCTGAAAAGGCTATGAACAGGTTCGTGGAAGAGAACGGGCTTGAAGATGCAGAGACCGCAGTCATAGTGGGTACAGCCGGTGAAGAGATTATCAAGTACGCAGATGACAATGACATAGACCTGATCATCATGGGCACCCACGGGAGGAAAGGCCTTGAGAAAATCATGTTCGGTAGCGTGGCAGCCGAGGTGGTTAAAAAGGCCAAATGCCCAGTACTCACAGTAAATCCCTTCAATCAATAGTCGCAGCCAACCATGTAAATAACTCATGGGGCCGAATAGCCGGCCCCATGTGCATGCTCAAGACACTCCCACAAGACACGGCGGATGCTGGTGACGGCGCAGCCAAGAGAGGAGGTGTCTCTGACCTGTCTCAGGCCGCAAGCCCATGACATGCGTCCACCCCAAAGATTCCTACGTGCCGCAGACCATTGTCACCACCCACCTGAACACCGATTTTGACGGCTTTGCCTCTGCTGTAGCCGCCACCCTGCTCTACCCAGGCTCTGTAATCGTACTGCCAGGCTCAATGGAACGCCCCCTGAGGGAGTTTGTCCGCGACTTTCCTGTCCACCTGCTTCCCCTTAAAAAACTGAAAGAGATCGACCCAGCCCAGGTAAAACGGCTGGTAGTGGTGGATACCTGCCAGAAGGACCGTATTGGTCCGCTGAAAGAGTTCCTCCACAGGGACGATGTGGAGGTCATGGTCTATGACCACCATGTGCCAGACGACACCGATTCCATCTCCGCTCCCGCAGCCAACCTGTTCTTCAGTAACGCCGGAGCAAACACCACCTTCATGACCGGCCTCATCAGACAGAGGGGCATACGCATTCATAGCCGATATGCCACACTGTTCCTGCTCGCCATTCACGAGGATACCGGATCATTTACCTACCTGTCCACCACGCCCGCTGACCTGGAGGCCGCCGCCTGGCTCCTTGAACAGGGGGCTGACCTGGAACAGATAGCGCGAGTAATCAACAGCAGGATCACGCCTGAACACGTCTCTCTGCTGAACGACCTGATTGAGACGGCCACCACGTACCATCTCGGCGGCACAGAGGTGGCCATAGCCAAGACATCCTCTGCAGGATACGTGGAGGATTTCTCTGTCCTTGCCCATGAGCTCATGGATATCAGGCATTTCCCAGCGCTCTTCGTGATAGTCCTCATGTCTGACCAGGTACTCATAGTGGGCAGGAGCCGCACCAGGGCCGTTGACACAGGCGCCATCCTAAAGGCCCTGGGTGGTGGGGGACATGCCATGGCGGCCTCTGCGAACCTCAAGGGCATCACCCTTGCCGAAGCGGAAAACATGCTCATGGCCCAGATAAAAAAGGTGCTTGGCCAGGAACCAAGGGTAAGGGACATCATGTCCAGCCCGGTGGTCTCCGCCCCTCCTGACGCCCCACTTTACGAGGTCCACGACACCATCAACCGTTACGGCATATCCGGCATACCAGTGGTGGAAAACGGGGAGATGAAGGGCATAATTTCCAGGAGCACTGTGGAAAAGGCCATATATCACGGACTGGCGCGTCTGCCAGTGGGTGAGTACATGAGCACAGACTTCCATGTGGTGGGGCCTGATTCCGGTGTATCAGAGGTGCAGGAGGTGATGGTGGGGCTGAACCAGAGATTCGTGCCGGTGGTGGATCATGGACAGCTTGTGGGGGTGGTGACACGCACGGACCTGCTCAGGATGCTTGCCGAAAGCCCTGACACCCATCCTGCAAAGGCCATGGAGGCAAAGGGACAGACCAGGGATGTCTCCGCGCTGCTTAAACAGAAGCTCTCCCCCAGGGTCATGGAGATATTGAGAGTGGCCAGCAGGGTGGCTGGAGAGATGGACGTTGGTGTATATGTGGTAGGCGGGTTTGTCAGGGACCTGCTGATGAGGGTACCGAACTTTGATATTGACCTTGTGGTAGAGGGTGACGGAATCGCGTTTGCCAAAAGATTTGCCAAGGAATTTGGTGCACGTGTAAAGGAGCACACAAAATTCCAGACCGCCGTGGTGATCTTCCCCCATGACTTTCATGTGGAGACAGACATGGAGGGGCCTTTCAAGGTGGATGTGGCTACCGCCAGGTGGGAGTACTATGAATATCCGGCCGCAATGCCCACAGTGGCGCTCTCCTCCATAAAACTCGACCTCTTCCGCAGGGACTTCACCATCAACACCCTTGCAATCAGGCTTGATCCACGGGGTTTCGGCACACTGATAGACTTTTTCGGGGGCCAGCGGGACATCAAGGACGGCATAATACGCGTGTTACACAGCCTGAGCTTCATCGAGGACCCCACCAGGGTCTTCCGCGCCGTGCGCTTTGAACAGCGTTACGGGTTCAGGATAGGTAAACACACGCTGAATCTCATCAAAAATGCCGTTCGCCTCAACATGTTCGCCCGTCTTTCAGGCAGACGACTGGAACGGGAACTCAGGCTCATACTCAGGGAGCCGGACCCAAGGCCAGCAGTGGAACGGTGCGCAAAGCTCGACATCCTGAAGTTCATACATCCGGACATAAAACTGGACACCCCACTTAGGAGCCTGCTTGACGACACCTATGACGTACTTGCCTGGTACAGGCTCCTGTTCAGGCCGGAGCCTGTACGACAGTGGATGCCCTATCTGATAGCGCTGCTCTCAGGGCTCCATCAGGAGCAGTACAGACAGTGCATAAAACACCTCGGTTACCCGGAAGCAAAACGGAGGGTACTGCTAACCCAGCTTGAAAGGGGCAGGAAAGCCCTTTCTGAAATACGCCACAGCACTGACATGTCCGCAGGCAGGGTGTGCGCCCTGCTGAAGGGGCTCAGCCCTGAAATCGTCCTGCACCTGCTTGCAATATCCCAGAACAGAAAGGACACGAGGGCCGGTCACTGGATATCGAGATACATAACCACCCTTCAGGATGTCAGGATATCCATAACAGGCCATGATCTCAAAAAGATCGGGATAAAACCAGGACCTGTATACAGGAAAATATTTGATGAGGTGCTGAAGGCCAGGCTGGACGGCAGGCTGCTTACCAAGCAGGACGAACTGGCACTGGCAGCAGAGATCGCTTATAGCTTGCCAAACTGAGAGTTTCAAATCATAATGTCGTCAGCACTCATTCATGTTTGCCCATGGTTAAAATCATGAAAAAAAGCACCACCTGCCCTTGCAAAGCGCTTCTGTATTTCAGGTGTCCCGTATTATGCGCCAACCCATAAGTACCATCAGTGCATGAACAGGGATTCTCACAATAAAAATCCTGAACTGGAACTGGCATTTGATTTCGTTCAGTACACCAACCGGAACATATTTCTCACTGGCAGGGCAGGCACCGGCAAGACCACCTTTCTCCGCAGTCTGGGAGAACGTATCAGCAAACGGTTCATTGTTACAGCCCCCACAGGGGTGGCTGCGCTGAATGCCGGCGGCGTAACCCTCCACTCATTCTTTCAGCTTCCACTCACGCCCTATCTCCCGGATGTCCCGCACGCCCAGGAGAGACAACGGAGATTCCGCTTCAGCAAGAAAAAAAAGCGCATCATCAGGCAGATGGACCTGCTGATAATAGACGAGATCAGCATGGTCAGGGCAGACCTAATGGACGCCATAGATGCCACACTCAGGCTTCACCGCCGCAACCAGCGCCCATTTGGCGGGCTTCAGGTACTTATGATAGGCGACCTTCACCAGCTCTCTCCTGTGGTCACAGACAGGGACAGGGACCTGATCGCGCAGTACTATGAGACTCCATACTTCTTCAGCAGCCGTGTCATGCAGAACTCGGAGCCTGTTACCATCGAGCTTCAGCACATCTACCGACAGGCTGACCAGGAGTTTATCGAGATACTCAACTGCATAAGGAACAATACACTTGACGATGCACGGGCCGCACTGCTAAATCAGCGTTTCATTCCGGACTTCTCGCCGAGGGAACAGGGTTACATCACACTCACCACCCACAACCGCAGGGCCGATGCCATCAACCAGGCCTGCATGGACAGGCTTTCAGGACCTGATTTCGTCTTTGAGGCAGAGATAAAAGGAGACTTTCCATCCCATCTGCACCCTGTATCACCTGCGCTCAGGCTGAGGAAGGGGGCACAGGTCATGTTCACAAGGAACGACCCTTCAGACAGGGCGCTATATTATAACGGCAAGATCGGCACGGTCACCGAAATCAGCAAAGATCACATAGTGGTTGTCTGTCACGACGGCTCTGCAGAGATCGAGGTTGAACCGGCAGAGTGGAAAAACATCCAGTACGGCATAGATGAGGAGACAGGCCAGATCAGGGAAGAGCTAAAGGGCAGCTTTACCCAGTACCCGCTACGTCTGGCATGGGCCATCACCATCCACAAGAGCCAGGGCCTGACCTTTGAACGGGCCATCATTGATATAGAGGCGGCCTTTGCTGCAGGCCAGGTCTATGTCGCCCTGAGCCGGTGCCGGAGCTTGGACGGGCTTGTCCTCAGTTCACCGCTTCCAAGAGACATGCTTGCTGTGGACCGGCACGTGGCAGAGTTTGAGGCACGCATGGAACGCAGGCGGCCTTCGAGTGCCATGCTGACTGAATTCAGAAGAGAGTACGAACAGCAGTTGCTAATGGAATGTTTTGACTTTGCAGGGCTTGACAGCCTGCTCGGCCGGTTTGCCAGGCTTGTGGAGAGGCACAAAAACGTCCTCCGCATCACCGGCATTCCAACAGATATCCAGCAGATGGTCACCAAGGCCCGAGGCGAGATATTCAAGGTTGGCAAGAGCTTTTCGTCAGAACTCAAAAGGCTCTTTGAGGCAGAGGAACTGCCATCTGAACATAACCACACACAGGAGCGCCTGCGTCGCGCATCAGAGTGGTTTCAGCACAGGTTCAACACGGTCTTCGGGAGCTTTCCACACGAAATTGTCATTGAAACCGACAACAGGGAGGTAAAGAGGCAGGCCCAGGAACTCACAGACCACCTGATGGAGGAGATGGCTGTAAAACTTGCAGGCATCCGGGCCTGCGGCAACTTCTCCCCTGTCTCATATCAAAGGGCAATATCAGAGGCCAGGCAGAAACTTCATGCCAAGACCAAAGACAAAAAGAAGACCCAGGCGGTCAGACATTTCCTTGAAGACGACATCACACACCCTGACCTGTTCACCAGATTAAAGGCATGGCGGACACGCACAGCGGAAAGGCTGGGGGTTCCACCGTTTCAGGTCATGCACCAGCGGGTGCTGATACAGATCGCCGTAAGGCTTCCTGCCACAAAAGCGGAACTCCTGGCCATACCCGGGATCGGCCCCAAAACATACCAAAAGTACGGTAAGGACATCCTGGAGATCGTAACTGCATACCGCCACACCAAGGGCATCACAGAGGTCAGCCTGCCTGAGCCATCATCTATTCCCACGCAGGAGGCGTCCGGGAGCAAGCCGAGGAGTGGCGCCAGGTCCGGCACCAGGAAGATCACCTACGACATGATCAGGCAGGGACTATGTGTGGAGGAGGTGGCAAGGAAAAGGGGCCTGACCACATCCACTGTCCAGGGACACGTGTCGCATTACATCAGGCAGGGAAAGCTGGACATCAACTCATTCATACCGGCAGAGAGGCAAAAGGAGATCGCAGAGACCATGGAGAAGAACAGCTCCGCATCCCTTAAAGAGCTCAAGGCGCTGCTTGGAGACACCTGCTCATACGGTGAGATAAAGATGGTAATGGCCCATATGAAACATGAAAAAGCCAGGGAGCACAGGCAGGACTGAAAATATATCCTTGCCCAACCGGTCAAAATACATTATTTGATTGCACCATGTTTGATATAAATGAAATCGCACAGAGAATCGCAATCCTCACCCCTCCCATCCTGCTTGCAGTAACGGTTCACGAGCTTGCCCACGGATGGGTGGCTTACAGATTTGGTGATCCCACGGCAAAAAACGCCGGACGTCTCACCATGAACCCCTTAAAGCACCTGGATCTTGTAGGCACCCTGGTCTTTTTCATCACCAGGACCATTGGCTGGGCAAAGCCCGTGCCTGTAAACCCCATGTACTTCAAGAATCCCAGGCAGGACATGATCTGGGTATCCCTCGCAGGGCCTGCGTCCAACATAATCCTGGCTGTGATAAGCGCCATTGTCCTCCGCCTCACCATCGGGCCAATGAGCATGTGGCACAGCTCTGCCTCATACCTGCTGAAGCCCCTTCTCTACATGGCATACGTGAGCATACAGATCAACATCGGGCTTGCGGTGTTCAACCTCATCCCCATCCCGCCTCTCGACGGCAGCAAGGTGCTGATGGGCCTGTTACCGCATGACCTGGCCATGAAGTACGAGGTGCTGGAGCAGTACGGATTCATCATCATACTGGTGCTCGTCTTTACAGGGGCCACAGGGGCAATTATAATCCCGGTCATTGATTTCCTTAACAGAATACTCATCGGACATATCATATAGGATAGAATGCAGGCAATCTTTCAACACCTGCTTTGCCTGAAGGGAAGCAGCGGCTTTTCGTGCCCCGTCTTGCCTGTTTCTTCAGGGGCTGCAATTAACTTTTTAGAGGTAACATCCAAATGGCTGCACAGGGCAGACTGAGAATATTGAGTGGCATGCGGCCATCAGGCCGCCTTCACCTCGGACATCTGCACGGGGTGCTGGATAACTGGAAACGGCTTCAGGAAGAGTACGAATGCTTCTTCTTCGTGGCAGACTGGCACGCCCTGACCACCAACTACGAAAAACCGTGGACCATACCAGAAAATATTGAGGACATGGTGCTTGACTGGCTTGCTGCCGGCATCGACCCGGACAAGGTTACTCTGTTTGTCCAGTCAGACATCAAGGAACATGCGGAGCTGCACCTGCTCCTGTCCATGATCACGCCTGTTTCGTGGCTTGAGAGAAACCCCACCTACAAGGAACAGCAGCAGCAACTGAAGGAACGGGACCTGGCCACTTTTGGCTTTCTTGGCTATCCTGTACTGCAGGCCGCAGACATCATCATGTACAAGGCCAACAAGGTGCCGGTAGGTGTGGATCAGCTCCCGCACGTGGAGCTTACCCGGGAGATAACCCGCAGGTTCAACTATTTGTACAGGGAGGTATTTCCCGTACCTGAGGCCCTGCTCACAGAGGTGCCCAAACTGCCGGGCTTAGACGGCCGCAAGATGAGCAAGAGTTACGGCAACTCCATCTACCTGAACGACTCTGAAGAACAGGTCACCAAACGTATATCCACCATGGTTACAGACGTGGAACGCCCGCGCAAATCAGACCCGGGGGACCCGGTCAACCGCTGCGTGGCCTTCAACCTCCACAAGCTCTATCTGCCCCAGGAACGTCTCGACGAGATAGAGGCTGGCTGCAAGGCGGCGGAGATAGGCTGCGTAGCGTGCAAGAAGGAGCTTGCCGCAGCAGTCAATGCGGCCATGGAGCCAATGCGGGAACGCCGCAGGGAACTTGCCGAAGACCCTGGGGCAGTGAAGCGCATCCTTGAGCAGGGGGCGGAAAAGGCGCGTGAGGTGGCGCGTGAGACCATGGACGAGGTCAGGGAGGCGCTCTTCTCCGGACCGCCACCGCAGACGGAGAGTACCTGATAAATCCTGAAAGACCACTTTGGAACCAGAATGCAATGTAACCATTGAGGCATTTCAAGGCCCCCTGGAACTGCTCCTGCACCTGATCGACAGGAACAAGCTTGATATCACAGATATCCCCATTGCACTGGTTACCAACCAGTATCTTGAGTACCTTGAGCTGCTTCACGCCCTTGACGTGGTCGTTGCCGGTGAGTATCTGGTCATGGCGGCAACACTGCTCCAGATCAAATCACGCATGCTGCTTCCACGTCCTGAGCCACAGGGCATGGAGGACGACCCGCGCCTTGAAATAGTCAAACCGCTGCAGGAGCTGGCCAAGCTGAAGGGCCTGGCCGACCACCTGGAGACCATGCCCTGGCTCGACAGGGACGTATTTGTTCGGGAGGTTCATGAAGAGTTCGAGCTGGCAAACGAGAGTGAACCAGCCACTGCTCTCCAGGCTCCTGAACCGGCATTTCCACCCATTGAGGCAGGGATACTGGACCTCATAGACGCCCTGCGTAACGTGCTGGGAAACAGCGCGCTTCCAAGGTCCCTTGAGATCACCAAGGCACGGGCAACCCTGTCCCAGCGCATCGAGGCCATAGAGGAACGACTGATGCGGGAGGACCGCACCACACTGGCAGACCTGCTCAGTGCCGACATGGACCGACAGTTTCTTATCGTGACGTTCCTGGCCCTGCTTGAGCTTGCCAAGATGTCCGCCATCCGGATATTCCAGGAGACCCCTGGGGGTGACGTGATCGTGGTAAAGAGGGCCTCAGTGTCCAGCCCGGAGGCACTCAGACCATAACACCTGCCTGTTTCACAGCTTCCACAGGGACCGGCAAGGCCAACGTCCATGTTTAAACCATATTTTCAAACAGTTACACAATCACCTCACAATTTGGGAAGCAAAAACTTGTAGCTGTCACATCAGGAGGTTTTATAATGGCCATTCATCCAAGGGCCGGCAAACCGGCATCTGCTGAAGATCTGTGCAACATACCGCGTCTCGTATCAGCCTATTTCCAGTACAGGCCGGATGTGACAAAACAGGCCCAGAGGGTCAGTTTCGGCACGTCAGGTCACAGGGGAAGCTCCTTCAGGAAGAGCTTCAACCAGGACCACATCCTTGCGGTTTCACAGGCAATCGTGGAGTACCGGCGTTCCAAGGGCATTGAAGGCCCACTGTTCATGGGCATGGATACGCACGCCCTGTCAGAACCGGCGTTTGCCACTGCGCTCCAGGTATTTGCCGCAAACCACGTCACAGTCTACTACCAGAAGGGCCTTGGCTACACCCCCACCCCGTCTGTATCCCACGCCATACTCTCATGGAATATAGAGAAAAAGGGTTCCACTGCTGACGGCGTTGTGATCACACCTTCTCACAACCCGCCGGACAACGGCGGATTCAAGTACAACCCCCCTCATGGCGGGCCTGCTGACAGCGACGTCACCAGGCTCATCGAACAGAGGGCAAACGAGATACTGTCAGAAGGACTGAAGGAGGTGCGCCAGGTATCGCTTGACGAGGCATTCCATGCCAGCACCTCAAAGGCCTGGGACTTCATTCTCCCCTATGTAAAAGACCTGCGAAACATACTGGACATGGAGGCCATAAAGGCGTCCGGGCTGAAGATCGGCGTTGACCCCCTTGGAGGATCGGGCATAGCCTACTGGCCGGTTATTGCCGACATGTACGGCATTGACCTCGAGGTGGTGAATGACAGGGTGGACCCCACCTTCTCATTCATGACACTGGACAAGGACGGCAAGATCCGCATGGACTGCTCATCTCCCTATGCCATGGCCTCGCTGATAAAACTCAAGGACAGGTTCGACATTGCAGTGAGCAATGACCCTGACTATGACCGTCACGGCATTGTCACACGTGAATTCGGCCTCCTGAACCCGAACCACTACCTTGCCGTGGCAATCGAATACCTGTTCACACACCGTCCGGACTGGAGCCCGACGTGTGCCGTTGGCAAGACCCTGGTCTCAAGTTCCATGATCGACAGGGTAGCCGCGGACATGAACCGGGAGCTTCGTGAGGTACCTGTGGGA
The DNA here is from genome assembly GCA_964638145.1 of uncultured Desulfobacterales bacterium. Lineage (GTDB taxonomy): Bacteria > Desulfobacterota > Dissulfuribacteria > Dissulfuribacterales > QOAL01 > S144-17. The sequence continues at coordinate 5,129 of CAZXAK010000031.1, read as the reverse complement.
TTCAAGTGGTTCGTGCCCGGACTCCATTCCGGAGAGTACGGATTCGGCGGTGAGGAGAGCGCCGGCGCCTCCTTCTTGAAAAAGGACGGCACGGTCTGGACCACAGACAAGGACGGCATCATCATGGCCCTGCTCGCAGCGGAGATAATGGCTGTCACCGGCAAGGACCCTGGCCAGCACTATCAGGCCCTGGAGCAGAGATTTGGATCTCCTGTATATGAGAGGCTCGAGGCACCGGCCTCCCCCGAACAGAAAAAGGCGCTGGCAGCCCTCTCCCCTGAGGATGTCGAGGCAGATACCCTGGCAGGAGAGCCGGTAAGAGCCAAACTCACACGGGCCCCTGGCAACAACGCCCCTATCGGCGGCCTGAAGGTCGTGGCTGAAAACGGGTGGTTTGCTGCAAGGCCGTCAGGCACTGAAGACATCTACAAGATATATACCGAGAGTTTCAAGGGCCAGGAGCATCTGAGGCAGATACAGGAGGAGGCCCAGGCCATCGTATCCGCAGCGTTCAGAAAGGCGGGGCTGTAAACAGGGGGCAGGCAGGCCCCTGCATCTTGGCAACACCATCTTTTAGTGGTTAATATCCAGCGCATGACAGACCAACACATGAACAACACAACATTGACCCATCGTCTCAAACCAGCCGCCCCGGCTTCAGCGCACCTGCTTGCCGCAGCCATCATGTGGTCTGTGGTGGGCATTGCCCTTGGCGTCAGGGGGCTTCTCAACCTTGACTTCTCATCATGGATAGGCATTGCCTGGGCAGCCGGTGCTGTGGCCATTGGTGGCCTCAAGGGACAGTTCATCCTGAAGAAGAGCGCGTACCGCGCGATCAGGCGTATTGTGGAACGGGGTGACGACAAGTGCCTTGGCGGATTCATGTCTGCCAAGAGCTGGCTTCTCATTGCCTCCATGATAATCATGGGCAAGCTGCTACGGGCAAGTCCGCTCCCACACAACCTTGTATGGAGCGTGTATGTGGCAGTGGGCACTGCGCTTGCGGTTTCAAGCCGCTTCTTCTGGCAGGCCCGGCTGGCCCACGGTTGCCACTGTACGGATTGATGCCATGAACAGTACGAAAAAACCAGTTGATACAAATAACACCGAGATGACCCGACGCGTCGCCCGGCTCCTTGAGATAATTGACATACTGCGCGCGCCGGACGGCTGTCCCTGGGACAGGGAGCAGACCCCGGCCTCAGTGAAGAAGTACATCCTTGAAGAGTGCTACGAGCTGGCAGACGCAATAGACCAGCAGGACCCGGAAGAGGTGTGCGGGGAGCTTGGCGACATTTTCTTCATGCTGCTGTTCATAGGACGCATGTACGAAGAGAACGGCGATTTTGAGATTGCGAGATCCCTGAGACTCATCGAGGAGAAGATGATCCGCCGCCATCCCCATATATTTGCAGACGTAAAGGTGAACGGCACAGAGGATGTCACAGCCAACTGGCAGAACATAAAGGCACAGGAGGCAAGGGACAGCGGCAAGAGGCACAGCGTGCTGGGAAACCTGCCCAGGGCCCTTCCGGCGCTTCAGCGTGCCTTCAGGGTGGGAGAACGCGCCTCCCGCGTTGGCTTTGACTGGGAAAGTGCCGATGATCTCTGGGAAAAGATAGACGAGGAGACGGCAGAACTGAGACAGGCCGTGAGCAGGGCTGATGTGGCAAACATTGAGGAAGAGATAGGAGATACACTCTTCACAATCTCCAACCTGTCAAGAAAGCTGGGCATAAATCCGGAAGAGGCCCTGCAGAAGGCTGTGGCAAAGTTCGTCACACGATTTCACGCCATGGAACAACTGCTCGAACAGCAGGGTACCCCCCTTCCCGGTGCGTCCATGCAGGAGATGGACAGGGCATGGGAGCAGGTAAAATCAGACAAGGCCTGAACGGTCACAGGCACCGCATCTGCTGCATTGGCAGGCACTTGAAGCAGGAGAGTACGTCTGTATGCCCGCCGCCCTGTATCTACCCGGGATATAACCAAAATGTACAAGCAAGCTCCATCCCATGTCAATCTACCCTGAAAAGTTTGGAGTAATAGTCATTGGCGCTGGCCATGCCGGTTGTGAGGCCGCACTGGCTACCGCGCGCCTTGGTATCTCCACCTGTCTTCTCACCATCAATCTGGACTGTATTGCTGCCATGAGCTGCAACCCTGCCATTGGCGGTCTTGCCAAGGGACAACTGGTGCGGGAGATCGACGCTCTTGGCGGTGAAATGGCCAGGAACATTGATGCCACAGGTATACAGTTCCGCAAGCTCAACACCTCCAAGGGACCCGCAGTGCGGGCAACCCGTGCCCAGGCCGACAGGCTGCTGTACAGGCTCCGCATGAAGCGTGTGCTTGAGAAACAGGAAAACCTCGAAATCCACCAGGCAATGGCAGGACGCCTGCTTGTGCGGCAGGGCAGGGTTTACGGCGTTGAAACCACCATAGGCCAGGAATTCCACGCAAAGTGCGTTATCGTCACCACCGGAACCTTCCTGCGCGGACTGATCCACATAGGACTTGACCGATTTGAGGCAGGACGCCTCGGTGATCCCCCCTCAAACAGGCTCGCACGCTCCATTGCTGAACTCGGATTCAGCATGGGCAGGCTGAAGACCGGCACGCCTCCCCGTCTCCACGCAGACACAATTGACTTCACCGCCCTGGACATCCAGGACAGTGACACTGCTACAACGCCGTTCTCCATTGTCACTGACCACCTGCCACTGCCACAACGTCCCTGCTACATCACATACACCAACAGCAAGACTCACAGGTTCATAGAATCAGGGCTCGACCGCTCTCCCCTATTTGCCGGGGTCATAGAGGGTACAGGCGCAAGATACTGCCCCTCCATAGAAGACAAGATCCACCGTTTTCCTGACCGGAAGCGGCATCAGATATTCCTCGAACCTGAGGGCCTTGATACGGTGGAGGTCTATCCAAACGGTATATCTACCAGCCTTCCCATTGATATCCAGCTCAAGATGGTGCGAAGTATCCGCGGGCTTGAAAACGCACAGATAATGCGGCCAGGCTATGCAATAGAGTATGACTATGCCGATCCGGTTCAGCTTCATCCCACACTTGAAACCAGGCTGGTAAAGGGCCTTTACTTTGCGGGCCAGATCAACGGCACATCCGGATACGAGGAGGCAGGCGCACAGGGCCTTATTGCAGGCATCAACGCAGCACGCAGCATAAAGCAGGAACCTCCGCTTGTCCTCGACAGGTCACAGGCATACATTGGCGTGCTGATTGACGATCTTGTGACCAAGGGCACCAAGGAGCCTTACCGGATGTTTACCTCCCGGGCCGAGTACAGGCTGCTGCTGCGCGAAGACAATGCCCACGCGCGGCTCACCCCCATTGGCAGAGAGGTCGGCCTGGTGGACGACGCTGCATGGGAGAGATTCCAGAACAGCCGCAAGGAGATGGACAGGACCATGCAGCTCCTCAGAGAGATCAGGGTCATCCCAGGCCCTGAAACAGATCGCTGGCTCTCATCCATGAACTCTGCCCCTGTAAAACAGCCAGTCCCCCTGTCCGAAATTCTCAAACGGCCTGAAGTCACACTTCAGTCAGCAGCAGAACTCTTCCCTGTGCTACGAGACATACCGGACCATATCGCCTGTCAGGTGGAAATAGAGACCAAATACCAGGGCTATGTCAGAAGACAGCAGGAGGAGATAGAAAAATTCAGAAAGTGGGAGGCCATCAAACTTCCGGAAGACCTGGATTACAGCAAGGTCCCCGGCCTCACGAGAGAGGTTGTGGAAAAACTCTCCCGCCAGCGCCCTGACTCCATAGGCAGGGCATCACGCATCTCCGGTATCACCCCAGCGGCCATAACCGCAATCAGGATACATTTGAAGAAGATGGGTCTGGATCGGTAAGACCAGATAAAAACATTTCCTATCCCCCTCTATTTATGAGATAATACATGCTACAGATAAGATACTGAAGCAATTGGCGGGTGGTGTTTTCCTCATGGTTTTAGCCGCGGGCAGACAGATGAAGGAATTAAAAAAGAAGCAGATCAGAACACTTTCACTAAAAGGAAAATATGATACGGTGAACATCAGAAAGTTAGCCCATGAATAATAATATTCTGATTGATACCAACATTTTCATTTATGCTGTTGATAAAGATTCACAGTTTCATCAGGAATCATTGGCAATATTGTCTGATCCTGAATTAACCTTAAACTGCAAAAAATATTTCTGAGTTCTTGGTAGTCTTAACGAGGAACAGCGTAATAGATCTCTCCACAACGGAACATCTGGACATACTGAACGCAATACTATCAGACATTACAATTTTATATCCCAACCCGACAAGTCTCAGTATATTTCAGGAACTGATCCGCAAATACAATCCCCGTGGACTTTGGATTCATGATATTGAGATTGCAAGTATTGGGCTTGCTCATGGAATAACTACAATTGCAACAAAGAATGTTGAGGACTTTGAACGAATCAAAGAGGTGGAAGTGAGATTTACAGGATAGGAAACTCAAATCGGCAAGGTACACAAAAGACATTCATCACCCAGGATATTGTTAGATTCCGCTGTATTTGTTGACAAAATCTCTCGGTGATAATATTTCAATATCAATATATTTTTTGCCGATTGAATCCCACAAATTGTCAATATAAGCTCCCATATCCCGTTCTTTGATATACTTTTCCAGTAATTCCCTAACCAATTCACTTAAATTCTTTCCTTCAGATCGCGCTAATCTGCTAATTTTCTCTTTCAAACGTGGATCAATCCTGATAATCATTTGAGTGGCCATTAGTAGCCTCCTATCATATGCCTGCCGCCAGTATTGTTATGTTACTGTCTTTTTTCTCTATCGCTATATCCAGCAACAGCATCTGGAAACACCCCCACGGGCGTGGGGAAGACGCACATCAGCGTCTGGGTCTATGGCCTTCATGAGAAACACCCCCACGGGCGTGGGGAAGACTCCGGTTCCTGGTTCCTGGTTCCCGGTTCCCTGGAAACACCCCCACGGGCGTGGGGAAGACCCCAGCGCAACAGTAACAACATCTCGGCTATAAGAAACACCCCCACGGGCGTGGGGAAGACCGAGAGAGAGGATACAGGCAGCGGACAGGCACAGAAA
>CAZXAK010000030.1:0-70181 GCA_964638145.1 uncultured Desulfobacterales bacterium | reverse complement strand
TGGTACTTTTTATCATGCTTTTAAAGCTCATCAGTTGCAATGCCTTGTTAATGATATATTTGCTCGCGGTCAAAACCATGAGAAAAAGCACCATCCGCCTTTGCCAATTGCTTCTGCATTTCAGGTGTCGTGTAGTATGATTGGATCCCCTTCTTTACCTCTTTGAAACGGTATGGTCAGGGGAGGGGCAGTAGCTTATGCCTGTACGGGTTTTGGGGCATTTTGAGCAACTCCTTTTCGTCAGGTCTTTAGCAGCTTTTATACTTTTCAATATCGAATCCCGTGATATTTCGTTCTTTTTTGCTAAATTCAACCCCGATCAGGAAAACTTCCCTGTATTTATCAAGATATTTTTCATAGTACCGTTTGCTTTTGAGCTGTTCCATTGCCTTGCCTTGGGAAAACATCTCCACCACCTTGAATTCAAAGATATAGGCCCTGTCATTAAAGAATACCGCCATGTCTAATCGTCCGTAATTTGTGGCGTCTTCCACCTTTATGTCCAAACCAAGGGCCGAGAAGTAACAGTAAAATATGCTGGCATAATATCCCTCATAGCCTGAAAGTTCATTCTTTCTGTACCAGTCTGAAGGAATTGAGGCAAAGAAAGAGGAAAATACCTCTTTTAAGTCTGAAAGCCTGTTCTTAGAGAGGAGCCGGTAGATTTTTATGAGATTTTTTTCTTTCTTTCCCCTGGCATTGCAGAGATAGTCCAGGATGAAATCTGAAAGACTGCTTTTTACCTCTATGTTTGGGGGAACGAGTGTGTATATCCTTGTTGCGCCTGCATGTTCAAGGCTTTTTATCGTGAGATAGCCTGTTTGAAACAAGAGTGTCTCCGGTTCTATGGATTCCATGTCAAAGCTGCTTACTATGCCTTCACTTGCCTCAAGCTCCTCAAGTTCTGGAATGAGATATTTTTTTTCTACGAGGAGTTTTATCAAAAAGGTAGGAGTGCCTGTTTCAAACCAGTAGGGCCGGAAATCAAGCTTGCTAAGGTAGAGCAGTATGTCAAAGGGGTTGTATACCCTTTCCCCAAGCCAGGAGTACCCGTTATACCACTTTTTTATGCTGGAAAGATCAAGGCCGTTAAGCCTGTCTTCAAATACTGTCTCAAACTCGGTCTGGGTATAGCCACAGATTGTGGCGTACTCTTTTGAAAGGGATATGTCGTCAAGATTGTTAAGGCCACTGAAAATGGAGACCTTGGAAAATTTTGATACTCCGGTTATGAACACGAATCTCACATATGGGTCTGCATCCTTTAGGACTGAGTAGAAGTTTTTCAGTTCATCCCTGATGGAACCTGCCACCTCCCTATTATGGATGTTGTCAAGGATAGGTTTGTCATATTCATCTATCAATACAACAACCTTTTCATCAAATTTTTTATGGATTTTTTTGATTAATTCAAAGAACCTGTCCTTGATATTTTTGTAGCTGAGAGAAATGTCGTATTCGTTTGCATATTCCTGGAGAATTACATTTTCTGTCTCCATGAACTCGTCAAGTGAGCGATGAATACCGCTCCCAAAACTGATGTAGATAACAGGGTATTTCCTGTCCCAGCGCCAGTTGTTTTCAAGATATAGCCCTTGGAACAGCTCTTTTTTACACAGAAAGGCCTGACGGAGCGTGTCCAAAAAAAGGCTTTTCCCAAAGCGCCTCGGGCGGGAGAGGAAGTAGTACCCCCCTCCCTCGTCCATAAGTTTTTTGATAAAAGGGGTCTTGTCTACATAGTAGAAATCGTTTTGGCATATTTTTTCAAAACTTTGAATGCCTATAGGGAGTTTTTTCATGATCTGGTCATCAGCGGGTACCTGTGGGGCACACTTGGAAGTACAGGGAGTACGTCTGTGCACCCTTGGCAAACAGGACATTTATGAATGGACGTTGCTGTACAACTTACCTGCGATTGCCCATCAGTTGGAGGAGTGAGAGAAACAGGTTGATGAAATCCAGATAGAGTGAAAGTGCCCCCATGATCGCTGTCCGCTGAATGGCAGCCTCGCCCTGCTGCATGATGCCGCTTGCGCCTATCCTGGCTATCTTTTGCACGTCATAGGCAGTAAGGCCGGTAAATACTATTACGCCAATACCGGAAGTTATCCATGCCAGCTCAGAGCTTTGCATGAAGATGTTTACAACAGATGCTATGATGATGCCAAAAAGCCCCATTATCATAAAAGATCCCAGGCCGGTAAGGTCTCTTTTGGTCACTCGGCCATATATTGCCATGGCCCCGAACATGCCCGCGGTTATGAAGAATGTGCTTGCAATGGAAGACATGGTATAAAGCAGGAATATTGCGGCAATGGTAAGGCCGTTAAGTATGGCATAACCAATGAATATTCCTGTAGCAGTCTGGGGTGATAGCTTGTGCACCCTGGCAGAGAGGTAGAAAACTATGCATAGCTCCACCACGATAAGACCTAAAAAGATGGCCTTGTTTCCAAATATAATCTGAAGCAGGTAAGGGGAGCTGGCTGTAAGAAAGGCCGCAAAGCCTGTGAGGCACAGCCCAATGGCCATCCAGTTGAAGACCCTGGCAAGAAGGGCATTTACTGCCTCCTGATCGACATGGAGGCCGGACAGAGTCTCTGTACCCTTGCGTGAAAAGTTTTGATTGCCGTACATGGTTGATCTCCTTTTTATGTATCGTGATTGTCTATGGTAATTCTATCCTGAAAATATACCCGGCGGTATGGTAGGTTTTCTGATTTTCAGGCCTGCCCTGTGGATAACATCAGATTTTTGGGGGCAGGGAGGGCCCCATGGCTATGTATGTGGCTATAGCCTTATGCTCAGCAGTTCTCCCTGTTGAACCTGGCTACCTCCTCAAAGGTGACTCCGGTGCCGCCAAATATGTCCAGAGCGCTCCCTATGGTGAGGTCGATTCTGTCATTTCCCAGCTCTTTGACAACATGGAGGTCCTGAAGAGACCTTGCGCCACCTGCATATGTGGTTGGGATGGGGGACCACTGGCCAAGCATCTCGACCAGCTCTGTCTCAATACCACGGCACTTTCCTTCCACGTCAGCGGCATGAATCAGGAATTCAAAGCAGTATTCGGAGAGTCTTTCAAGGGTCTCCTTGGATATCTTCACATTTGTGAATTTTTGCCACCTGTCGGTAACAATGAAAAAATCGTCACCTTTTCTGCGACAACTGAGGTCCAGTACCAGTCTCTGCCTGCCCACCAGGTCTCGCAACCTTTGAATACGTTCTATCAGAATTTCTCCCTGGCTGAAGCACCACGAGGTGACTATCACCGCCTCGGCACCTGCATCTATCCATTGGGAGGCGTTGTGTTCAGTTATGCCACCTCCCACCTGCATGCCGCCTGGCCATGCCTTCAGTGCCTGGCGGGCCGCGTCTTCGTTGCCAGGGCCCAGCATAATTATGTGTCCGCCTCGCATATTATGCTGCCTGAACAGGGTTGCAAACCATGATGAGGGTCGTTCAGACACAAAATTTTCCTTTAGGGTTTCCGGTGATGAGTCGTTCAAGGTAGAACCCACTATCTGTTTTACCTTACCGTTGTGTAGATCAATACATGGCCTGAATTTCATATATGTATCTCCTGTGTTACTGTTCTGGTCGCTCTCTCTTGAGCGTTGCGGAGAGGGATGGAATGAATTTTGGAGTCCGTTCCATGTACTTTCTGTAGGGCTGTCCAAGTCTTTTCAGGAGTTCTTTCTCTTCAAAGGGTATGATTATGAGATGTGTTGCAAGCATGTCTGCAAGGGCAAGGATGAACAGGGCAGTATAGCCAGTGAGAAGAGCTGCTCCTGAAAAGATCATGGCATGGGATAGGTAAGTGGGATGGCGGCACCAGTTGAAGGGAGGGGTGATGACATGGCGGTTTTTCATGGCATTGGTAACCTCTGGCACGCCAAGAATTATGGGCCCCATTACCCTGGCTGTCCATATCTGAAGGGCAAGTCCTGAGCAGAACAGTATCCATCCCACAGTTTTAAAGGGCCATGGAACAGGCAGGACGTATCGCAGAGCCAGGTCACCGTATTTCCACACGATCCACAGCAGTGGCAGCCATAACACTCCTGCAATGCCATAGACGTAGAGGCCAAGATGGCGGCGGAAAAATCCGTGGAACAGGTGGGCAGGTATCCAGAATAACGGTATGATGGGCCATGCTGATAGAATGCACATTCCTAACAGGTGGTGGAAAGAGTTCATATAAGTACGTATAATAATCTTTGAAGGATTATGGCTATCGGTGGAGTGAGTCTTCCTTTTCCTCAATCTATGCCATACTGTGTATGATACAACATTCCAGTTGAAGGTAAATGGTCATTCTCCACGTGGCTTCTTGGCCATGTGGAAACGTACAGAGGGAGCGTGGTACCGTACACCAGAACTAATGCGGGTCAAACGGTAAATGTTTCTGGACAGGGTGTCCACAGTAGCATTTTCGTGAATGGAGGTGTTGCCCTTTCAGCCAGGGGTGACATGAAGGCTTGAGAGATCAAGCATTGATGAGAGGGTTTGTTCAATGCCTGGTACAAAAGGGAAAAGAAAGCATTTTTTTGATTTCAGGCTTCGCTATCTCGCTGCAGGTCTGTTGCTTGCCGGTACAGTCTGGCTGGTACTTCAGTTGGGGGTGCCAGAGGCCGCACGTACCATTGTTGTCTACTGTACACCTGAGCTTACCAGGCCACTTGCCAACTGTATTGAGGAGTTCTCCCTCAGAGAGGGCCATAATGTCATAGTGCTCACCCAGCCCCCTGATATACTCGCTGCCCATCTCGTCCGTACCAGGGAGGGGGATGTAATCCTTACGACAAACGGGAAATTGTTCAGGGAACTCATGACAAAGAACATGATTGGAAAGATTGCAGATACTGTCCTTACCTGTCCGCTTTCTCATGATACAAAGAGAAAAACGTGTCTGCCCCAAAAGGTAAAGGCCGCTATACTCAGGGGAGCCAGACATCCTGGCACGGCCCAGTGCCTGCTTACGTTTCTCAGCAAGCCTGAGTGTGTACACCTGTTTCACTACTCAGTGGATAAACGGTCAGGGAGGAAATCATGACCCTAAAGGAGCAGATAGAGAGCTTCAGTCTCTTTGTTGCCATACTGCTCGGTCTCTTTGCGTTTGTGGGGATATATGCCATTAATGCAGATATCCCGTATGAGCGTCTCAGGGACGGGAGTCAGCACATACTCCAGGATTTTGTGGTCCTGCATGGAAATATCATGAGACTGACCTCTGGACGTACTGACCCTGTGATGCTGGATATTGATCAGGAGCTTGCCAAGATCGACAACGAGTTCGCCCGTCTGATCACCATGCCCATTACCAGCAAGGAGTTGCGCTATCTCATGGAGGGCAGGATCATCCTGACACGGATGCTCCTCAATTTCAAGGCCCTCACCTCATCCCTTTCACCAGAGGAGAAGTCCAAGTATATCTCAAGGCTTCAGCACGATACAGAGGAGTTGCGCGCAAGGATCGTCTGGTTTTCCAATGCAGTGACTGCATCTGTGCTGGAGCGTCTCTCACTGTTCAGACATATCCTCATAGTTGTATTTTCACTGGTGTTCCTCCTGCTCATCATGGCCTTTGTGATGCTGGAACGCAGGATAGCCACCCCGTTGTTTGAGCTTATATCACAGGTCCAGGAGGTGGTCTCAGGAAAGCGGGAGAATGTGTCCACCCGGGAGGGGGAGGACGAGATCGCAGAACTTTTTGCCTCCATTTCCCAGCTTGTATCTTCGCGTATCGAGTCAATGGAGAAGATCGAGCGAAGGAACATGATGCTCTCCATAATCAACAAGGTCAGCGCAGAGGCCTTGCATGCCACGCAGATAGAGGAACTGATGGTAAAGGTGTGCGATGTCTTTATCAAACACCGGGATTACCGCATGGTGTGGTCAGGAAAATATAATGAAGAGAGGCGTTATATCGAACCGGTTGCCATCAGATTCAAGCCGGATTTCCACGGTACAGAGAAGGATGTGGAGTGTATGGCCCATGTCTCGGATATCAATGCCAATCCGGCCCTGAAGGCTGCAGAGACAAGAAAACCAGTGATCATGAATGACATACCTGGGAAGTACCAGTATCCGCAACTAAGGGAGGCAGCCCTTACCAATCATTTTACTGCGTGTTCGGCATGGCCCCTGGTGTGGAAGGAACGCTTCTATGGTGTGTTGAGCATCTATACTTCGTGCAAGGAGGGGTTTGTTGGCTATGAGCTTAAGCTCATAGAGAACATAATCGCAGATATCTCTCTCGGCCTGTACTCCATGGAGACCAGGGAAAAGCTCCATACAGAGCGGGATCTGAACAGGGAGATAATAGATGCGGTCAATGCCTTGATGGTGTCGGTTTCCCACTGCGGAGAGATCGTGTCGTTCAACTCGCAGGCCGAGAAGGCATCCGGATTTTCCAGGGATGAGGTCATTGGCAAGTACTGGGTGGATGTGCTCATACAGCCTGAGGACAGGAAGGAGATACAGACCACATTCTCAAGGCTCCTGCGCCAGGGCAAACGGGATGTTGACTTTCAGGCCAAAATGGCTGCAAAAGATGGCTCTACCCGCATAGTCAACTGGCATGCATCCATACTTTCCGACCTTGACAGGCGGGGACTGGGGCTTGTATTTATCGGTACTGATGTCACGGATCTTGTCAAGACCGACCAGGCACTTGAACGTGCAATTGCTGACTGGGATCATATCTTCTCGGCCATTCCTGATCCTGCATTTGTGGTGAGCCGTTCAGGGGTCATACTCGAAGCCAATCCCGCAGCATGTGCCGCTGCGGATCTTCCAAGGAAAGAGGTGCTCGGCAGGGGGATCTGCCGCATTCTGTATGGAGAGAGGCCTGCCAACGTAACATGTCCCCTGGACGATTTGATCCGTGCAGGGGAGTACAGGATTTTGGAGAGCGAGTTCAAGGGACTTCATGGTAACTATGAGCTGACCGTCTCCCCGGTGCCTGGTGGCAATGAGGTGGAAGACCGGACTCTCCTTGTGGCAAGGGACCTTACTGAAGAGAAGATCCGTAAGGCTGAGGCCTTGCGGGCAGCGCATCTTGCAGCAGTGGGAGAGCTTGCTGCAGGTGTGGCCCATGAGGTCAACAATCCCATCAACGGCATTATCAACTATGCGCAGATCGTTCTGGATGAGTCTGATGACAACCCGGTAATCAGGGACATCCTGCAGAGGATTATCAAGGAGGGTAACCGCATCGCAGGCATCGTGAGCAATCTTCTGTCGTTTGCCAGACAGAAAGAGAAGCTCGATGCCGAAGAGGTGAACCTGGTGGAGGTGGTGGAGGACAGCATCGCTTTGATGAAGCATCAGCTTCACAAGGATGGTATTACTCTCGAGGTGGACATGCCGCCCGACCTGCCCACGGTAATGGGACATGCCCAGCAGCTTCAGCAGGTGTTTCTCAATCTTTTGAGTAATGCGCGTTATGCCCTGAACAGTCGTTATCCTGAACCTGATCCCAACAAACGTATTGAAATATCCGGAAGAGTTGTTGAAAAGAAAGGTGAGTCAGTGGTACAGATAGAAATTACCGATTATGGTACGGGTATCCCGCAGGATATCGCTGATCGGCTGTTTGAACCGTTTTTTTCAACCAAACCAGATGGAGAGGGTACAGGGCTGGGGCTTAGCATAAGTCATGGCTTGATCAGGGAGCACCATGGCACCCTGAAGGTGGATAGCAGTTATGGTGAATATACCCGGATAGTGGTGGAGTTACCATTTGGTAAAAGTCAGGTACAGGATTGACGTGGGAGAGTATCACGTTTTGTTTTTTTACATAGGTTCAGGGCTGAATGCCTCTCTATGAGTGCAGTGGTTTGGTGACCAGCACGTCAGGCGATGGTAATAAAAGGAGAGAACTGTGAGTATAAAAAATCAGGCAATATTGGTAGTCGTTGTCATTATCCTCTGCCTTTCAGGTTTTTTCCTCTATTACGGATATAGCCAGATAGCTGGGAACATACACTGGATGATAGACAGTGAGCAGGAGAGCCTGTCCAAGATCACGGACTTCATAATCAGGACTACCTGTGACTCATACAGACCGAGGCTCAAGATATTTACCGAAGAGAATCCAGAGCTCATGGACGCCATTGCCAAGAGGGATACCCAGGCCATGGCAAAGATAGTGCCGGGCATATTTGACAAGCTCAAGCGGGAGAACCCCTATTTCATGGCCCTGAATTTCTACTATCCGGATGGCAGGATCATGTACGCCCCTCCTGGTTCAGATACAAGGGACTCCAAGGCCATCACACGGGAGATACATTTTGCCGTGAAGAAGAAGCGCCAGATGGCTGGTTTTGAGACAGATTGCACCAGTCTCTTTTACCGGATCATACATCCCATCCGCAAACCCGGAGAGAGTGGGCAGTACATGGGTGCAGTGGAGATCAAGATAAAACTGAAGCAGATTATAGATATTCTCAAGCACAAGTTCAATGTGGATGCCATTGTCTATTTTGAATCTGGCGACTGCACTGCAAAGGATGTCTCCGGTATGGCCGAGGGTTATGCCAATGCCATCAGGCCTTTTGGGAAGTACTATCTGATCAATTATGGCAGTCCGCTTTTCTCCAGGCTGCCCTCTGATATTGATTTTGACAACCTGCATCAGCAGAAGACCATAGACAAGCAGCACTATTACATACATCGTCTGCCCATACTGAAGGATGCCCGCGGCAGGGTCACTGGAGGGATACTGACATTCCAGAATATTACCGAGGCTGCACAGAAGAAGTGGAGTCTCTTTATTACCTCAGCACTCTCCACGGTTGCCGTGGTATTTATAGCCCTTGCCGTGCTGTGGGTGAGTTTCAACAAGCTGGTGGGCAGTCTGGAGCAGTACCGTCACAGGCTTGAAGAGACAGTGGAGGAGCTGGAGAAGACAAGGGCATCTCTTGAACAGCAGGTGGAGCAGCGCACCTTTGAAATATCGGTTGCAAATGCCTCCCTTAACAGGGAAATTGCAGAGAGGACCCAGGCAGAGGGAGAGATGCGCAAGATTCAACGCAGGCTGGAACTCATCCTGAACTCAGTGGGTGAGGGCATCTTTGGGCTTGACAGGGAGGGCAAGGTTACTTTTGTGAACAATGCCGCTGCTTCAATGCTGGGTTGGAAGTCTGAAGAGATGGTTGGAAAGTCACATCATGAGCTTGTGCATCATCACAGGCCTGATGGCAGCCCGTATCCAGAGGAGACATGCCCCATAACTTCTGCATACAGAGATGGAATGGTGCACAAGGGCAGGGATGAGGTGTTCTGGACCAGGGATGCCACTGCCATACCTGTAGAGTACCTTAGCACCCCCATTGTGGAGAACGGTAAACTCGTTGGTGCTGTTGTGGTCTTCAGGGATATTTCCGGGATTATAGAGGCTGAGGAGAGGAGAAAGCAGCTTCAGAAACAGATGGAGCTTATACTCAACTCGGCTGGTGAGGGTATTTGTGGCCTGGACCATCATGGCAGGGTCACTTTTGTGAATCAGGCGGCACTTCTCATGCTTGGCTGGCGCAAGGAGGAACTCATCGGGCGTAATCATCATGAACTTATACATCACCACAAGGCTGACGGCTCACCGTTTCCTGAGGATGAGTGCCCTATATACATGGCCTATCGTGATGGCAAGGTACATTTCAGCTCTGATGATCTGTTCTGGTGCAAGGATGGTTCCAGCTTCCATGTGGAGTATGTAAGTACACCTATCAAGGAGGAGGGGCGTTTGATAGGTGCGGTAGTTGTGTTCAGAGACAAGAGTCTTGCGCCTTATTTCATCGAGGACATAGAAAAGGGTGACGGAGAGAGTAACAATGGCTGAAAAAGAACCCGTTTCCAGCGGTGGCATCCTGGTAGTTGATGACGAGGAGAGCCTGAGACTCACGTTTCAGCTCTTCTTGAAACGTGAAGGATACGACCCAGTGATAACCGCTGCCACCTTTGAGGAGGCGGTGGCCGCCATTGAACAGTACCAGTTTGATCTGATTATAAGTGATATTGTGCTTGAGGGGGCGTCTGGCATTGATTTCCTGAGGCGTGTCAGGGAGATGGGCATAGATTGCCCAGTGGTCATGGTGACAGGTTATCCCAATGTTAATACCGCCTCTGAGGCTGTAAGGCTCGGCGCATTTGACTATCTCCCCAAACCGGTCAACAAAGATGCCCTGTTGAGGGTGGCAAGGCTTGCACTCCAGCAGTATGCACTAAAGAAGGAGAAGGAGAAGGCAGAGCGGGAGAATCTCCGCTATCGCCACTACCTTGAGACCATCTTCAGGAGTGTAAAGGACGCCATTATCACGTTTGATACTGATCTCAATATAGTGGAAATGAATCAGGCTGCCCGTTTCATCCTCAGCGAGTTTGATCCTGATTCACCACGGGAGAAGGGGACCTGTGCAATTGGTGATGACGGTCAGTATATGCGTAAACTGGCGTTTTGCAGGCGTGATCTTGAAAAGGTCCTGTCCAGCCGCCAGGCTGTGCCTGAACACCGGATTGAGACAGAGCTTCCCGATGGCAATCGCAGGGTGCTAAGTGTGACTGCGTCGCCATTGGAGGACGGTAGCGGTACCTTTCTCGGTGCGGTCCTGGTCATAAGGGATATGACCAGGCTTGAGGATCTGGAGCAAAGGGGCAAGCGGACCAGGTTTCACAGGTTTGTGGGGGCAAGTCCTGCCATGCAGATGGTGTACACACTCATCGAAAACGTAGGCAAGGTTGATACCACCGTCCTGGTCACTGGTGAGAGTGGCACAGGCAAGGAGCTGGTGGCAGAGGCCCTGCATGCAGAAAGCCCCAGAAAGAACAGGCCTCTTGTGAAGGTGGACTGTACGGCTATCCCTGAAGATCTGCTGGAAAGTGAACTCTTTGGCCACAAGAAGGGGGCGTTTACAGGTGCTGCCAGTGACCGCATGGGCCGCATACTTCAGGCAGACGGCGGCACACTGTTTCTCGATGAGATAGGTGACATATCACCCCGCATGCAGGTGAGACTTCTTAGGTTCCTGCAGGAGAAGACCTTTTACCCCGTTGGCAGGGATCAGCCCATCCAGGTGGATGTGCGCATAATTGCGGCAACCAACGCTGATCTGAAGGCAAAGGTCAGGGATGGCAAGTTCAGGGAGGATCTGTACTTCAGGTTGCGGGTCATAGATATCATGCTTCCCCCCCTTAGAGAGAGGGAGGGTGACGTAGCCTTGCTCGCCCAGTACTTTGTGGACAGGTTTGCCCGCAAGATGGGCAAGCCCATTACCGGCATTTCAGATCAGGCCCTTGAGATACTTGAAAGATATAGTTGGCCTGGCAACATAAGAGAGTTGGAACACGTTATCGAGCGGGCCTGCGTGCTTTGCAACACCCCTACTATCTCTTCTGCACACCTGCCTGAGGACATAATTGCTCCTGAACAGACTGCGCCTGTCTCAGGTGTGGCAGGGGTAGCTACTGCTGCATCTGCTGGCGGTGCGGCTGTCGTTCCCCCTGTAAACACGGAAGACCTTGCTGATCTGCCAGAGGACCAGCGTATTATTGCCGCCCTTACCAGGACAGGTGGCAACAAGGCCAAGGCTGCCCGTCTGCTTGGTATTGACAGAAGCACGCTTTACCGAAAAATCAGGGACTTGAACATAGATGTGGATCAGCTTGCTATCTGACCTTTGTGGTGAAGGATCTTTCGTGTCCCTGACTGCCTCTCCATCATAGCCTTTTCTGTGTCACCTACCTTCAGAGTGGATAGGTGGATTTTCGTCTTTTTGGGGATAGGTTTCAGCCTCTTCCATCCCGCGTGTGTCTCTTTGACTGACTGGTTCTGGTCCTGCGGTGTTTGGCACTGTCACCCGGTAGTCGTACATTTTCACGTCCTTCAATTGCCATAGTTATGGTGCAGGTGCCTTTTGTGCCTGATGTTTCATACTACTGGCAGTTTTTCCATAAACATTCGTATTCATGTCTACTGTCAACTGGCCATGTGCGATTTCTTCTTTCGGAGTATAACCCAGTTATTTTACAGTAATTTAAGTCACATACTGGAGTGTGGCGCATGTGGGGCTTTGTGCTTAGGGGGTTGTGACTCTGAAAACAGAGATATTTTATTACCTGCCTACCTGTTATTTTCCTTGAGTTTTTTCTGTGGTTATGTTGCATCCGTCACTAAGTGTTGCAAAATAGTGTGGCGTGATACCACATTGTTGTTGCAACAAAGGTGTAGTATATAACAATTAATTGCTACACTTTTCCATTGAAAATTTCTCTTTTCCCTTTGATCTTTTCCGTTTTTTCCTTGAAAATGCATTAGGATATTATCCATTGTAGTCATGTCGAAATGTGTTGCACCGGCTACCCTTGTATTTTTTCAGAAATGATGCACCTCACGCAAATTACCCCTGCCTGTTGGTAAAAAGGCATTTTTCTTGATGGTTCCGACAGATTGCTGGGGAAACGGGGTTGGTGGTTGGGGGATTGTGTCATGGCTATTAGATTAGGTGCTAAAATTGATTCTTAGAAATGTTTAGGGTTTATTCTAATAATTTTAGTAGGTTGAAAGGTGAGGAGCGGGCATTGTCACTATGTGGCACCTGATATGCAGAAAGTCATAGAGAAATCAAAGTGGATAGGTTGCTTGGGAGGGGCTTGTATTATTCCGGCCTGACACAATTTTGGGGACAAGGTTCAGGCCACTCTGCTGAAATTAAGAAAGCCTATCTACATAATTCATGGCCATATGTTGCTCGGTCTATAGTGCATGTTGCCCGTACAGTCATCCGGTATGGGTAGTCATGTGAAAATGAGAACTGCCGTGCTCATGGGTGCATCTTTACGGCAAACAAGAAAAGCGAGTAATGCATGGAAATCCAGGAAAACAACATTCCGGAGAGTGAGGGGGAATTCCAGGATATCTTCAAAAGTGAAGATGCATGCCGCGATTTCCTCTTCAAAGTCAGGTGGCCTGAGGGGTTCAAGTGTCCTGGGTGTGGCGGGCATAAGGCATGGCTAAACAAGAGAAACCTGATCGTATGTTCAAAATGTGGGTATCAGGGTTCACTTACCTCAGGCACCGTTATGCACGGGACCAAGAAGCCCCTCCAGATGTGGTTCAGGGCCATATGGTGGGCATGCACCACAAGGGAAGGAGGCAGCGCCCGGGAGTTGCAGAAACTTCTGGGCCTGGGAAGCTACCAGACCGCCTGGGCCTGGCTCCAGAAACTGCGTCTGGCCATGATCGCCTCTGACGTTGCGAAGTGCCAGACGCTTGTTGAGGCCGGTATCGCCACTGTTGGAGGCCAGGATGCACTACCTGAACTGCGGTTTCATAGTGACTGTATCGTCATTGCAGGGGTGGTGGAGGTGACAGGGCCGTCGGACCAGGAAGGAGGGAGGCTCAAACTTAGATACATGCCGGAGGTGAGCAAGGATAGCATGATGGAGTTTTTGTCAGCCACCGCAGAAAGGGGCACACGGGTTATTACAGATTCCAATCCGGTGTTTGCAGGGGTCTCAGATGCTGGGTTTGTGCATGAGCCTTTTCCTGGCCGTGCCATACCGCGTCATCTGCACTACCTGATAGGCCAGCTCAGACGATGGATACTGCAGGTCCATAAGGGGGCAGTGGCCCTGAAACACCTTCAGAACTATCTCGATGAGTTTTCGTTCAGGCATAACTGGCAGGAGACGGGACGGGTTGAGGAGATATTCGTGCGAATTCTTCAGGGCAGTGTCAGTAGTGATGCAGTGCCTTACTGGCAGCTTGTTGGCAGGTCTTCGCCTGATACCCCTCTTGGAAGGGCAAAAGGCGGCTCAAAATCCAAGTCATTGGTTCGTGGTAAGGATATCAAGAAGGAGGTGCGGTAAATGGGCAACAACTATGTACGAAACGCGATCATACTGCTCATCCTTACGGCCCTTGGCATTGGAGCATACAACATATGGGAGTCTGAAACCACCCCTCCTTCCATCAGCTATTCCACTTTTTTGGAACAGCTCAGAAAGGGGGAGATCAAAAAGGTGCATATCAAAGGCGGTGAGTTGAGGATCGTAGACAAGTATGACCGCCATTTTTCCACATTTGCTCCTGATATCACAGTACTTATGCCCGAGTTGGACAAGTATAACGTGGAAGTCACTGCGGAATCCAGCAAGATTTCAGGCATAGAGGGGGTGCTGAACTCGCTCCTGCCAGTGCTCCTGATTCTTGGTGCCTGGTTCATATTCACCCGGAATTCAGGTCAGAAGGCGTCGAGTTTCGGAAAGGACAAGGCCAAGGATTTTTCAAGGGCTGAACACAGGGTCACCTTTGATGATGTCGCAGGCATTCCTGAGGCAAAGGAGGAGCTGATGGAGGTGGTTGACTTCCTGAAATTTCCGGAAAAGTACAGGAAATTGGGCGCTCAGATACCAAAGGGCGTCCTGCTCCAGGGGCCTCCGGGGACTGGCAAGACCCTCATGGCCAAGGCCATTGCAGGTGAGGCAGGCGTGCCTTTCTTCAGCCTTAGCGGATCGGACTTTGTGGAGATGTTCGTGGGTGTGGGCGCCTCCAGGGTCAGGGAGTTGTTCAAAGAGGCCAAGAAGATGGCCCCGTGCATCGTCTTCATAGATGAGATAGACGCCATTGGAAGCAAGCGCAGCGCAGGTGGATCAGCAGGTGGGGGACATGACGAACGGGAGCAGACACTGAACGCCCTGCTGGTTGAGATGGATGGTTTTGAGTCCAACAAGACAGTGATCATTATTGCTGCCACCAACCGTCCTGATGTACTTGATCCTGCCCTGCTTCGAGCTGGACGTTTTGACAGACAGATCACCATTCCATTGCCGGATGTAAAGGGCAGGCTACGTATTCTTGAGGTTCATGCCAAGAAGATCAAGATATCCAGGGCCGTAAGGCTTGCAGAGATAGCAAGGAGTATTCCGGGCTTTAGTGGAGCTGACACTGCCAATCTGGTGAACGAGGCAGCCCTCATGGCAGCGCGGCACGGCAAGGAGGTGGTGGAGCTTGAAGATTTCGAGGAGGCCAAGGACAAGATCATCATGGGCCTTGAGAGAAAGAGCATGGTGATCAGTGAGAAGGAGAAGCGCATTACTGCCTATCATGAGGCCGGTCATGCCATAGTGGCAAAACTTCTTCCAGAGACCGATGCGTTGCACAAGATAACCATAATGCCAAGGGGCAGGGCCCTTGGCCTTACCCAGCAGCTTCCACTTGACGAGCGGCATACCTACTCCACCCTGTACCTTGAAAACCGTATAAAGACACTGTTTGGGGGACGGGCAGCAGAGGAGATCGTTTTCAATCAGCGTACTACCGGGGCCAGCAATGACCTGCTTTCAGCCACTGAGATAGCAACGCGCATGGTGTGTGAGTGGGGTATGAACGACACCATTGGTCCGCTTTCCATTGTCAGCACCCAGGAGGGATTTCTTGGCGGTACCAGTACTGCCAGGAGTTATAGCGAGAAGACTGCCCAGGAGATCGACAGGCAGGTGAAGGAACTCCTGGACAGGTGCTATCAGGAGACCCTTGACATGCTCAAGGCCAACAATGAGTTCCTTCACAAGCTTGCAGAGGTGCTGCTGGTACATGAAACAATCGATGCCGAAGAGGTGGACATTGTGCTGAAATGTTCTGTCAAGCAGAAGAAGAAAAAATCTGCTGCAGAAAATGCGGCTTGTTCAGTTGAAGACAGGGGTTCAGATGCCTCGCGGCAGGGGGAGTCTCTGCCGGAGGTTGATGGTAAGGACAAACAGGACAACTCAGGAAAGGGGGTGGTGAGTCAGGAATTTCGTAGCGATAGGATAATATAAATTTTTAAGACGAGCTGTGGGAATGCGCAGCAATAGAACCGGTATGATTATACAAACGGCCACAGGCCAAGAGGAGACTGGTTATGAACAGATTTGTAATTTGGATAGGAGGAGTCGCCATGCTTACCCTATTTGCACTGGCACCACCTGTTGTCTGCAGTGCGATGGATGCGGAAGACGCTCCTGATGATGTGGATATCGATATAATGGTGAATCTTTACAAGAAGGTGGAGTTTCCCCATTCGGTTCATGTTGATATTACCGAAGGAGACTGTTCAGTATGCCACCACCACACCACTGGGACACCGGTAACAGATCCCAACTGTGCCAGGTGTCATGCCAACAGCGGAGAACAGGAGAGTGTAGCGTGCCGTGACTGCCATCCCCTTAACCGCTTTTCCCAGGAGTATCTCAAGACCTTGGACAAACCCCTTCTCTATCATATCAACAAGGTGGGGCTGAAGGGGGCATATCACCTCAATTGCCGTGGATGCCACGTGAAAATGGATGGGCCTATTGGGTGTGAGGAGTGCCATGCCATGACTGACGCAGGCAAGAAATTCTATCACACAGGCAAGTATGCACCCATGCACAAAAAAAAGAGACACCATTAGGGATGCTATGGGTATCTCGCTGAAGGATCAATTTTTTATGCAATTTGATTGAATCAATTTCGAGGACCGCAAGGGGGCAGAGTTAGGTTCCTGTCAATTTTTCTATAATCGTGTCAAGGCTGATTTGTGTGTTGGCAGCGTGACGCGGAAGTCTCTATTTCGTAGAGCAACGAGCTGATATTTGCCTGGTTTACCTATAAAGGCAAATTACAGGAGGAAGATATGAGAAAGTTATCTCGCAGAAGTTTCATAAAGGGAACGCTGGCCGGTGGTGCTGCAGCATCAATGGCTGCGGCAAGAAAGGCTGACGCCCACGGGAATTTCGATCATTATCCAGATGCTATGGGGGTGCTTGTTGATCTGACCAGATGTGTAGGGTGCAGGACCTGTGAGGCTGCCTGTAACAGGGAACAGGGCCTGCCTGAGCCGGATCTGCCATTTGATGACTATTCAGTGTTTGAAGAGCGTGAGCATGGGCAGAGGCGACGTACAGACGAGACGCGTTATACAGTTGTAAACAAATATGATATTCCAGGCATAGAGCATCCGATATTCCGCAAGGTGCAGTGCAATCACTGCCTTGAGCCGTCATGCCTTACCGCCTGTTTTGTCAATGCCTATACCAAGACGCCAGAGGGCGCTGTCATTTACGATGCAAGTGTGTGTGTGGGGTGTCGTACCTGCATGATAGCCTGTCCGTTCTATATCCCTACCTTCAAGTACTCCAGCGCGTTCAGTCCGCGTATCATGAAGTGCATAATGTGCTATGACACCAGACTCAAGAAGGGCAGGCCCCCAGCGTGTGTGGAGGCGTGTCCCCAGGAGGCCCTGACCTTTGGCAGGCGCATAGATCTGATCAAGGAGGGCAAACAGCGCATTAGAGACAACCCAGAGACCTATGTGGATCATATTTATGGCGAGCATGAGGTGGGTGGAACTTCATGGATGTACCTGTCCAGTGTTCCGTTCGAACACGTGGGCTTTGATACGCACCTGCAACATGAGCCCATTCTGAACAACGTAAAGGACTTCCTGGCAATGGTCCCAATGGTCCTGACCATATGGCCCGGCCTCTTTATGGGCCTGCATCTCCTTGCCACCAGAAAGGACTGGCTCATGGAGAAAAAGAACTGCCTGAAGATCAAATCACCTGAAGATTCAAACGACGAGCAGGAGGGCTGAGGGCTATGAAGATATTTGCCAAAGAAAGACCTGACATCCCCATTGTTAATCATGTAAAACCGGATGGAACCCAATGGACTATCAAGGAAAAACTCCTCCTTGGGCTAAGCCCTGAGGACTACAAGAAGCAGTTGATGAGAAATCCTGTAAACTGGCTGCTTGCATTCATCTTTTTGATTGGTATCCCTCTGTTGTTGCAGCGTTACACCATGGGACTTGCCTCAGTAACGCACGCATCCAATGACTATCCCTGGGGTTTGTTTCTGGGGTTTGGTCTGTTTGGTATGGTGCCCCTGTCAGCATCGGGTTTCATGCTTGGCACCACTGTGGAGCTGTTTGGGCGCAAGGACTTTCACGCCATTGAGAGGCTTGCATTGCTAAACGGGCTTCTCGGTTACTTCTTTGCCGTTGTCTATCTGCTCGTTGACCTTGGTATGCCCTGGAGACTGCCTTATCCAATGTTTGTCTCCCTTGGGCCAGCAGCCGTGCTCTTCCTGGTGGCATGGCATGTTGCCACATATCTGTCGGTTCAGATAGCAGAAGTACTGCCGGCAATATGCGAGTGGCTCGGTGGTCCATGGTTAAAGGTCAAGAGGTGGATCAACAGTATTGTGATGGGCCTTACCATTGCAGGGATCATTCTGTCCACCCTGCACCAGGGCGCATTAGGGGCACTGTTCACCTATGCCCCGTCAAAGGTGCATCCACTCTGGTATTCAGCCAACTTCCAGTGGATACACTTCTTCTGTTCATCCATCTTTGCCGGGCTTTCAATGGTGATGGTGTCAGCTACACTTTGCAGGAAATTCCTCAAGTGGCGTGCTGGCAAGGAGTTCCTGGAAAACTTGGATAACATATGTATCGGCCTTGCCAAGGGGTGTTCTCTCGCACTCATTACATACATTATTATCAAGTTCATCGCTGTGGCCCATGACGACGAATGGGAGTACCTGCTCACTCCGTGGGGTCAGTACTGGTGGCTTGAGATGTTCATCTCTGCATTCATCCCACTGGTCCTCTATTCTCTTGCCGTCAAGCACAATAATGCGGGCCTTGCCCGGCTCACCGCCTTTATCACAGTGGCCGGCATAATCATGAACCGGATTGATACTGCCCTGGTGGCCTTTAACTGGAACCTCTACCAGGAGATACCTCACTGGAAAGAGGTTTGGATCACATTTACTGTTTATGCCCTTTACTTCATTACTTACCGTTTCATTGTCTACCGTATGCCCATCATCTATGAATGGAAAGGAGAGAAGTAGGTCAATCCGTAACAGTGGTCTATCTGTGCAGATATGAAATTAATATTGCAACAGTTTTGAAATTGATAATTGCAATATTTGTTTGGTAGCTGTTATGAATTGATAGGCTGTTGATGGCCTGTGTCTTGAAACTGCCTCCACAGACACAGGTCATCATTGATATGTCAACATTATGTTGCTCCGTCATGGGAGGCAATACGCATGGTTTCATGACAAGTGCAGGCCGATTATTCAATGCATGGTGCATGAAAAGACGTCGCTCCTCACGCCTGTACTTCTCATGAACGGACTGCATGCAAGGGCGGAGCAACATGGGGTTTTGAAAAATACGGGAAAACAGTTATAGTCTGTCCCTTTTAATAAAAATTTTAAGCCATGTGGCTTTTTGAGGTCGGTTGTGATAAAGAATCTGCACCTTTCCTTAAATGGGGGGCGGTTTCATGACCAACCTCAAAAGGTCATCAAGGCCGGCCAGGCTGCTGAACTGGTCCTGGGATAGGGCCGGGGATTTTTATAAGAGCCTGAATCTTTTTCAAAGCAGGAGGACCTCAAGGAGAACGACATGGCCATTTCGTTCAGAAAGACTCTATATTCGATAACTATTGTCATGGCAGTGGTTCTGGGGGCTGTAACCATGCTTGGGGTCAAGCAGTATTTTCTATACAAACACTACGATGAGGTCATTAATCGGAGTGAACAGTTGTGTTTCCGCTTTTCAAGCATAAAAGAACATATCACAGAGTCCCTGCTTACTGGAAAGCACTTCAATATAGAGGAGATCATTACAGATATACAGGGGCTGAACAGCAGTATTTCCTCTATCCTCGACGATATCCTGATTCCTGACGAGTACAAGCTTGCATTCATAAGTCAGGTGGACCTTGGAGGTATCATACTCCAGCTCAGAAAGATCAGGGACGATACCGGTGGCATGAGGCAGGATGACATTGGAAAGCTTGCGGTTGATCTTCGTCTTATAGCCGAGAGACTGCAACGTTTTCATCAGGTAATCACCAAGCATGCTCAGATGCAGTTGGTAGGATTTCAGAGGATCGTGGTGGGATCGCTGGCGCTTGTCATATTTGCCGTATCCACCCTCCTCTTTCTCTGGAACAGGCGTTTTGCCATACCCCTGTTTCGACTGGTGCGCCAGGCCTCTGCTGCTGCCTCAGGGATGATAACCGAGATTGTGGTTCCGGACACCAGCAGGGAGATTTCAGGCCTTGCCGCCACGTTCAATGAGATACTTGAGGAGCGCAATCAGTGTCTTGGCCAGCAGGCACGGGTGCAGCGCATCCTCATTGCCCAGGAAAAGATCAACCGCGCAGTAGCGGTCAGCAGGGATGAAAAGGATTTCCTCGTAAGGGCCTGCAGGGCACTCCTTTCCAACAGCGATTACTGCCTGGTGTGGGTTGGTGTGCCGGATAAGGACAGGGATGATGTGGTGCCCATAGCTGCAGACGGTTGCACTACCATGGACAATAACCAGTGCCAACAGTGCATGGCCGTTCTGCTCACCTCGTCTGAAGAGAAGGGGGCTGCTTACAATCCTGCATTGCAGGCACTCAAAAGAGGGGAGCCTGTGGTGATGAGGGATATCCTGGCAGACACGCCAACCGGTCCCATAAAGGATACGCCCCTTGCAAGCGGCTATGCAAGTTGTGCTGCCATACCCATACCAGCACCTACACCACTCCTCTATGGGCACAGGCGTGAGATATTTGGTGTCATTAATATCTATTCGGTAAAGGAGGAGTGTTTTAGCCAGGTAGAGATCGAGCAACTTACCGTAATCGCATGGCGTGTAGCCTGTGTCCTGACCCTGTTCAGGCTCAGAAACTGGCTTGACAGGTGTAGGAGGGTTGCTGAGCATGCATCCTACCTTTTCAGCTTCTTCTCTGTGACTTTGGATGCAGAGTGCAGGATCATCGAGTGGGACAGGGCCTTTGAGAAGATAACTGGCCTTTCTGGTCAGGACATCAGGGGCGGAAAACTCACTGATCTGTTTCCTTCATTTGGTGAAGTCCTGTGTGAGAAGTCGTCGGAAGTGATCAGAAGCAGGGAGAGCACGTCTGGAGAGTTCGACTTTGAGCATAGTGATGGCACCACTCACCGCATACGTTATGCCATGTGCCCAGCCCTTGGTGAACAGGATAACAGCCTTGCAATAGTCTCGGGCATAGACATTACGGATGATGAGCAGAAGCAGGCCTCCTTCCAGAAGATCGAGGCTCAGCGTAGACTCCTGTTTGAGCTGGTAGACGGGCTGGTATTCCTCATAGACAGTCATGGCCGGATTCTTGATGCAAATCATCAGGTGGCAGAACAGGCGGAAGTTCCGTTTGAACAGCTCCGTGGTATGGAGCTGGATCAGTTGTTCGAGAGTGGGAAGGGCAAGAATTTCAGGCAGTTGCTGGAACATTTCTCTGAAGAGGAATATACTGGCATCCATTCCCTGAAGGGGACTGATTACCTGTTCAAGATTCGGCCTCTATCTCTGTCAGCCGGTGACGCGCAGGAGGGAAGTGCCACGGGAACATTCCTTGCCATTGCCACAGACCTCAGTCCTGAGTATGCCCGCAAGGAGGCGGTGATCAGGAGCAGCAGGCTGGCATCCATGGGTGAGCTTGCTGCAGGTGTGGCCCACGAGATCAACAATCTCATCAATGGAACCATGAACTACGCCCAGGTGCTGTTGGATCAGGCAAAGGACGAGGGGCGTGACGAGTCCGAGATTATACTGCTTGACAGGATAATTACAGAGGGTGAGCGTATCGGAAGCGTGGTTTCCCAGCTGCTTGGTTTCATGCGGGACAGTGGCAAGACAGAGAATATCGACATATCTCAGGCAGTAAATGACTGCCTCTCCCTTATAGGGCATCAGTTGCGCAGTGACGGTATCAAGATCAGTATTGATATTCCTGATGATCTCCCCCCTGTGATGGCCAGTTCACAGCCTATTCAGCAGATACTGCTCAATGTACTTAGCAACGCGCGTTATGCATTGAATCGGCGTTATGAGGGAGCAGATATCCATAAGAAACTGGAGATAAAGGGCAGGTGTCTCCACGATGAGCGTGGCGACGTGGTGGAGCTGGATATTACAGATTATGGATGCGGTATCCCGGACGACTTGCTTCCCCATATCTTTGAACCCTTCTTTACCACCAAGGAGGAGGGTGAGGGCACAGGGCTCGGGCTTAGTATCAGCAAGGAGCTTGCAGAGGATAATGGTGGTAGCCTAACCATCCGCAGCAGGGAAAATGAGTTTACCACCGTCACCATTACCCTGCCTGCCGCTGTTGCCACTAACCCGAATTGAGCGTTTCAAATCATGTAAAATTTTGTTTTATCTTTAATTACAGTAAATTGATGCTGTTTTTTGTAAAATTGCCCGTTACCCAATGGGTTTGCTGTAACTGTTTTGCTTTCTACATTTGAAACCGCTTCTGGATTCCCAATTTCGCATGATCTGCTGCCTCGGAATCTTCAGCTTATCTGTTGTCCCAATACCCCTCTTTGCCAGGTCTTTTGTTTGCCCTTTCCTCAAGGTTTTTTCTGTGTGTTGGATGCAGTAAAACACTACTGTTGCAACAAAACTGTTGCATGTGCTTTTTTTGTAGCTGTTGCTGCAACATATAGGTAACGGCTTTTCCATGGCCTGTATGTATCTGAGTTGATCTTTTTCCTGATTTCAAGGCATTTCCCCCGGAATTTTGTTTAGCGTTTCTTTTTGGGGTTTTGTGTTGGTGGTTCCTGTCAGGCTTTTCCTGTAAAATCAATATATTGCAAATATGCTCCCGGTTTGGACGCTTGGTGCGCCTGTGCCATGTTTTTTGTTTAAAAAATATGTCTATTGCTTTTAGGGGGTTAGTATAAAATTTATATTTTTGTTGTATGGTGGCACTGTTTGTGCATAACGTAATCTCCGGAAAGCGACTGGAGATAGCCAAGGTAAGGAGGTTGGCGTGAAGCCCACTGTAAAGGCAAAGGATAAGGAATTCGTCAGGGACGAGCTTGATATCCGGGACGAGACCTCCAAGACAGCCCTGATAATCGGAATAATTATGGCGGCCATTGTGGGAATCTGGGGCATGGCCTGCATCATTGGCGGTATTGTAACTAGCGGGATGGGTGCCCTTATAAAGGGGTACATAATTGCCATTATTGGAGGTTGAGCACTGGGCTCTCCTTGGGCAGGGTCGTAGTGAAATTAGGAATGAGAACTGACAACCAAAAGATAGTGGTGAAGATAATTCTGGGAAGCGGTGTGCTGTTTGGGTTATGGGCCCTCTCGGCGTTTGTTGGAGTTTTGTACTCTGCCGATGGAGACCTTGGGGAGTTACTCCGTGGCTACATGGTGGCAACAGGCCTTATCACCCCGCTTCATAACCTGGTTGATTATTACACCCACATCAAGGGTATTGAATATCTTATCTGCGTAGCTTTCTTTGTGGTATTTCCTGCTTTCTATGTATCGCTGAACAAGAACCCCCACAATAAACAGCAACGAGTTTCTTGAAAATACAGCCTTCCCCCGTATTAAGGGAAGGCCTGTGCATACTTATCTCTCACATCTACTGTCCTCGGGCCTGAAGGTATTTTCGCCGGTACCTTCAGGCCTTTTTTTACTTAAACTCAACATAACTACACGCCACCTGAAATGCAGAGGCAATTGGTACAGGTGGATGGTGCTTTTGTCATGGTTTTGACCGGGGCACGTATGTCATTGACAAGTCATTCGCCTGATGAGTTTTAGGCGCATATAAAGGCACCATTTGCCTTCTATGTGTCATGTGTATGGAAACTCAGCACCTACAGTCTATTTGGATCGTCAGGTGCACTGTTTTTAAATCCTTTTATTTATGGCTGTTGCTTGTGGTTTTCTTCCGTGCCCTGGTGGTCCTTGCTGTCATTGTCATTAACGGTAACAGCCTTGGTACCACTGGCCCTGCTCCGTGATTTTTCGAGTATGATGATCACTACAGCAGTGCAGATGATTATTATCAGTACCACCCATATGTATTGTTCGATATAGGCCCCGAGCATGGCGGTAAGAAACATCATCACACCCAAAGAGCCAAAACTCCAGCTTACGCGGTAGCCGTCGAGAAAGGTGGCCAGGGCCAGGGTAAGCAACACTACCAGCCCTGTGTTTTCATAGTTTAGCCGTCCGGACCCCAACAGTACGAAGATGCCTGCCACTGCTGCAAAGGTGGCACCCCAGTGAACCATCTGGGTAAATAGCATGTCCCTTACCGAAAGGCCCTGCTTCTGCTGTTTTCCCCAGCCTATTACCATGCCTGTGGCTGCGAGGATCAGTGTCATGGCCCCCCAGTAACGATAGCTCATTATTGGGCGAAAGTCTGTTATGCCTATGCCGATTACAGAGAGGATAAAGGCTATGAGCAGAGCAGCAATTTCTATCCCCCGTTTATACTTCTTTTTCGGTGCGTCCCTGCCTGCACCAGCCTGTCCTTGTGCTTTCATGCCGTGGCCTCCAGTGCGTCTTCGTCAGCCTTCAGCTTCATGCCAAACATGAAGAGGGAGATGCCGTCAAACAGCAGGCTCACCCCTATATAAAGTCCAAGGAATATGGGAGATGTGGCAGGCCATCCTATGAGCATGAGTACGGCCAGAAATAGTGACAGGATACCGTTCAGCAGGAACCATCCCCAGCCTGGACGGGGATGTCTGGCATATGCCAGGCCGAACCCCGCATAGGCGTCCATGAACAGGTACATCGTTATGAGCAGTGTTACTGCTGCAATCCCTGCCTTTGGGTTCATGAGCATCATCACGCCGGCAGTTACAAGGATGATTGGTTTCAGCCATCCTACAAAAGAGCGGGTGTGATATTGGTAGCTGTAATAGCCAAAGAATACACCTGCTGCTATCATTATCAATCCAAGAAACAGGGTCATGGTTACTGCCACTATGTGAGGTGCCAGTATGCCAATAAGGCCAATGGCCCCGATTATTCCCCCAATTATCAGGATAGACTTTTCAAATGCCTTTATGAAATCAGGCGCATTTTTATCTGCTATCATATTGTGTTCTCCCCCTTTCCTGTCGATTGTTTCGTCTGTACTTTGTTTTGCTTGTTTGGATTCAGAGTATCTTGTCAATGTGTCTGGTTACAACCGGTTAGAACCTATTTGGTGTTCAACCTCTTTTTCAGTTCCCCAAGCCACTGGTTTACCTTTTCATCAGTATGTCTAAGGAGCTGATCAAAATTTTCCGACGTCTTTTTCTCCAACTCTGATATATAGGTTTTACTCTTTTCCACCGTGTCTTCAAGACTCTCTTTTACTGAATCGCCAAGTTCCCTGGCCTTTTCCGCGTCAAATTCGCTGACCGCTTCACTGAATTTCCCTATATCCCTCTTGACCTCTTCTGTCTTTTCCTCCAACTCTTGCATGGCCTCCTCAAAGGCCTTTTTGACCTTTTCTTCTACCTCATCAAAGTTGTTGTTGACCTTTTCCAGTGCCTCCTCAAGGGCTGCCCTTGCCCTTTCGGCCTTTTCCTTGGCCCTTTCAAGGCTCCTTTCCGAACTCTCTTCAATCTTTTCTCGCATGGTTTCAGCAACGTTGGAAAGAAGCTGCTGGGCATCCTCACCTGCCTTTGAGACAGAGGCATAAACTGAATCAAGAACAGTCCGGGTGAGCCGGTCCACAGACTCTTTGGCCTGTCGCAGATCCTGCATGGTCTTCTCCAGGTCCTTTTTGATATAGTCCACCAACTCTTCCTGGGCCTTTTTACCCCTGTCAACGATTTCTTCGATTTTTTTTCTGATTTCTTCCAATGATGTCATTTTGTTAGCCTCCTATATTGTGAATGGGTAATAACCGGTAGTATTAATGAAAACGCAGAGCGTGGAACCCCGCTGAAATATTTTCCATACGTACATAAGCTAAATACTTTTGAGAAGATGGGAAGGGGCATGGGTAAAATATTTTTTACTTGTTTGATTTCAGGTTGTTGAACTGATAATCACGCCCCTGGATATGTGGAATTTGCATATGGCTACCGGATGATTACTGTTTGATTTATCAGGGACTCCGGTATCTATTATTGATGATTTCTATGATTGTAATTTGTCCAAAAATGAGAAATTTTGTTCTGTGGCAAGACGCGAGGAGGTGAAGAGGCATAGTCTAATAGGAGTACATAAGTATTTTTCTGTCAACGAGTAACGCAGTCATGGCAAAGGGGGCTGTTATGGATGGATATGAGTTGTCCCCGAACCTCAGGAGGTGACCAACATGCACAGGAAGACCGATGATTATGCGAAGCAGGAACTTTCCACCACATTATCCGAACTTAGCACCAGTCCTGATTCCGGTCTATCCTCTGAAGAGGCCCAGAGACGCCTTGAGGAGTATGGTCCAAACGAGATAAGGGAAAGGACCGAACCTCTATGGCACCGGATTTTCCGGAGGTTCTGGGGGCCAATCCCCTGGATGATCGAGGCCGCTGCCATCCTGTCGGCCCTTGTCCACAAATGGGAGGACTGCATCATTATTACAGTGATGCTCCTGGTAAATGCCATTCTTGATTTCGTCCAGGAGCACAGGGCACTGAACGCCCTTGCCGCCTTGAAACAGAAGTTGTCTCTTGAGGTTACTGTGTTGCGAGATGGAACGTACCGCACTGTTCCTGCCCGTGAGCTGGTACCAGGAGATATAATCATACTTCGTATCGGGGATGTGGTCCCTGCCGACGTTCAGCTCATAGACGGAGAATTTTTATCAGTGGATCAGTCTGCACTTACAGGCGAGTCGTTGCCGGTTACCAGGAAGAAGGAGCAGGTGGTATATGGCAGTACCATCGTAAAGCAGGGTGAGATGCGAGGCGTGGTCCTGAACACAGGGGTCAACACCCGGTTCCATTCAGTTGTTGCCCTTGTGGCCAAGGCATCACTTGAAGAACGCAGTCACTTCCAGCAGATGGTCATAAACATCGGAAACTTTCTTATCATTATCACCATCATACTGGTTGCAGTCATCATGATGGTGGGCATGTTCAGGCATGAGGACATGCTTGAGCTTACCCGTTTTGCAATGGTGCTCACTGTTGCCGCAATCCCTGTTGCCCTGCCTGCTGTGCTCTCTGTGACAATGGCCGTAGGTGCCCTTAATCTCGCAAGGCGTCAGGCCATTGTCTCCAGGCTTACTGCCATAGAGGAGCTTGCCGGGGTTGACATCTTCTGTTCGGACAAGACCGGTACCCTTACCAAGAACGAGATGAACGTGAAGGATCCTGTGGTTCTGGGCAGGTATACCCAAGAGGAACTCTTCCTCTATGCCGTGCTGGCCTCCCGCAGGGAGAATCACGATCCCATAGAGATGCCACTTTTCGATTATGTGGATACCCGCTTTCCCGATCTGCCGCTGGAGGAATACAAGCAGAAAAAATTTGTTCCCTTTGATCCTGTGCGCAAGCGTACCGAGGCAGTGATAGAGAAGGACGGCAAGACCTTCAGGGTAATGAAAGGGGCGGCACAGGTGCTGCTGGACATGGCAGATATCAGAGACAACGAGAAGATTGCCATCACCCGGACCATAGATGTGCTTGCGGGCAAGGGCTACCGTACCCTGGCAGTAGGTGTGATGCATCAGGAGGGGCGGCTCGACCTGGTGGGGCTCATCCCGTTGATCGATCCTCCACGGGAAGATTCTGCCCGGGTCATAAAGGAGATGGGCAGCTATGGTGTGAAGGTCAAGATGGTCACAGGTGACAACCTGGCCATTGCCCGGGAGATAGGGCGGATGCTGGGACTGGAACCCTCTGCCATGCGGGCCAATCAGATAAGTGGCAAGTCCGGTACGGAGATTATCGGTTTTACCAGGGCACTGGCTGGCGCACTGTACCATAAGTTCAAGGGGGATGTCTCCATGAAGGAGGCCATGAGGTTCGCGGACAGCGTCATGGAGGAACTCACCCGCATATATGACACCAGCCTGATCGAGCAGGAGTTCATACATACGCACGAGTCTGCCCTGCTTGAGATAATAGAGAAGGTGAATATCTTTGCAGAGGTTGTGCCAGAGGACAAGTATGCCCTTGTTTCAACACTCCAGAAGGCAGGGCATATTGTGGGCATGACAGGAGACGGGGTAAACGATGCCCCTGCCCTCAAGAAGGCTGACTGCGGTTTTGCCGTTTCAAATGCCACAGACGCTGCAAGGGCCGCTGCGGATATCATCCTTACTGCCCCTGGTCTTTCTGTGATAAGCGCTGCAATGGAGCAGGCCCGCATAACCTTTGAGCGCATGAAGAGCTATGCGATTTATCGCATAGCCGAGACCATCAGGGTCCTCCTGTTCATGACGCTCTCTATCGTGGTGTTCAACTTCTATCCCATTACGGCCATCATGATAGTGATGTTGGCCCTGCTTAACGATATCCCCATCCTGTCCATTGCCTATGATAATACCAGGATTCAGAAAGATCCTGTACGCTGGAACATGCAGGAACTCCTGATCGTGTCCACCATGCTCGGGATTGCAGGGGTGCTAAGTTCGTTTACCCTGTTCTTTATCCTTGAAGAGCTGCATTTGTCTGAGCCAATGATCCAGTCCATGATGTTCGTCAAGTTGATCGTGGCAGGACACACCACCATATTTGTCACAAGGACAGAGGACTGGTTCTGGAAACGTCCGTTCCCGTCCTGGATACTGGTGCAGGCCAGTTTCTGGAGTGCTGTGCTCGGTACGATGATTGGTGTCTATGGCTGGTGGGTACAGCCCATCGGATGGGAGTATGCCGGATTCCTGTGGGCCTACGCCATTGCGTGGGGTGTGTTCAACGATATGGTAAAGAAGGGGACATTTGCACTGCTGCGCAGGAAGGGGCTCTATGCTTAGGGATACTGGCTGAACAGATGTTAAGGGCAATAAAAAAAAGCGGTCCGGGTATGCTGCAACTTCCTTTTCTCGCAGATACAGCATATCCGCAACCGCTTTACGATGTTTTATGCTAAAGATCTACCACGGGAGATCCAGGCTGTCTATGAGCTGTTTCATCTCTCTGATGTCCTCGTCGTTGGGATGTCCCTTGGCAGCATCTGCCTCTGATACCCATTCCGGAACCGGATCTTTCTTGCGGAGTTCTTCAAGGATATCTTCAGGCACCTCGCCGAGACAGTCAAAATCTCCTACTATTCTGGCGTTTTTGGGGAGTTCCCTTGCTATTTTAAAGGCATTCCTCACCATCTCTGAACCCCGTTTGGAGGCATGGGTGAGGAACAGGAATATCTGGCAATCATCTATGATTTTTTTCAGGTATTCCTGCGTGGCCTTGTCCGGTTCTCCATTTTCCAGCCTGAAGCCCACACCAATGAAAGTGTAGCCTGCCGGATCAGGTGCTTCATTCACAGGCGCGATCTCCTTAGGTCCGGGAATGTAGTCATAAAGAGCCTCTGCCAGTTTTTTTGTGTTACCTGTCTTTGATGAGTAAACGATCAGATTCTTCATCTTTTCCCCCTTTCAATAGCTGAGATTTTCAGAATACAAGCTGTTCTCCCACTCCCTGAATACCACAGGTGCAGACGGTAACTGCCTGCCTTCTCGGACACAGGAGACAGAATCCATTATTCATAGACTCCATGTACATATATAAACATAAAATCGTATAAAGGAAATATTTTTTAAAAAAACAGATCATGCATGTCCATTGCTCAGAGTTGTTGCCATGTCCTTAGAGTGATTTTCCGCCAGCGAGGAGCCTGTAGAGGTCCTCATGAGAATCAACGATGTGGTGTGCATTTTTCAGGTGTTTTTCGTCAAGGGTGGTCTTGATGGCCACACACCTCATGCCTGCGGCCCGTGCCGATTCAATGCCTGCAGGCGCGTTTTCAATGACACAGCACCTGTCTGGTGTCTGGTCAATGTGTTTCATGGCTGTTAGATACGGGTCGGGCCAGGGCTTCCTCCTGCTGACCATGTCGCCGGTAACTACAGATGACAGCATTTTCCTGATGGAGTCTGGCAGCACCTCCTCCAGGATATCACTGTGGGAGCTGGTCACCACGGCAAGTTTGCGTCCTCTCCTGCTGAGATCTGACAGTATGTCAGGGATATGTCTGTAGACCCTGACCTCTTTGCGGAATGAGGAGTTGAATATCTCAATTTGACGGGACAGCACCTGCAGGAATTTCTCCTCATCCATGAGGCAGCCGTTTTCGTGGAATATCTCTGCTGCAGTAGCAGGCTCAATGGCCCCTTCGTGCAGGTATAGCAGTTCGTCATCCACATGGCAGCCAAACTCGGCCAGTGCCTGCTGCCATGCCCTTACGTGCCAAGGCATGCTGTCCAGTATGACCCCGTCCATATCGAATAGAAGCGCCGGAATGTCTGTCATGGTCTCGTACCAGTGATTCTCCTGATAGGGCCCTAAATAGGAGCTGACATGGAGTGTCCCCAATGCAAACATGAAAGTTTAGGGCAGTAAATTTCAGTAATAGATGTTACATTCGGTATAGCATTGTACAGTAACTGTTCCCAGGGTTCTTTACTTCAAGTGCCCCACAGGTCAAAGCGAAGACTCCGGGGCAGTAGATGTGGTACCCTGTGAGCAGACTCATTGTACATGAATCTCTTGTTTCTTACATCTGTCCTGAGGATTTAATGAAAGATATGAAGATTTTTGCCATAAGTCTTGGCTGCGCCAAGAACAGTATTGATACCGAATTGATCCTGGGCGCCCTGTGTGCAGAGGGCAGGGCACATGTCGTGGAGTGCGAGGATGAGGCAGATGTAATCCTGATAAATACATGCGGTTTCCTTGAAAGTGCAGTGCAGGAGTCCATTGATGCAATACTGCAGGTGGCCCAGTACAAACGTGATTCGCAGCTTCTATCAGTCACCGGCTGCATGGTCCAGCGTTATGGCTCTGATCTGGAGCGTGCCCTGCCGGAGGTGGATCTGTTCCATGGCGCAAGGCAGCCTGAACGCATGGCAGAAAAGATAATTGACAGGTTCAGCGCCCTGGATACAGGCAGTCCCGCACATGATGGCGAAAATTCAGCACATGCGGTGAAGATTTCAGGAATTTCTCCTGATGCGCTGGTAAGCGGCAGGCTGGTAACCACGCCTCCCTGGAGGGCCTTTGTAAAGATAGCTGAGGGCTGCTCCAATCGTTGTACCTACTGCCTGATTCCGTCCATCAGGGGGCCTCTTGCGTGCCGTGCCGTGGATGAGATAGTGGATGAGATTGGACAGCTCACATCACGAGGGGTAAGGGAGGTCACGCTTCTGTCACAGGACCTTACTTCATACAGGTATGGACAGGCTGACCTTGCGGCATTGGTGAAAGAGGTGGTGGAGCAGACTGATCTGCCCTGGCTAAGGCTCCTCTACCTCCATCCAGCAGGCATAACTCCAGGTCTGCTCAGGATCATGGAAGAGAATCCTGACAGGATATGTCCCTATCTCGATATACCCATCCAGCATGCGTCGTCTGATGTGCTGAGGCGTATGGGCAGGGGCTATGGTGCTGAAGACCTTCATGAGCTGTTTGGCCGGATAAGGGATGCCCTGCCTCATGCAGCCCTAAGGACCACTGTGATGGTGGGGTTTCCTGGAGAGACCCAGGATGATTTCCAGAGGTTGCTCTCATTTGTTGAGAGATGGCGCTTTATGCATCTTGGCTGTTTTGTCTATTCAGATGAGGAGGGATGCTCTGCGCGCAGGTTTTCCGGAAAGGTGGATAGAGAGGTGGCAGAGGGGAGAAAGACCAGGATAATGGAGGTCCAGGCCCGGATTTCACAGGAGCTTAACAGGGAGTTTGTAGGGACCAGGCAAAAAGTGCTTGTAGAGGGCCTGAGTG
This sequence comes from uncultured Desulfobacterales bacterium, assembly GCA_964638145.1. Lineage (GTDB taxonomy): Bacteria > Desulfobacterota > Dissulfuribacteria > Dissulfuribacterales > QOAL01 > S144-17. The sequence continues at coordinate 38,470 of CAZXAK010000030.1, read as the reverse complement.
AGGAGACAGAACTTCTGCTTGCCGGAAGGACCATGTTTCAGGCCGTGGAGGTGGACGGTATAACGTATATCGCAGACGGTACGGCAGATGCGGGTGATATCGTAGAGGTAGAGATTACGGATTCACATGTCTATGACCTGGCAGGCCAAATAGTTGGTGCCTGAATTGAGCGATGTGGGTGTTGAATATTTTGACCTGGCAGGGCATACGTGAGCAGGTAACAGATGGTTGCGCGTGAATTGGCATGAACGGAATATGTCTGTATTTCAGCAGTAGCATTGATCTTCTCTGTTCTCTTCTGGTAAAAGCCATGGCAGATGAGCAGCAGGACAGGGCGGTTGATATCTTTGAACCCTCTGTTGTGGTGGTACCCAATCCTGCACTTAGGCGATGGCTCCAGCTTGAGGCGGCAAGGCAGAACGGTATAGCCGCAAATATCCGGTTTTCTTTTCTGGAACAGGGCCTGTGGGACCTGGTCACCGGCCTGAAGCCCGATCTCCATGCCTCCATGATTGACATCTCCTGCATGCAGAGCCTGGTATTCTATCAACTCATGCAACTGCTTTCAGATGGTGGCGACGGCCTGTTCCACCTCTTCAGGACCTTTGTATCTCAAGGAGACAGGTCGTTTGATGAGCAGAGGGCGTGGCAGCTTTCAGGCATTCTGGCTGGCCTCTTCATGGAGTATGAGATTCACCGTCCCGAAATGATCCTTTGCTGGCAGGAGGGAAAGAGGTGGTTCCCTTCAGGTCATGGTACAGGTTCTCTTGAAGATGCCCAGCGTCTTGTCTATGCAGGTGTGCTACAGAGTGCTGAAGAGGCAGGAAACCGTAAAGATACAGCCCTTCTGACACTCCCTGCCCTTGCTGCGAGGGTGCTATCCCAACGCCTACCTTCAGATACAGAGGACTTGCAGCATGCACAGGAATTTTCTGAAACCCGTCCTGTTCATATCTTCTGCCCCTCCCAGCTTTCGCGCTTCCATATGGAGCTTATCTGCCGTCTCGGCCAGTTCTATGATATCCGCCTCTACTCCCTGAATGTATGCCGTGAGTTCTGGGAGGATGTGGAGACACCTGGCGAGAGGATGTGGCGTCTAAGGAAAATGGAGGCCGTGGCTGTGGATGATGGGAATCAGGAACTTCCTGGGCCCGAAGAAGATGAAAATCCGCTTCTTGCCGCCTGGGGCAAGCCAGGCAGGGAGACTCTCAAGATATTCAGTGATCTGGAAGATCGTTTTGCAAATACTGGCATACGTTTCGAGCCCATATGGTGTGATGATTATGCAGGGCCGGCCAGTTACGATGCGGCAGGGCCGGATACGGTGCTTTCACGTATAAAACATGCCATAAATACCCGTTCTTCCCAGCCGATACCAGGTCCTCAGGACAGATCCCTGCAGATTGCCTCTGCGCCTGGGATAGAACGTGAGGTTGAGGCGGTGTGGAACTCCATTGTTGCAAACATGGAGGAAAAACCCGACCTGAAATTTTCAGATATCCTTGTGCTGGTACCTGACATGCAGAGGTACAGGCCAGTGATACAGCAGGTGTTTGACACCCCTGTGCAGGCAGGAGCGGCACGCCTTGTCCCGTGGTCACTTATCGATTCATCTGCATCCCTCGAGAGTGTTTATGCCCAGGGGGTAAACGCCCTTCTTGGTATTATAAGCGGGGAATTTACCCGCGCAGAGCTTTTTCTTCTCTTTCAGAATCCCTGTTTTATGGAACAGTGGGCTGTGGATATCGCAGGCGTTGAGACATGGCTTGAGTGGTGTACAGACATAAACATCTTCCGCGGTATTGATACCCCTATGGAGGCATGCTTCCATACCTCCGGGCAGAATGATCCTGACAATGTTTCCCATACATCCCCTCTGCCCCGGCGGTTTGGCTGGAGGCCCGGCTTGAAGAGGCTGAGGCTTGGCAAGGTCATGGAGGGCCTTTCGCCCCAAGGCCCCAGGGTCTTTGGCGGTCTTATGCCGTATCCAAGGCAGGGGAGTGACTCTGCCCTGTCAGCCACCCTGTCTCTTGCAGTGGAGAGTCTTTCATCGTGGCGGAGGCAGATGAGGTCTGCATCCATGCCTGCCTCCTGGTGGAGAGAGAGGATACCTGAGCTGCTTGACGAGTTTCTCGCGGTTCCGTCTGACATGGGCGCAGAGGAGGGTGTCAGAAAGGCCCTCATGGATGGCATGGAAGGCCTCTCCCTGTTTGACTGCATGCCTCAGCCCGTTATGCTCTCCATACGTGGTGTGCTTGAGTACATAAGCGGGATACTTGGAGGTGTTCCTGGTGGGTATGGCGGCTATATTACAGGGGGGGTAACTGTTGCTTCACTGCTTCCCATGCGTCCAATTCCCTTCAGGCATGTATACGTGCTGGGCCTGGATCAGGATAGCTTTCCAGGCGCTGATCCGGCTGATCCCCTGGACCTTACCCGCAAGAGGCGGGAAATCGGGGATGTAAGTGTCCCTGAGAAAAACGCCTACCTGTTCCTTGAGACCCTGATGACCGTGCGAGAGAGGCTTTTTCTGTCTTGGGTTGGCCGTGACATAAGGCAGGATCGTGAGTATGAGCCTTCTTCTGTAATAACCTCCCTTTGCGATTTCATGGAGTTTGACTTCAAGGTTACCGAGATCCCTCTGAAGGCATGGTCGCCACGCTATTTGGTGCATGATCAGTCTGAGCCCCACAACTGGATGTGCCGGTTTTCACCATATCACCATGACCTATCGCTGCTTGAGCTTCCTGAGGAGTTGCGCCCTGAGGCCGGAGATGTGGCTGCTTTTCTTGACAGGGACATGGGGTATGATGGGAACCGGCCGGCAGTCACCCAGGGGGATGAGGGAGAGGTCCCACGGCCTGTGTCTCCTGATGACACTATTCATGATCAGATATACCAGAACGCCCTGGTCGAATTCTTGAAAAATCCTGCCCTGTTCTGGATCAGGCGCCACATGGGGTTGAGACTTCCTGCTGAAGACCAGGCAATGGTAGAGGACGAACCGTTTGAGCTTGACTATTTCGGCAGGGCAGAGGTGTTTCAAAAGACAGTCATCTCCACACTGCATGATATAATGTGTAGCGGTTCAGTCCCTGATTATGAGTATATTGACAATACAGTACGTGGTGTCATGCGGGAGATGGCCTCTTTCTGGCGCACTCCCGTAATGATCTATGAGAGTATGGAGCATGACCGAATGGTGTCTGAGGTGGACGCCCTGTTCAGCGACGAGGAGTTTATGGAGATGCTTTCAGGGCTTGGGAAACGCGGCATGATGCCTGTCAAAGACATACAGATCGGAGACGGAATGACCCATGGGCCTGCCTCTCTGAAGTTTCCTCCGGCAGTTACTCCCAATGGCCTGGTCTTTCATGGCTCTGTGGCATGCGGACTGATGAAGGAGGACAGGCTCTGTGGTGCCGTTGTGCCGACCTATGCTCGTGATCCAGGAGCCAGGCTATCCGTTTCAGTGCTTGATGCCTTCATATTCTATTGCATGTGTGTGGCAGGAGGCATTGTTGAGGCGGGGGAGGAGTTTATCCTGCTTTCACTGTCACCGTTGGGTTCAGGGGCGCTTAAAATTGTCTTCAGGGCATGTTCTGAGACAGGCGGTTTCTGTTCTGCCCCGCAGGTTTCCAGATACCTGGAAGAGTTGGGGAAAGATATGGATCAGGCCGTATCGGATATGATCCCGTTCAAGATCATAGAGAAGGTCAAATTCCCAAAGGGGCACAGGGATGTGGAGGGAAAGTGCGCAATGGAGGTGGATGATCATGCGATAACCCCTGAGATTGCCCGGCTGTACCGCTCCCTGTTTGCGGAATATGTAGAGGAAAAACTGCTTGCCACAGGCTTCAACCAGGATTGGTATGCGGAACTTTACAACCTGGTCAGGCCCTCAGTGCCTGAAGATGTGTTTTACAAGGTGAGAAATAGGTTTCGCCCCTTGTGGCTCATGATGCAGGAGGAAGGTGCATGATTGCCGGCAACCCTGAGCCCTCTTCCCAGGTACAGGAGGTGAGGTGTCCTGCAGACATTGATATCAGCGCCCATGCTGTCATAGAGGCCTCGGCCGGGACAGGAAAGACATACACCATCTCAGGGCTGGTGCTGCGTCTTGTTGGGGAGGAGGCCGTTAGTCTGAGACAGGTGCTGGTGGTGACCTTTACTGAAAAGGCCACAGGTGAGCTGAAACAGCGCATACGAACCGACATGGAGGATGCCCTGAAGAAGGGGCGTTTCCAGTGGGCGGAGAAGTTCGGTGACAAGGGGCCACCTGGCTGGAAACAGCGTTTCCGTGAGGCCATCGAGACCTTTCAGGATGCCCGTATCTTTACCATTCATGGCTTTTGCCAGCGCAGCCTTGCTGATTATGCAATGGAGGCCAACAGTGCCTTTGACCTCACGCTGATAGATGACAGGGAGGTCTTTGAAAGGTGCCTGAACCGGCTGAAACGAAGATGGGCATTAAACCAGGATACGGCAGAGCAGTTCAGCCTAAGCGGTTATCAGGCACAGAGGTGGGATCAGGCCCTTACCCTGCTGGCAGGCCGTTATCACCCTGATTTTTCCGTATTGAGGCCTGAGCCCATGTCTGATGAAAGTATCAGGGACCATTTTCAAAGGGTGCTTGAGATTGTCAGGCCTGAAGCCGGACTGCCACCTGAAGAGCAGCCGTTCTGGGCAATGTACCAGGGGCTTGAATTTAACAAACGCAGCAGGGGGGCTGTGCTTCAAAAGGTGGTGCGGCCATTGCTTGGGTGCCTGTGCGCATATCAGCTCAATAAATATGCCTCACCTGTTTCATGTGTTGTTGATATTGAAGACCAGTGCATGGAGCTGGGCTACGGCAGGTTCAAAAAGGAGGGCTTTTTCTGTATTGTCCCAGCCTCCTGGAACAAGGGGGCGGACCAGTCGGCAGGACCCTTACTGCATGAGCTTGGCCGGCTTCTCGATGTGCTTTGTTCCCAGAGGTTTGTCTTTCTGGTGCGTGCTGTGAAACGCCTGTATCTGGATGCCCTGGACTATAAGGACGAGCACGGGTTGATGAGTTTTAGCGACATGATCTGCAGGCTCTACCGCGGGCTTGATCCTGATCAAAATCCCAATGCCCATTCCCTGTGCTCCGAGCTTCGCCAGGTCTATCGGTTCTGCCTTGTTGATGAGGCCCAGGATACAGATCCGGTCCAGGCCGCCATATTCCAGAGGATATTCCTTGATGAGTCTGCCACATCAGGATGCAGGCTCTTTGTGATAGGAGACCCGAAGCAGGCCATTTACGGTTTCAGGGGGGCTGATGTCAATGCCTATCTTGCAATGAAGGCGAGGATGAGGCAATGCGGTGCCCGTATGTACAGCCTTCCAGTAAACTTCCGCGCCCTGCCGGCACTGACACACTGCCTCAACAGGTTGTTTGCCTGTGAAAACTGGTTTCAGGCCCTGGGGAACAGTGAAGAAGCCGGAATTTCATTCACGCCGTCCATGAGCCAGGATGATTTTCAAGAGGGGTTTCGCGCAGAAAACGGTCCTATGGTGTTGTACGATCCGTTGGACGGAGGTGCTGTGCAGGGCCTGTTCATGGAGTCAGACTGTGCGGACAGGGTCGTGGATATGAAGAGGGAGTTTGCCAGCCAGACAGCCGCTACCATCAGGCGCCTTATGGATGATCCCATGCGCTTTGTGCTAAAGGGCAAGGTGCAAACTCTAAAGCCATCGGATATCTGCATCCTACTCAGGGGAAGGAGCGATCTGGAGTTTCTCGCCCAGGCACTACGCAAAGAGGGAGTTGCCTTTTCCTTCTACAGGCAGCCAGGTCTGTATCAGTCTGAACAGGCCTTTCATATGAGGCTCCTGCTCGATGCGGTGGCCCGGCCTGCTGATCCTGATGCAATGACGGCAGTCATGCTTACCCCGTTTTTCAACCTTGCTCCGGACGAGATCGCTGAGGGGCCCGCCGTGAAGCCGGCAAGGGATCTCATGCTCCGTGCCGCTGATCTTGCAGTACTGAGAAGGTGGCCTGCCTTTTTCCAGATGGTGCTGGAGGAGACCGGAATACTTGCCCGCCTTGCAATGGAAGGCGATGAGAGGGGCCAGGCCAATCTGGTACAGATGGCCTGGGAACTCCAGCAGGCCGCCATCATGGGCAACATGGATGTACACAGCCTGCTGCGGCATCTTGATCTGCTGCGGCAGAGAGAAGCAGGTTCTGGCCCTGACAGCGGGCTGCACATGTTAGAGACCGAACGTGAAACCGTGCAGATAATGACCATGCATGCGAGCAAGGGCCTTGAATTCCCGGTGGTCTTTCTTTACGGGGGCTTCACCCCCCTGCGAGATACCTCGAGGCACCACACGTGGTTTGACCCAGTGTTGCAGCGCCGCGTATATGATCTTGCAAAATCAGGCGGGGCCAGGCACAGGAGAGAACTGGAGGATGGGGACAGGCGCCTGTACTACGTGGCCTGCACCAGGGCTGTCTTCAGGCTGTTTGTCCCCCGGATAAGCGGCCAGGTCAAGGCCAGGCTCAATGGACCGGTATTCAGCCTGGTCGGAACTGCCTTGAGTGAGATTGACATGGATGCCTGCGGTTTAACCTGGGTATCCCCTCATGACAGGGATGGACCGGTTGGGCTCGAAGAAGAGGTGCCGGACCATTTTTTAGCTGCGCTTGCCGGGCTGGAGGCAAACGGGGCATGTCCCGGCGGCCTTGGTACAGCACAAAAACCAGATTTCAATCCGCCTCATCTGCCAGACCTGGCAGGCAGGAGCACTGTCCTGCATTCTTATACCTCTATTTCAAAGGGATATGAGGCCAGGGGCCACAGGCCCTTTTTCGGTTCCCTGTTTAATGACCAGGCAGATGCCTTGCAGGATGAACCTTATGGCAGGCCGGGGCCAGTGGGTCTGTCCACTGCCCTGCCTGAGCAAATTGGCACGCCATCAGGATATTCAGCCCGGGGGCCTGGGGCAGTGGCAGGGAGGGCGGATTTTGAACTCCCTCCAGGTGCGGAAACCGGTAATCTGCTTCATGACATCCTTGAGAATATTGATTATGCACAGGTGGCGGCTGCAACAAGTTTTGAGGCCCTGCTTGAACCAGGGACCTCTACCGCAGAGTGTATAAGGACTGCTATGGGAAGGCATCGCATACAGGCCTTCATCTCTTCTCAGTCTGACTGTCCTGCTGGGCAGGTGGAGGTTGCTGTGGCACAGATGATATTCAACACGCTGAGAAGCCGCATTCCAGGCATAGACCTTGAGCTTGCCAGCATACCAGAGCGGGACAGGCGTCATGAGCTGGAGTTTCATGTGTCAATTCCAGGCGGCAGTTTTGTCACAGGTTTTATTGATCTGCTCTTTCGGGTAAGGTCACAGGGCAGCCAGGGCCATTACAGCTATTATGTGCTTGACTGGAAGAGTACGTCTGTGGGCGGAGGATACAGCCCGGAGCAGATAGGGCTTGCCATGGAGGAGCACAACTATCACATGCAGTACTTTCTGTATGTATGGGCCGTAAGGAGGTGGTTCAGTATGGCGGGTCTTGATGCAAGCAGTCTATGCGGGGTGTATTACATATTTACCAGAGGTATGGACCCGCAGGTACCTGGAAACGGCGTCTATTACAGGGCGTTTTCCGAAAGCGAGGCCGCATCCTTTGAAGACATTGTCTTGCAGGCTGTTGAAAAGGCGGAGGATGCGGCGTGACTGGTAATGAGGCCCTTACCGGCAGGGGAATCAGTATCCCTAGGGAGGTGCAGGAGATTTATGCGCGGGCCTCGGATATGCTCACTATAGGTCTGGAGGATGTACTGCTTGCACAGGACATGGCTGAGATGGCTGGCCGTCAGTCAGATCCCGTGCTTAATGTGCTGCTGCTCCTGATGCTCGATGCCCTTAACTGTGGCAGTCTGTGCCTACCCCTTGAGCCTGCCTGCCTTGAACGCGGTCTGATAGAGGGGGTGGCACATATGATCCCGGAGTATCTTGAGCGCGGCAGGTGGCAGAAGATTGTCACCTGCTGCCCTGATCCTGAGTTCAAGCCCCTTGTAGTGGATGGAAACCGTATCTATTTTCACAAATACTTTGAGGTTGAACAGTGCATCAGGCAGAGTATCATCCGGTTGAGCAGGAGAAGGTGGCCTGTTGACAGGGGGGCAGCGGCAAGGGCAATTGATCACGCCCTGGGCTCAGTGCCATATGCCCTGGATCATGTACAGGTAAGGGCAATTGCAATGGCAGTGGTGCGCGGTTTTTCCATTATTTCCGGAGGACCAGGTACAGGGAAAACCACTGTTGCGGCTGCAATAGTTGATGCTGTCACCATGATGGACAGGCTGACAGGCACGGAAAGCGGTACTGTTCGGCTTGCTGCCCCTACCGGGCGTGCTGCAGCAAGGCTTGAAGCGTCTGTAAACAGGGTTCTTGGTCTGCGAAATGGTGATAAGGCAGGTTTTTCGGGCAACCCGTTCCATTCCTCCACCATTCACCGGCTGCTTGGTATGGGCCGCAGACTGGAGGCAATGCGCATGGGGCATTACCGTACCCTGTCTGCCTCCTTCATCCTGGTGGATGAGGCCTCCATGGTAGATGCTGTAATTATGGCAAGATTACTTGAGAGTGTGCCTGAGGGCTGCCGACTTGTGCTCATGGGAGACCGGGATCAGCTCCCTTCTGTTGAGGCAGGGGCTGTGCTCTCAGACCTGGTGCCAGATAATGTTCAGGGCATGGATGCTGACACGCGGGCCCTCCTGCAGGAGGTGCTTCCTGAAAGGTATCAAGAGGCACTTTATGAGGAGGGAGAGTATGAGACAGCAGGGCCGCCTGGCGTATCCCTTCCTGTAACCATACTGACGCGCTGTTACAGGTCATCGCCGGATATTTCCAGGGCTGCCAAGGCAATCAGGAAGGCCCGTGCTGAAGATGCCCACAGGGCTTTTGCCTGTTTCAGCCGTTTGCCCTTTGATGAGGTAGCAGCAGGAAGGCTCCCCTGTGCAGGGACATGGTTTGTGGCTCCGGGCCAGGGGCGGAACGGCATGGCAGCCCTTTTGAGGGAGTGGTTTCGTCATGCCCTGTTTTCAGCAGTCGGGACAGAGTCCGGTTCATATGCGGCACACATGGCCGATTTCCGGCCAAGGGTGCATCAGGCCGGCTCTCAACAGGTACAGATGCGGCTTTCCTGCCTCTTTTTGATGATGGAGCGCACAAGGGTCCTGTGTCTGACACGTACAGGACCAAGGGGCACCAATGGAGCCAATGAGGTCGCATCGTCCATGCTCAAGGCAGCGTTTTCACCAGGTTTTCCTGGTCAACTGTTTCACGGGGCCATGGTGATGTCAGTGGAAAATGATTATGCCCGCAAGATATTCAACGGAGATGTGGGGCTGGTGCTTGCTGATGATTGCGGAGGGCTTAATGTGTGGTTTCCTATGCCTGATGGCATGTTCAGACCCTTTCCCGTGGCGGTGTTCAGGACTCTTGAACTCTCATTTGCCATAACAGTGCACAAGAGCCAGGGTTCCGAGTTTGACAGGGTGCTCCTTGTGCTGCCTGAGGATGAGGGGCATCGTCTGCTTTCAAAGGAGATACTTTATACCGGGGTGACAAGGGCGCGTGATATGGTGCTTGTGGCAGGTGAAGAGAGGGCGTTCAGAAAGGCTGTATCGCGTGAGATTAAACGCTATTCAGGCCTGTGGAAATAGGAGGGCAGGGCTGCGAAAATGGCAAGGGGACCCAGGAGAATTAAGAGGCGAAGGCGTAAACCCGGAGATATTCAGGGACTGCTGGCAAGGGCCTCGGAATTTCAGCGCAACGGTGACCTGGATCAGGCAAGGCGTCTTTTTGAACAGGCCCTGAGGATGCGTCCTGACTGGCCGCCACTCTTGAACGCACTTGGCACCGTGTTTATGGACATGGGTGAATACAAGGGGGCCAAGGCCTGTTTCAGAAAGGCATCCATGTCGTCTGTTCCCTACCCGCCTGCGCTCTACAACATGGCCAGGCTCTGCCATATGTCCGGTGACCTCACTGGCGCTGTGAAGTACTATCGCCAGGCTGTGGACGCAGAGCCTGGCATGGCAATGGCCTGGAACAACCTCGGGCTTCTGCTCATGGATTCAGGTCAGGCTCAGCAGGCTGTTTCATGTTTTGAAAAGGCCACTGAGGCAGCACCGGATTCTGGTGAGGCGTGGAACAATCTTGGCCTTGCCCTTGAGGATATGGAGCGTTTCCGTGATGCGGTGGCTGCGTTTCAAAAGGCCATATCCCTGCATCCAGGCCATATATCCGCCTTGTTCAACCTCGGTGCCCTTGAGCTTCGGCTTGGAAATCGCAATGAGGCTGCAGGGCTTCTTGAAAAGGTGCTTGATCTGGACAGTAACAACGAATCAGCACGTTATCTCCTTCAGGGCCTTGGCAGGCTTCCGGCTCCAGAGGCTGCACCTGTCGGTCATGTGAAAAAGGTCTTTGATGACTGTGCTGAGAAGTTTGAGCAGGTCCTGGTCAGGAGACTTCAGTACCGCACCCCAGAGGCGCTGTATCAACTGGTAAGCCCTCACCTCGGTTCAGGCCTGAATATACTTGACCTTGGATGCGGAACAGGGCTCGGTGCCGATCTGTACAGGCCTCATGCAGCACTGCTTGCAGGTATGGACGCATCGGAGCGAATGCTCGGAGTGGCGGAGAGAAAGAATATCTATGACCGGCTGTTCTGTGCAGACATACTGTCTCCATGGGACTTGGACGGGCTTTTGTTCCACCTCATCTACAGTTCCGATGTTTTTGTATATTTTGGCAGTTTGGATACCGTTCTTGCAGAGATGCATAGGAATGTGGCTGCGGAAGGTGTGGTGGCTTTTTCAGTTGAGATACTGAATTCCTCCTCGCAGCCATTCATGCTTCAGGAAAGCGGGCGTTTTGCCCACTCTCCAGCCTATGTGATGGACAGGGTGGCTGCGGCAGGCTTCTATTTTGTTGATTCAGCAGAAACTGTGCTCAGAAAGGAACAGGGAGAAGATGTCCAGGGGCTACTCGTGGTTGCGAAGCGAAGATAAGAACAGGGCAAAAATTGCCATTTTTATAACTGTATGGCCAGTGGCATGGAATGCTGCTTTGTGTTAACTGCTCTTGACAATTTTCATAATAGTCCTAATCTTAACCTGCAGCAGGGCATCTCGACGGCAGAGCCTGCCTTCGTCAGTTGCCTATGTATTTCAGGTGTCCAGCAGCTTGAATCTTAACAGGAAATCTGTGGTTTCTCCGGTATTGTGTCGGGCAGCAAAAATCAGGGCGCAGGTCATGGCGGTATATTGGGATATGCTCAATTCAGGTCATAATTTCTGTGTACCACTTCCACATGGCTGATATTACGAATCCACACGACCGTTTCTTCAAAGAGATATTTTCGCGCCGGGAGGTGGCTTCCGACTTTCTTAACAACTATCTCCCTTCAGATGTATGCCGTTGTATTGATACCGAAAGTATAGTCCTTTTGAAGGATTCGTTCATAGATAAGGAACTTGGGGTCTATCTGTCCGATCTGCTATACGAGGTGAGGCTGACAGATGGTTCCGATGCCTATGTGTATGTGCTCTTTGAACACAAGAGCTTTCCGGATACCAAGGTGGCGTTTCAGCTCCTGCGTTATATCATAAGGATATGGGAGCTTGCGTTCCGGCAGAAGCAGTTTGACACTCTGCCACCTGTGATTCCAGTGGTGATCTATCATGGAGTGACAGAGTGGCGTATATCCAGAAAGTTTTCCTCTTTGCTGGATGTCCCCACGGAGATCGAGCCATTTGTGCCGGAATTCAGATATGTCCTGTGTGATCTATCTGTATGGAAGGATGAGGATATCAAGGGGATGATCCTTCTCAGGGTGACCCTGTTACTCCTGAAGTATATCAAATCTGATAAGCTAAAAGATCGTCTGCCCGGGATATTTGGATTGCTGAAAGAGTTGTCTTCCATGACAACCGGCCTAGAGTATCTTCAGACAGTGCTGGTTTATCTTTCCAGGGGGACTGACAAGATCAACAGACAGGATCTTAAGGATGCACTCACAGACGTATTCCAGGATGAAGGAGGCCAGATTATGCCTACAATTGCAGAAGAGTGGATCAGGGAAGGGTTTGAAAAAGGTGTTCGTGAGGGCATGCAGAAGGGTATCCAGCAGGGTATGCAGCAAGGTATGGAACAGGGTATGCAACAGGGTATGCAGCAGGGTATGGAGCAGGGGGTGCGCCAGGGTCTGCTCATAGCCATCAAACTGGGGCTTGAACTCAAGTTTGGTGCAAAGGCCCTTAAGATCTATCCTGAGATAAAGAAGATCAGGGATGCTGATATCCTTGAGGTGATAAGTGACGCCATCAGGCATGCACAAACCCTTGATGATGTAAGAGCTGTTTACAGATCCTGATAGTTAATTCCTTTCCAATATGCGCTGTAACTTGTCAGTGAACGCCAAGGTATGAACAGTTGCACAATATATATGGTCAGGGGCGGGTTATCAGAACCCAATCCTCCTCCATGCAGGTCGTACAGAACAACTGCCTGTGATGCGGTTTATGTATCCGCTGTATCTGGCCAGTCCGTGTTTTCACCCCTTTCTCCCATCCTTGTCCTGACTGGCTGATTGCAGTTGCGGAAATTTTTGCGTTTCTGCCCGCATTTCTGAGCAGAATTTCCCGTTTTCCTAAAATTACATATGTTCGGTGCGTTATGTTTATGTGCCGTGGATAGCTTTTATGAAATGGAGATACGTTTCAAATGGCTGAGATGATTAAAGTTGAAGACATAGTCAAGCGGTATGGCAGTACAGAGGCCCTGTCCGGGGTGTCTTTCTCTGTGCAGGCCGGAGAGGTCATAGGTCTTCTGGGGCCCAACGGCGCTGGCAAGACCACCCTGATGAAGATACTTACCGGGTATCTGCAGCCAGACGCAGGCCAGGCCTGGATAGATGGTATAGATGTCCTTCAAAATCCTGAACAGGTCCAGGCGCGGGTGGGATATCTGCCTGAAAATGCCCCTCTGTATCCTGAGATTACAGTCCAGTCCTATCTGAAGATGATAGCCGAACTCAGGGGTGTGGACCCAACCGAGATGCGTTCCCTGATCTCCCGGGCCATAAAGGCCGTAGGGCTTGAGGACCGGCTGATTGATCCCATCGGGACCCTCAGTAAGGGATATCGCCAGAGGGTTGGTATAGCCCAGGCCATTCTTCACCGGCCCAAACTGCTTATCCTGGATGAACCAACCAACGGTCTTGATCCTACCCAGATCGTAGAGGTAAGGCGGCTTATAAAGGAGCTTGCCCAGACCAGTACGGTCCTTCTGTCCACCCATATTCTGTCTGAAGTTGAGGCCACGTGCAGCAGGGCTGTGATCATAATGAACGGCAAGGTGAGGGCTGACGCCAGGCTTGAAGACCTGGCACGTTCATCCACTGCCGTTATGGCCCTTGAGTCCCCTGATGTGGACGTGGCAGGGATCACCTCTGTAATAGGAGAGCTGCCAGATGTGAAAGAGGTGATCAGCCATGCTGACAATGGCAGGCCTTATTTTGAAATTCATGCCGAATCAGGCAGGGATATCTGTCCTGTCCTGTTCAGGCTTGCAGCAGATAACGGCTGGCCTGTGGCAGAACTCAAACACAGTCAGCGCACCCTGGAGACAGTATTCAACGAACTGGCACAGGAGGGTGAATGAAGATGATCAAACAGGTTTTTTCAGTAGCCGGAAAGGAACTGCGCGCGTATTTTGGCTCCCCCATGGCCGCTATATTTATGGGGGCCTTTCTGTTGTTCACACTTTTCTTTTTCTTCTGGGTAGACGCCTTTTTTGCAAGAAACAGTGCTGATATAAGGCCCCTGTTCAGGTGGATGCCCCTTCTGCTAATCTTTCTTGTTGCCACCCTGACCATGCGGCAGTGGAGTGAGGAGCAGCGTATGGGCACCATGGAGGTCCTGCTCACCCTTCCCGTGTCCAGAACTACCTATGTGATGGGAAAGTTTCTTGCCGTGCTCACTCTGGTGGCAATCTCACTGTTTCTGACCATAGGACTTCCCATAACCGTATCCATCATGGGCAACCTTGACTGGGGGCCGGTAATCGGCGGCTACCTGGGTTCACTGCTCATGGCAGGTGCCTACATTGCCATAGGTCTGTTCGTTTCTTCACGTACAGACAATCAGATAGTTGCCATGATCTGTACCGTGCTGCTGTCAGGCCTTTTCTATATCATTGGCACCGCACCAATCACCAACCTTGTGGGAAATGACCTGGGAGAGGTTCTCAGGGCCATAGGTACAGGGAGCAGGTTTGCCTCTATTGAGCGGGGGGTGCTGGATCTGCGGGACATCATCTACTATTTGAGTATTACAGTGTTCTTCCTCAGTCTGAATGTGTTCTCCATAGATATGAAACGGTGGGGAAAGGGGGCAAGGACAGCATCCATGCGCAGGGGAGCAATTATCACCATTATACTCCTTGCCTGTAACCTCGTACTCCTCAATATCTGGTTGTACCGGGTCCATGCCGCTCGTATTGATCTTACAGAGAACAAGGAGTTTTCCATCTCCGAGGCAACAAGAGACCTGCTGGCAGGGCTCAAGGAACCACTTCTGCTCCGTGGCTACTTCAGTGAAAAGACCCATCCCCTGCTGGCCCCTCTCATCCCTCACATAAAGGACCTGATGCGGGAGTATGAGCTTGCAGGCCATGGCAAGGTGAAGGTGGAGTTCATAGACCCCCGGAACAACAGGGAGGCTGAGATAGAGGCCAATCAGCAGTACGGGATAAAACCAATTCCGTTCAGGGTCTCAGGCAGGTACGAGTCCTCTGTGGTGAACTCCTACTTCCATATCCTCATACGCTATGGCGACCAGTACAAGGTACTGGGGTTTGAGGACCTCATAAAGGTAGAGCCACGGCCTGACGGACAGCCTGATGTAAGGCTGAGAAACCTGGAGTATGACCTGACACGGGCCATAAAGAAGGTGGTGTATGGTTTTCAGAGCATTGGAAACGTGTTCGAAAACATCAGGCAGGCAAAACTTACGGCAATCATAACACCTGACAAGCTTCCTGCCTCCCTGAAGGATGTACCCAGGTATATCAAGGAGGCGGCAGATGATATCAGCAAGGACGCAATGGGCAAGTTCACCTATGAGATGATAGACCCTGACTCCATGCCAGGCGGACGCGCCAAGGTGGAAAAGGAGTTTGGGGTAAAGCCCCAGCTTGCATCACTGTTTTCCAACAAGACACTCTATCTGTACCTGTTTCTCGATGTGGATGGCAAGCGTCAGCAGATACATCTTGATGCTGATCCCTCCAAGGCGGAGATAGAGCAGGAGATAAAGGCGGCCTTAAAACGCATGTCTTCCGGTTTCCTCAAGACAGTAGGGGTCTGGACACCGAAGCAGGCCATGCCTCCCCGGCTTGTCATGATGGGCCAGCAGCCAGTAGATAACTACAGGATGGTCCAGGAGCTTCTGCGGCAGGATTACAACGTGCGTCAGGTGAATCTGGATAAGGGCTGGATACCTGGTGACATAGATGTGCTGCTGCTCATTGCCCCTGAGGGCCTGAACGATGTGCAGCGTGTGGCAGTGGACCAGTATCTAATGCGTGGCGGCAGTGTGGTGGCACTCACCGGCCACTATGTGCTTGATCTTTCATCCCAGGGAGGCAGGAGTCTGAGGCTAAAGGAGGTCAAGGACGGTATATTCAAACTTCTCGATCACTATGGCATAAAAGTCAAGAAGGCACTGGTAATGGACAAGAGAAACGAGCCGTTTCCTGTGCCTGTGGAGCGCAATCTCGGTGGTTTTATAGTACGGGAGATCAGACGTCTTGATTATCCGTTCTTCGTGGATGTGCGTCCTGACTCAATGGCAAAGGGCAATCCCATAACTTCGAGCCTCAGGGCTGTCACACTCAACTGGGTCTCGCCTCTTGAGATAGAGAAGGGCAAGGGTCAGAAAAATACGGTGGTTACCCTGCTGCGTTCAAGCCCTGAGTCATGGACCACTGAAAGCAGTGTGGTACAGCCGGATTTTACCGCGTATCCGCATACGGGCTTCCCTGCGCCAAAGGCATTTCATGCCTCAATCCTTGCCGTGACTGACACAGGGAGCTTTACCAGTTTCTTCTCAGGCAAGGAGGATCCCCGTGTTGAAAAGATAAGAAAGGAACATGAGGACAGGGCCAAGTCCAAAGACAAAAAGAAGAAGGAGGTCTCTTCTGACAATAAGGGAAGTGAGGCACTTCCTCCTCCCCTGATTGAGCGTTCGCCAGACGGTACCCGCCTGGCGGTGGTGGGAAGCTCAGAGTTTGTGAATGACACAGTCATATCCATCTCGAGGAGCCTCAGCCCGGATCGTTTCCTGAACAGTCTGCAGTTTGTCCAGAATCTGGTTGACTGGGCCGTGGAGGACCAGGACCTGCTTGCCATACGGGCAAGGGAGGGACATGCCAGGTTGCTCAGGCCAATGACAGAGAGCCAGGAGCGCTTTTATGAGATACTCAACTACTGTCTTGCGTTTGGCGGTTTGCTCCTGGTGGCCTTCCTCGGACACAGGATGGTGCGTAACGAAAAGCCCATGGATCTGGAAGCGTAGAGGCGGAGGAACAGGTATGAACAGAAGAAATGCAGTCCTTAGTGTATTGCTCGCAGCCCAGTTGATGCTGGTACTGTTGATTTACTGGCCACAACAGCAAGGTAACGCATCTGCCATAACACTTCTCAATATTGACCCTGATCAGGTAGATTCCATGATTATATCAGATGGATATGGCAGCAGTATTACTATCAAGAAACAGGGGGATGCGTATGTCATTGATCCTCCTGAGAGTTATCCTGCTGATGCCAGGCGGGTCAGGTCAGCCCTGAAAAAGTTGAGTCATCTTGTGTCTCACAGGCTGGTAAGCACCTCCAAGGGTAGCCAGGGCAGACTCCGGGTGAGTGACGAGAGGTTTAACAGGCGTATCAGGCTTGTTGATTCTGGAGGCAAGGCCCACGTCATATACCTTGGCACCACTCAGGGAAAGGGTGTGTATGCCAGGGCAGGAGACAGTGACAAGGTGGTGTTTGTCAATGCCCTATCCTCCTGGGAGTTTGCCACAAGTCCAAGGTCGTGGTGGAAGACCGCCCTGGTGGATATCACTCCTGGAGCTGTTAACAGCCTTGAACTCAAAAACAGTCACGGCACACTTGTGATAAAGCGCAATTCGGATGACAGATGGACAGACGGGACGGGGAAGTTGCTTGACCAGGACAAGGTCAGGGAGTTACTCCTTGCAGTGCAGAATATCAGGCTCTCAGAGTATCTGAAAAAAGATACTGACAAGAAGCTCGGGAAGGTGGATGCCTCGCTGAAGATATCCACTGGCCGGGGCAGGCATATCTTTATAGAGATAGGGCCTGAGAAGAATTCAGAGAGGATTGTGCGTACAAGTGCTGATCCCCACCTTGTCAAGGTGCGAAGTTTTGAGCTAAAGCAGGTATTGAATGCCAAACTCGCTGGACTGATGCCTGAAAAGGCCTCTGAGAAAAAGGCTGAAGACAAGGCTGGAAATGGGGCGGAAAAGCACCAGGTACCTGCCAAGGGGAATGTTGTCCCTGATAATGCGCATGGCGCTGTCACAGGGGCTGAAAGTGGTGCCGGACACAAGGCTGTGGGTAAGTAGTCTTTTTTCCCGTTGTCAGGACATGCCACAGGATAGCTCTGCAGAGTAGTTTTGTGTCACCTTTGTCAACTGCTTCTGTATTTCAGTGTCCTGTGGCATGTAAAACAAAATTCCACCTGATTTGAGCGTTTCAAATCATGTGAAATCTTGTTTTGTCTTTAATTACAGTAAGTTAATGTTATTTTTGTAAAATTGTCCGCCACTCAACGGGTTTGCTGTAACTGTTTTGCCTTCTACATAATTTGAAACCGATGCGGGATTTCCAATTTAGTTTGATCTGTTGCCTCGGAGTCTTCGCTTACCTGTCGGAGAGTTGAAGTACAACAGTACGTCTGCGTATCCTCCGCCTTGCATCTCATGCAAACTTGGGAATTGCTCAATTCAGGTTCCACATAAGCTGGACGTCAACTTCAGGTAAGAACCAATTTTCATGTTGCAATGGATGGTAAAAGGCGTTATTCCTAAATAGGTATAACGCATGCTTGCAATTTTTTATGGAGGAATAATTGATGGTGATCCTGAAACGGCTTCTAACAGTTTTTGTACTCCTGTTGTCCCTTTTTACTGTTCATACAGCCTTTGACCCTGGTGCATGGGCAGGTGAGGTCATGGTTGCCGCTGCTGCCAGCCTTACAGATGCATTCAGAGAGGCCGCGCGGCAGTTTGAAAAGGGTCATCCCGATATAACTATTCTTCTAAACCTGTCATCTTCAGGCAGACTGTGTGCCCAGATAGAGCAGGGGGCGCCGGTTGACCTGTACGCCTCTGCGTCACAGCGTTATATGGATCGCCTTCAGAAGGAAGGGCTGATAGATACCGGGACACGCAGGGACTTTGCAGCCAACCGGATGGTACTTGTGGAGCAGGCAGGTTCCCACAGGCTGAATGGGCTTGACGATCTACTGAAACCCGATGTCGTGCACATTGCCATAGGAGACCCTTCACATGTGCCTGCTGGAAGGTATGCCAAGGAGGTGCTGGAGTCCTCGGGGATGTGGAATCTGCTAAGGGACAGACTGGTCTTTGGTATCAACGTAAGGCAGGTGAGGGATTATGTGGCAACAGGCGAGGTGGAGGCAGGGCTTGTTTTTGCCTCAGATGCCATAGTGCCGCAGGTGCGGGTAGTTAGGGTGGTGAGTGAGAGACTTCATTCCCCAATACGCTATCCGGTAGCTGTGCTGAAGGGTGCGGAACACCCTTCAGAAGCCAGAAAGTTCGTAGATTTCCTGTTGTCGCCGCAGGGACAGCACATACTTAAAAGATATGGATTCTCCGCAATTTAGTGTGAATGTGGTTGCACATGACGTGGGGCATCTCTGATGACACATGGCTTATTCTTTCCCATAAGGCTTTCCCTGCAGGTGGCCCTTGTGGCAACGTTCCTGCTGATAATATTTACCATCCCGCTCTCATACCTGTTTGCCCGCAGGCGTTTTACAGGAAGGGGGGTGATGGACGTGCTCTTCTCTCTGCCACTGGTATTGCCGCCAACTGTGCTCGGCTACTACCTGGTTCTGATGTTTGGGCACCGGGGTATATTGGGGGCATGGCTGTACCGGGTGTTTGGCTGGACGCCCATGTTCAACTGGTGGGGAGCGGTGATAGCCTCGGTGGTGGTAGCATTTCCCCTTCTGTTCAAGACAGCCACAGCAGCCATTGCCGCAGTGGATCCGCATCTGGAACAGGCCGCCTATACCCTGGGCTACTCCGCTTTTAAGACCTTTTGCCGTATTACCCTTCCCCTGTCCATGCGCGGTATCCTTGCAGGTGTGGTGCTGGCATTTGCAAGGGCCATGGGTGAGTTTGGTGCAACACTCATGCTGGCTGGCAACATACCTGGCCGTACATCCACAATGCCGCTTGCCATATACAATGCCTTTATCTCAGGACGGATGCATGAGGCCAATATACTGGTGCTGGTTCATACGGTGATATCAGTATCCATTCTATGTCTGGTGCATACTACAGGAGATCTGAAATACAGAGGCAATTGACAGGGGTGGATATCTGCGGTGCAGGTGTCCTGCAGCATGGTTTGGTAAAGATCAGAGAGGTTGAACATGCCAGATGGCAGTACGCTTCATATTAATATAGAGAAAGATTTAAGGGATTGGAGTTTGAGATTGAGTATAGAGTCCTCTTCCCCCCGGCTTGTTATATGGGGACCTTCAGGTGCAGGGAAATCCCTTACCCTGCAGATGATTGCAGGGCTCATGACCCCAGATATGGGAGAGATACGTATTGGCGAGCGATGCCTGTTTGACTCTCGAAGGGGTATCAATCTTCCCCCTCAAAAGCGGCGTGTTGGAGTGGTTTTCCAGGACTATGCCCTGTTCCCGCACCTGACAGTGGAGGCAAATCTGGCATTTGCCATCAATAACAGGCGCAGTCGTTTGGAAAGGGTTCATGCCATGGCAGAGCGGCTTGAGATAACCCCGCTGCTGAAGGCCTATCCTGCCCAGTTGTCAGGCGGACAGAGGCAGCGGGTGGCAATCGGGAGGACCTTGCTGGCAGACCCTGACCTCCTCCTCCTTGATGAACCGTTCAGCGCACTTGATACAGGGCTTCGTACGCGTCTTAGGGAAGATTTTGCCATGATGGCCAATGAGCTCTCCATGCCTGTGGTGCTGATAACCCATGATCCCGACGATGTTCGTGCAATCGGACAGGAGGTTGCAGTGATCCGTAACGGCCAGTGTGCAGGGAGCATGGCCATTCCGTCTGATCTGCTGTGTCCCGTACTTCTGGCAGAAGATCCCATGTGGAGTTTTCTTGAAGACAGGGCATACGGACAATTGGGGCAGCCTAACAGTTGTATCAGAGAGGCAGCCTGAAAAATTTCAGGTCTTGCCGGTTTTCAACTTGTCATTCCTGTACTTCAGGCCTGGCTGATGCCGGATGTGATGTTGATAAAAGGGCATTTGTCATGTTACATCTTTACAAGTGCATTAAAAACATTATGTTAGTAGCCAGGTTACTCATTGAGGCCATGTCCCGCATGGGCATGGCCTGCGTGTTTGATGTATGTTAAGATGTAGGTCCTTTTCAAAATGACGATACTATTTCAATCACAAGGTTCCGGAAAGAACCTGTTCTCAAGACCATCCAGTCCCTGAAAACCCGAAATCCCTATCTTCTGACACTCGCGTACTTGGGTGTCTCACTGTTGCAGCAACTTCAAATTATGTGGTAACCCGAATAATTATTTGAGGCCCATTGGGTGCAACTATTTTTTATGCAGGATAGCTTTAGCATTCAGATAAAACAAGATTCCACATAATTTGAAACGCTCAGTTCAGGTAAAATCCTTTTCTCAGGTATTTGAAGCGTAGAATTTGGATTATAAATATTTGCAGAGGTATAAGATCATGCCTGTAAGAAATGCCCTGAATCGGCTTCGTGAACATATGGAACATCTGGTCATTGGACAGGAGCGGCTGGTCCAGCGTCTGCTTGTAGCCCTTCTTGCCAATGGACATGTCCTGGTGGAGGGTGCTCCTGGCCTTGCAAAGACAAGGGCCATAAAGTCCCTTGCCTCAGGTATTGAGGCAGATTTCCACCGCATCCAGTTTACTCCAGACCTGCTGCCTGCAGACCTCACCGGGAGTGATGTCTACAGGCCGGAGGATGGAAGTTTCAGGTTCCAGAAGGGGCCGGTATTTCACAACCTGATACTTGCAGACGAGATCAACCGTGCCCCTGCAAAGGTGCAGTCTGCCCTTCTTGAGGCAATGGAGGAGCGTCAGATAACTGTAGGGGCAAAGAGCTATTCACTGCCCCGCCTGTTCATGGTCATGGCAACGCAGAATCCAATAGAACAGGAGGGGACCTATCCCCTGCCAGAGGCCCAGCTTGACCGTTTTTTTCTCCATATCCAGGTGGATTATCCTTCAAGGGAGGCGAGCAGAAAGATACTGGAGCTTACCCGCATGGAGGCCCTGGGAGAGTCCCGGCAGGTCATTCCGCTGCCTGAACGTATAAGCCAGGAGGCAATATTTGACGCACGTCGCGAGGTGTTGCTTCTTCACCTTGCCCCTGAGGTTGAGGAGTATATCGTGGAGCTGGTCGAGGCCACGAGAGACCCCTCTGCCTACTCTGCCGAGCTTTATGAGTGGGTACGGTGGGGGGCAAGTCCAAGGGGGGCAATCTCCATAGAACGCGGAGCACGGGTGCTGGCATGGCTTGACGGTCGTGACTTTGTAACTCCAGAGGATGTCCAGCGTATTGCTCCTGACGCCCTGCGGCACAGGATAATCCTTCAGTACGAGGCAGAGGCAGATGGTATAACCCCTGCCATGTTCATAGACAGGCTTCTACAGACAGTGCCAGCGCCATGAGTGATCAGATAGATGCCATTCCAGGCGTGACAGTGGGGCTTGATGAACTTGTGCGCCTGCGGGCAGCGGCCCAGGGGCTTGCACTTACAGGCTCAGGGCGGCCGTTTTCTCCACAGGCAGGTGTCCACAGGTCTGCGTACAGGGGCAGGGGCCTTGAATTTGATGAGGTTCGTATTTACCAGTCAGGAGATGACGTGCGGAACATAGACTGGAGGGTTACTGCCCGGAGAGGCAGGCTGCACACAAAACTGTTCCGTGAGGAACGGGAACGCCCGGTGCTGCTCCTTGTGGATCTGAATCCCTGCATGTTTTTTGGTACCCGCCTGCAGTTCAAGTCAGTGCTTGCCGCACGCGCTGCTTCCATTGTGGCGTGGGTAGCGGCCATGGGTGGAGACCGGGTAGGCGGAGTGGTGGCCGGTGACAGTGAAGTAAAGGTCCTGCCGCCCCGTTCCCGTCAGGCAGGGGTCCTGTCCTTGTTGCACGCCATGAAGAACCTTCAGCCGCATGCACCTGGAGAGATGGCACATGGCAGGCTTGATGGTCCGCTGTCCATGCTAAGGGATATGGCAAGGGCCGGAAGCCTGGTGATAATGATGAGTGATTTTCGTGAACTTGGGACGCAGGGTGCCAGACATATCCGGTCCATTGCAATGCGGAACGATGTAACAGCCTGCCTGATACACGATGCGCTTGAAAAGGCTGCGCCACCTCCAGGTATTTACCGGTTTGGGACCCCTCAGAGAAAGATCACAGTTGATACGGCATCCCGTGAGATCAGACAGGTCTGGTCGCGGGAGTTTGAGGCCCACAGCAGGAGGCTAAGGAAGATGACCCGCGGATTGTCTGTGAGATGGCTGGAGTTTCCAACAGACGTTGAGGCCGCAAGGCTTGTAAAGGCGGGATTCGGTCCGGTCAGGAGGGCTGCATGAATCCTGGTGGCACGATACATGATCCGCTTTCAGCGCTGAAGCCAATACATTCCCCGCCTCCTGTGTCGTGGTGGCCTCCAGCCCCGGGCTGGTGGCTTCTTGCCGTGCTGGTATGCATCCTGGTGATATGGTCTGTCTTCTGGTATCTCAGGGGCAGGATGAAACGGGCAGCCCTGAGGGAGCTCAGACAGATCGAAGACAACGCAACTCTGTCTGACAGGGAGTTTGCCGCGCAGGTATCAGAAGTGCTAAAACGATATGCCCTGTACTGTTTTCCACGCCAGGATGTGGCAGCCCTTACAGGAAAGGCGTGGCTGGAGTTTCTGGATTCCATAGCGAGGTGCAGGGGGTTTGTCTCAGGCCCTGGCAAGGTGCTTGCCGGTGATGTCTATGGACCGGAATGCAGGGTTGACCGCAAGGCCCTTGCAGGGCTTGCCTGCAAATGGATAAGGCGGGTCAGCCCCTCTTCCATGTTTTACCGGAAATATACAACTCATAATGCTGGCCCTTCATGTTCTAAGGGTGTTTCCCAGCCAGATCGGGGTAACATGAAAGATTCTGGGGGACGGTCATGATACATGTCGCCTGGCCATGGATATTTCTGTTGCTGCCTCTTCCCTATCTCGTGTGGCGTTTTGTGCCAGTTGCCAGGTCTGCAGGGCCTGTGGCTGTTTATGCCCCGTTTGTGTTTGATATCGCAGAACATGCAGGCATTGGTGGCCACCGCAGACAGAGAAGACGCTGGCAGACAGTGCTGCTGTCACTTATATGGTTTCTGCTTCTGTGCGCTGCGGCAAGGCCCCAGTGGCTTGGTGAGCCGGTTGAGCTTCCTGAGACAGGCAGAAGCCTCATGCTCGCGGTTGACGTGTCAGGCAGTATGCGGACCCCTGACCTTGATCTTGATGGTACAAGGGGCAGCAGGCTTGATGTGGTAAAACAGGTGGCTGAAGAGTTTCTCCGAAGACGTACTGGAGACAGGTTGGGGCTGATCCTCTTTGGTACCCATGCCTATCTCCAGGCCCCTCTAACATTTGACAGAAAGACAGTGTCCAGGCTGCTGGAAGAGGCCCAGATCGGTATTGCCGGCAAGCAGACAGCCATTGGAGATGCCATTGGCCTTGCTGTGAAGCGGCTGAGAAAGACCCATGACAGGGAGGCAGTGCTGATACTCATCACAGACGGGGCCAATACCGCAGGTTCGGTGAGCCCGCGTCAGGCAGCCGATCTTGCTGCCCAGGCCGGTATCAAGATATACACCATCGGGGTAGGGGCAAGGCAGATCAGGATAAGGGATTTTTTTGGCACCAGGACCATCAATCCGTCTGCTGACTTAGATGAGGATACGCTCAGGTATATTGCCCGGGTTACAGGCGGAAAGTACTTCAGGGCAACTGACAGGAAGGACCTTGAGGCCATATACAGGGAGCTTGACAGGCTTGAACCTGTGAAGGCCGGTACCAGGGTGGTCCGGCCAGTGACCTCCCTGTTCTACTGGCCCCTTGGCGTGGCATTCTTCCTGAGTATGGTGCTGTCACTATCCTCTGTTCTGCGACGTGGCATGTTCTGGACAAGGCGTTTCCGGAGGGCAGGCCCATGACGTTTCTACCCCCTGACTTCCATTTTTTGAGGCCATTGTGGTTCTGGGCCCTTGCGCCCTGCGTGCTGATGCTGCTCTGTATGTTCCGTGCCAATAACCGTGTGCGCGGTCTTGAGGATATCTGCGACCCAGGCCTTCTTCCCCACCTGCTTCTCGAGGCATCTGGGGTAAAGGGCAGGAGGTGGTGGCTTGCTGGCCCTGCACTGTTCTGGATCATAACGGTTATTGCCCTTGCAGGTCCGGTCTGGAGCAGACAGCCCCAGCCTGTCTTTCATCTCAAGACCGGCAGGGTGATCTGCCTTGACCTCTCCCCGTCCATGGCCGCAGCTGATGTGAAACCTTCAAGGCTCAAGCGGGCAAAGTTCAAGATCAGGGATATACTCCAGAGGAGCCGCGAGGGCCTTACCGGGCTTGTGGTTTTCAGCTCCGAGGCCTATGTGGTGGTGCCCCTTACAGACGATGTTGCAACGATTGAAGCCATGTTGCCGGCGCTATCTGTGGGAATCATGCCTGTAAGCGGCAACAGGGCAGAGGACGCCCTGTCAAGGGCCGCTTCCCTGCTCAGGCAGGCGGGTGTGCGTGACGGAGAAATCATCCTGATCACAGACGGTGTGTCTGACATGGCCTCTACCCTGGATGAGATAAACCGTCTGCGTAAAGAGGGAGTGCGTGTCTCTGTAATTGGTGTGGGTACCAGGCAGGGCGCCCCTGTTCCTGCTCCAGGAGGCGGATTCGTCATGAATGCCGATGGAAGGCCAGTCATATCGAGGCTTGACAGGGGCAACCTGAAGGAGATCGCACGGGCAGGCGGCGGGGTGTATACCCGGTTGACCCCTGATGATTCTGATATTCTGCGCATACTTCAGCAGGACAGGGTGCGGGAGCTTGCACAGTCTGCCCGTGAGAAGAGCCGCAGGGTGGATAAGTGGAAGGAGGAAGGCCCGTGGCTGGTGCTGCTCCTGCTACCCCTGGCACTGTGTGCGTTTCGAAGGGGCTGGCTGCTTGTGATATTCCTGGCAGTGTTGCTGGGCCTGCCTCATCCCTCGTTTGCCTTTACATGGAAGGACCTTTGGTTGCGGCCTGATCAGCAGGCATGGGAGCTTTACAAACAGGGCAGGTATGGTGAGGCAGCCCGGCTTTTCAGGGACCCTGAGCGTAAGGCCGCTGCACTTTACAAACAGGGAAAGTTCAAGGAGGCGGCAAAGCTCCTGGAAAGGCAGCATGATGAGCGTTCCCTGTACAACCGCGGAAACAGCCTTGCACGTTCCGGACGGCTTCAGGAGGCGCTGAAGGCTTATGAGCAGGCCCTGAAGATCAATCCTGATGATAAGGATGCCAGGTTCAATCGTGATCTGATAAAGAGACTTCTTGAGCAGAGGCACAGTAAGAATCAGCAGAATAAGAGCGGTAAGGATGGGGGCAAGAAGGCCAGGAACAGCCATGGCCAGCATGGAAATGGTTCGGGCAAGGACGGTAAAGAGAAACAGAAAAGAGGTGGCCAGTCCAAAGGGGCCAAGGGGAAGAAAGGCGGGCATGCTGGCAAGGACAGTTCCGGGATGAGCACCGGAGGCCATAAGAAGGGTGCAGGAAAACCTGGTCATGCCAGCAACAACATGGAACGTCCTGAGAAAGAGTCGCAAAGATCCGGTTCAGCAGTTCCAAAAAGGGCAGACAGAGAGAAAAACGCAAAATCCCATGCAGGGGCACGGCCGAAGACAGGACAGGAGGCAGGACCGAAGGCCCGGAATAAGACACAAAATCCGGCAGGATATAGGCCGGGTGTCGAGGCCCGGGTGCCTACAGAGGCGCAGAAGATGAAAAGCGAAAAGGAGCAGGCCCTTGAGCAGTGGCTCCGCCAGATACCCGATGACCCGTCAGGGCTTCTTAGGCGAAAGTTTTATATGGAGCATGAGATGCGTATGCAGGACCAGCGGTAGGTGCTATGTAGGGGGCGGCTGCCTCACGGGATGAGTTTTGCTATCTGGCAGAGTTCAGTGACAGTACACCACGGTCTTGTACCTTTTACCGCAGGGTCATTGTCTCTAAGCCTAAGTGACCGCCTGTCTCCTGCAAACAGACAGGTCTTCCAACCCATGGTGCGGGCAGGCACCATGTCCTTCAGCATGTCGTTTCCCACATACAGTATTGAGCGGGGTTTCAGGCCGTATCTTTTTGTCAGTATGTGGTGAACCGGCTCAAACATCTTTATGGACGGTTTTGCCACACCGAGCTTCCAGGAATATGCGCAGAGGTCCTGGTCAAACCCCAGGTCTTCTATCTCTTTTCCCATGAGTGCCCTGAACATCAGGGGAGTATAGAACTGGGCGTTTGATATGATGCCGGTCCTGATCCCTTTTTCATGAAGGGTGGTGAGTATTGATGCCGCTCCTGGCATTGGCCACACGGGATTGGTCCTGCACTCGTATGATACTGCCAGCAGCATGATCTTGGCCTTTGGTACAGGGGACCTGTCCGTGCTTATGTGGAGTTCTTCAAGTACACGTTTCCATATGCTGCAGATATCAACTTCAGGATAGTCCACCCCCTGTTTTTCTATCCTTTTGTGGCAATTCACAATCTCCTGTCTGAATATGTCCGGTGCCATGTCTATGCTGCTGCCCTGCGGGCCCGGGGTTATGCCTGCGTCTTCAAGGGCCAGCCTGAACGCATCTGCGCTGTGGGCTGCAGAGTCCTTTCCTATATCACCTGCGGCAGAGATAAAGAGTGTTCCGTATATGTCAAAGACAACGGCCTCTGGTGCAGGGCCGTCCGGCAGGTTGGGGGAAAGGCCGGTTGGCTGTGGTTCAAGGGGTTTACAAAGTTTTTTTATCAGTTCCACAGGGTCATTCATGGGTTTTTCTACAGGGCCATCCTCAGCATTGAAAGCCTGTCTGGGGACAGGAAGTTTTCAAGCAGTTTTTTGCCATCAAGGGCCTCAGGCCGTCCTGTCTCTGTCTCTTGCAGACTGGTATATATGCTTAGGACCAGCCTGGCATAATTTTCAATGCTGAAATGCTCCCTTACGAGCCTCCTGTTGGTCTCTATGGTGGTCTGTGCCCTGCTGTCAATCACTGGCAGGCTGTCAGGACAGATGTCAGTCAGTGAGTTTTGGTTTCTTGTCACATGGCGGATGACCCTGGCCTGGAACTCCTCATCTATCCTGCCAAAGTCAATCATGCCGTCCTGTATCCATGCCTCAGCAAGGTTTGGAAGGGGGCTTTCTGCCGGTGTGAAAGAGTATGCCTTCATGTACGCCCTTTGTACTGTCTGTATCCTGTTACGCAGGTCGTCCTGGCCAATCAGTTTTACAGGGACCTTGAGGCTGTTGTACATCCAGGGCAGTTTTATGCCGGCCTCCCTGAATTCCTCTGTGATTTCATGGAGGTCCCTTCCGCATACAGGCCTGCTCATGAGCCACGGTTCCAGAAAGGCCATGCCGAATCCTTCGGCAACACTGGTGGTCATCACCGCGTGCGCCCTCTGCAGCATCTCTGAAAAGGCAAGATTGGTCTTTTGGGCATATTCGAACTCCACCGGCAGTGAAAGCTCTGAAGCAAGGGCCTTCCAGCCCTGGTAAAAAGGCTGTTCCGCAGGGTTCTGCGGCGCCATGGTAAGGGCAAAAGAGTCTTTCCCGCCCTTGCCTTCTGCTGATGAAAGTGCGGCCCACAGGAGGAACTCCCCCACGTTCTTGCGGCGGATGGCCCTTGTGGGGTAGAGCCACAGCCGGTTCCTGGCTTCATTGGTGGCAGTGTCATGGACAACTGGCAGGCCGCTGTCTTCTGATGGTTCCATCTCCACAGGGTTGGCAAGCAGGTGAAGGGTGTGGTGACCGGCCCCGGCATCTGCCATAAAACCCAGGTCCCGCCTGTTCAGAAGTGCGTAGTGCACGTGTGGCGCTGCAGGATACAGGAGTGCCGAAAGCCTGGATGGATCTCCGTCTGCAAGCTCTTTCATCTGTCTGCTGTAGTTGAGGGGACGGCCATCTTCAGGAAAGTCGTGTATGTGCAGTAGCAGCCTGTGGCCTTCATGTGCCAGCCTGTTTATCACGCCTGGAAGGGCCAGATTCTTGCCCAGGCTGTGGTTGTGAAAGTGCCATATATCAGGTTCTGCCCCAAGCGCGTTTTGCGCTGCGTCAAGAAGAGTGGTGTAAAGCGTATCTGTGCTGGTCTTTCCTGTTATGTTGTCATAGTGCAGGGCAGGTACAGTGGCATGGGGCATTGCCCATGCGGCAGGAGGGGCCTCTCCGGCAATGGCAACCACCCTTATCCCCCTGTCCATAAGTGCCCGGATGGTGTGGTGGATTATCCTGGTGACCCCGCCTCTTTGCAAATGGTAGTGGCATATGGCAACACGCATGGGCCCTTTACTCTATCCCCCGCTTCGCCCTGTACTCGGGAAGCTCGATCATGGGAGGACGTTCCTCTTCCACGATTTCATGTATTATCTGTTCGTAGTTGTTCTCCCTCGCCTGGAACTGGCGCAGATAGGGGGTAAGTTCTGGCATGTCCTTGACAATGCCCTTTGTCTTGAGGCGCTTCAGAAAGGTGCGCAGTATGCCAAACGCCATTTTCCCCAGGTCCCTTGTTGACTGGTGCCTGTGGACCCGCTTGTCAAGGTCGGTCTGAGCAAATGCCTCTATCCCCCATCCGTCATATACGTCGATTAGATGGGAGGTCTCCACGCCGTATCCAACAGGAAACGGTATGCGTTCGAGTATCTCACGTTTCACTGCGTACTCACCTGACAGGGGCTGGATTATGGCTGTAAGCTCCGGGAAGAAGAGTGAGAATAGAGGACGCACCAGAATCTCGGTTACGCGCCCGCCGCCTGAGGGGCGGATCTCGCTGGATAGGGCAAGTGGCCGGTCATAGAATGCCTTGACGTATTTTATCTCAGGCCTGTAGATAATAGGGGCAACCAGCCCATAGACAAAACGCGGATGGATGTTCTTTATGTCCGCGTCCACATACACGATAATATCCCCCTGGAGCTGGTAGATGGCCTTCCAGAGGTTCTCTCCCTTGCCACGTTTGAAGCCTGTCTCAGGAAGTATGTCTGCGGAGAGATAGACAGATGCACCAAAAGAGGCAGCGACCTCGATTGTCCTGTCCGTGGAGCCCGAATCTATTACCGCAATCTCGTCTAAGAGTGGATAACGGTCCACCAGTTCTGACTTGAAGAGCACCACCTCCTTGCCGATGGTCTTCTCTTCATTGAGTGTCGGGATACACAGGGATACGGTGAGCCCTTTCTTCTCCTTCTCCTCGATCAGCCGCAGGAGATCCCAGAACTGGCTGTGGTGAAATGTGTTTGACTGTAGCCAGTTGCTAATGTTCTGCACAGCATCCTCCGTCTATTGCCATAAGCAGGCCAATGAGCTGGGCCACGCCTTTCATTATTGGTGATATGTCAATGCGTTCGTCAGGATAGTTGAGGTTTTCTCCTGTGGTTATACCGATACACATGGCCGGGATTTCGTTTTCCACAAAGCCTGATACTACTGAAGAATAGGGGTTGTCGCCAGGGTGAATGCCAAGGGTGGTAAGGACCCGCCGTGCCTGGAGCACGAAGAAGTGTTTGGGGTCCATGCCTCCATATCGCGTGCGGGCAATGATATTGAAATCAATGTTTGCCTTGTACTCCTTTGACAGTTCGGCTATCAGACTGTCTATCTTCTCGGTAATGTCAACTATGGTCTGGTCCGAGTCACTGCTCAACTGAAACTTGAGTCTTGCCTTTCTGGCAGGCGTCTTGTAGGTGACTCCCCCCTCTATATACCCCAGTATCAGCCTTGTGGCCGACTGTTCCGGCAGTTGAATCTTTCTCAGCCTGTAGATGATCTGGCTCAGTACGTCCAGGGCGCTTACCTCTTCGTATGCCTTGTCAGCCACACAGAATATCTCTCCTCCAAGAGACGCCCTGGAACGGTAGTTCAGCCTGCCGAGCTGTACACCTTCCACTGCCAGGGCTGCCGCAATGGGCCGTTTGGTGTTTGACAGGAAGAAGCGGAGTCCCTCCTGGTTGCCTTCGTTGAGGCTCTTTACAGAGCTAAGGAGCAGTATGTCTGACTTGAAGCTTATTCCCACCCCTTCCAGCAGAGTGGGCAGGGTGGCGAGCACTGCAATGCCAAGGCTGTTGTCTGCGATACCAGGCCCCACTATCCTGTCAGGCTCCAGGGTCAGTGTGTGGTCAACACTTGCAGGAAAGGGTGTGTCCGCGTGGGCCGCCACCATGATGGTTGACCCCCCCTCAGAGCCGGGGATAATGGCAGCACCGTTTCCCTTTTCGTCTATTGAGCAGTTCTGGAGGCCACATTCAGTGAACCTCTGTTCCATCAGGTTGATACGTTCCTGTTCATGGAAGGTAGGTGCAGGTATCTCGCCAAACATTATGACATTGGCAAGGAGCAGCTCTCTGAACCGTTCAAGCTCAAGTGGAAGTTGCCGTACCCTGTCGCGTATATGTTCGAAATTGTCTATCGGATTCATGAATTGTCCTTTTCTATGCGGCCGTAGTCATCCTCCAACCTCTCGATATCATCTTCTCCAAAGTAATCACCAAGCTGAATTTCTATGAAGACCAGCGGTTCATTACCTTTGTTCTCCACCCGGTGGATGGCATGTCTCGGGATGTCCACTGCCTGACCAGGCCCAAGCTCCAGGATGTCCTCATTGAGGGTCACAGTGGCAGTGCCGCTCACCACCAGCCAGTGCTCCTGCCTTCTTTCGTGCCTCTGGAGAGATAGCCTTGCGCCTGGATTTACAGTGATCCGTTTTACCTTGTGGTCTGGTTCATCTGCAAGGACTGTAAAGTTTCCCCATGGTCTGTGGTCCGTGATCTGGACAAAGGTCTGTCTGGTTATCTTTTCCATAAATTTACCCCCTTGGTACAAGCCAGCATGTCTGCCACGGTTCAAGGGCCAGTTCCCCGTTGATATCATCCCCGCTGATGAGGTCGAGGACCCTGCCTGATGCTGCAAGCTCCGGGTCTATGGAACTCAGGGCAATGTTCTGGGGCCTGCCTGTGACATTGCTGACAGCCGCAACCCTTTCGCCACTGTCTGCAATACGCCTTACGCCAAAAAGGGCTTCAGGCAGCTCCATGACCTCCTGTGCCGCGTCCGGATGAAAGGCCTTCTGATTAGAACGGATATTGAGCAGCTTCCTGTAGGCCCTGAAAACGTAGGATGCGGCAGACTCCCTGTCGTTGAGGCGTTCTTCTATCTCGTGCCTGCGCCATTTTCTGCGGTTGATGGTGCGATTCATGCCTGTCTGTTTTACACCTTCATGGAAGTTGCCTGTGGCTGTAATACTGTGGAAATATATGGCGGGAATCCCCTTTAGTTCCAGCATGATGGCCTGGGAGCACATGAAACGCCTGATCTGTGCCGTGAGATTGTCAGGGTCATCAGGGTCCCGCATGGCGTCGAACCATGTGATGTTAAGCTCATACGGCCTTTCGCTTCCGTCGGACAGGGTTCTCGAAGATACCAGCCCACCGCATTTTTTTACGTTTTCAACCAGTTGTCCGATCTCTTCATCACTCAGTATCCCCTCTATGGGCCGTACGCCAATACCGTCGTGGGATGCGGTGAAGTTGAGGAAGCCGCAGCCTTCCGGAGGGTCGTCAAGGGATGAGGCCCAGGCTGATAGGTGGGCAGCCGAGCCTGTCTGCATGGTGTGCAGCAAGAGGGGAGGCAGGGAAAACTGATAGACCATATGGGTCTCATCACCGTTTCCGAAATAGCTTATATTCTCTTTATGAGGCAGGTTGGTCTCTGTGAGCAGGCGCACGCATGGCGCCACCCTGTCGATTATGGCCCTGAAAAGTTTGACGATCTCGTGTGTCTCAGGCAGGTTTATGCATGATGTGCCGGGTTTCTTCCACAGATATGCGATTGCATCCAGCCTGATTATCCTGGCCCCCTTTGCTATGTATCCCAGCAGGATGTCAAGCATTTCAAACAGCAGGTCTGGATTTGCATAGTTCAGGTCTATCTGGTCCTCGCTGAATGTGGTCCATACCCACCTTTCACCGTACACAGTATATGCAGGTGTCAGGAGCGGGGTGGTGCGGGGCCTTACCACAGCACTCAGGTCGGTATCAGGTTCTATCTCAATGAAATAACCGCGTTCAGGCGCTATGCCTGCAAGGTAGTTTTCAAACCACTGGCTCCTGCTTGATACGTGGTTCAGTACCAGATCCACCATGAGCTTGAAGTCCTGTGCTATACGTTCGATATCTTCCCAGGTGCCAAGATCAGGGTTTACCTCCCTGTAGTCGATTACAGAGAAACCGTCATCAGAGCTGTACGGAAAGAAGGGGAGGATGTGTACGCCGGTGATCACGTCTCCAAGATGCTCCTTCAGGAAACTGTGCAGGGTTACGAGCGGCAGTTCGTCGTCATGGCTTATCATGTCCCCGTAGGTGATAAGGATGTTGCTGGTTTCATCCCAGAACGGGGTTTCGGAACGGCACTGCTCAAATAGGAAGTTGTAACGGCTCATGAGAAGGGAGAGACGCTCAAGAAGCCTTGGCACCCGTTCCTGTCCGTAGAGTTTTTTAAACTTGGGCTTTATCTTCAGTTGAAAGTCCTTGTGCAGACTCCACATAACAGCCTCCCTGGAATGTTGTTTTGCGAACTGGGTTCTGTACCAGTCCCTGGTTCAAGAAGATGGCAAGGCAGAGGATTTTCAGGGGCTATCCCATGTTACAGGACTCTTACATGGCAGACGGTGTTTTTTTTATGTTTTTAAGGCCCATCAGTTGCGATGAGTTGTCAATGATATGTTTGCCCACGGTCAAAACCATGGGAAAAGCACCATCTGCCTTTGTCAATTGCCTCTGTATCTAAGGTATCCTGTATGGGGCCGGCCAACAGCTACATCCTGTTCTTGATGTTGTTTATGAGTGTCTGAAGGCCGTAACGAAGTATTGAATAGCTGTAGTAACGACGGGCCAGTTCATAGTTCCGCTCCGTCATCTCTCTCCTGTAGTCTTCATCGTCAAGCAGGCGTTTTGCCTCTTCCACGATCTGCTGGTTCACAAAACCGTTCATCACAGGGACCTTGAATCCGCGGGGTTCGATGTCCCTCACCCAGACCGGGTATCTGTTGACGATTATCGGCACCTTGTAGTAGAGGGCTTCGAGAAAGGCATTGCCAAACCCCTCGTAAATACTCGGGTACAGGACCAGGTCAGCGTGCAGGTAGAGGTCTTGCAGCACATAGATCTTTCTGCCCTTGCTGTCTATGCGCCTGCGGTCTCCAATACTGTGCCCGAAGAAGTGGACATCCACTCCTTCATATCTTGCGAGTTCCCTTATCTGTTTGGGGTAATCCTCTCCCTCATCCCCGGCCCCATGAGAGATGATGAGTTTGCATCGGGGGTCATTTAGCCTCTTGATCAGGGTGAGGCTGTGCTCTATGCCCTTTCTTGGTACCACCCTGGTGGGTTGCAGGATCAGTTTGTCTTCCGGCTTGAGTCCTATTGCCTCCCGGATATCAGAGGAAAACTCATCCGGTGGTCCGGGTGGATGGTCAAAATCCAGTATGTTGGGAATCAGCATGGAGGAGAGCCCCTTCCGCAGGGCCAGTTCCTCCCTTGCCGCCTGGTTTATCACAACGTGCTGAAGGGTGAGGTCTCTTGGAGGAAATGCCATATCCAGGAAGTCAGGCACGTTGTTTACCTGGAACCTGCTCCTTTCCCAGTAGAAGTCGTGGTGGTGGGCAATGGCAGGCATAGGGGTTTCTGCAAGAAATTCCGTCAGTGCCAGCCCGAGGGGAATATGCATGGGTATGGTCAGGGCATTCTGTATTATGAGCAAAGAGATGTCAAAATGTTTGACAAAGTCGTAGATGGTGTCCTTGAGATACTCGGCCAGGCTGTGAATACGCCTTGTCACATGAGGTGCCCTGGTGGTGTGCCCCCATACCCTGCTGTTTATGTACTGGTTTTCCGGGTGATTGAAGTACGCCTCAGGTATGCACATGGATACCCCTGCGTCCCTGTCCAGTTGGCCCGCATACCAGTAACTGACATGCTTGTCCTGCCACAATACTTCTGCCCATTTGGCCGATTCCAGGGATACACCGTCTGTGCCCGCAAATCTTGTGGATATGAAGCCTACCCGTTCTCCCATAATCTCCTTGTCGTGGTTGGTTGCCTTTAATTTGAATCAGCCGGATGTAACGGCTGTTAAAGTCAATATTATCATTACCTGCCGGATTGTCCAGTGCAGGTCATCTGTATGGTCCTGTAACATGTGCGTCCTCCGTGGTCAGTGCGTAAGGGCAATGACGAAAACGCCTGTAACCATGAGCCCTGTTCCAATGAGTCTGCCCATGTGCAGGCTGCAGCTTCCTGCCACTATGAGGATGATCCCTGTTCTCCCTTATAGTGTCAGAGTCTTTCCGGGCATGAGGGTCCCTGTTACAATGATGAATGCAGGCGTGAAGGCGAGAAACGGTACTCTCTATGGAGAGGGGCGAGACCCTAAGCGCCTCTATGTAAAGGATCAGGGCCGCAGTCTCAAGTGGCAGTAGAAGGGCCACATTTGGTAATACCTGAATTGAGCGTTTCAAACAAGCGGAATCTTGTTTTATCTTTAATTACAGAAAATTAATGCTGTTTTTTGTAAAATTACCCGTCACCCAACGGGTTTGCTGTAACTGTTTTGCTTTCTACATAATTTGAAACCGCTGCGGGATTCCCAATTTCGCATGATCTGCTGTGTTGTCGGATAGTTGAAGTACAACAGTACGTCTGCGTATCCTCCGCCTTGCATCTCATACAAACTTGGGAATCGCTCAATTCAGGTAATATACATTTGCTTTCGGTCAAAATCATGGGGAAATGCGCTATCCTTGACCGCGGTATACATATGGCGGCCCCATGCCCGGAAAGGGGATTGGAACACAGGTGTGGGGCAAAACATACGCATGGTTACAGTTTTGAATGAACATACACGTTCATGTATGGATTTAAGGCCTGTGGCCGGTTGTCTGATGCTGATTGTGGGTAGGTCCTTTTATTGCATGTAATGGCCATGTGTACCCGGAGTGCAGGAGTCCTGTAGTGGTGAAGGTAATTCATTCTAATGAGAAAGGGAACGCAGACGATATGATGAAGCCAACCAATCTTTTTCGTTCATTTTTATCTTCTATTATCATAATGTTAACAGCATGCTTTGCATATGCGGCACCTGTCTCTATTGACAGGGCCAGGCAGATAGCCGTGAACAGGCTCTTTGTGCCTGATACCGCCTTGAAGGCCAAGGGCCTCAGCAGGCGCGCCAAAGGGATTGCAGGAGAGCTTGTCAGAAAAAGGCAATCCCGAAATATCTTCTATGTACTGAACCTGGTCCCTGAGGGATGGGTGATCATTTCTGCTGATGATGTTGCATATCCCGTCATCGCCTACTCCCTAAAGGGACATTATGAGAAAGAGGGCCATCCACCTGCCCTTGACTACTGGCTTCAGGCGGTTGAGGATGAGATAAGTGATGCTGTCGAACATAACAGGCATGCCCTTGCTGAAACCGAGGCTGCATGGGAGGCCCTTGATAATCTTGAGCCCCTTGATGCCACTCCTGTCCAGGGCCCCCTTCTTCATACAACCTGGAGCCAGGGAGGAAAGGACCGGTTCGATGGTGAGTGGTTGCCATCGTATGATTATTACTGCCCGAAAGAGAGGAATGCGGCGGATGAGTATCGTGTGGCCCCTACAGGCTGCGTTGCCACAGCCATGGCCCAGGTGATGAGGTACTGGAGCTGGCCCAGAGAGGGGGTGGGAGAGCATTCGTATGACCCCTGGTGGCCCTGTGAGGACCAGGACGGGGTTGTGTGTGAGGGGTATGGCCTGCGGGAAGCGGATTTTTCTTCCAGGACATATGACTGGCAGAGCATGCCGGACAGGGTGGAGCATCGTGAGCCAGGCAATCATACCGCAGGGGAAAGGCAGGTGCAGCTTCTTATGAGTGATGTTGGGGTGGCTGTTGACATGGATTACAGTCCCTGGGGATCTGGTGCCCTTGTCCGTGGTTCCCGCTTTCCCATAGTGTGTGACCCGAACAAAGATGATTCCTGTGACTATTACGTGGAGTGGAACTCCTCAGCCATGTATGCATTCAAGAATTTTTTTCAATACTCCCGGTCAGCCGCGTACAGGTGCAAGGAGGATTTTCCTCTTGAATGGACCAACATGCTGGAGACCGAGCTGGATCAACGACGCCCTGTAATCTATACCGGTTCTGGATCCGGTTCGCATGCGTTCGTAGTGGATGGTTATGATGATGACGGTCTGTTTCATGTGAACTGGGGCTGGAATGGCAGTTTTGATGGCTGGTATCATCTGAGTGATCTTACCCCTGAGAGTTATGATTTTACCGAGGATCAGTGCGGGATATTTGGTCTTTCTCCCTATGGCCCGGATCTGGTGGTGACGCATATGGCCGTGGAACCGTTGGAACCACAGGTTGGCCAGGCCCTCTCTATAGACATTACAGTGGAAAACAGGGGGGCAGACAATGCGGCTGCAGGATTCCGGGTTGACTGGTACGCTGATCTCGACACTGCTCCTGGTCCGTCAGAAGGTACTGTCCATGCAGTGGTTGCGGAGGCGGTCCCTGCAGGGGGCAGCTATGTGGTGCGTCTCGTTTATGACGGTTTCAGCAGTCCGGAGCAAAAGCGTATGTATGTGCAGGTAGATATGACTGACGTGGTGGCTGAGGTTGATGAGCATAACAATATTATGGGACCTGTGATTATAGATGTGGCAGGCAGTACGGTTGGTGATCTCACAGGAGATGACCATGTGAACATGGATGACCTGTCACTGTTTGCCAAGGGGTTTGGGACAGGTAGCTGTACAGATGAGTGTGACGGGGATATTGATGGCGATGGCGATATGGACGGGCAGGACCTGCAGGGCATCATGGCCCATTTTGGGCAGTAGAGTCTGCTGGTACCTTGTAAAAATCAGAAAGGGGTGGGCTGGATTACACAACATTTGCTCGCAACGTCTCGCAAAAAACTGTACCAGGACTGTCCGGCACACCTCCTTATTTTATGGTAACTTTCTGATTTGACGGAAAAATCGTTTTTTACTTTTGCCTGTTTTATACGTGTTAGCCATTTTCCCCTGAAAAGTCCCACACAAGTCTCACACAGGGAAAAAGATTTTTTGTTCCAGTCTATGAGTCTTTCCTTCCTGTTGAGTGATTTTTTCTATATGGAAGAGCCTT
Organism: uncultured Desulfobacterales bacterium; assembly: GCA_964638145.1. GTDB lineage: Bacteria > Desulfobacterota > Dissulfuribacteria > Dissulfuribacterales > QOAL01 > S144-17. The sequence continues at coordinate 676 of CAZXAK010000030.1, read as the reverse complement.
GCAACCCGTACCTCTCTGCCTCTTTCAAGTTCTTGTGTCCTGCCCCGTTTGGGCTATTTTCTTGCTGTTTGTCTCGAAGGTTTGACCCTGAAACTGTGGTAATATATCATGAATCTTCCATAACTTGATTGATCCTAAAAATTGAATAATCATGATAGGATATGCTCATTCAATTGGCCAATGGGATTTTATTGGAAGTTCCTTGTCAGGTGCTTTATGCCCAAGTGCTATGTTGGTAGCCGAAGGAGTCTGATAATACTTGATATTCCAGAGTTTAAACCAGAATTTATTACTGATGAATCCGGGAAGAAAAAGGCAGTAATCATTTCCATTTCCGAATTTGAAGAGTTAATGGAAGACCTTGAGGATCTGGCTGCTGTGGCAGCACGAAGAGATGAGCCTGTAATATCCCACGAAGATCTGCTCCAGGAGTTGAAACAAGATGGCCTTGTTTAGGATTGAATGGAAGTATTCAGCCAGAAAGGAGCTTGAAAGGTTAGATAGGTCAGCTATCCCCACGCTTAAAGCTGGGTGGGAGCCTATCTGTGAATCCCCATCCACCTGGAAGTCGAAAGATCATAGGAGCCCAGAATACCTTCAGAGTTAGATGTGGAGATTACAGGGTTATCTATTCTGTTTTTGGTGATCTTCTTCTGATCCAAATAGTGCGTGTTGG
>CAZXAK010000029.1:0-68163 GCA_964638145.1 uncultured Desulfobacterales bacterium | reverse complement strand
TGAGTTCCTGAAATGTTATGAACAGCAGATCTGTACGGGCAAACAGGGGATAAAGCCCTTCCATGCCCCTTGCGGCATACAGCTCACCGGGATCAAAAGAGAGTATCTGATCCATGCCAAGCAGAGAGATCAGCCTCTCCTGAATGGCAGGTCCTTGCTCAAGGGCCAGAGAACTCATGTGAAGCATACGTGCCTCAGAAATATCGAGTTCACGAGGAATATCAGCAGGTCCATCTCCAGGCACCACGAACATGGCCCTGTCCCTGGTCTTGTCCTCAATCAAAACGATACACTGGCTGCTCCGTCCCTCTGACCTCACCATGGAACAGTCCACACCATTCATGGTGCTGAGTATGAAGTTACCTGCCTCATCGTCTCCAACAGTACCGATAAATGCCGTATCATGTCCCAGGGCGGCGAGTGTGCAGATGGTGTTGGCAGCAGAACCGCCGCCACTCCTTGCAAGCAGCCTCCCCTCTGACGCAAGTATCTCCTCAAGGCGTTGAGCCTCCTCAGGTGTTCCGCTGATCTCACCGCCCGGGTTCAGGTCAAAACCGGCGCGTCGTAACACGGAAAGGTCATTTACCCCATAAAAATGGTCCAGATTAAGCGCACCGAACCCAACTATCTCCATGGACTGCTCCTTATTACATGATCCATACTAAAAGACAGCCATATGGTCTATGCTGCTCTTTCTCACGCTTTTAAAGTCCATCAGTTGCAATAAGTTGCTAACGATATATTTACCCACTATAAAAACCATGAGAAAAAGCCCCAAAGACCTCTGCCAGTTATATATCTCAGGTGTCCTGTGGCAGAGGCATGACCTTTACACTTGGAAAGAGGCTGCGGTCAGTATGTGGCAGAAAGAGCGCTGCCGTAAGCTGACTCATGAATTCCCCCCTTACGTTCATTTCAAGGTATGTGAGCTTCTCCATGATACGATCCACCTCCTCCCTGGCATTTTCGTCGAGCAGCGCCTGCACGGCCCCCTTGCCTGCCGAATTGCCAAGGGGTTTGAACTTGTCCACTGGTATATCCGGCAGCATGCCTATTGAGATGGCCTTAACCGGATCAATGTAGTTTCCAAAGGCCCCTGCCACATAGAAGTTATCTATATCCGAGAACGTGACCCCAACACTCTGTGTAACCACATTGAGGATGGTGTACATGGCACCCTTGGAACGAATAAGATTCTTGATATCACTCTGTGTGATGTAGACAGGCTCACCTGTGGCTGTATCCTCCGGCTCAACCAGCACATATGCCATCTCACCGTTTATCTCCCTGATCTTTCCAGGCACCCTGTCCTGAACCAGTTTGCCTGTGGGATCCACCATACCTGCCATGAACATGGCAGAGAGCAGATCAATGATTGCAGAACCGCACAGGCCCTTTGGGGCCTTGCCACCTATGACCTTGTAACTCACAGAGAGATCTGCCGGAGATATCTCCACCCGCTCTATGGCCCCGGGCTGGGCCCTCATGCCGCAGGTCAGTATCCCACCCTCGAGCGCAGGGCCGGCAGCCCCTGCACAGGCCACCATCCAGTCCTGGTTGCCAAGCACCACCTCGGCATTGGTGCCAACATCTACCAGCATGGATATCTCAGGGCTCCTGTACATGCCAGAGGCGAGGATCCCGGCGAGAAGGTCACCTCCAAAATAACTGCCTATATTGGGAAAACAGTAAAGCCATGCAGATTCATGGCACTTTATGCCTATGTCTGAAGCCCTGCATAGGTCAAAACGGTTCACAGCAGGCAGGTAGGGCTCCTTGCAGATGTTGGACGGATCAAGGGCAAAGAGGAAATGACACATGGTGGTATTCCCTGCCACTGTCAGGTAATATATGTATTCAGGAGAGGCGCCCTGAGAGCGGGCAATCTCTGCTATGCCTGAGTTAAACAGGCCCACGATCTCTGTCTGAAGTTCCTGAAGCCCGTTCCCCCTGCCTGCGAACAGTATCCTGTCAAGTATGTCCTCTCCGTGTCTCCTCTGAGGATTGGGTTTGGACATGGTGTGCAGGACCTTGCCTGTAACCATATCCACAAGGTAGAAAACTACAGTGGTACTGCCAAGATCAATGGCCACCCCAAGCACCGGGCTGTCATGGCCGGCATCATACACATCTACTGCCTCATAGGCACAGGGCCCCTTAGATACCACAGCGCTCACTTTGAAATCAGAGGCACCAAGTATACCGCCAAGCCTGCGGCACAGGGAGAGCGGAAGTGCCGGCGGCTCTCCCAGCTCATTTTCCAGGAATGCCCTCACTCTGGCCTCATGGGAACGGTTGTCCCCCTGTACAGGTGGATTCAGGGTCAAGTCAAACTTACGTGTTACTGGTACTGACTGTTTCATGATTCTATTCTTAACGATTTTATATCCCTAATCTGCTGTTCCTCCATGAACTGCCTTATTCCTGACACGATCCTGCAGGAAGAAGAGGGTTGCACAAGGGTCGCTGTCCCCACCTCTATGGCACACGCACCTGCCATGAGAAACTCCACGGCATCCTGCCAAGTGGTTATCCCCCCTATACCAATCACAGGGATATCAACTGCCCGAACCACCTGCCACACCATGCGCAGGGCTACAGGCATTATGGCCGGGCCAGAAAGCCCGCCAAAGGTGTTTGCAAGGCATGGCCTCCTGGTATAGATATCAATCTTCATACCGAGAATAGTGTTTATAAGGGAGACAGCGTCAGCGCCTGCCGACTCCACGGACCTGGCAATCCCGGTTATATCCGTAACATTGGGCGACAGTTTGACTATTACCGGAAGAGGGGTTGCGCGCCTTACCGCTTTGGTAACCTCTGCCGCGGCCCTTGGGTCAGTGCCAAACGCTACGCCCCCATGCCTCACGTTGGGACACGAGATGTTCACCTCTATGGCATGTATGCCAGCCACATCACTTAGCCTTGCGGCAATCTCTGCATAGTCAGATACTGTATTGCCAAGGATGTTCACAATGACCGCAGTGTCCACAGTACGGAGCCAGGGAAGTTTTTCCCTGACAAAACGCTCAACACCTACATTCTCAAGCCCGATGGCATTGAGCAGGCCGCATGGGGTCTCTGCAATTCTCGGAGGGGGATTCCCGCGCATTGGCTCAAGTGAGATGCCCTTTACCACTACCCCGCCAATGGTGCTGAGATCAAGCATATCCCTGAGTTCGGCACCATAGCCACAGGTACCGGAGGCAAGGAGCACCGGATTCTTTAGTTTAAGAGGCCCTACTGATGTTGATAAATCCAAAGACATGACGTTTTCACTGCACCATGACAGGAGACTGCCCGGAAGACTGATCTTCCACGAGCGCCGGTTCTGATTTGTCAGTGGACACGGCACCCTGCATACTGATATCCCCTGAACCCTGTTGGTTTCTTTCTGGCAAATCTGCCGGAACCTCCTGAAGCTGATCCCCTGATCCCATTTTTTCAAAGAGGTTCAACTGACCTTTTGATAACAGCTCAAGCTCCTGAAGCTCGCTGCTGTCTGGCAGGGATTTCAAATCCTTGAGCTGGAACAGCTCAAGGAAGTACCGGGTGGTACCGTAGAGAAGTGGCCTGCCAGGAACGGATTTCCGTCCCTGTATCCGTATAAGCCTCCGCTCCATGAGGAACCGGAGTGTGCCACTGGAATCGACTCCACGTATGGCCTCTATCTCAGCCCTGGTAACAGGCTGCTTGTAGGCAACCAGGGCCAGTGTCTCCATGGCAGCGCGGCTGAGCCTCGCAGGACTCTTCTGCCTCGCCTTCAGCACGTACCTCTTCTGCTCAGGCCGCGTCCTGAAGACAAGGCCGCCTGCCACCTCAACGAGCTCTATACCAGATGCCGGCCCTGCGTACCGTCTTTTCAGCGCACTGATGGCCTCTCTTACCTGGGCAGGTTCAAACTCATCCAGGATGGCATAGAGATTACGCACGGGCACAGGTCTGCCTGTGGCAAAGAGCACGGCCTCAACAGCGGCTATTACATGGCGAAAATCTGGACAGACTAAGCTATCAGACATAATTTATAGGCGTATACCTACACTCCGGCACACCGATACCACTCTTCCGTATCAGGTGTACCCTTAAGCAGGACGAATAACAGTATTAGAGATATCCCTGCTACATGACACCTATACGGCAATTGCCAATTGCCTCTGCTTTTCAGGTGTCGTGTAGCAGAGATGCAAACGGCGGGACAGATCAGAGCTCCTCAACCACCACGGTACCACTCACCTTGATATCCTTGCCCTGGTCATCAATAAACGAGACATAACTTCCAACTACCTCAATCTTGAACCTGCCCTCCCACTGCCTGATCACATTGCCATTACAGTCATAGAGGGTGACCTTTCTCTTGAGACCGATAATGTCCGACTTCATATGCTTCAGGTTCTTGCGCTGTCTCTCTGTGCATGATACCAGGGACATGCCCATTACAAGGATAAGCAGGGCAGTTGCAATGGCATAAATCTTGTTTTTTCTGAATGTTTTCATTGATTAAGGCTCCTATGCATTGGATGCGGCATTGAAACCCAGCTCAAAGGCCCTGAGGTTGGCCTCCACAAACTTCTTCTTTACAGTACGTTCTATGGTGTCCCTAATCCTGTCTGCCGATACTGGCAGGACCTGTAAGGCAGCCAGGGTACCTATAAGAACCACATTGACCGCCTTGGCGGTCCCTGCCTCTCGAGCAAGGGAATCTGCATCCAGGGCCTTTACCACCGGATAGTTCTCGCGCATGAAATCTATCCACTGCTCTACGTCAGGATAGTCGGCCTGACCGAGCTTCACTGTAAAAGGCTCAATAGGGACAGTGTTTGTAATAATCACCGACCCGGTGGAACATTTGGGCAACGCCCTGATGGTCTCCAAAGGCTCGAAGCTCACCAGCACGTCTGCCTCGCCGTCCGAGATTATGGGGCCAGTGATACCACCGAGCATAACAGTGGACTCCACCACACCACCACGCTGTGCCATGCCGTGCACCTCACTGACACATACATCCATGTCCTCTGCCATGGCTGCCTCACCAAGAAGCCTTGACGCAAGCAGGGTACCCTGCCCCCCTACACCAGTAAACAGTATCCGCTGCCTCTTCATGATCTATTACCTCCAACCCGTTTGTAGTAAAGGACGCAAGGGGCCTCTGCAATGACCACAGTAACCCCTGACTGGGAAAGCGCCTGCCTGAGGGTATCCACAGACTCCGCTTTCTTGTATGGATTGATCTTGTACAGCTGCGTCACACCACACCCCTTTACCACATCTTCTATGGCTATCCTGGGCTTTTCGTATCCCGGAGGTCTTAGAGATATGCCGGGATTGGGCTGGTGGCCAGTCATGGCAGTGGTACTGTTGTCAAGGATCACAAGACAGAAGTCATGCTGGTTGTGCACAGCACTGCAAAGCGACGATATACCCGAATGGAAAAAGGTGGAATCACCTATGAAAGAGACGATCTTCTGGTCTGTGGCTATGGAAAAGCCTGATGAGGCACCCACGCTGGAACCCATACAGAGCAGGTAGTCAGCCATGCCTATGGGAGGCAGCATTCCAAGGGTATAACAGCCAATATCAGTAGGATACACGGTTTCGTCCACCACTCCAATGGCAGTCAGTGCCTCCTTTACCTCATTGTATGTCTCACGGTGCGGACAGCCCTTGCAGAGTGTAGGGGGCCTCATTGGAAGCTGTGGGATACCGCTCAAGTCAGGCATGTCAGGGGCCTTGACATCCATGCCCAGCACGCTGGCAATGGTATTTCTCACATGGGCCGGATCAAACTCGTAGAGACGTGAAAAATGGCCGCTTGCCTTTCCGAGAATCTCCACATCCATGGAATTCCTGTGCGCAACCACCCTCAGGGCCTCTTCCTGGAATGGCTCCAGCTCCTCAACCACCAGGACCTTTCTGAGGCCCTGGAGAAAAGAGGTGAACAGGCCCTCTGGCACCGGATATGAGAACCCAAGCCTCAGGAACCTGACACTGTCAGCACAGCCCAGCTCTGCCATGGCATCCTGCACATAACAGGCTGCCACACCAGAGGCCACGATACCAATGTCACCACGGCCTGAAATCCTGTTAAACGGGGATTTGTCTGCCAGGGCAGTGGCCTTCTCCTGCTGTTCCAGAAGGGCCTTGTGCCTCATGCGTGCCACGGCAGGCACAGGGACCCAGCGCATGGGAGTCTTTTCGAAACGGCCATTGCGCCTGCGCTCTGACGCTATTGGCCCAAGGGGTACAGGCCCGCGCACATGGGCTGTCCTCGTGGTGGTCCTGAGTATTACAGGCAGCCCAAGCTCTTCAGAAAGGTCAAAGGCGGCCTTGGTCATATCCCTTGCCTCCTCAGGAGATGTGGGCTCCAGCAAAGGCAGGCCGGAAAGCTTTGCATAATAACGGTTATCCTGTTCGTTCTGGCTGGAGTGCATGGACGGATCGTCAGCGCACACTATGACCATACCGCCTCTCAGACCTATATATGCCAAGGTCATGAGCACATCTGAGGCCACGTTCATACCCACATGCTTCATGCAGGTAAGTGTGCGCAGCCCGGCTGCTGATGCAGATGCCGTTACCTCCATGGCCACCTTCTCGTTGGTGGAAAACTCAAAATAAATACCTGACTCCCTGTCCTGGGTGATCTGGAACAGGTTGTTTCCAATCTCTGAAGACGGGGTACCTGGATAAGAGGCGGCAACTGCCATACCAGCCTCAACGGCCCCGCGAACAATGGCCTCGTTTCCAAGCAGCAACATTTTCCTGCCAGGATCATCACTTAAAAGGGGATGCATTTGAATAGGATATCCTTTCTATGGTCTGGTACTGTGCAAAAAGTTATGTTTACGCATGAATCAACTACAACTGATAGAGCAAGCGGCCCTGAAATCATGGCGCCAGCTCAAGCATCTTTACAATATCTCCCTGCGCCAAGCCCTGATCTGAAAGTATGGTGGCGGTACAGGCATCTGTCCCGAAAAAATCCTTTACCTCAAGATCGCCTGTTGCCCTGCCTGGCCCGAAACCAAGGGACCTCTTGGTTATAGGGTCTATTATCTCTTTCCCACGCCTGTATGCCCTCAGCTTGTCACCAGGCTGAAGCCCTGTGAGCCTCCCGGCATTGAGATAGGCCAGATTGTTCTCTATCTTGATTATCCTGCACGACCATTCGGTTGCCCTGACCACATCACTGGATATCTTCTTGGCCACCTTGTCAAACTGATCCACTGTGGTGAGATAGGAACCGATCAGCACACTCTCTGTGGCATGTATCACATCAAGACGAAGAACAGATTTCTTGCCGCCCTGGCCGGTCTGTCTGGACTGTGGAAAGTAGATAAGGATGTAGGCCTGTATGCCAACTGCCTCAGCCACCTCCCGCCGTGTGGCAGCAGACGCAAGTTCTGCCACACTCTGCCCGTGCTCCTTGAGATACAGGGCAAGCTGGGATGCGTCAACAGGAACTATGCCATCAGTACGCCTGAGGGCTGCCGGAAGCAGGGAGAGCACATCGAGGCCCAGGTCCCCGAGCAGGGAGAGCAGCACCACCTTACGCCTCAACACAGGCATACCGTGGCTGTCCTTTGCACGCTCAGGGATACCCTGAAGCCGCTTCTCAAGCCTTGCCAGCCTCTCCTCAAGCTCCTTCTCCTTCTTGGACTGCTCTGCACTGCCGAACAGATGGATGGACTTCCCCTGGCCTGCAGTCTTCCTGAAGTACTCCGAGGTGATCATGAAAGGAGCCGCCTGTACCTCCTCGTTCATGGCATCTATCTCTTCCTGCCTCTTTCGTTCCTCAGGTGTCATCTTTGCAAGCTCGGCCTGCTCCTGCACCTCACTCTCCTTTGGCTGAAGCACAGTGTCCTTTACTCCCTTCATGGAACTGCAGGAGCTGCACGCCACGAGGCAGACAGCAGTCATGAACAGTGGCAGCAATATCGGCACAAGGCATTTAATTTGCGTTGTCATTATAAATAATTCCTAACAATAGCTTTTATCTGAATTGAGCGATTCCCAAGTTTGCGTGAGATACAAGAATTTAGTTGCACTATAGAGGCATGCCAAATGGAGGTCAAGGCAACACAGGCCCTTAATCCATAATTGAAAAACTGCATATCTGTTAACAAGGATGGGATCAAGGTTCACGAAAATTCTTGACTCATTTGCTTAAAAATGTTATCCGTTGCTTCGTTTCAAGTTTGGTGAGTCGGGACGTAGCGCAGTCTGGCAGCGCACCTGAATGGGGTTCAGGGGGTCGGAGGTTCAAATCCTCTCGTCCCGACCATTTCACCTTTTTCTTCCTCTGTTCTATAACAGATCACACAAGGTTCCTGTCCTGTATTTCGTATCATGGGCCAAACAGGATTCTCCCCGTTCTCTATTGACAACAGCATACGTTACAGTCACATGCCCCGTCGTCCCCCACTCATTGCCTTTCTCTCTGATTTTGGACTGAAAGACTCCTATACAGGCACTGTAAAGGGCGTGATTGCACGCATCAATCCTGATGCCAGGGTAATAGATATCACTCACGGTATCCCTCCACAGGATATTCTCGCAGGGGCACTGATACTGGCAGATGCGGTAAACTACTTCCCGGCAAGAACCATCTTCCTCGCCGTGGTGGATCCCGGCGTGGGCTCTGACAGGAAAGGAATGGTGGTGGAACTCGACTCCTGCATGCTGGTAGTACCTGACAATGGCCTTGCCACCCCCCTATTGAAAGATACCGAAAGGGCAGAGAGACGCTGCTTCTATATAGAAAACCAGAGGTTCTTCCTGGAAAAAATCAGCAGCACCTTCCATGCCCGTGACATATTTGCACCTGTAGCAGCACACCTTAGCATTGGAGTGAGGCCAGAAGAATTTGGTACAGTCTGCCCCGAACCGGTAATGCTCCACTGGCCGGAACCTGTCATGGACACCAACACCATCAGGGGAGAGGTCATATACATCGACTCCTTTGGCAACCTGATAACCAACGTACATGCCCACAGGGTGGGCCTGCAAAGGCCGCTTGCCGCACGCATCAGGTCATGTCCAGAGGAAATTCCTTTCAGAAAGACCTACTCCGATGTGGAACCAGGCCAGCCCCTATGCCTCGAAGGCAGTTTTGGTCTGTTAGAAATTGCCATCAACCAGGGAAATGCAGCGAGGGTGTTTAGAGCCGGCAGAGGAGAGCCTGTATTTTTTTCTCTTAACGGATCGAACCCCTCTCCCAAGCCCGTTGACACTTGTCAGAGAACATAGTATAAGAGGCCGCTGTTACAATGCTGTATATGTATCGAAATCTAACAATCTTTACCTGCCAAACAGCAGGATACAATAAAAATTTGATTCAGGAGGACAGAATTGGCTAACCACAAATCAGCGCTTAAAAGGATCAGACAGAACGAAAAACGGAGACTTCGCAACAAGATGCGCAAGACCAGAATCAAAAATCTAATAAAAAAGGTTGAAAGCGCTGTGGCAGAAAAATCCTATGAAAATGCTCAGAGTGCATTCCTGTCTGCACAGAAATATATTGACAAGATAGGCAGGACATCCACCCTGCACAGAAAAACCGCCTCACGCAAGGTTGCAAGGCTTGCAAGGCTTGTGAACGGCCTGAAGGCACAGCAACAGGGCTAAAAATTTATAGCCGTATCAAAACGGATTGAACAGCAGGGGCCGGCACCACACGGCAGTTGGAACCGGCTCACTGATCAATATACATTGGTAACCCTGTGGTGGATGATCTCAGCCACATTCCGGCTGAGTTTCTGCAAGGCCTCGTTCTTGAGACTCTCTGTTATCATAAGCTCATTGGAAACATAAAAATTCTCTTCCCTGTGAATATCAGAGAGCTTCCATATCTCCTTTCCTGTCTTTCGGTCATACAACCTGACTGACATATCTGCTGATACCCTCTCCTCAACAGCCCTGTCATAGCTCACGTAGGCCACACCTGACACAGAAACCGACTCGACCTTTCCGGCAAGGATTACGTCTGCCTGATCACGGGAGACAAGCTCAAGGCCACTGTCACGCAAAAACTCCTCTCTCAGGGCATCTGTTATCCAGACACTCATCTCGGTCTCTGTACTGTTGTTCTCCCAGGGCTCAATATAGATTGTCTTTACCCAGTCAGGCAGATCAGCGGATGTCTCAAGCCGGTGATAACCGCACGATGACAGCAGTAACATCAGGATCATGATAGAGCAGATCACACGCAGGAGATGCAGAGGAAAACACCCTGCCCTGCTGTAAGACATCCACATATGGCAGTACTGTTTCACCATCACCCTGCCACAATATTCAACAGACGCCCTGGCACATAGATGACCTTACGAACCTGCTTTCCCTCAAGATGACGCTTGACATTTGGCTCTTCCATAGCCACTGACTCCACAGCAGGCTGGTCAGCCCCTGTCTCCACCATGATATTTGCTCTCACCTTGCCGTTTACCTGAACCACCACCTTCACTGTATCTGATTTCATTGCCCGGGCATCCGCCTCTGGCCAGGACACTGCCCACAGATCACTGTCATGCCCCAGCATGCGCCACAACTCCTCAGTGATATGCGGCACAAAGGGGTTCAGCATCACCACTGTCTTTTCAAGGGCCTCACGCACCACTGACCATGACATTGGATCAGGCTCGGCAACCGACTTTAGCAAGCTGGTAACATCGTTTACAAGCTCCATAATGGCACTTATGGCCGTGTTGAAGTGGAAACGTTTCTCAATATCATCAGTGACACGGCTTATGGTGGTATGGGTCTTTCTCCTGAGTCTCTTCAACCCTTCCGGGAAACCGGTATCATCCTGCCAGGCAGGATCCACAGGTGCTGCACTGACCAGATGTTCCCGATTCTCTGTAACCAGCCTCCACACCCTCTGCAAAAACCTGTGCGCCCCTTCAACGCCCTGATCACTCCACTCAAGATCACGCTCAGGCGGGGCTGCAAACAGTATGAACAAACGGACAGTATCTGCCCCATACTGGGCTATCATGTCGCTGGGATCAACCACGTTTCCCTTGGATTTTGACATCTTGGAGCCGTCTTTCAGAACCATGCCTTGGGTAAGCAGGTTCCTGAAGGGCTCGTCAGCACTGAGCCACCCCATGTCTCTAAGGACCTTGGTGAAAAAACGCGCATACAGCAGGTGGAGGATGGCGTGTTCAATCCCCCCGATGTACTGGTCAACAGGCAGCCAACGGTCCACCTTGTCCCTGTTCAGGGGAAGCTGGTCATGCGGACAGGTATAACGCGCAAAGTACCAGGAAGACTCAACGAAGGTATCCATGGTGTCTGTCTCCCTATGCGCAGGCCCTCCGCACGACGGGCAGGTGGTAACACAGAAACTCTCAAGCTTTGGGAGAGGAGAACGCCCCTGACTGTCAGGCACTGCATCAAGCGGCAGTACAACAGGCAGGTCCTCTTCCCTCACAGGGACCACGCCGCACTTGTCACAGTGGACCACAGGTATTGGCGCACCCCAGAACCGCTGTCTCGAAATACCCCAGTCCCTGAGCCTGTAGGTCACCCTGGGCCTGCCCCTGCCCTCTGCCTCAAGGAAGGCTGTGATCTCCTGCTTTGCCTTCTCGCTGAACAACCCGTCAAACTGTCCGGAGTTTACAAGAGTGCCCACCCCTTCCCAGGCGCCTTTCATACTGCCAGGCACATCCTGTGGGTCAAAATCAGGCTCTTCAGGCATGATGACCAGTTTTACCGGCAGACCGTAACGGAGGGCAAACTCAAAATCACGCTGATCATGCGCAGGTACGGCCATCACCGCCCCTGTGCCATACTCCATTAACACAAAGTTTGCGAGATAGATGGGTATGGCCTCTCCGGTGACTGGATGCAGGGCATAGGCCCCTGAGAACACACCCTCCTTCTCTGTATCGCCATAGTCCTTTCTGGCCTTTTCACGCCTGAATTTCTCTATGAATGCGCCTACCGCCTCCTCCTGATCTGTACCTGCAGCAAGCTCAGGGGCAAGGGGGTGTTCAGGAGAGATACTCATGAATGTTGCGCCCATGAGGGTGTCCGGTCTTGTGGTAAACACCGTGATGCTGAGATCGTCCCTGCCCTTGACCCCAAACTCTATCTCAGCGCCTGTACTCTTTCCGATCCAGTTGCGCTGCATGACCAGGACCTTTTCCGGCCACCCCTTGAGCCTGTCGCACCCTTCCAGCAGTTCCTCTGCATATTCAGTGATCCTGAAGAACCATCCGTCAATTTCACGTTCCACCACCTCACTGTCACAACGCCAGCAACACCCCTCTTCCACCTGTTCGTTTGCCAGTACGGTGTGACAGCTATCGCACCAGTTGACCTTGGTCCTCTTCCTGTACGCAAGCCCCTTCTCAAGCATCTTGATAAAAAAGAGCTGCTCCCACCGATAGTACTCGGGATCACAGGTGGCAAGCTCCCTGTCCCAGTCATACGATAGCCCCAGCCTCTTGAGCTGGTCACGCATATAATCAATATTGTCCTTTGTCCAGGCCGCAGGATGGATACCATGCTTTATGGCAGCATTTTCTGCAGGAAGCCCAAAGGCATCCCACCCCATGGGATGAAGCACACTGTAGCCTGTCATCCTCTTGTACCTGGCAATCACATCACCAATACTGTAGTTGCGCACGTGTCCCATGTGGATACGTCCAGACGGGTACGGAAACATCTCCAGCGCATAGTACCTTGGAGAAGGGGCCTCATCTGCCACTGCAAACGACTGCTCCTTGTCCCACTTCTCCTGCCACTTTTTCTCTATCTCTTCAAAGTTATATTTCATCTCTTAACAGCAACTACCAACCTGATATGATCCTTGTGTCTGAAAGCATGTTACTGGACACCTGAAATACAGAAACAACTGTCACGGTGGATGGTGCTTTTTCTCATGATTTAGTGGTGAGCAAACAGATCACTGACAATTGCCTGCAACTGACAAACTTTAAAAGCATGATAAAAAATACCATCCGCACCTATAGGTGTCGTGTAGTATGGCCATATGACACATCCTAATTACGGGCTTCCTGCTTGCAGGAATCCGGCACTTCCTTCAGGACACTGTCAAGTATTCCATTTACAAATGCCCCGGATTCATCTGTGCCATAACGTTTGGCAAGCTCAACGGCCTCGTTGACTGCCACCCGCCCAGGTATATCAGGCGCATATACGATTTCATATATCCCGAGCCTCAGGATGTTTCTGTCCACCTTTGCCATACGGTCAATACGCCACTTCCTGGCATGGCGGGCCAGGATGGTGTCGATCTCGGCCCTGTTCTGCAGCACCCCGTTGATGCACCTCCTTGCAAAGTTCAACGTGTAATCATTGTCAGCAGGCTTGCCAGCGAGCAGACCGTTGACATACTCCTGCAACACCTGTTCGATGTGGTAGTCCCTGTTCCATTCATACTGAAACAGTATCTGCAAGGCTATTTCTCTGGCTCTCGAGCGTGCACCCATTCAGTTCTTCCATAAGTTACCAGCAGTGCCTGTCAAAAAAGACGGCACAGGCGTATAGACTTTCACCTAAACTTTCATGTTACCCCGCTACACCGTTGGTAACACCCCCCAGCCATGAAAATCTCCGGCCACGGCCTCTATTTTCACGGCAAATTGAATATTTCAAAACATATGGATTTTATCTTGTCTGTAACTTAGGTTTAAGCGTATTGTAGAACCTGGATCAAAACTGCTTCAGCAGATTCACCATCTCTATTGCCGCAAGGGCTGCATCCCACCCCTTGTTTCCTGCCTTGGTGCCAGCACGTTCCACAGCCTGTTCGATGGTATCTGTGGTAAGCACCCCAAACGCAACCGGACATTCAGCCTGCATGGCCACCTGAGCAATGCCCTTGGATGATTCGGCTGCCACATAATCGAAGTGTGGAGTTGCCCCCCGGATTATACACCCAAGACAGATCACGGCATCGTACCGTTTGGATGTGGCCATGCGTTTGGCAACAAGGGGGATCTCAAAGGCCCCTGGAACCCATGCCACCTCGATATCCTCCTCCTTGCCTCCATGCCGGATAAATGCATCAAGGGTACCGCCGAGGAGTTTGGTTGAAATAAATTCGTTAAACCTGGCCACAACCACGCCGATCCTGAGCCCCTCGGCCCTGAGATGTCCTTCAAGTGTCTTATGCATCTGAAATCATGCTCCTGATTATTTCTTGATTGGTAAACAATAGTAAGGCATTAACTGAGCGCTGGGCTAACCTGCCATGGACCATGCCACAAGATCAGTCAATGTGGAGCAGGTGTCCCATCTTCTCCATCTTGCACTTCAGATAACGCGCATTCTCCTCCTGCGGCGGTATCTCTATGGGGACCCGCTCAACGACCTTCAGGCCATATCCCTCAAGACCAACGATCTTTTTGGGGTTGTTGGTCATAAGACGCATGTTCCTAACCCCCAGGTCCCTCAAAATCTGGGCGCCCACCCCGTAGTCACGCAGGTCTGCCTTGAACCCAAGCTCCTTGTTGGCCTCAACCGTATCCCTGCCATGATCCTGTAGCCTGTACGCCTTTAACTTGTTTATAAGACCTATGCCCCGGCCCTCCTGGCGCATGTACAGCAGGACACCACGGCCCTCATTACCGATCTGTATCATGGCCCTGTGGAGCTGGGACTCACAGTCGCAACGCAGGGAACCCAGCACGTCCCCTGTAAAACACTCGGAATGCACCCTTACAAGCACATTCTCATCCGGTCTGATCGCCTCACTCCCCTTGACAAGGGCTATGTGCTCCTGCCTGTCCATTATGGATGTATAGGCAATGAGCTTCCACTCTCCACCAAAACGTGACGGCAGCCTGGTCTCCACCTCCCTCTTCACAAAGCTCTCGGTGCGGAGCCTGTACTCAATGAGATCGGCAATGGTTACAATCTTCAGTCCATGCTCCTCGGCAAATACCTCGAGATCGGGCATCCTGGCCATTGTGCCATCATCTTTCATGATCTCACAGATCACGCCGGCAGGCTTCATGCCTGCCAGCCTTGCAAGATCCACTGACCCCTCGGTCTGCCCTGCCCTTACCAGCACGCCACCGTCCCTTGCCCTCAGCGGAAACACATGGCCAGGGGTTGCTATATCATCTGCAGTACAGTCATCCCGCATCACGGTCTGAATAGTGGTGGCCCTGTCATGGGCAGAGATACCTGTGGTGACCCCTCGTCTCGCCTCAATTGATACAGTGAAGGCAGTGCCAAAACGGGATGTGTTCTTGGATGCCATCATTGGAAGGCCAAGCCTGTCAACCATATCACCGGTGAGAGTCAGGCATATAAGCCCCCTGCCGTACTTGGCCATGAAATTAATGGCCTCTGGGGTCACCGCCTGGGCAGCCATGGTGAGGTCACCCTCATTCTCACGGTCCTCATCATCCACAAGGATGACCATCTTCCCTGCCTTCATATCTTCAATTGCTTCTTCTATGGTCGCAACAGGCATATCTGATATTACTCCTTAAAATATATAACTTTCTATAATATCCCGTGGATGCATTCTCATTCACGGCTGATCTCAATATTTGTACAGGTACTTAAAAGAGCTGCGGGTTCCCTTATGATTTCTTGCCCCATAGCCCTTGATCACCATACTGCTCAGAGAAACCCGTGCCTGGCCAAAAGGGCTGAATCAAGTACGGGCCTGTCCGTACCGGCATTATCTCTCCCGCTGCCCTGCAACAGTTTTTCAACATACTTGCCTATGATGTCAAGCTCAATATTTACCCGATGGCCCACCTTTCTGAAACTTAGGGTGGTTATACTGCACGTATGCGGTATTATGGCAACAGAAAAGCGTCCGTGCCCGCACGAGTTCACTGTCAGGCTTATACCGTCAATGGCTACCGAGCCCTTCTCTATAAGGTAACGGTCATAGCGACTGTCTATCGTGAAACTGAACAGGGTGAAATCTCTCAGCTCCCGGCGTTCAACCACCTGTCCCACACAATCTATGTGACCACTCACAATATGACCTCCAAGCCTGTCAGAAAGACGGAGGGCCCGTTCGAGATTCACTCTGCTGCCAGGCTGAAGCCCGCCAAGGGTGGTGCGGGAAAGTGTCTCAGGAGATACGTCGGCAGTAAAGGAGGTATGGTCTATGGTAGTGGCAGTAAGGCATACACCATTTACGGCTATACTCTCCCCAAGCTCATAACCGTCAAGCTCAAAGTCAGGCTCAACGCCAATTACGCACCCCTGCGCCATATTCCTGACAGACTTAACTGTCCCAAGCCCCTGCACTATACCTGTAAACATCCCCTACGTCCTATATCAGCCTTACTGATCACATATCCTGGGAAAAAGCTCAAATCCATATCTCATCCAAGTCAGTGACATTGCCACTGATGAGCCAGTTGCCATCAAGCTCTTCAAAGAAGAAACGACATAACCCCAGGGCTTCCTCAAGACGACCTGCACCAAGGCCACCAACAGCAGGCCGGGCCCCCTCGCCTCCAAGGATGATAGGTGCATAGAAAAAGAACACCTCATCGACCAGCCCTGCGTCCCTGAAAGATCCATGCACAGCAGCGCCCCCCTCCACAAGCAGTGACTGGATGCCCATATCACCGAGCTGGCTCACCAGCGCCTGGAGATCAACTGTCCCATGTCCGCTGTCCGGTAGCAGGAGCACCCTTATGCCTCTGTCTTGAAACTCGTTAACCCTGTAGTCAGGAGCAAGCCCCTTGACAGCAGCAACCACCGTATCGACCGGCGAAGACTGCACGTACACGGTCGATTCCAGATCAGTAGCCAGTTTGCTGTCCAGGATGATACGAACCGGATCACAACACTCTCCGGAACCATCCCTGCATGTAAGACTGGGATTATCGGCATCCACTGTGCCTCTGCCCACCAGTATGGCATCGCTTATCCGTCTCAGCTCATGTCCCCTGAACCTTGCCGCACTGTTGGTTATCCACTGGGAATGCCCGGTTCGGGTCGCAGTCCTTCCATCCATACTGCAAGCTACCTTTGCGCGAATCCACGGGATACCCGTCCGGCTGTGCTTTGCAAAGGGCGCTACCAGCATACGGCATTCATGGCACAGGCACCCCTCCATGACTTCAAGGCCGTGACTCTCCAAAAAGGCCATGCCACCACCCTTGACAGAGGGGTTGGGATCAAGGGCACCTATGACCACCCTGCTTATACCTGCATCAAGGATTGCATGGGTACAGGGAGGGGTCCTGCCCGTATGATTGCAAGGCTCAAGGGTTACATAGAGACTCGCACCTCTCGCAGCCTCGCCTGCATCATTGAGGGCATGCACCTCGGCATGCGGTGTACCTGCCTTGTGATGCCACCCACGCCCCACGACCTTTCCGTCCCTGACAACTACCGCACCTACCGCCGGGTTGGGCCTTGTAAGCCCGAGCCCCTGCCTGGCAAGCTTCAGGGCCTCGGCCATGAAGGCCCGATCCGATTCATTCAGGCATGCCATTACTCTCCTCTATCTCGCTCAATTCAGGTCTCTGTATCTCCGGTATTTTCCGCCTTGGCCGCACCGTTTCCAAGGAGTTCCTGAAGCTGGGCCATGAACTCGTTGAGGTCCTTGAACTGCTTGTATACAGAGGCGAAACGCACATAGGCCACATCATCCCACTGCCTCAACTGGGCCATCACCCGTTCGCCGATGAAGCTGCTTGGCACCTCGACCTCGCCCTTCTCCTGTATCTCCTTCTCAAGGCTGCACACAAAGGCCTCTACATCATCCATTGTAACCGGACGCTTCTCACACGCCTTGACAATGCCCTCTATCACCTTGCGCCTGTCAAAGGCATCACGCCTGCCATCCTTTTTGACCACCACAGGCTGGAACTCTTCTATGCGTTCATACGTGGTAAAGCGCTCACCACACGACAGGCACTCCCGACGCCGGCGAATGGCCCTGCCGTCACGGCTGGGACGGGAATCCACCACCTTACTCTGATCAGCATTGCAAAATGGGCATTTCATGCAGGTGAAGATAATAGGATTTTGTGATAAAGGAAAGGAAAATTGCCCTATAAGGCAAATTCATGCGCATCTTCCAAGGAAGCGCAGGCAAGGATTCACAGGCAGAGAGGCAGCTTAGGGACGGTGCCCGTAAATACTACACGCCATCTGTATGGCAGATGGCCTTTACCAAGGTGCACTGTAGTACAGGCACGGTCAATCTTCTACAGGTACCACACATACGCTCAATTCAGGTACCTGTTTCAATCAAGCTGAACCACCCTTATCCCTGCCTCCTTGAGCATGTCTCTCGACATCTCGTCGGCATAACCTTCACTGTAATATATGGTATGAACTCCGGCATTGATAAGCATCTTGGTGCAGATGATACACGGAAGATTGGTGCAATAAAGCTCTGAACCTGCCACAGCAGTGCCGTAGCGCGCAGCCTGGATCAGCACATTCTGCTCGGCATGAAGGGCTCGGCAGAGTTCATGCCTCTGTCCTGACGGTATGCCCATACGCTCCCGTAGGCAGCCGATGTCAAGGCAGTGCGCCAGGCCCTCAGGCGCACCGTTATAGCCGGTTGCAAGGATGCGTTTCTCTCTCACCAGTATTGCGCCTACCTTGCGTCTCAGGCAGGTTGAACGCTCAGCCACGAGCCTGGTAATGGACATGAAATATTCATTCCATGACGGCCGGGAATCAGACCCTGAGTTCAATAGCCTGCCGTGCTGATCCCCCTGGTTCTGCATCCCTGCACCGCCCTGCCCACTATCCCTCACAGCCCTGTTCTATGGCTGTGTCATATCTGGCAATACGTTCTGTATAGAGAGGGAAACGTTGGCATATCTCAGCCACCTTCTTGCGTACAGACCTTATTATGCTGTCAGGGCTGTCTGAAGAAAGGATGTCAGCAATATAATTTGCCACCTCTTCCATCTCATCCACTCCAAGCCCCCTTGTGGTTACTGCTGGGGTACCTATGCGGATACCGCTGGTTACCCGTGGCGGCTGCTTGTCGAATGGAATTGCATTCTTGTTGACGGTTATGCCTGCAAGTTCAAGCCGTTCCTCTGCCTCAGCACCCGTAAGTCCCATAGGGGAGAGATCAACAAGCACAAGGTGGTTATCCGTTCCGCCTGAAACCAGCCTGAAACCGCGGTCTGAGAGCACGCCTGCAAGTTTCTTCGCATTTGCAACGATCTGCTGTGTGTATGACTTGTATTCGTCTCCAAGGGCCTCCTTGAAGGCAACGGCCTTGGCGGCAATCACATGCATGAGAGGTCCTCCCTGGATACCAGGGAATATCTGGCTGTTAATGAGACGGCCAAACTTCTCCTTTGCGAGAATGAACCCGCCCCGCGGCCCCCTTAGTGTCTTGTGGGTGGTAGATGTCACAAACTCTGCAAACGGTACAGGGGAAGGGTGTATGCCGGCAGCCACCAGCCCTGCGATATGGGCCATGTCCACCATGAGATAGGCCCCCACCTCGTCTGCAATCATCCTGAACATGTCAAACTCGATGGTGCGCGGATAGGCGCTGGCCCCTGCGACTATGAGCCTGGGTCTATGCTCGCGTGCCAGCCTGCCCACCTCTTCAAAATCAATGGTCTCTGTATCACGGCTCACCCCGTAACTCACCACATTGAATAGTTTGCCTGAAAAACTGACAGATGCACCGTGCGAGAGATGCCCTCCATGGGCAAGGCTCATGGACAGGATCGTGTCTCCTGGGTTCAAGGCCCCGAAATACACAGCCATGTTGGCCTGACTACCGGAGTGGGGCTGGACATTGGCGTATTCAGAACCAAACAGCAGATTAAGCCTGTCAATGGCAAGCTGCTCCACCGTATCCATATTCTCACAGCCGCCATAGTAACGGTGGTCTGGATAGCCCTCAGCATACTTGTTCATAAACACACTGCCCTCGGCCTGAATAACCGCCTCACTCACAAAATTCTCAGAGGCAATCATCTCAAGCTGGTCAGTTTGTCTTCTTATCTCAGCCCTTAACGCCCCGAATATCTCGGGGTCTGTCCGGCATAACTCAAACATCTCAAAAATCTCCGCACTAATTTTCTTTATAGAAAGTACACCCTGGTTCCAAATTATGTGGTCGGCAAAACAGTTGGACCAAACCCATTGGGTGACGGGCAAGTCTACCCGAAACAGCAACAATCAACTGTAATTAAAGGCAAAACAAAATCCTACAGAATTTGATGCATTCAATTCAGGCCCAAATTACCCCTCAGGCAGTACAGTATCAAACATGGATATACGCCTGCTGTGACGGCCACCTTCAAATGGCGTTTCAATCCACGTCTTCACCATCTCAAGTGCCAAGGCTGAACCTATTACCCTTCCTCCCATGCAGAGCACATTGGAATCATTGTGACGCCGGCTCATTGCTGCTGTAAATATCTCATGGCAGAGGGCTGCCCTAATCCCTGGGAAACGGTTGGCAACCATTGACATGCCAATACCAGTGCCGCACACCAGAATACCCCTGTCTGCCTCCCCCTGCATTACCATATGGCAGACAGCCCTGGCATACTCAGGATAATCTACCGATTCGGTCGAATGACATCCTGCATCAACAACCTCATGCCCCCTCTCTTCAAGGAAGGCCTTTACCTCTTGCTTCAGGTCAAATCCGCCATGATCTGCCCCAAGAACTATCTTCATTTTACCGCCCCTGTCAATCCATCACCATTAACGCCTGCCAGGCCACCCATTCAATTTATGTGGCTCCCCCACTGGGTCATCCGGTATATTTCTTGAAGATCAACACCGCATTGGTTCCTCCAAACCCAAAGGAGTTTGACATGACCAGATTGAGATCCTTCTTTCTTGCCTTGTTGGGCACATAGTCCAGATCACACTCAGGATCAGGCGTCTCATAGTTTATGGTTGGCGGAATGATGCCGTCTTCTATGGCCTTGATGCAGAAAACCGCCTCTACACCGCCGGCTCCCCCAAGCAGGTGCCCTGTCATGGACTTGGTGGAGCTTATGGGGATATCATAGGCCTTTTGACCAAATACCGTCTTGATGGCAGCGGTTTCACATGAATCATTGAGTGGAGTACTGGTGCCATGGGCATTTATATAATCAATATCCCCTGGCTCCACCCCTGCATCCTCAAGTGCCATCTGCATGCACCTGACTCCACCCTCGCCATCAGCAGGCGGTGCTGTCATGTGAAAGGCGTCGCCAGTGAGACCATAGCCCACCACCTCGCCCCTAATACGGGCACCGCGGCTAAGGGCATGTTCAAGCTCTTCCAGGATGAGGATTCCAGCCCCTTCTCCAATGACAAAGCCGTCCCGATCCCTGTCAAAGGGCCGGGACGCCTTTTCAGGTTCATCGTTTCTGGTGGAAAGGGCCTTCAAAGACGAAAATCCGGCAAGTGCAAGCTGGGTGATGACTGATTCTGTACCTCCACAGATCATCACATCGGCTGCCCCGCGCTGAATCAGCTTGAATGCATCTCCGGTGGCATGAGTACCTGCAGCACATGCAGTACAGACCACAGTATTGGGTCCCTTGGCCCCAAACATAATGGATATCTGGCCAGATGCCATGTTGGGAATGGCCATTGGTATGAAAAACGGACTTACCCTGCGGGCCCCGCGTTTCACAAGGATATCCCGAAAGTATTCAATGGAGCCAAGGCCACCGAGCCCGCAGCCGGTATGGACCCCTACCCTGGTGGCATCCACCTTTGACATGTCCAAGCGGGCATCCTCAATTGCCATACCAGATGCTGCAAGTCCCATCTGAACAAAGGGATCAACCCTCTTGACCAGTTTTTCAGGCATGAAATCAGCCGGATTGAACCCTGTGACCTCTCCTGCTATGCGGGAAGCATAACCCTCGCAGTCAATCTTTGTTACCGGACCGATACCCGACCTGCCTGCAACGATATTCTTCCAGGACTCTTCAAGCCCTATCCCTACCGGTGACAGGATACCCATCCCGGTAACCACTACCCTGCGATTACAGTTATTTTGAGTCATCACATGAACCAGAACCGTGGTGCAGCCGGACCCTATCCCTTGTGGCTGTTTACGAAATCAATGGCATCCTGCACAGTGGCCATCTTCTCTGCATCTTCATCGGCAATCTCAACACCGAATTCCTCTTCCATGGCCATCACCAACTCAACGAGATCAAGGGAATCAGCACCAAGATCATCAACGAATGATGCCTGGGGCACAACCTTGTCCTTTGACACACTGAGCTGGCTGGAAATTATATCGATCATCTTGTCCTGTATACTCATAACTGATTTTCCTCCTGTATATTAAATTCCGCACTCCATTCATATGGAGGCGGAAAAATTCTCTCTCGATTCCATTAAATAAAAATTTCCAGGGCGGCCTGTGGAGCACAGGTTACCGCAAGGGCGTTGCGGCCCGCATATTACTCCCTAATCGCAGACAAGGCCCCCGTTCACATGCAGGACATGCCCGGTTATGTACTGGGCGGCAGGGGAGGCAAGAAATGCCACAGCGGCTGCCACGTCTTCAGGCGTTCCCATCCGGCCCAAGGGTATCTCGGCAAGCAGTTGTTCCTTAAGCTTTTCCGGCAACTCCGCAGTCATGTCCGTCTCAATAAAGCCCGGGGCCACCGCGTTGGCTGTAATCCCGCGGGAGGCCATCTCCCTGGCAACCGACTTTGTAAAACCTTCAATACCTGCCTTGGTGGCAGCATAGTTGGCCTGGCCGGGATTGCCCATGGTACCTACCACTGAGCTGACGTTGATAATCCTGCCCCAGCGTTCCTTCATCATGGCCATTGTCACCGCCTGGGTGCAGTTGAATGCCCCCTTGAGATTAACCTCCACAACCCGGTCCCAGTCAGCCTCCTTCATCCTGGCAAGGAGACCGTCACGGGTGATACCAGCGTTGTTCACAAGGATGTGAAACGCACCATGCTCCTTGATAGCACCTTTTATGGCCTGTTTTGCCGCCTGATAATCAGCGACATCGAACTGAAGCAGCACAGCACTTGTCCCCGCATCCCTGACAGCATCAGCCACCTTCTCTGCGGCATCCCTGTTGCCTGCAAAATTTATAAATATGTCAGCCCCCATACGGGCAAGGGCAACACATATGGCTGCCCCAATACCCCTTGATCCACCAGTGACCAGGGCCCTCTTTCCTTCAAGCACCTTTGTGTTTTCCATCTCTAAGTACCACGGGAAATATACGTTAAGTCCTTTACAGCCCTCGCTCCTGCCTGATTCTCTCTATGAGAAGCGGGAGTATCTCCTTTACATCACCTACGATTCCATAGGTTGCAAGATCGAATATGGGCGCCTCCGGATCTTTGTTCACAGCCACGATTATATCCGAGCCCTGGATACCCACCACATGCTGAATGGCCCCGCTGATACCAAACCCCATATATAATTTGGGGGAAATGGTAACGCCGGTCTGGCCTATCTGGGCCCTGTGGGGAAGCCATTCGGCATCAGTTACAGCCCGGGATGCACCAACTCCGGCGTCAAGCAGTGAGGCAAGCTCATGGATGAGATCCATATTCTTCTCATTCTCCATACCGCGGCCGGCCGCAACCACGATCTCAGAATCTGCAAGGCCTGGTCCCTCAGACTCCTCCATGACAGACTCAATCACCCTGACCCTGGCCCTGAGTTCCTGCTCAGCCGGTGTGACCTCCACGATCTCGCCCTGACGCGAGGCATCAGGCTCAAGCGCCTTTAGCACATGGGGCCTTACAGTTGACATCTGGGGCCTGTGTGCAGGACACACGATGGTTGCCAGAAGATTTCCACCAAAGGCAGGCCTTGTCTGAAGCAGGGCACGGTCTTCACTACGCACGGTAAGCTCGGTACAGTCGGCAGTAAGCCCTGTCTCAAGCATGGTGGCCACCTGCGGAATATACGACCTGCCCATTGCGGTGGCTCCGGCAAGAATCACCTCTGGCCTCTCGCGCATGGCAAGCCCTGCCAGCACATTGGCATAGACCTCATCCCTGAAGCTTTCAAGTTCAGGGTGATCCACTACAAGCACTCGGTCCGCACCCCGCTCTATCAGCTCACGGGCACGATCCTTCACACCACTACCCATGAGCACTGCAGTAAGCTCAACTTCAAGGTCATTGGCGATCTGTCTGCCCTTACCAAGGAGTTCAAAGGTCACCGGGGCGATCTGGCCAAACCTGTACTCGGCAGCCACCCACACGCCTCGCCACTGGTCAATATCCACGCCTGCGGCTTCCGGCTCGTCCTTTTCCAGCGTTATCGCCTCTTCAGGACAGGCATCCACACATGTACCACACATGGTACAGGTGTCCAGGTCAACCACCGCCTTATCGTCCTTCACTTCTATGGCAGCGAATGTGCAGGCTGATTCACATTCGCCACAGCCAATGCATTTTTCAATATCTATTGTGAGCATGTGCTGAATTCCTTATAGAATCCCGGCTTCTCTGAGCTTTTCAACAAGTGCATCCACCTGCTCTGCAGGCTCCCCCTGAAGCATCTCACGCCTTGCCTCAAAGGTGGGGATGGTGGTAGAGGCCACCTGGGTAGGGGAACCGGCAAGTCCTACCTTTGATACCTCAGCGCCAATATCCTCTGCACTCATCATGGGCACGTCCATCTTCTTTGCGCGCATCTTCCCCTTGAGAGAAGGGACCCGGGGGGTATTGAGTGAGGCAAGCACTGTTATAAGGGCGGGAAGTTCCACCTCCACAATGTCATAACCCTGCTCGCACAGGCGCTTGAGACGCAGCTTCCTGCCGTCATCCATTACCTGGAGTTCATCCACACAGGTCACGCACGGTATGCCAAGACGGACGGCAAGCCCTGGCCCAACCTGTGCGGTATCGCCATCAATGGCCTGTTTGCCGCATATGACCAGATCGAATTCACCGAGCTTCTCGATTGCCCTGGCAAGGGTATAGGTGGTGGCAAGGGTATCGGCACCGGCAAAGGCACGATCTGAAACGACTACCCCTTTATCAACACCGAGAGACACGGCCTCCTTCACTGCATCCTGGGCCTGTGGAGGCCCCATGGTCACCACAGTGACTTCACCACCCAGTTGATCACGAAGAGAAAGCCCTGCCTCTATTGCATTGTAATCAAAAGGATTGATGACACTCTCCACGCCTTCACGAACAAGAGTGCCCTTTTCCTTGTCGAACCTGACTGTACTTGCGTCAGGGACCTGTTTTATACAGACTGCAATCTTCATGGATTTCTAAACTTTTCAGGAGGTATGACTCAACCCTGTTTGGCATACTCCTTGTTAAGGGCCTGTCCTATGACATTCCGCTGTATCTGATTGGTACCCTCGTAAATCTGAAGTATCTTGGCATCCCTCATCATCTTTTCCACCGGATAGTCCTGCATATATCCGTAACCGCCAAGTATCTGAACAGCATCCGTGGTGACCTTCATGGCCACGTCTGTGGGAAAGAGCTTGGCCATGGCCGAGAGCTTGGAAAAATTCTTCTCTCCCGCATCTATGGTGCGTGCCACAGCGTACACCAATGCCCTGGAGGCCTCAATGGAGGTGGCCATGTCGGCAAGCATGTGCTGAATGGCCTGAAACGATATAATGGGCTGTCCGAACTGCACACGCTGTCTGGCATACTTCACTGACTCGTCAAGAGCTGCCTGGGCAAGCCCTACCCCTATGGCACCGATACCTGGCCTGGCCAAATCAAGGGTACGCATGGCTATTATAAAACCCTGCCCCCGGCGTCCCAGCATCCTGTCCTTGGGGATCCTGCAGTTGTTAAATACCAGCTCCCGGGTGGAAGATGCCCTGAGCCCCATCTTCTTCTCTTTCTTACCAAAACTGAAACCCTCATCGCCCTTTTCCACAATGAAGGCCGTGGCACCGCGAGCGCCCTTGTGCCGGTCAGTCATGGCTATAATGGTGTAGACCTCTGCCTCACCACCGCTCGTGATCCACTGTTTGGTACCATTAAGCACCCATGCATCGCCATCTTCCACTGCCGTGCACTGTATTCCAGCAGCATCACTGCCTGCATTTGCCTCAGTAAGGCCAAATGCCACCAGCTTCTTGCCTGCTGCAATATCAGGCAGATAGTGCTTCTTCTGTTCCTCTGTGCCAAAGAGCAGAATGGGATAACCACCAAGGGCACTGGCAGCATATGTAGTTGTCACCGCAATGCACCCCATGGCAAGCTGTTCCACTGCAAGGCAGTTCTCCATGGTACCGCCCCCCAGCCCTCCGTACTCCTCGGGTATATAGAGGCCGAACAGATCAGCCTGGGCCATATCTTTCATAATATCCCAGGGGAACTCTTCCTTCCTGTCCAGTTCAGCCCTTACGGGAATAATCTTCTCTTCAGTGATCTGACGCGTCAGATCCACTATCATCTGCTGCTCTTCCGTGAGAAAGTAGTTGACCTTTGACATCCAAATATCTCTCTTTCAGCTACTATTTTTCAGATTAACTGCACTGCCGATCCTTCCCGGCACGTTGACCCTTGAAAACACACTTTAAACACAACGGCTTTTTGTAACGCCAATACTCCCTCATTACAGCCCGCACATACAGGCATCCTCAATGCATTTTCAGGCGGAATAACAATGCTGCATCAGATCAAAGGCGCAGCCAAGCCCAACAGCCGTGTTGAATAACTGATCACAGGGGGCTTCAGGGCCTTGCTGCCTGCATACCTCGTATAGACGTCACATAGGATAGCGCAGGCAAGCGAAAAGTCCTGCACAACAGATGTAATGCCCTGTGCCCGCTTACCCTGTTGAACAGGCAGATATGGACCTACCACTCCATTGCCACAGCGCCCCAGGTAAAGCCTCCGCCAAAGGAGACCATGAGTATCTTCATGCCAGGCCGTAACCGGCCGGAGCGGTTGGCCTCATCAAGGGCAATAGGAATGCTTGCCGCCGAGGTATTACCATACTTGTGGATATTGATAAAGACTTTCTCCATGGGAAGGCCCAACCTCTCCCTCAAATAGTCAAGGATGCGCATGTTCGCCTGGTGACAGATGAGCAGGTCAATATCCTCCGCATTCCATCCGTTGGCATTAATGGCCTCCCAAGTCACGGATTCAAGGGCGCGGACTGCATTCTTGAACACGTCACGCCCGCTCATCTCTATGTACTGCCATCCCTTTTCCAGTATCTCAGGTGTAACGGGATGGGCAGTACCCAGGGCCCTTATGGTAAGGTACTCCCAAAGCCTTCCGTCTGCATGAAGATGGGTGGAAAGAATCCCCCGCCTCTCCCTGGTCCCGGTCACCACTGCTGCACCTGCCCCGTCACCAAACAGCACACAGGTTGTCCGGTCCTGCCAGTTCACACGGCGGGACAGCACTTCACTGCCTATGACCAAAATCTTCATCTTGCGGTTGTCCCGGACAAACTTGTCTGCAACAGACAGTCCGTACAGGAACCCGGAACACGTGGCAGACAGATCAAAGGCCCCTGCCTTCAGGGCACCAAGTTCCTTCTGCACAAGACATGCCACAGAGGGCATGGGCATATCCGGGGTGAGCGTACCTACGATTATGAGATCAAGCTCAGATGGCTTCACCCTGGCCATCTCAAGGGCCTTTTCAGACGCCTTTACCGCAAGATATGAGTTTGGTTCATCATCAGAGGCTATATATCTCTGCTGGATACCTGTACGTGTGCGTATCCACTCATCCGTGGTATCGATCTGTGCCTCCAGGTCCTGATTTGTCACCATCTTTGACGGCAGACAGGAACCTGTCCCGGTTATGACAGCATTATTCGACATTACTCAAAAAAACCTCAGGCATTACCGCCTGCTATTGCCATCCAAATCCATCATGGCATCCATTTGCATTCATTACTCCCTTACCATGCTAAAGGCCACCTACTTGAGCGCTGACGCTTTTTATCATGCTTTTAAAGCTCATCACTGCAATGATTGTGTTAAATGACACATTTTTCGCAGTCAAACCCACATGAAAAAACGCCATCAGCCTTTACCAACTGCCTCTGCATTACCGGTGTCCTGTAGTATGCTGCCTCTTACACCAACCTGAGCAGATCCTGCCTCTTGGACAGGGAATCTGCCAATTTTTGCGCAAGTCTGATATCTACCAGGTCCTGTGCAGATATGATGGCATTCTTCAGGGCCTTTGCAGGAGACATGCCGTGACATATCAGGGCAACCCCGTTTATGCCAAGCAGCGGGGCTCCACCATACTCGGCATAGTCAACCCTCTTCTGGAATCTCTTGAAGGCCGTACGGGCCAGGGTGTAACCTATGGTGGCAAGAAGGCTTCCCCTGATCTCAGTCCTCAGCATGGACAGGACTGCTTCACCAAGTCCCTCACTGAGTTTAAGGCATATGTTACCCACAAAACCGTCACAGACTATCACTTCCACATCGCCACGGAATAGATCCCTGCCTTCGACATTTCCCACAAAGTTGAGATCACTGGCAGACAACAGGTCATATGCCTTCTTTACCTGCTGGTTGCCCTTGGAGTCCTCCTCACCAATACTCATGAGGCCTACCCGTGGATTAGGGGTCTTCAGGCACTCCCTGTAATAGACACAGGCCATTATTCCGAACTGCAGAAGATGAAGGGGCTTGCAGTCTACGTTTGCTCCCACATCAATCAGTACAAGAGGTTCTTTCAGGGTGGGCATCAAGGTACAGATGGCTGGTCTTACCCCCTTGATCCTTCCGAGGGTAAACATGGCTGTGGCAAGGGTAGCCCCAGAGTTACCCGCACTAACCACAGAGTGGGCCTTCCCCTCCTTGACCAGATTGAAGGCCACCTGTATGGACGAATCCTTCTTGCGGCGCATGGCCTCTGCCGGGGACTCACCCATCTCAACCACCTCGGATGCGGGATATATGGAAAGCGGCAATCCCTCACCCCCCAAGCGCTTAAGGTCGGCCTGAAGCTGTTCTTCCTTACCGACCAGAATCGACTCGACCCCACGCTCTCTCGCAGCGGCAATGGCCCCTTCAACTATTATTCCGGAGCCACGGTCCCCTCCCATTGCATCAACGGCTACAGGCATAATGGATTAACCCGAATAGAACTCTTCCTTCTGATCAAACACCTTGCCCTTATAGGTGCCGCAGTGAGGGCACACCACATGGGGCGGTTTCTTCTCCATGCACTGAGGACAGGTTGAAAGCGCAGGCTTTGCAAGCGCATCGTGTGAACGTCTGTTCCCCCTGCGGGAGCGGGATATCTTTCTCTTAGGTACTGCCATTTTTTTCCTCCGAAACAATTCAGCAATCAGGAAAAGCCACAAACAACATGGACCAATCCGGCTGATTATTTTTTCTATTTTTTTATGTTGATCATAACCACACACATATGGCGGCTGGTGCCTTTTATCATGATTTTAAAGCTCATCAAAAGCACCATCCGCCTTTGCCAATTGCTTCTGCATTTCAGGCGTCATGTAGTATGTTATGTTGATTATGTCTTTACAAAAAATGTGCCCGCGGTTACCCGGCAACAGTGTCAAATTTAGGGTAATACGGCTTGAAGAACCTGCACCCCGGATCACACTTTGCAGGAACCTCCCTACTTCATCTTTAGAACACCAAGCACTGCAAACGGACTGCTGTCATGCACAGGCTCACAACAACACTCCTCTTCGTTAAGATTTACTCCGCACCCCGGACAGAGGCCCTTGCACTGTTCTGTACAGAGCACCTTGATTGGGACCTGAAGCAAAAGTTGTTCTCTGAATATCTCATTGAGCATTATTTCACCATGCATGAAGTTCCATACATCAAGATCGTCAGCGCCAAGACTTACCTCACGCATCTGGTCAGTATCATCATCCTCAGCCGCCTGCAGGAGATAATAGAAATCCTGTTCGATGGCCTGCCGGCACTCACCAAGGCAGCGGTGGCACCTTAATACCAGACCCCCCTTGATTTTACCACTTAAATGTATGTTCCTTCCCTCACGAAAAAAATCTGCTCGGCCGTAAAGAGGTCCATCCAGGCTGATATCATCAGGCAGGTCAGCATCAAATCCGCTGCACTCAGCCATATTGTCAAACGTCAGGTGCAGCCCATCCTGCAGAATATCATCTATATGTATTGTAAAAACGGATTCAGCCATTATTAACACACAGACCCAAGCCTGTGACTCTTTTCTCTCTTTATGCCCGTCAGGTACATAATAAAAAATATAGGCGCACCTGCCGTACTTCAGAGACACTTGAAGTACCGAAAAGTACGTCCCCATGCCCTCCGCCTTGAATCCGACATCTCGCAAACCCGCTTACCTGCAACAGGTGCGGAGGGGCGGTTTACGGCAAAATGACTTGCATGAACCCTGTAACATTCACACGTGCAATCTTTCAGAGTAAAGGCAAAGGAGGCCATACAGGGCCATGGTTATTTTTCATGAACCCTGCAATATATATGGAGTTTAAACCTTGTCAAGCTGATGTGTGACAGATTCCTCTTTTTGTGCATGTCCCTTGCCATGTTGGACATCATTCAGTCTCATGTTCATTGCCCTGGTTATCACTGCCAGTGAGCCTGGCCACCACTATGCCAAGCTCGTAAAGCAGGTAGAGGGGGATGCCCATAAGGCTCATGTTCACCACGTCAGGTGTAGGCGTAAGGACTGCGGCAAGTATGGCAATAATGAGTATGGCATAGCGCCTGTAGCGACTGAATGTGAGATAACTGCATATCCTCAGCCTGCACAGCACGATCATGAACAGGGGAAGCTCAAAGACAAGACCAAAACCCAAGAGAAAGAGGCCGGTAAAACTCACAAACTTTGAAAGGGTAATCACCGGCTTTATCTCCTGTGACTGGTAGCCCAGGAGGAAGTTCATACCAAAGGGCAAGGTGACAAAGAAACAGAACAGCGCTCCTGAGTAGAAGAGTATCAGCCCAGCCGCTGCAAACCCCAGTACAAACCTCTTTGACAGCCCGAATACCGCCTTGAGCCCCTGGGCAAGCCTCCAGGATATCCATGGCATCAGTATGAGAACGGCACAAACGGCTGCTATTTTGAGAAGCCCTGTCATGGGCTCTACCACCCCAAAGAATACCAGCTTCTGCCCGAGATAGTTCTGAAGCACTGCCAGTATGTCAGGGGCAAACCAGAAGAGTAGCAGGGTGAGCCCTACAAAGGCAATTACTATCTCAAGGATGAACCGTCTGAAATAGGCAAGGAACAGGACAATTTTCTGAGCGGGGGTCTTTTCCAATTTCAAGTGATACCAGTTTCAGCCACACCGAATGGTCCCGGCAGTTCAGACCAGATTCTTCTCAGCATACTCGATGGCATTTCTGAACAACCTTAATCCTGCACCTTCCTCCGGGACAGGCTCTCTGGTCCAACGCGGATGATTTGTTCTGTGATGGAATGCCTCAGGATGAGGCATGAGCCCCATGAGTCTTCCGGTGGGATCGCACAACCCCGCAATGGAGAGTTCAGAGCCATTTGGATTGTAAGGATATTCATCCGTTGCCTCACCGGTCTCAGGATGGACATACTGCATGGCTATCAGGTTTTCCGTACTTAGCCTGTTGCGCACCTTGTGGTCAAGGGATACGAGTTTCCCCTCCCCGTGCCGCACAGGAAGCTCCACTGTATCCATACCCTTGGTAAATATACATGGAGACTGTTGGGAAACCCTGCAGGTTACCCAACGGTCCTCAAAACGGCCACTGTCGTTATAGATAAGGCTTACATTTCTTGTCTCATAATCCTGGTCAAACCCCGGAAGAAGGCCGGTCTTGACCATGAGCTGAAAACCGTTGCACACCCCCAGCACGAGCCCGCCAGCCCTGACAAACTCAAGCAACTGATCCATGAGTCTCTCACCACTCTGCCTGATTCTGGCATAGCGGAGCCTGTGCGCCCCGGCCTGGGCAGCCCCAAGGTTATCACCATCGAGGAAACCGCCTGGCAGATTTAGAAAATGATAATCTGTGAGCCTTACCCTCCCATCCATAAGATCACTAAGATGAACTATGTCCACATGTTCAGCACCTGCCAACCTGCAGGCATTGGCCATCTCCACTTCACAGTTGGTGCCATATCCGGTTGTAACTATCACTCTAACTTTCGAAGCCATAGAACCGCTCCCTGTCAACGTCAACAAAACAAATATCTCACCTGCATAAAGGACCAATACCTGATGCAGGACCAGCCTGCCAAAGGCTGTAAATCATCATTGGTTGCTGCCACTTCATCGGAGTGACATAAACGATAAGGTGTCGTGTAGTTATGATACGCAACAAAACATACATGAAAAGGTGCGCAGGAGAATTCAAAAAAACCGGCTAATCTATAACCGTTCGCACTGCAAAAGTACAGTATAAATGGAGAATTGTCAGATATGAAGAAAAAGATTAAACTCAGACAATTGAAAAAAGCAGGGAATTACAGGGCACTCCCATTCCCCATCACACATGACTTGCTCACACAAATCACACTGTATGACACCTATACGGCAGATGGGGTCTTTGCCAATTGCCTCTGCATTTCACCGCCCTGTAGTTGTGGACACAGATATCACTGGAGGAAAAACAAAAAATGAAATACGAATCGAAAGACGCTACCAATATAACCAATATAATTGTTGTCATTACCACCACTGACAGCCGAGAGGAGGCGCAAAGGATTGCAAGGGCCATGGTTGAGAAGAGGCTTGCCGCATGCGCCCAGGTCAGCGGACCAATTGAGAGCCATTTCCATTGGGACAACAGGATAGACAGGGCAGAGGAGTGGCAATGCAAGTTCAAAACAGCACAGGGAAAATATCCGGAACTGGAAAGGGCCATTGTTGAGATGCACTCGTATGAGGTGCCTCAGGTAGTGGCATTCCCTGTGACAATGGCATTCAAGGCATTTGCACAGTGGGTGTACGAGGAAACTGTTAAAAAAACCGCCTAAGCGTGGCGACCTAAGGCTCTATCCGCACACACCCCGGCCCCTCTTCCACCCTGCCAACCACTGCCACCTCCACAAGGCCACGCTGGAGCAAGGCCAGAACAAACGCCTCAGCCCTGCTTTCAGGCAGGGAGACCAGCAAACCGCCTGAAGTCTGGGCATCGAACAACATGTCCAGGATGAACCTGTCTATACCAGGGAGTATCTCCACCTTTCGGTTACAGTATCTCCTTACCTCGTAGTCACCCTCAGGAATGAATCCCTGCCTGAGAAATTCAAGGGCCTCCCGTATCAGCGGTACCTTGCCTGCGCTGAAGACCAGACGGCAGCCCCCTGCCTCAGCCATCTCAAGGCCATGCCCCACAAGCCCAAAACCTGTAATGTCTGTGGCCGCGTTCACCCCTGTCTCTATCATGGCCTCTGACGCCTCACGGTTCAGTGCCTTCATGACACTGGTCATGCGCCCTACCACCTCTTGCGGAAGCAGGCCTGCCTTGTGCGCTGTGGCAAGGACTCCGGTTCCCAGGGGCTTGGTAAGCACCAGCACATCCCCTGCCCTTGCCCCGGCGTTAGAGATGAACCGTTCAGGATGCACTATTCCGGTAACAGACAACCCGTACTTTGGCTCGCTGTCCTCCACACTGTGACCACCCACAAGCACGGCACCTGCCTCGTGTATCTTGTCAATACCGCCTCTTAGGATGTCACCAAGCACCTCTGGCCTCTCTTCCTTTACAGGGAAACAGAGGATGTTCATTGCGGTGAGCGGACGTGCCCCCATGGCATAGAGGTCGCTCAAAGAATTTGCAGCAGCTATCTGACCAAAATCATAAGGATCATCCACAACAGGGGTAAAGAAATCAACAGACTGTACAAGGGCAATCTCATCGGTAAGGCGATAGATTCCTGCGTCAGAGGCTGTCTCCAACCCTGCCAACAGATCCGGATGGGTAGACAGGGGCAGTGCATCCAGTATGGCGTGCAGGCCCTCCGGGCCAATCTTGGACGCTCACCCAGAGGCCTTTACCCTGGCTGTGAGCCTTGCAGATTCCTGGGGGCTCATTTCTACTTGCGAAGCGTGGCTATAAAGCGGTATCTTTTGAGGAACATATCAAGGGCGTCACAGATAGAGGGAAACACCACGTCTGCGGCCTCAAGGGCTGCGGCCGCCGCCCCCTCCTTTCCGAGAATACACACCCCAAGGGCGGATTCTTTAAGTATCAGGGCATCGTTAAAACCATTACCAATGGCAATGGTGTGGTCCCTGCCAAGCTCTTCAAGAAAGGCCAGCTTCTGCAGATCTCCCCTGCCAGACTCAAGGCAGTGGACATTCACGCAACAGCCATCCCTCAGCTCCATGGTCAACCCCTCAAGGCTCTGATAGGTATCAGCAGTAAGCACATAGACATTGAGTACCCTTGATAATGCCTTGAGCCTTTCGACCACACCTTCGATAAACTCACCATCAACCGTGAGCGTACCGTTCAGGTCAATAATAAGATTTGAAAAATCATAAAATGTTCCACAGGGCAGATCAATTTCTATCCGCTTGTTTACGCTGATCATGTTACCATTCCCCTTGCCACATAATCTTTACTCCCGTACCACTGACAGACCAGTTCTTTCGGAAGTACTTTGCCATTCCCTGTTTGGTTGAAAAGCCGCTACAGCCTTTCATCACTCGTCCAGCGTACCCCATTCTGAAGATAT
Source organism: uncultured Desulfobacterales bacterium (assembly GCA_964638145.1). Taxonomy (GTDB): domain Bacteria; phylum Desulfobacterota; class Dissulfuribacteria; order Dissulfuribacterales; family QOAL01; genus S144-17. Next base: position 33,604 of record CAZXAK010000029.1, on the reverse strand, counting down.
CCAGATAACTCCACCCCTATCAGAACAGCACTACCTGTCACCAGTGGTTACAACCATGCCACACCTACTCAAGATTCACCATCAGCCACATGGCACAGCATCCCACCGGGAAAATACATGTCTTATCAAAATATGACATGACAGACCACTCTATCATGTTGTACATGTAGTGGCCCCACTCAGCCACTTCAATGAATGGCATATAAGCTGTTGACTGTCAACCCTGCTCAAGTTTTATTACTGTATGCTTTTTGAGCAGTGGAGCAGTTTCCATCTCCCACGCGGGACATCGCTCTCATATTTGGATTTTTATAATTATGAAAACATAAATCATCATCAAAATTTTAACTGGATAGATCTAACCTCGCCATACTACACGACACCTGAAATATAGAGGCAATTGGTAAAGACAGGCAGTGCTTTTTCTCATGGTTTTGACCACAGGCAAGTTTATCATTATCAAGCCACTGCAACTGATTAGCTTTAAAAGCATGATAAAAAGTACCATATGCCATCCATATAGGTATCAAATAATATGGTAACCTCACAGAGAATATAGCTGGACAGTGTTTGAATTTACTGAATAGGAGTCAACAGACTGATGCAGATTGAACCTCTCATATATCCCGTCAACTATCTAAGGCATAACACCATGAATGCACTTTCCCTGCTGTTTTCAAGGGTCGTTGTGATCAGCCCCACAGAAGATGAAGAACTATCTCCATGCAGTCCCCCAGGGTACCACACAGGCCTTTACGTGCACAGGATCGTCACCTCTCCCGTTGGCAAGAAGCTGAAACGCTTCCGCAAGATGCTTGATCAGATGCGGACCTGGGGGGAACAGATGGGCCTTGACAACAGGAGTGTTGCTGAATCAATTCATACCGAGGCGTTTCAGCCTGCTGCAGAATCCATCTCGTCCATCCTCACCTCCATAAAGAAAAAAAAGGAGGAAGACCCGCTTCTAAGGACCCGTCTCTTCCTGCAAATAGCATTGGAAAACGACATGCAGGACGACCTTGTAGAGGTGGAGGTGAAAAAACTTGAGGAGAAACGGCAGAAACTGACAGAGATAATGGGAGACGATGTCCATGAAGAAGAACCGGACATATCCATGCCCCCGGAACCAGTCACTGCCAACCTGTACGGGATCAAGATGCTGAACATGCCGGAAAAGAGGCTCAAGGCCTGGATGAAACTTGCAAACCGGTATGACGATACACCACTCGACACATGGCCTCTTGGGGAAAGCCTGGCAGTAAAGGATATTGTTGACCGGGCATATGAAAAGGCCACAGGCAGGATTGCAGCAGAGGTGCTCAACCTGCGTCTGCCGGCAGGATCCATTGACAGTGGCCTGAAGACAAAGATTTCCCAAGGACTCACCAAGCTCTTTTACGAATTAGAATACGAGCTGAAAAAAAACCAGGGGGAAAAGATCGAGGAAAATGACCTCATCAAAAATATCTGCAACAGGATTGAGATAATAGTGGCCAAGGAGACAGACAGCAAGAGAACAGGCCCAACATTCAACGTGACCATCTATCCTGGCATGCACATGGACGACCTGCTCCCCCTGTCTGCCAGGCTGAAAAAGAGAAAAAGGCCCCCCAGACTGTTTGCTGACTGGTGTATGGGATCATTCTACCTGCTTTAGCATGTGTCCATCCCTCTACACGACACCTGAAATCTAAAACCTGATCTGAACGCTCAATTCAGGCAAAAGCAATTGGCAAAGGCAGATGGTGCTTTTTCTCATGGTCTTGACCGCGGCTAAATATATCAAAACAAGTCATTGCAACCTATGAGCTTTAAAAGCATGATAAAAAACACCATCTGCCGTATAGGTGTGATGTAGTATGATCCATCCATAAATGGCCAGTTAAATGGCTATGTTGCCCCATGGCTGCCTTGCCTGCCAGCGAAAAATCTCATGATGCCTATACCACTCTTTCATCCCTTGCGCCTTGCCCTGGAACAAAACTTCTCATTTCTGTATGGACACCAGCTATAGAGCAGTACGATCCTGTCAAAGAGGACATATTTTTTGACATAGCGTCAAATTTGATAACACAAAAGCTCGTAACATAATCAAAGCCTGTCACCAGACATCCTGCCCTCTATCCCATTACCCGCCACCAACAGATTCCCCCCATATGCAAACGGAAAGGAACACGGGTCCAGCAACATTAACATATTGATTATACTACACAATAACACATATACATAAAACAGCTACCGCATGGCGGTATCGAATATATGAAGCATCCAGTCTCAACAGGCAACAGATGAACACACCCGGTCAGCCGTCACGCCTCCCCACATGGCAACTCCGGACCTAATACGTACGGCATGCAACAATCCACCAAATAATCAATTGAAATAACAGCATAAAAAATTCCTTTCCCCCATACCTGCCTTGCACCATTCACAAATCTTTCCCGAAAAGGCCCAATATTTGCTTGAAGGTTATTGAACTTTAACTTCAACTTTTCGTATTGATGGCAGGGATAATGTCAAATTTTATTACCATTGGGCACTTGAGCCGAAAACTGGAAATTCCTTCGTCCACCATCCGGTATTGGGAATCCTTTTTTAATGAAATCTGGAAGCCCTACAGATCAAAAGGGGGGCAGAGGAGATACTGCAAGACAGACATAGATTTTGTCAAACGTATTGCCACACTGTCGCAGGACATGCCCTTGAGGGAGGTCAAGAGGATTTTGGTACAGGAAGTCAGCTCAACCACGGACAACTTTGACTGGAATGGAAAAGTCGTCCTGGTTACAGGCGGTACAGGCTCTTTTGGCAAGGCATTCATAAAAAAGCTCTTGAAAGAACACAAACCGGCAGCGATACGCATCTACAGCCGGGACGAACTCAAACAGTTTCAGATACAGCAGGAAATAAACGATACGAGACTGCGCTACCAGATAGGTGACGTGCGGGATTATCACCGCCTGCTCAAGGCCACCTATGGAGTGGACGTAATCATCCATGCCGCTGCCATGAAACAGGTGCCAATGTGTGAATACAACCCCTTTGAGGCTGTAAAGACCAATATAATAGGCACCAAAAACCTGATAGATGCTGCCCTTGCCAACAATGTTCCAAGGGTAATCGGCCTTAGCACCGACAAGGCGGTCAACCCGGCCAACCTATACGGAGCCACCAAGCTGTGCGCGGAAAAGATGCTGGTACAGGCCAACGTGTACAGCGGACCAAGGCCCACCCGTTTCTCCTGCGTACGTTATGGCAATGTCATGGCCTCAAGGGGAAGCGTCATACCGCTCTTTATTGAACAGAGACAAAACGGGTGCATAACCATAACTGACCCGAGAATGAGCCGCTTCTGGCTGACACTATCCGAGGCGGTGGATTTCGTCATGAGAGCCACTGCCTTTATGCACGGTGGAGAAATATTTGTGCCGCGAATACCCAGCATGAAGATAATGGACCTGGCCAAGGCCATCGCCCCTGAATGTGAACCCAAGATCATTGGCATACGGCCAGGGGAGAAGATACATGAAATACTCATCAATGAAACAGAGGCACGGGATACTTTTTCCACCGAAAACATGTTCATCATCCACTCACGCCTAAAGAAAGACAACGGCCGTTACAGGGGGCTGAAACTGGAATCAGTACCAGAAGACTTTGTTTATACCAGCAACACCAATGACCGCTGGTTGAGCGTGGATGAACTCAAGGCCATACTGAAACGGGAAAATATATTGTAAGCATCATGAATCACCTCCCCTATGCATGCCAGACAATAGCTCAGGATGACATAGATGCCGTAACAGCGGTCCTGCGGTCAGACTGGATAACACAGGGGCCAACGGTACAGGCATTTGAAGAGGCACTATGCCAATATACAGGGGCACGTTACTGCACTGTTGTATCCAATGGCACTGCTGCCCTGTACCTGGCATGCAGGGCACTTGGTATTGAAAGGCAATCAGTAGGGGTTACCTCACCTCTATCGTTTGCTGCTTCTGCCAACTGTATCGCACTGTGCGGAGGAACACCGCGCTTTGTGGATATAGATGCTGATACCCTGTGTCTCGACCCCCAAAACCTGAAAAGATACTGTGACAAAAACGGAGCGCCTGATGTGGTTATTCCCGTTGATTTTGCCGGAGTACCTGCAGACCTCGAAACAATCTATGCAATGTCACGGGATTATGGATTCAAGGTCATAGAAGATGCAGCCCATTCCATTGGCTCAGCGTATAACTCAGGAGACAGGTCAGTACGATGCGGGTCATGTGAACACTCCCACGCAGCCATCTTCTCCTTTCATCCAGTAAAAAACATTACCAGCGCTGAAGGAGGGGCAGTACTGACCAATGACAAGGAGATCCACCACAGGATAAGGAAACTTGCCAATCATGGCATAGAGAGGGACAGCACACATTTTTCATCCTCTACAACATATAGCGGCTGGTACTACGAATTGCAGGACATCTCTTTCAACTTTCGCCTCAGTGACATACATGCAGCCCTGGGATTGAGCCAACTTGGCCGGATAGAAGACTTCAGGCGAAAACGCAGACAGATAGACCGCCTGTACAACGAACTGCTCTCCCCTCTGCAGGTATCCGGTCTCCTGACTCTGCCGCCAAACCCCAAAGACGCGGATATATGCCGCCATCTTTATGTAATACAACTAACTGACAATACACATATTTCAAGGCAGGAACTGTACCACGCCCTGAAAGCAGCCGGTATTGGGACCCAGGTCCACTACTGGCCCATCCATCTCCAACCGATTTATACGGCACGGTATGGCCATGCGCCAGGGGACTTTCCCAATGCTGAACAAGTCGCGAGACGTTGCCTCAGCATCCCCTTTTTTCCGTCAATGACAGAGGAAGATGCCGGTTATGTAGCAAACACACTGACCGATATCCTTATGGCCTGACTTATATGAATACAAGACACAAGGACAGGGAAAAGTGTGTGGCATTCATCGTGGCCAGGCTCAGCTCTTCCCGTTTGCCAGCAAAACATTTTTTAAAGATAGGACCCAAGCCCCTTATAGACTGGATAGTGGAAGAACTCAGACGTTGCACGCAGGTGGACCAGATCGTACTTGCCACTGTGGCCGAACCTGAAAACAGGCCACTCAGGGAGTGGGCCAGCCAAAAAGGTATCCCGTGCTACTGGTATGAAGGGGATGTGAACCACGTAACCACAAGGCTCAGGCAGGCTGCAGAAAGCACTGGAGCTGATATATGCGTACTTGTCAGTGGCGACTGCCCGCTGATCTATGCCCCTGCTATAGACTGTCTCATAAGGGAGCTTCGCCATCACCCTGCTGCCGACATAATTTCGGTCAGAAATAGCCACAGCCATAAACACCAACAGATTCAGGGCATAGGGGTCGTGCGCAAACGTGCATGGCAACTGGCTGATGACCTGTCAACACTGCCAGAACTAAAGGAACACCACTTCCCTGTGATAGATCAGCGCCCTGACCTGTTTGAGAGACATGAATGCAAACTTCCTGATGAGACATATGCATCCATGGAACACAGGCTTTCAGTGGACACATGGGCAGACATGGAGTTCATGAACGCCCTCTACCAGGCCACTGCTGAGGCAGGCAGGAATTTTTCCCTGCCAGACGCACTTCGGACTATGGAAGAGAGGCCGAATCTCATGAGAATAAACGCCCACGTGCATCAGATGGGTGTGGGTGAGAAGCGGCAGAAGGTCCTGATGATTGTGGACGCAGGCAACGGATATGGCTACGGACATCTCATGCGCAGCAGGGAGCTGGCCCTTCAGATCACTGAACGTCTGGGCTGGCAGGTTACATTCATGGTGGATGACAAGAGGGCCGTGGACCTGCTTGCATCTGTGGGGATAAGAAGTATCAGGGCAGTGTCTGAACATGACACGGCGTACATGCAACCCTTCAATCTGATAATCCTGGATCGTTTCAGCAGACATCAGCCTGGACCTGGCTGGAGAGACAGGCTCCCGCAGGATAGCAGGGTGGTTGTCCTGGACAGCCTGAAGGACTGGGCACGGGAGGCGGACCTTATAGTGATACCTGGCGTAACCCATGACGAGAGCAGCCGTTTTGACACATGGAAAGGACCCGAAGTCCTTGAAGGCATTGATTACGTAATCCTGCGCAGGGAGATCAGGCGATTACAGAACGAGGCTGCCCACAAGACACTGGACATGCTTGCATATCTGCACCTTCCGGAGCAAAAGGCCGCTGTTGCAAAAATAGGAGAGGAAAAGGGTTACAGACTGCACGTAATACAGGGATATGAACCGGCATTTCCTGAACTTCTGGCCAGTAGCCGGATATTTCTCAGTGGTTTTGGCTATTCATTCTATGAAGCCCTTGCCCTTGATGCCTTTCCTGCCACCTGGCCCATGTCAGACATTCACAGAACAGATGCAAAAAGATTTTACCACCGTCTGGGACTTGCCCCCTGTATCGTGGATGACATCCATGACATAGACAAAGTTATAAGATCAAAACGGCATGGTCTGAAATTGGGATTGAACATTGAGGACGGGACCCCGCGCATTATCCACAGCATGGTTTCCCTGTTCCTGCCTGAACGTCGGCCCTGAACGTGAGGCATTGAAGAACTGAACCCATGACAACCAGATTTGTGGCAGAAGTATCAAGCAATCATAACCGTAATCTTGAACGCTGTTTCCAGTTTATCGACACGGCGGCAGCTACAGGGTGCGATGCTGTAAAATTCCAGCTCTTCAGGATAGAACAGCTCTTTGCCCCTGAGATACTGAACAAGAGCCCGGAACACAGGAAACGAAAAGAATGGGAGCTTCCGGTAGACTTCTTGCCCGAGCTTCACAGGAGGTGCAAGGACGCAGGAATCCAGTTTGCATGCACCCCGTTCTATCTTCACGCAGTGGAGGAACTTCTGCCATATGTAAGTTTTTACAAGATCGCCTCCTATGAACTGTTGTGGAACAAGCTTCTCACTGCCTGCGCGCAAACCGGCAAACCGGTAGTCCTTTCCACCGGAATGGCCAGCATGGACGAGATAAAGGGGGCGGCAGATGTCCTCAGGGACGCAGGCTGCAAGGACCTGACGCTGCTTCACTGTGTCTCAAACTATCCCACTCCGGTATCTGAATGCAGTCTGTCAGTAATCGAAACACTGCGGCAGACCATACATGATGAGGCGTGCGGCATGGACACACATTTCGGATGGTCTGATCATTCGCGATCTCCTGCTGTGATCTACCGGGCGGTTCACAAATGGCACGCAGAGATGATTGAATTTCATCTGGACCTGGACACCAAGGGGACCGAGTTCAGATATGGACACTGCTGGCTGCCCCACGAAATGGAACGGGTGATATCAGAGGTGAGATCAGGCTTCATGGCCGACGGAAGACCTGATGCAATCATGAGTGAGGCAGAAAAGCCTGAACGGATATGGCGCAGGGACCCTGCCGACGGCCTGAGACCTTTCAGGTCACAGAGGAACCTGTATTGAGTGTTTCAGATCATGTGGGCAGCAAAACAATAAGGCCCATTGGGTGCAAGTATTTTTTATGCAATAAGGCATTAATATTCTTTAATTTAAAACAAAAATCCACATAATTTGAAATGCTCAATTCAGGAGGGAATAAGGCTGGAGCATGGATTACTCGAACAGGGTAAAAGAGAAAACAGAACCGGGCCTGATGGGTATACACGACAAGATATGCAAGCTGGACAGGCTCCAAGAGCTGTCATCTGAATACCGTAAACAGGGTAAAAAAATCGTTCACTGCCATGGGATATTTGACCTCCTCCACATCGGACACATCCGCTACCTTGAACAGGCAAGGCAAATGGGGGATGTCCTGCTGGTAACGGTGATTCCTGACAAATCCCTGTCCATAGCCCCTCAAAGACCAGCCTTTTCAGAAAACATGAGGGCAGAGGCCGTTGCCTCACTCCAGTGTGTGGATCATGTGGCAATAAACAGGCGGGAGAGCGCGGAAGAGACTTTGAGACTGATACGTCCGGATGTCTTTGTGAAAGGCTCTGAATTTACACAAAACGAAAAGGATAGGACAGACAAGATTGCCATGGAAGCCAGGGTTGCAGAAGAGGTTGGTGCCGAACTGGCCTTCACCTCTGAAATAACATTCAGTTCCAGCAGTCTCATCAACCAGTATCTTTCTGTCCTCCCGGATGAACTGCGGGATTATCTCAACATCTTCCGCAAGCGCTATTCAACTGACGAGCTGTTTGAGGCAATCGAAGACCTAAGGCAACTGAAGGTACTTGTTATAGGAGATACAATAATAGATGAATACGTATACTGTGAGGCAATAGGCAAATCTTCAAAAGATCCTGTCCTTGCGCTCAAATATCTCTCAAAGGACAAGTTTGCAGGCGGGGTACTTGCCGTGGCCAACCATATTGCGGAATTTGCAGGCTCTGTCACTCTTGGAACACTTACAGGGGATACCAATCACCATGACGAATTTATCAACCAGCAGCTCCTTGCCTGCATAGATGCCCACTTCTTCAAGCAGCAGGGCATACCTACCATTGTAAAGCGCCGTTTTGTGGACGGTTACTCATTCAACAAACTCTTTGAAATATATGAAATGGATGACTCGGAGATGGCCGGAACCATCAACAAAACGTTCCAGCAGTGGCTGATTCCCATGTTACACCATCACGATCTGGTAATAGTGGCTGACTTTGGCCATGGGGCCATCAGCAGAAAGACAATCCAGACGTTATGCGAACATGCCCCGTTCCTTGCAGTCAATACCCAGGCAAATGCCGGTAACAGGGGTTTCAACACAATATCAAAATACCCGCGGGCTGACTACATCTGTATTGCTGAACACGAGCTGAGGCTTGAAACACGGGATGCCCACGGCCCTGTGCGCCCAATGATGGAATCCATAATCCAGAAACAGGACAGCAGGTACATGGTGACCACCAGGGGAAGAAAGGGGTGTGCAGTGATCAGCCGGACAGGAGACTTTGTGCAGGTACCGGCGTTCGCCTCCAATGTAGTGGACAGGATTGGGGCTGGTGACGCCTTTTTTGCAGTGACATCAATGATGGCATCAAAAGGCCTTTCCAGTGAGCTGCTTGGTTTTATAGGAAATATAGTAGGCTCTCTTGCGGTTGAGGTAATCGGCAACAAGAAACCTGTCAGGAAAGACAGGCTCAAATCTGCCATTGCCTCACTGGTGGGATAGGTATGACGACCACTTTATAGACTTCATTCAGGTTGGGCACATGAAAAACATACAGGTAAAAGATGTGAAAAATGACAGCCGATCATATTGCGTAAGGGACATTCACCACAGAAACTTGCTTCAGTTTCGAACAAAACGTGCAGAAGGCGCCAAAAGCTGGAGTGAAAACGTTGACCATATCAGTACGCTGCTCTTGATGCTCTCGGTAAGCAATGCGCTTGGGTCACAAATGGAGACAGACGATGGTTTCAAGGTGTGGCAGGACATGACCATCAACCTGCGCTCCCAGGGAGGTACCGTGTATCTAATTGGCAATGGGGCCAGTGCCTCCATGGCGAGCCATTTTGCTGCGGATCTGTCCAAGAATGCAGGGGTACACACACAGGTCTTCTCAGACCTTTCACTCATTACTGCCATTGCCAACGATATTGGCTATGAGCATGTATACGCCGAGCCGCTGAAATGCAGAATGAAAAAAGACGACCTCCTTGTGGCCATAAGCAGCTCAGGTAATTCGCCAAACATCATCCGGGCCGTGGAGCAGGCACGCTGCCTCATGGGAAAGGTCATCACCCTGTCAGCCATGGATGAATATAATGCACTGAGAGGCCTGGGTGATCTGAACTTCTACGTACCTGCCCGGTCCTATGGCCCGGCTGAGAGCTGCCATGCCACCATCCTCCACCACTGGATGGATCTCGTATCCGAACACGAAAACCGTTCATGACCTGTGCTGTCTGGCCAACATGAAACAGTGGCAGCAGGGATATATGCAGGACAGGATCAGATGAAGGCAATATTGCTATCAGCAGGTATGGGAAAAAGGCTGCGCCCACTGACATACAGTTTTCCCAAGGCCCTGGCTCCACTTAACGGACGTCCTCTGCTGGATTACTGGCTGGAGATCTGCGAAGCCGGCGGCATCAGCGAGGTACTTATCAACGGCCATTATCTGGCAGACCAGATCGAGGCATTTGTCAGACATGCACGGCCCCGCTACCGAATGGACATACACTTTGTCTACGAAAAAAGGCTGTTTGGTACTGGCGGAACAGTAAAGCGGTGCAAGAATTTTGTAGCAGATGATGATGTCTTCTTCTTTTGCCATAGTGACAACTTTACCAACATTGATCTCAAGCACTTCATTGAATTTCACAGGAAGCGTGACACCGAGCTGTCTGTTGCCCTGTTCAGGACCAGTATGCCCAACCAGTGTGGCATAGCGGAAGCAATGGATGATGACGGACTTATCACTGAATTTACCGAAAAACCCCTCAACCCCAAAACCAACCTTGCAAGCGCGGCCATGTTTCTGATGTCTCCTTCAGTAATCGACAGGTATTTCCCGGAAAGGGAACATATAGACTTCAGCAGGGATATTCTCCCTGGCATGGCTGGCAATATGTACGGATACCTTTTTGAGGGTTTCAATATCGATATTGGAACCCTGCAAAATTATGAATCGGCCAACAGGATGGCATTCAAATGGCCTGATATAAAGGAAACGGAGATACATCCATTATGAAACATATACTGGTTACAGGCGGGTGCGGATACATAGGGTCAGTTCTGGTGCCGACCCTGCTTGAACAGGGATACAGAGTAACGGTGTTTGACATAATGTGGTTTGGCAATCACCTCCCTGATACCAAGAATCTTCAGTGTGTACAGGGTGACATCAGGGATATAGATTCGGTACCCATGAAAGGGGTGGACAAGGTAATTCACCTCGCGAACATAGCCAACGACCCGTGTGGAGACCTGGACCCGAAACTCTCCTGGGAGGTAAACGTCCTGGCCACCATGCGGCTTGCGGAAAAGGCTGTGAAACACGGGGCTACTCATTTCATCTACGCCAGTTCCGGAAGTGTCTACGGCGTAAAGGAAGAGCCGGAAGTCACTGAAGACCTGGAACTGGTACCAATCTCTGACTACAACAAGACCAAGATTATCAGTGAACGCGTACTGCTCAGCTACACTGATCAAATAGGCGTCCAGATCGTTCGTCCCGCTACGGTATGCGGCTATTCACCACGTCAACGGCTCGATGTCTCTGTCAACCTCCTTACCATGCTTGCCCTGAAAAACGGGGAAATCACCGTGTTTGGCGGTGAGCAGACCAGACCGAACATCCATATCAGGGATATCGTTCGTGTATTTTTACACCTCCTTGACAGGGAGGATCTGACAGACATCTACAATGCGGGCTTTGAAAACATCTCCATTATGGACATAGCCAAAAAGGTTACTGAATTTGTGCCAGCCACCATAAAGGTTACTGACTCCAATGATCCGCGCTCGTACAGGCAGAACTCTGACAAACTGCTCTCTACCGGATTTACACCGCAATACAGTTATGTTGATGGCATCAGGGACATAATCAGGGGATTTAGATCAGGTGCCATCCAGGATGAAGACAAGTGCTACAACATCAGGACCATGAAAAGGATACTTGGATGTCCAACATAGATCTGGCCTTGCTTCAGAAAAAGGCACGCGAAATCCGCCTGCGCCTGATCCAGATATCCAACAGGACGCACACGGCCCACCTGGCATCATGCCTGTCCGCAGTGGACCTGGTGGTTGCCCTCTATCTGGGCTGGATGAACGTAAATCGTGAAAATATCGAATCAGATGACCGTGACCGCTTCATACTCAGCAAGGGACATGCAGCAAACCTGCTCTATACAATACTTGCAGAAATAGGTGTGATACCGGCTGAGATACTGGATCACATCGGACAGGCAGGCGGCATGCTTGGCGAGCACCCTGAGCGCATGTGCGTTCCTGGGGTGGAGGTGGCCTCAGGATCCCTGGGGCATGGTCTGCCCCTGGCGTGCGGCATTGCACTTGGGGCAAGGCTTCGCAAACAGCAGTTTGACATCTTCGTACTAATGGGCGACGGCGAATGCAATGAGGGCTCGGTATGGGAGGCGGCAATGTTTGCCAGTGCCAACAACCTAGAACAGATAACAGTACTGATAGACTTCAACAAGTGGCAGGGAATAGGACGCAGCACTGAAATACTGTCCATAGAACCTCTGAAGGACAAGTGGAAAACTTTTGGCTGGCACTCTGTTGAAATTGATGGCCATAACTTTGAAGAGATACTCACTGCGCTTAACACACCTGGCAAACCCGGATGTCCCAGGGCCATCGTTGCCCACACAATAAAGGGCAAGGGGATATCATTCATGGAGGATGATAACAACTGGCATTACAGGATTCCCACTGAAGAAGAGGTGGAGAAGGCAAGGATAGAGCTTGGACTATGAGAAACGCTTTTGCCGCTGAGATAACCGAGATTGCCAAACAGGACAAACGCATCGTCCTGCTGTCAGGAGACATCGGGAACCGGCTGTTCAACCCCTACAGGGCGCTGATGCCTGAGCGCTTCTACAACTGCGGAATCAGTGAAGGGAACATGACAGGCGTTGCGGCCGGCCTTGCAATCGCCGGGATGAAACCGGTTACATACACAATAACCCCGTTCAACACCTCGAGATGTTTTGAACAGATCAAGATTGACGTGTGCTACCAGGCCCTGCCAGTAATCATTGTAGGAACGGGTTCAGGCCTTTCATATGCCAACCTGGGACCTACCCATCATTCATTTGAAGATATTGCCATACTGCGCACCTTGCCCAACATGACTGTGATATGTCCGGCTGATCAGGCAGAGGTGCGTTTGGCACTGCGTGCAGCAATAGGGCACAAAGGCCCTGTTTACATCCGTCTTGGGAAAAAAAACGAGCCGGTAATCCACAGGGAGAATCCTGAATTCAGTATAGGCAGGGCCATTACTGTGCGGGAAGGACATGACTGCGCCCTTCTGAGCACGGGGAATATGCTACCTGTGGCAGCCGGGGCAGCAGAACTCCTGTCCCTGAAAGGAGTGGACGCACAGGTGGTGAGCTTTCATACCGTAAAGCCCCTGGATGAACAGCTCCTGAACCATGTATTCAGGACCAGGCGGCTCGTTGTAACCATTGAAGAACATGGACTGGCCGGCGGATTTGGAGGCGCTGTCGCCGAATGGCTGGCAGACAATGCCAGCCACCACACATGCCCACTGATGCGTGCAGGCATCATTGACAGATTCATCCACGGGACAGGCGGCCAGGCCCACGTCAGGGAATCTCTTGGCCTTACCCCCCACGCATTAAGCACAAAAATCCTGAAAAAACTGGAAACCGTGGACAGATAGCCCATGCTTATAGGCATTGACTTTGACAACACCATCATCGATTACCACGATATCTTCCACACTGCGGCAGTGGACAGGCGGCTGGTCCCTCCAAACGTGCACAAGTCAAAAAACGCTGTGCGGGACTATCTCAGGACAGAGGGACAGGAACAGGAGTGGACAGCACTTCAGGGATATGTCTATGGCATTGGCATTAAAAAGGCCAGACCCTTTCCAGGGGTAATGGATTTTCTGCAAGGCTGCAAACGCCACGGGATAGGCACGGTGATCATCAGCCACAAGACCAGATACCCGGTCATAGGCCATAGGTACGACCTGCGAAAGGCAGCCCTTGAATGGCTCGGCGCCCAGGGTTTCTTTGACACCAGCAGGACAGGACTCAGTGAGCAGATGGTGCATTTCTCTTCGACCATAGAGGAGAAGATCAGGACCATCAGCAGGACTGGGTGCACGGCATTTGTTGACGATCTGTTAGAAATATTCATGCATGCAGATTTTCCAAGCCATATTCAGAGGTACCTGTTCGCTCCATACGGAAGGACCTCCCATTGTGAAGGCATCACTGTCATTAAGCACTGGGGGGAATTGACTGAAAGGGTAACAGAAAAGACGTGCTGACCATGGACAGTGATATCAAATGTTTTTTGCAGGCACAGGGTCTTGACAATGTACGCATAACGCCTCTGCAATACGGCGGTAACAACAGGACATTTGAGGTGCAGCACAAACAGCATGTTTATTTTTTGAAACAGTACTTTCATCACCCCAAGGATCAAAGGGACCGGCTCCATCATGAATTCTCATTTTCAAACTTTCTGTGGAACCAGTGCGGCCTGAGAAATATCCCTGAACCTCTTTCCTGCGATGCCCAAAGGCACATGGGGCTTTACTCTTTTGTTCAGGGACGCCATCTCTTACCTGAAGAGATAGATGAAGGGCACATATTGCTATGCCTTGATTTCTTTATGATGGCAAACAGAAAAAAAGGCCATGCAACCGCAAGGGGGTTACCCAGGGGATCAGAGGCCAGTCTCAGCGCGAGAGACCACTTTGCCTCCTTAGAGTGGCGTATCAACCGTTTCGAGGCCCTTGGCCTCATGGATTCCCTTGACCAGGAGGCCGCTCAGTTCGTGTGCGGGGAAATTGCCTCAATGTGGAAAGACATGAAGCCCAATATGGTGAAGCAACTCAAAAGACTGGGTATTGACATGAATCAAAGCCTGGCATTGGATGAATGCTGCCTGTCCCCATCTGATTTCGGGTTTCACAATGTCATCCTTGGGATAGACGGCAAACTGTATTTCACTGATTTTGAATATGCCGGCTGGGACGATATAGCCAAGATGGTGAATGATTTCTTCTGCCAGCCGGAAATCCCTGCCCCCATCAAATATTTCAGCCGGTTTTCAGAAACGGTGGCCGGGATGCTGCCGCGTCCGGAATTTCATCTTGAACGTATTCGCATACTGAGGCCACTCCATATCCTCAAATGGTGCTGCCTGCTCCTAAATGAATTTTTACCAGTTGCCCAAAACAGAAGGCGTTTCGCAGGTGCGTGTCAGGATATTAGAGAAAAAAAGGCCCAACAGCTTGAAAAGGCCCGAAGAATGTTCGGGCGGTTACACACTGAGGAAGCTATAGCCATATGAAAACAGCAATTATCGTAGGTGGAGGAATGGCAGGAGTTACAGCGGCTCACTTTCTGCACAATGACGGGTGGAAGGTACAGCTCTTTGAGGCACACGGCGTGTTAGGCGGCGGATGCCGCACGTTTCACTATGGCGGACATCCATACACCTTTGGCCCGCGCCCCATCTACACGGAATACGAAGAGGTTTTCAACTTCCTGAACCGGTTTGTGCCAATGAGACGGTTCAAACTCTATACACGCACCTATGTGGAACAGGATGACATGTTTTACTCCTACCCCATCCATGAGGATGACATATCAATAATGCCTGACAGGGAGAAAATCATGAAGGAGCTGGCTGATGCCCCTGCCCCACACGCAGACATGAATTTTGAAGAGTACTACCTGGCCTGTCTCGGCCCTACACTATATGAAAAATTTATAGATAACTATTCAAAAAAGATGTGGGGAATAACGGACAATGCAGAGCTTACCGACTTCAGCTGGTCTCTAAAGGGCGTGGCGCTGAAGAAAGGGGGACGTAACGTCCGGGACGACCTGATCCATGCACACCCCAGGAACATGGAGGGCTATAACCCGTATTTTGACAGCATAAAGGAAAAGGTAGAGGTTCACCTCAACGCCCCAATAACCAGGTTCGATCCGGAGCACAGAAGGATAAAAATTGATGACCAGTGGGTTAGAGGTGACATACTGGTAAGCAGTACCTCTGTGGACCTTCTCATGAATTATGAGTTTGGCAAACTCCGCTACATTGGACGGGAATTTATTCCCATGGTCCTGCCGTGCACCCAGGTCATTCCTGATCCCACGCTCTATCTCTATTACTCAGGCAAAGAACGGTATACCCGCGTGGTGGAGTACAAGAAACTCTATGGATACAATTCGCCTTTTACAATGATAGGTGTGGAGATCCCGTCCTTCAAAAACAAACTTTATCCATATCCCGTCAAGAGTGAGAGGGCAAAGGCAGAGAAGTATCTCGGCAATCTGCCTGAAGGCGTCTATTCCATTGGGCGTATGGGGCGGTACAAGTATGACAACATAGGCCAGGTCTATATGCAGGCCCGCGAGCTTTCAGAAAATTTGAAATAACACAAGGACCTGAATTGAGCGATTCCCAAGTCTACCTGATATGCAAGGCAGAGGACACGCCAACGTGCTGAAGGAGTTCAAGTGTCTGACAACACAGCAGATCTGGCGTCGAATCATGTGGCAGTCAAAACGGTTATGCCAAACCCCTTGGATGACGGGCGATTTTACAAAAAATAGCATTAATTTATTGTAATTACATACAAAACAAAACTTCACGTGATTTGAAACACTTAATTCAGGAAGGAATATCATGCCTGAAATCGACCTGCTGAAACGCTATCCGAAGACCAAAAGGGAACACCTGCTAAATGAGCGTGAGACTGTTAGTGAAACTGAGCGTGAATATCTGAGGACCTTCCCCAAGGAGTATTTTGACGGGACCAGGCGTCAAGGCCTGGGCGGCTATCACTATGATCCCAGGTTTTGGACTCCGGTGGTTGAAGACATGGCAGCGCATTACGGATTGAATGAGCATAGTTCCATCCTGGACGTGGGATGCGCAAAGGGTTTCATGCTCCATGATTTCACAAGGGTCGTACCGGGAATCACCATAGCAGGTATTGATATATCTGACTATGCCCTTTCACAGGCCCAAAAGGAGGTCAGACCTTTTCTGGCAAGGGCAAGCTGTGACGCGCTTCCCTTCCCGGACAACAGCTTCGACCTGGTGGTCTCAATTGCCACCATTCACAATCTGGACATAGATGGCGTAAAGCGCTCTCTGAAAGAAATTATGCGTGTCACCCGGAAACACGCGTTTATCAAGGTAAACGGGGCCCGTAATGAAGAGGAAAAACGGGCCTTTGACCGCTGGAACATTGTAGCCAGGACCAGCCTGTACGTAGATCAGTGGCATGCAATATTTGAGCAGGTCGGATACACCGGGGATTACTGCTGGTTTACACCGTAAAAGCTGCTGATACCCGAATTGGGCGGTTTCCAAATTTGCATGAGATGCAAGGCGGAGGATACTCAGACATACTGTGGTACTTCAAGTTTCCTACCACGCAAGTCATGCAAAATTGGAGAGCCCTCAGCAGTTTCAGTTTCAAATTATATGGCCAGCAAAACAAGAAGGCCTCACATGGATACGGCCCGGAATCAGGACTTATCAATGAACCAGGACAAGAGATTCATCAGGTATATAGAAGACATCCACAAACACGCCAGGATAGCCATATATGGGGCAGGTGACTATGGCCTGTCTCTACTTGATGCATTGCGGCAGCAGCGGCCTGACATCCAAGTAATGTGTGTGGCAGACACTTTTAAGACAGGAAATATCCACGGATTGGACATCATCGGACCGGATGAGTTGGCAAAGCGAAAGGCTGAATTTGATTTTGTAATCATAGCGTCTGATTTTTTCAGTGACCAGATAGCCGCCACCTTGATAGCTCTTGACATTACCAACTTTCGTTACCTGCATCCCCTGTTCAACTCTCATGACATTGACCTGGATGAATCATCATGTTCAAAAATCAACCACCAAACCCTGTACGCCTTTTATGACCTTGGGAACAACAACGCCAACTTTGAGTTCCTGAATTACCTCTTCCTTGCCGAGTTTACCAGAATGAAGCAGGGGTTTCCTTTTCTGCATATGGTGATCGTCCCCCCGCCAGAGGACATGTTAAAACAGCCTGGCAAAAAATATGAAACAGGAGAAGTACTTACAAGCTGGCGTCAGAAGGGATGGATGGTAAAAAACGTACTCCTGCCATGCTGCTGGATGATGAACCCGGACATGCACATAACAGTTTGCACCAACCGCCAGGAGGCGTGGAACATCCAGCATGGACTGGGCAACAATGTCTTCCCAGCTAATTACAGTGTCAACTCCCCTGTAGGGGCCTGCTCAATCAGGCAGGTCAGGCAGGCAGTGGAATCCGGAGGCATGCTGCCAAGCCTCAGGGCATGCCCAGAGGCATTGAACCACGTCCAGCAGTGGATAGATCAGCACAGCCATGGGCGCAAGGCTGTAACCATTACATTACGGGAGACATTTGACTCCATGGAAGAACGCAACAGTGATCTGGACAACTGGATCAAGTTTGCAGACAGTATTGATCAGGAAAAATTCTGTACAATCTTTTTACGGGACACATTCAGGGCCCTTGGGCCTCCGTTGCCGCAATTGAAAAACCATCTGGTCTTCCATGAAGCACCGTGGAACCTTGAACTGCGTATGGCCCTGTATGAGCTTAGTTTTTTGAATCTTTTCGTGGCAAATGGTCCTGCACACCTCTGCATGTTCAACAGGAAGACCAAGTGTCTGATCTTTAACCGCATGTCAACCAACATGTTTGCCATGTCAGAGGCCTATTTCAAGGCGGAAAACCTGCCAGTAGGTTCACAGTGGCCACACACGACCGATTTCCAGCAACTGGTTTGGGAAGAGGATTCCTCCGAGGTGATACAGAAACATTTCAAGCGCATGTGCAAAAAAATAGAACAGGATACTGACAAATTCCGGAAGATGGGAGTTCACTAATGCCATTTAAAAGAAAACACAGAATCTCCGATTTTCTGACAGTGGATGAATTAAACCACTTAAAAAATTTCATACCTCAAAGCAGGGATGAATACCTGGCACATCTGCAACATATATACAACTTGAAATTGCAAACCCCTTTCCCCTTGGTCGTTCATATAGAACCTACCAATTTCTGCAATTACAGATGCATAATGTGCAGCCACTCAACGATGAAAAGAAAGGCTCAGGAGATAGATGAATCACTGATGGAAAAAGCCATAGATGAGTGCGCGTCGGCACCACTATGGTCGCTTCAATTTTTCTTCTTTGGAGAACCCTTTCTAAACAAAAAGACCATTGAGTATATGAGAATGGCCAAGGAAAAAGGTATTAAAAATGTATCCATAACCACCAATTTCTCTGTAGTTGACCAAGACACCATCAATAAAATTGTAGAATATGGAATAGACTCGATACATATCTCATTTCATGGCCTCAACAGAGAACGTTTTCACAATATCCACCAGGTAGACATGTACCACACCGTACTAAAAAACATCAATAGGCTCATAGAGACACGCCAACGATCCGGTGGCAATAAGCCATGGATATCCATAACCTATGTTCAAACCACTGAGTCTGACCAGGAGATGGAACAGTTCCGGCAGACATGGCTCTCCCGAATTGACAATGTGCATATCAGCCCTCAACTTGAAAATCTCAATGGTGCCACAGACGGACAGCCCAGGACCCAAATAGCGCTGGAGCAGAAAACAGCAAATACCGGTGGTATCCTGGTACGCGAACAGAAAAAAAGGGTTCCCTGCAGGCAGTTATGGACCAAGATGGCTGTACTCTCCAATGGCGCACTGGTACCATGCAGTCAGAATATAGATGGAGAGCTGGCCGTAGGAAACATCAGGGACATGACCATAGCAGAGGCATGGACAGGTTGGGAACTGGCTAAGCTGAGAATGCAACATATTGCCAACATATTTGAACCGGGCCATGCCTGCGCCCCCTGTACCGACTGGGACTGGAGTGGAAGGGTAGACAACAGACCCAAAGCTGCAACCACCTGAAAGCTGAAAGCAAAACACAAGATATGATCTCTGCACCCAAAACTTAAAACAGCAACAATCCACTGTAATTAAGACACAACAAAATCCCACATGATCTGAAATACTAAATTTGGGTTGAGGATAGGGGCATGAAACATTTTCGGAAAACTCCATGGAAAGGGGGGAACCGCCATGTTTGAAGACCTGGTATCTGCCGCAAGGCAGATGCGCAAAGACATAATTGAGATGAACTGCCTTGCAGGATCAGGACATCCCGGAGGGTCCCTTTCTGCTGTGGAGATCATCTGCTATTTGTACAACAGGGAATTGAAAGTGGATCCAGCAAATCCCCAGCACCCTGACAGAGACCGATTCATACTCTCAAAAGGCCATTCATGTTTAGCCCTTTACGCTGCCCTTGCCCAAAAAAACTTCTTTTCAAAGGAGGAATATGCCAGGCTCCGCCACGTTGGTGGCATGCTGCAGGGCCACCCGGACAGGCTCAAGACCCCAGGAGTAGAGTTCAACTCCGGCTCTCTGAGCCAGGGATTTTCCTTTGCCATAGGTACGGCCCTTGGGGCCAAGATGCAGGACAAGACATTCAGGACTTACGTGCTTGTTGGAGACGGAGAACTCAATGAAGGACAGATATGGGAAGGCATGATGTTTGCCGTCCATCACCAGCTTGACAATATGGTGGCCATTGTGGATTACAACAAACTGCAGAGCGATGACTACTGTGAGAACGTAACGGCCCTTGAACCTTTGATGGACAAATTTCGCTCATTTGGATGGTATACAATTGAAATAGACGGCCACAGTTTCCATGACATATGCTGCGCCTTTGACCGGGCCAGAAAAATCAAAAAACGGCCATCCATAATTCTGGCCCATACAATCAAGGGAAAAGGCGTATCTTTCATGGAAAATGCACCCAAATGGCACGGAAGTCTTGCTCCTGAGGCCCACGAAAGGGAACAGGCACTTAGGGAATGTGAATGTGAGGAGTTGCAGTCATGATAACAATGCGCGAAGCCTTTGGTAACGCATTAGTGGAGCTTGCCGGAAAACGCAGCGACTTCGTTGTCCTGGACGCAGACGTTGCCGGAGGTACCGGGACACACATATTCCGTGAGGCCTTTCCTGAAAGATTCATCCAGTGCGGCATTGCCGAACAGAACATGTTCTCTGCAGCGGCCGGCATTGCCTCAACCGGAATTATCCCAATAGTCACATGCTATGCCGTATTTGCCTCCATGAGAGCAGTTGAACAGGCCCGCAACTCCATAGCCTATCCGCGGTTCAACGTAAAAATCGCCGCAAGCCACCTGGGCCTGGATGTTGGCCCGGACGGGGCCACCCACCAGTCACTGGAAGACATTTCCATATACAGGAGTATCCCTGAATTCAGAGTCATCTCACCTGCGGACCCGCTGGAACTGCAGGCGGCACTTCCAGTCATCCTCGATACTGAAGGCCCTGTTTATCTCAGAACCGGCAGGAGTCCAATACCTGAAGTGTACGACTGCAAGGACGACTTCACCATAGGCAGGGCAGATGTACTCAGGGAAGGAGAGGACCTGTGTATCATGGCAGTAGGTGTCATGGTCCACCGTGCCTTAGAGGCTGCCGGAATCCTGCAAAGGGAGGGGATCTCATGCAGGGTCGTTAACATGTCCAGCCTGAAGCCCGTTGACAATGCACTGATAGAAGAATCTGCCAGAAAGACCGGGGCCATCGTTACCGCAGAGGATCACAACATCCTTGGAGGGCTTGGAGGGGCTGTATCCGAAGTCCTGGTCTCCTCCTGTCCTGTACCTGTGGAAATGGTAGGCATAAGAGACCGCTTTGGTGAGTCAGGTGACACTGAGGAACTTGCCACAAGGTACGGCATCGGAGTCAGTGATATTGTAAACAGCGCAAAAAAAGTCCTTGGCAGGAAAAACGGATGACATCGCAACAGCCTGAAACAAGACCTTTATACAAGAAGACAGCATTTGTCACAGGGGGCACAGGGGCCATAGGATGGGCGATCTGCGTGGAACTTGCACGCAGGGGCGCGGAAATAGCCTTCACATTCCTCCAAAACGAGGACAAGGCCAAGGAACTCAAAGGCCTTCTCAATGAAAAGGGCTGCTCCTGCAACTTTTACAGGATGGATGTGACAAACAGAGACGAGGTCCGCGCCACCCTAAACAGTATAAAAGATATATTTGGCGGGCTTGACATACTTGTGAACAATGCCGGCATCAACATGCCGCAGGACTTTGACAGGATCACAGACCACGAATGGGACAGGATAATCGCCGTCAATCTGAAAGGGCCTTTTATCTGCATTCAGGAATCTCTACCCATCCTGAACGACAACGCATCCATCATAAACATAGGCTCGGTAAGTGGACAGTATGGCGGCCCCCGCACTGCCCATTATGCAGCCAGCAAGGCCGGCCTCATATCTCTTGGACAGGTTGCTGCCAGGTTTCTGGCACACAGGGGCATTCGTTCCAACACACTATCTGCGGGATTAATAGCCACTGACATGGCAGCAAATGCCATGTCATCTCCGGCGGTAAAGGCGGCTTGTGAACAGATTCTTCTGAAACGCATGGGGACCCCTGAAGAAGTCGCGGCAGCAGTGGCATTTCTGGCATCTGATGAATCATCATACATTACAGCACAAACCATAAACATCAATGGCGGATTATACTTCTAAGACACTGCTTATTATCTCTGGCGGTATAGAGGCCGTAGAGGGCATCCGTGAGGCCAGAGACCTCGGGCTGAGAATAATAGTCGCAGATGGAGACAAAGACTGTCCCGGAAGGGAACTTGCTGATTTCTTTTTTCACATAAGCACATATGATGCAATGTCCCTGCTGAACAGATCACTGGACTTTCAACTGGATAAGGGCAGGATCAACGGGGTAATATCCATAGCATCAGACGTGCCTGTTTCCGTTGCCACCCTTAATACCGGCCTTGATCTGCGTGGCATCAGTCTCAAGGCAGCGGCACTGGCATGTGACAAATACCTCATGAAGAGATATCTTGATATGGCTGGCATACCTGTTCCCGGTTTCTTAAAGGTCAGCACATTAGAAGCTCTTCAGGAGGCAAGGGAAAAACTCGGCAGCCCTTTCATCTTGAAGCCGGTTGACAGCCGTGGCGCCAGAGGGGTCCTGCGCGTAACAGACCACATGGACCTGGAATGGGCCTTTGAGTACGCACTATCCTTTTCACCATCCAGGACATTGATAGCAGAAGAATTTCTCAAAGGACCACAGGTGAGCACTGAGTCCCTTATCATGGACGGCCAGTTCTATCATCTTGGTTTTTCGGACAGAAACTATGAATTTCTCGAAAAATATGCCCCGTTCATGATAGAAAACGGCGGAGAACTGCCATCAGTACTCCCAACTGAAGATCAGCAGTCCATCCTCGGGCTGGTAGAACAGGCTGCCCTGGCACTGGGATTTGATCATGGTACTGTGAAAGGCGATATGGTCCTTACCCGTAGTGGCCCGAAAGTCATCGAGCTTGCCCCGCGACTAAGTGGTGGATACTTTGCTACCCACGAGATCCCTCTGAATACAGGTGTCAACTTTGTAAGAGCAGCCATCAGACTGGCCATGGACGAAAAGGTTCCTGCTTCCGAACTGATTCCCCGGAAAAACACCCACATCGTGCAGAGATACTTCTTCCCACCTCCAGGCAAACTGGTATCCATAAGAAATATTCATGAGGCAGCAGACATGGAGTGGGTAAAACTGTTCAAGATATACTACTCCCCAGGCGCCACCATAGCCCCTGTCACCTCTCACGTAAAACGTGGCGGTGTATTTTTGGTGGAAGGCAACACCAGGAAACAGGCCCTTGAACGTGCACAGGCCATTTATGACCTGGTGCAATGGGAAGTAGAAGAGTCAACCGACGGCATCAAACCATGACAAGATGAACGCTTTCCTGATTTTCCACCACAATCTCTCGTTCTCATCCATTCCTCCGGAACACTACGGGTACATAATAGACCATGTCTATTATCCTCTGCTCAACATGGCAACTTCAGGTCTTCCCGTGGGCATGGAATATACTGGAGAGACATTGGAAACAATAGCCAGGCTTAGACCCGCATATATCCATGACCTGAAATCATTGATCAAAAAAAAACAGGTGGAACTGATTGGCTCTGCATATTCACAAACCATATTCCCATTAATTCCCGCAGAGGTAAATATATGGAATCTCTCCTTTGGCCTGGAGACCTACCACAAAATCCTCGGTATCTGCCCCACCACCGCTTATATTAACGAACAGTGTTATTCAGAAAGTGTCCCCGCCCTTTTCAGCAAGGCGGGATACAAGGCCATAATCTTTGACTGGATGAACGCCCTGCAGGGTCATGACTGGCCTGCATCATGGCGTTATCTGCCTGCCCTGCATGAACCTTCAGACATGACTATCCTGTGGAGTGATTCCATACTATTCCAGAAGTTGCAAAGGACTGTATGGGAAGACAGTCCTGCCTCCCTGTATTTCTCTTTTCTTGAAAAACACATAAAAAATGCCAAATCGGACAGAAGCACAGGCACCTATCTCTGCCTTTACTGCTCTGATGCTGAAATTTTTGACTATTCGCCAGGTACCCTGCTTAACGAACAGAAAAAACCCGGGGCCATAAACCGACTGTACCAACTCATAGAAAGAGTTTCCTCGCAGTACAATCTGCACATATGCCTGCCATCCCGAATCCTGCAGCAATATTCACAAGAGCAACTGCCGCGGATCCAATCTATAACCACCCCTGGATATCCTGTGAGGACCAAGAAACAGGACAAGTACAATGTCACCCGATGGGCGGTGAGTGGTCGTGAAGCAACCAGGATGAACACGCAGTGCTTCCGGCTTCTCAAGGCCATAAAAACCATTGATAAAGATGGCAGCAGGGATGTCTATTCGCTGAAGAAAAACCTCGTGAAGCTCTGGGGCAGTGATTACCGCACCCACACCACTGACGAGAAATACGAGGAATTCCGGAACCTGATGGGACTATGTCTTGCAGAAGCCGGAACAGACATCCTGGGGATCAGAAAATGGGGAAATACACAGGCCTGTTGCGCTCCAGTTGACAAAATTCGAGATGACGATAGAGAGATCACGGTTCATGAAGATGACTTCTATCTCCGCATACGCACAGACCATACAGAGATCAGCTTACTGAAAAAAAAGGGACTTGCAATAGAGAGGCTGTGCTTCCCGCACATCTGCCGGATGCCCCTCCTGGGAACAGTACCTCACGGC
Organism: uncultured Desulfobacterales bacterium; assembly: GCA_964638145.1. Lineage (GTDB taxonomy): Bacteria > Desulfobacterota > Dissulfuribacteria > Dissulfuribacterales > QOAL01 > S144-17. Next base: position 8,597 of record CAZXAK010000029.1, on the reverse strand, counting down.
TATTTCAATTCCATCACCATTGGTTCCGACTTTTTCTCAGGGCATATCATTCTCATAGACCAAAGAGGGGCCCAGCATACAGACCTTTCATGCCATGTCCCTGAGATAACTTGTGGGAAAACAGGAGATGATGAAATTATAATAAAGAACAAAAGGGCAATGAGGCTTCCAGGACTAAGCCTGAACAAACAGTTCAGGATCACAGACAGAGGCATTGAAATCACTTATGATTTCTACGCCCATGACCTACGTCCAGCCTCCTTACGCATGGGCATATGGACCCTGTTCCCTGATACCTTCGAAAGGACCTCCCTGAATTACAGCACACGAATAGGCGGGGAACAAAAAGAGATATTTCCGCTTTCAGGCACCAAAGTGGCCCAGGACTCATCGGTAAACCATATTGTTACAGCAAGACACTGTCTGGGCTGTACTGATGGGCGTCTGGAACTGGGAGACAGCCAAAAAAAGGTCATTATCACCACGGACCATGCAAGGCTCTACGCGGTACCACTGATCCACTATGAAGAAGCCCCTCGACTTGCAGACAACCTTACCTCTTTTTTATGCCGTGCTGCATATTCCATCTGTGAACGGGATGACGTATCAAACGTATTCTGGAAAGGACATCTACGGCTCTCCTTTTTTATACGCGGACATGGCCCCCTTGGTTTTGAACAATAAAAACGAACAATACCAGTTGTCAAAAAAGGGGGGAGCACCTCACATCTCACTGGGTACCCTGTGAGCAGATACGCCCCCGCCTCAATTGGCAGAAACCTTTTGAAGTGCTACTTCAAAGGCAAACTTGGCAGCCTCCAAATTTCCCATCCGCTGATATGTCTCGCCAACTTTCTGAAACGTCTCATACCGCTCTGGCAATGCATTGATACATTTTTCATACGCTATAAGCGCGCCTTCATAATCTTCACTATCCACAAGCATGTCACCGATTTCTTCCCAGATAGTCCCGCAGCCGGCATTACAGGCAACCAGCCTGTCCAGCAGCTCCAAAGCCATATCGAAATGACCATTTTGCAACAAAATCCTGACGGCAAGTTCCATATCCTCAACGTCTGCATCCGCATTGTCCGCAACGGTCTGAGCAAATGGAAGACATTCTTCAAATCGGCCAATTTCAAACAGCACCCTTGCCTTCAGCCGCTGATATTCCCAGGGCAGATAATGCTCGAACGGTTCCCAGTATCTTACAGCGTCCCGGTCCTCTGAAGGTATCTCATATATCTTGTCACCGATCTCATGCCATAGACGAATCACCGTATCTTCTACGTATTGCCTGTCAATGAATTGCAGGAGAACCAGACGTTCGATATTACTCTTCATGGCAGGACGGTAAGGATTGGTTCGTATAATCTCTATCCATGGTTCCAGGAGGACGTGAAAATATTCACGGAAAAAATCCTTATCCAGACGCTCAATATTCTCCTTTAAAAAATCAATATTGCCTGCGGCAACCTGCCCCAGCAACCACAACTGTTCTGTGTTGTAATCACCATCCAAATCTGCCCCGCATTCCAGGATATCAGATATTCCTGCGAAAAAACCATCCATCAAATATCCCGTTACTGTCGCCGACGCCCTCTGTTCATCATTTATCTCAGGCGACACATGAGACAAAATATTTACCAACGCATCTTTAACTTTATTAACTATATCGCATCTGTGACGATATCTCTTTTCTATATCATCCAGATATTCATCCACATCGCCAAGTGTCCTTAGCTGATTTCGACAATCATACGCGTTATATATGGAATCTTTGGCGATTATCTCCGACACCACTTCCCACAACTCATAACTGCCTTCTACTTTTCCTATGAGATCAAGAAGTTGCCTCTTGAGTCTTTTACCATTCCTTTCGTTCTTTAGAGCGTTTTGGGTCAGCCTCTTCAGCGCATCTACATTATCCAACAGTTCCCCTATAACCTGCTCTACCTCATCCACACGATCCAGTAATGGCTGAATCACTTGGACCAATCTTTCCGCATGGAACTTGTTTTTATCCTTAGCAAACACATCATCAAGAAAGTCATTTACAAAACAGGATCTATCTTCATCATCAGTTATTGATGAGACAACATTTGCAAAACTTTTCCAGTCAGCTCCCCTTATGGGCAGGCCCATTGACGCATTAACAAAAACGGTCTTCCTGACGCGAGAAATCATGGCCTCCAAAGAATATTTTTGGGAGACCCATGTATCATCCGTGAAGACCTTTTCGCCCGTGACGCTACGGGCCTCTTTGGCACCGGGCCTGTCGGCAAAATTCTTTCCCGAGATGACCACACCTTCGGCATGGTCAGACGCCCCCTCCCACATACACAGGTCCTGGCCCAAAAAGACCACAGGATTGCAACCCATATATATGGCAGTACTCAGATTGAGATGGGCCACCGAGGCCAGGTTTCCCTGAAGGAAACTATCCTGGCCTATACCTTGCGACCGCCATACCCACTGATCGGCAAAATGACTTTCAACCGCAGCCACAAGCTGACGAAATTTTATCCTCCGCATCACATAGGGAGTAACCTTCATATTGAACAGAAATCGGGTATTTCCCAACGACTTAGGGATAGTGGAAAATTTCTCTATAACGATAGGTTGCGGATCTATACTGCTCACAAAATGGGGCTCAATGCCGTGTTCCATGAGCACAGGAAGCGCAGCGTCAACACTAAAGAGCAAAATCTTTCCCGTGTCATGGACCTTCTTCAACAACTCAATCTCCTTACTCAGAGATGGCCCTGCAGCCACGAGAATTGCCGGGATATCAGCGAACTTATCCTTCAGAAAGGCAGTATGCCTGTATCTGTCAATCATCTCCAGATTTTTAAATCGATTCTTGAAAAACAGATCGGCAAAGGCAAGCATCGTGTTGTTACACGTGACAAAATGCATCAACACCGAACTGAGTTGTTTTCTAACTGGTTCATATATATCGGGTTTGCATTGAATACTCGGCTCATGTTCCAATACGTGAATGTCTCCCACAATACCAATCGAGTAAAATATTGAGGACAGTTCTGCTTCTCCACATTTCCCAACACTGATCAATATGTCAGGATTGTTGAACACTTTTGTCAGGTCATGGGCAAACAGCGCTGTATAGAAATTGTCAATCCATGGCTCGATAACAACCACCTTCTGGCCAATTCGTAACTTTTTCAGAGCAAGCGGGACCCAACCCATCCCGAATCCCAGACAGACCATTAACGAAAATATATCGGCATTAATAAATTTGGTACATATTTCCACTTCCTCTTCCGGAGAATTTGTAAGGTGTGCCTGCACCCCCTGGACATCGCTGTACCTCAGGTTCATCAACCCCTTTTTTGCCTGAAAAAGCTCTCCTACCAACTGGCAATTATGATCACTGACGAGTTGATATATGGCAGGATGATACCTTTTGAGCGCCTTTATATTCCTTGAGAAATTTTTCTGCTGGATTCGTGTCATATTCATAAATTTTACCTCAAACACCAGATTTCAATAATCCAACCAGTTCAACAATGTCCTTGGGAGCCTTCCCTGATCTTTGATATCTGCTCACAGGGTACCCACATCCACTACACTGTAAGACACTTGAAGTACAGGTAGTACGCCTGCTTACCCCAAGCCTTGTATCTGTAGCACCGTATAAACAGGTACATTTCAGACAGTTGTACGACAACAACCGCAAAGAAAGAAACCTGCGAACAGTTACAATCTTTGCGCACCAACACCCTGTTTGTATGCAGCCGAACTGGTGAACATAAGAACCGGCACCAGTAATGACCTTTTTTAAAGTTACCCCTCTCATAAACCGATAGATGAACTAAAAGGGAAAATCAAGGCAAAGGAGGTAAAAAAAGACATAAGCCTTCCCTGTTTATAATTGGAATGAAAAATTCAAAAAAAAGGGCAAAGGACGCCCGTAAAATAAATCATGGAGGATTATCATGGCTCTTGTTGTCAACACCAATGTATCATCACTCAACGCCCAGAGAAATCTCGTAAGCACCAACAGGTCACTCACCCGCTCAATCCAAAGGCTCTCCTCAGGTCTGAGAATCAACAGTGCAAAAGACGACGCGGCTGGCCTGGCTATTTCAGACCGCATGAACTCCCAGATCCGGGGTCTCAACCAGGCAGTCCGCAATGCCAATGACGGTATTTCCATGGCACAGACTGCAGAAGGAGCCCTTCAGGAATCCACCAACATCCTTCAGAGAATCAGGGAACTTTCGGTCCAGGCAGCCAATGACAGCAATACCGGCGCTGACCGTGCCAGTATCCAGAAAGAAGTCAGCCAGCTCCAGGCCGAGCTGAACCGGATTGCCAACACCACCGCATTCAACGGCCAGAATCTGCTGGACGGAACATTTGGCAGCGCCAAGATTCACGTAGGCGCTGAGGCAAGCCAGAACATCTCGGTATCAATGGGTGACGTGCGTACCACATCGATTGGCTATTACAGGGTCACCAGTGAATACTATAGCTCTGGTATCAGTTCAGCCAATTCCGGCGCTACCAATGACGTAGGCGCAGGAAGCATGAAGGTAAACGGATATCTTGGTAACAAGACAGTCAGTTACAGCGCAGGTGCCACTGCGAAAGATATTGCAAAGGCTGTCAATGACGTCCAGGGAGAAACAGGCGTAACTGCAAAGGCAGCCACATATGCCAAGATAAGCGGCATTTCCAGCGGCACAACCGTAATGTTCAACCTCACAGGCCAGAACACTTCTGAATCAGTCACAGTAAGTGCCTCTCTGACCTCTGCGTCTGACCTTACAGAACTTGCCAAGGCAATCAACGACGTCCAGGGAAAAACAGGCATCACGGCCACGCTATCCAGTGATAAAAAGGCCATCCTTCTGGAAAACAAAGAAGGATACGACATGAAATTCTCCGGGGTAAGTGGAACGGGTACGTTCCATGTGGTTGGTCTGAAACATCCGGATGACTTTACATCTACCGAAACCTGGACCGACTCGTCTGTACAAGTAGGAAGTGCGATTGCCATAGATGAAGGAACGTATGCCCAGCAAACTGCAACCGTAGGTGGCACAGTAGTATTTGGTTCTGTTAAATCCTATACAATCACCGCAGACGCCACTGATGACGGCCTGTTTGACGATACCGATGCCCATTCCGGTTCATTGGGCGGCAGCTCTACCAACGCCCCGGGTAATGACGTCGGTAGCATTGATGTATCCACACAGGCCGGCGCCAACCACGCCCTTGATATCGTAGATGGTGCATTGTCATATATCGACGATCTCCGGGCTGACCTCGGTGCCATCCAGAACAGGTTTGACTCCACCATCTCAAACCTCATGAACGTGTCTGAAAACCTATCAGCAGCCAAGTCCAGGATCATGGACGCTGACTTCGCAGCGGAAACTGCTGAAATGACCAAGGCACAGATCCTGCAACAGTCTGGAACAGCAATGCTTGCCCAGGCAAATACACTGCCACAGGCAGCATTGACACTTCTCCAGTAACCACCCGATAATATAAGTGACCAGTGAGGTGCCTATTCGCACCTCACTGGTCAGATCTGACTATAATCAAAAAGGGAATTATCATGGGTATAGGCGTCTCAGGGCTGATGTCAGGTTTGGATACTGACTCCATCGTATCCCAATTAATGGACATCGAAAAACGGCCTGTAATGCTACTTCAGCAGAAAGAGGCCGCATACCAGGCAAAAATTACCGCGCTCGGTGTGGTAAAAAGTTCCATGTCCGATCTGAAATCATCGGTAGATGCACTGAAAAACCCTGATGATTTCATCTCGTACAGTGCCTCTTCCAGTGACACTGACATCCTCACGGTTTCAGCAAATGACGATATACAAGAGGGTAACTACAATATAATCGTCAACAGCCTGGCCAGCGAGCAACATGTCAGGAGTGCCGCATTTACCGCATCTGATGCAGAAGTAGGCACAGGCACTCTCACCATACAGCTTGGAAACAACGAGGCAGTGGATGTGGTTATAGACAGTGACCACAATACACTTGAAGGTATTGCACAAGCTATCAATGAGGCGGATGCCAACGTAACGGCAGGAGTGATATACGATGGCACCAACTATTATCTGACCATGCAGGGGCTGGAAACCGGTGCGGACAACACCATCACAATGACCATGCAGGATGATGATGGTGTAAACAATGACAACGCCGGCCTATCCTCTCTCTATACAGATCCAACCACCCAATCCCTTACAGAGACTCAGGCAGCGGCAAACGCCGTACTGACGCTCAATGGGATAGAAAACATCCAACGCCCTACCAATACCATAGATGATCTCATTGACGGAATCAGCATAACCCTTAAAGATGCCGATGCGACCAAGACGGTATCCATAACGTCATCGAAAAACTACAGCGGGCTCACCAGCAAGCTGAACAATTTTATAAAGAACTACAACGCTCTCATCGATACCCTGGCCGAACAGACGGCATACAATGGCGACCAGGCCCAAAACGGCACCCTCCTCGGCGATAGCACAGTGGGCAGGATAGCCCAGTCCCTTTCTTCAATGATTTATGAAGAGGTGGATGGGGTGGACAGTTCCGTTAACAGCCTAAGCAATCTCGGTATTGAAATAGAAGACAACGGTCACCTCAGCCTCAATGAGGACAAGCTGAACACCGCCATGGAGGAACACCCGGATGATGTGATCACCTTCTTTACTGCGGATGACACGGACAATGAAGGCATAGCGGTCAGGATGTACAATTTCCTTGACGATTACCTTGAAAGTGATACAGGAATACTTTCGGCCAAGGAAAAAGGCCTGCAAGACTCCATTGACAATATGAATGACCATATTGATCAGATGAACATACGATTTGCAAAAAGGGAGGACAACTTGCGAAAACAGTTTAACCACCTTGAGCTGCTTTTGGCTCAGTACCAGGATACTGCGGCACGTCTTGATCAACAGCTCACTTCGATCTCTAACATCAACGCATATATCGCCAAGGACAAATAGACGAGGAAACAGACCATGTATGCCAGTCCAAACAACATGTACAGGGCCTACCAGCAGAACGACATACTCACTCTCTCACCCATCGCAATCATAGAGCGGCTCTACCAGGCCATGGAACGCTCCCTGACAGCGGCTAAGGATGCGATGGAAAAGGGGCAGACGGCTATAAAGGGAGAGAAGATAGGGCATGCCCTAGCCATAATAGGCGAGCTACAGGCATCTCTTGACATGGAAAAGGGCGGAGAAATCGCTGAAAATCTGTATGACCTCTACTCCTTTGCGACTCACAGGCTACTAATGGCAAATGTTAAGAATGACTCATCCATGATAGATGAAGTTATCAATGCGATGCGTCCTCTTTCAGAGGCATGGACCAGGCTCAGGCAGGAAAAACATGGGGAAGGCAGTGCGAAATTCTCAGCCACCCCTGATGAAAACCACAAGGAACCCGTAAGGGCAGCGGCCGGCTACTGATTATGACGATTGAAAACTACTTAAGATACAATGAAGTAACCAGGCATGTGCTACAATTGCTATGTTCAGACAAGTATGATCGGGATGAAATTGATCAGAAACTCAGGGAACGGGCGTCTCTCTTCTCCGAATTTGAACAGACTGGCTGGGCCCATGCGGATGAGGCAGAGGTAATAATACGTGACACGCTCAAACTTGAACATGAATGCATCAGAGTCATTAAAACGAAACGAAAGATCCTTGAGAGAGAACTTAACCGCCTCAACACCAAAAAACACGCAATAGGAAGATATATTGCCCATGCCACTTGATGGACAAGACAGATATAGAGTGATATCATGACAATTTCAGATCTTTCCAGTGCAGCAAAATATCATCCCGGTATCCAGCAGGCCATCGATGCTGCTACCCAACCGGCAAACCATAAATCCATACGAAGCGGGCCTGAACACAGAAACCTCCAACTTATCACTGTAGAACAGGTTAAATCCGTATCAAACGAAACAGATCAATCCTCAAACAGTGAGGCAGACAGCACAGGAATAGGCAGCCAGGAAATAGCTCAAGAGGCAACGGAGAAACTCGAAAAGACACTTGAAGAGATACAACACAACAGGCTTGAATTTTCCATCCATGAAGAGACTGGCCGCACTGTGATAAAGGTCATTGACCAACAGACAGGCAAGGTGATCAAGCAACTTCCCCCTGAAGAAGTGTTGGACCTTGCTGCCAAACTCGAAGAGATGAGCGGGGTGCTATTTGACAGAAAAATCTGACAGCGTCCGTAAAACCCCTTTATATACCCCACATTCCGCCATTATGCGGCGTGACGAGACGCCATGCGTCAGAATTCGTATTCAGCCCCTGTGTCACTCCACAATCAGCAGTCACACCCTCCCCTGTCATTCCCAACCCTTCACATCCGTAAACGCTCCATTTCGCAATAACTCAGTGAGTGGATCATGAAAATTTTCTTGTTGTAACTGCTCTACTACACTATTTTGGTTCATGGCGTATCCTTTCTTTTGTGTTATTGATTTCCATGGGAGGGAATCAATCCACAGGATACGCCATTTCTGCTCCTATGCCCATACACCAGATTTGACTATAACTC
>CAZXAK010000028.1:0-100963 GCA_964638145.1 uncultured Desulfobacterales bacterium | reverse complement strand
CAGGTAGAAAAAGGAATGGAACTCCGTATAACCAGCCGAGGTAAGGCAATCGCGAAAATTGTACCTGAAGAGGACGCGGTGGAGGCCGCGCGGAAACGGCTCATGTCATTACGGGGGACCATGATAACAGGAGACATCCAGGAACCTGTAGCTGATGCTGAATGGACTGCTGATGTTGACAATTTGTGATACTCACATTCTGATTTTCTGGCAGGATGCCCCTGAACGGCTGAGCATCAATGCAGCAGCAGCCATAGAAAAGGGCTTAAAACAGAAAAATCTGGCGTGCTCTGATATTTCGCTGTGGGAAATAGCCATGCTTTCCGCCTCAGGGCGCATAAGAAATGATATACCCATAGATGGATATCTGAATGATCTCATCACTGTCCTGCACCTGAAGGTCTTACCCATAAATCCGGAAATTGCCGCAATCTCACAATCAGAATTGTTCACACACAAAGATCCGGCAGACAGGCTCATAGCAGCAACTGCCATCCATCATAATGCACCACTGATTACCGCTGATCGCAAGTTACAAGGCATCCAGCAGATTAACACAATCTGGTAGCCCATCATGCCCTGTTCCACCACCCGAAACCATGCACCGTAAACCGCGTACCGGGCATCTCTCTCATCTTCTTCCTATTCCCGTATACCTGAACCCCATCTCCTTCATGGTCCTGGGATCATATACATTTCGAAGATCAATAAACACAGGCTGTTTCATCACGGATTTGATCTTTTCCATATCGAGGGCGCGATACTGGTTCCACTCAGTCATGAGCACCAGGGCATCCGCATTCTCCGCGGCCTCATAGGCATTGTCCACGTACTGTATTCCATCCGGAAGATACTTCTGGGCCTCTTCCATGCCTTTGGGATCATGGGCCTTTATTCTTGCACCCTTTTCAAGCAGGGCAGGAAGTATGGAAAGCGATGGAGCCTCCCGCATATCGTCAGTTTCAGGCTTGAAGGTAAGACCCAGCACCCCTATTGTCTTTCCTGCCTCCGAGCCCCCAAGGGCGTCTCGAATCTTTTTTACCATGCGGGCCTTCTGGGCCGCGTTCACCTCCACCGCGGCCTGGACTATGTGCACGTTTTCGCCATACTCCTGAACGATCCGCATGAGAGCCAGGGTATCCTTGGGGAAACAGGAACCGCCGTAGCCAGGGCCCGGGTGCAGAAACTTGGAACCGATGCGGCCGTCCATTCCTATGGCCTTGGCAAGGGCCGTGATATCAGCTCCAACCGCCTCGCAAACATTTGCTATCTCGTTTATAAAGCTGATCTTTACAGCAAGAAAGGCGTTAGCCGCATATTTGGTAAGTTCGGCTGTCTCAATCGTGGTGCAGACTATGGGAGTTTCTATGAGATAGAGCGGTTTGTATATATCCCTCAGCACCTGCTCGGCACGCTCACTGTCCACACCGATCACCACGCGATCAGGACGCATGAAATCGCTTATTGCCGCACCCTCCCTCAGGAATTCCGGATTTGACGCAACGTCAAAATCAGCCTCTGGATTCCGCTCGGAAATTATACGTGCTACCTGCCGGGCCGTACCGACAGGCACAGTACTCTTGTCAACAATGACAGTATAACCACTAAGATGAGGGGCAATCTCGCGAGAGGCCTCGTAAATATAAGTAAGATCCGCATAGCCGTCGCCGCGCCTGCTGGTGGGAGTGCCCACGGCTATGAAAACCGCATCTGCATCAGGCACAGCAGCAGCAAGATCAGTGGTAAAACAGAGACGACCCTCAGAGACATTCTTGCTGACAAGGGTATCCAAGCCGGGTTCATAAATTGGAATGATACCGTTTTTTAATTTGTCTATCTTCTCTGAAATCTTGTCAACACAGGTAACGTGATGGCCAAACTCGGCAAAGCAGGTACCTGTGACCAGCCCCACGTATCCTGTACCAATCATGGTAATTTTCATAAATTCATCCTGTTTCTATTTTAAGCCACAGACACACACTGACGAACACTGACCTTTTATTCATGCCCGACTGGCATGAATTCTGTGGCAACTTATTTAAATTGCTCCAGTTCATATGACCAGATGACATGCATGCCCTTTGTCTCAGCATATTGCTGGACAGCCGGACGTGTAGAATATGTCACAAGCAGGGGCAGGACATGATCTCCAATCAAACCTGCAGTCTTGAGACGATCTACAAGTTTCATAAAACGATCCACATCCTTTCTGGACAGTTTAGCCTTGCCTTCTCCCACCACAAACCACTTTTCCTCACCCTTATGGCCTGTGCCGAACATGTTGAGTTCAGACTCTTTTCCATTTATATCAATATACTGCCGCACAAACGGGGTGTCAGGCTCTATACCAAAACGATGCCTGAGTAATGCGGGCATAGAGGCTATAGCCCTGTCTTCCAAACCATAACCAACAGTATCCGACAATCCTCCTACCATCTGACGGGTCTCCATGAGACCTTTGGCAAGTTTTCGTACTTCCTCTTCTGTACGCCGCTGGGCATCTGCAAGCTCTTCTACCTTGACAGTAAGGGAATCAAGACGGACTTCGGTCTTCCTCTGTGCCTCCGCAAGTTCTTCTACCTTAGCCTCTGTACGCCGCTGTGCCTCCGCAAGCTCTTCTACCTTGACAGCAAGGGAATCAAGACGGACTTCGGTCTTCCTCTGTGCCTCCGCAAGCTCTTTGACTACCTCCTTCAGCTCATTAAAATCTTCTCTGCGGACAGACTGGCTGAGTTCTTCATAAATCTGACCAATGACATTGGTCATCTTCCTTGCAGGTTCATCACCAAAGCTGTCTTTCAGATCACTATATATGGCAAATGTATCTATCATTTTTTTACATGATGCTTCTGGACGCCAGAAATGGAGGAACAATTGACAATGGTGGAGGTGGTTTTTCTCATGATTTTGACCACAATGAATATACCAAAAATATCCTGATATTTCGCACGCTACCGCCATTCGGGTGCATTTTCCGCAACCCGTGCATAAAAAACAGTATCAGATCCACTAAACCATAGTGGATTTTTGAAATTATTGCTTAAGAATGTAACCCAGTTACTATACCGAACAATGATCTATCCGATAAAAAACACGCTGCAAGCAAAAAGGTATTATTCAGAGTTATGGGGTTTGGACTCAGGATCAGAGGAGGTGATATCATCTTGAGCACCCCCCTTCTGATCATCAAAATCCAGATAAAATACCCCGAGAGGCCTTGAAAAGGTAGTGCGGGCAGGGGCAGCCACCATCTGATCCCAGGCAGCATCCTTGTTGCCACCACTAGCACTGAATGGAAGCGTCAGGACATAAAATACACTCCCCACAACTGTTGCAACGAACGAAACCGGACGCACCACTATTCCATCCACCAACATCAGGGCTGGATCCGGTCTTTTGGAATCATAAAACCTCTCGGGATGCCTATCCTCATCCTTCCAGGGATTTGCGTCAGCAAAGGCTGGTGGTATGATAACCATCACCGTGATCAGGAAGATAATAATGATGCCTATCCCCGAGTTATTAATTTGCCTGAAGGTGATCATTACGTCGCTCCTCCTATGCCTATCGGGAAACATAAAATATAATCTTAATATAATTTCTGTCAAAGGCGATAAAAAATTTTTAGACATAAAATCTAATAGATAGGTTCTATGGTATCAAAAATTTTTCTACATCATCCCGTGGCACCACAGATGCCATACAGCAGGGGAACCGACCAAACCAAATATAAATCCCCGCACATCGACACGCGCTCACACAACGCATATGCCTGCAATAGATGACCTCATCAACAACGCCATAACCTCAGGCCTGTTTCCTGGCTGCGCCCTCATTGTATGGAGTGGACCAGACGTGGTACTGAACAAGGCGTGGGGCAGGCTTACCTTTGCCCCCTGGAGCCCTCGGGTTTCCTGCAAGCACACATATTTTGACCTTGCCTCACTGACAAAACCCATTGCCACCGCATGCTCCATCATGACCCTGGCATCGCAGGGACGGCTTGGCCTTGACACCACCATAGCCGACATCCTGGCAGATGTTCCGGACGACAAGGCGGGTATAACCACAAGACAGCTTCTCTCTCACACTTCCGGACTTGCGGCACACAGACCATTCTACATCAAATGGATGAAAGAGACAAAATCCGGATCTCCTCCTGATACCAACACAATAATAAACTCCATACTAAAGACCAGTCTGGAGTATGTGCCTGGCACACGATCAGTATACAGTGACCTTGGATTCATGCTGTTGAGCTGTATGGCAGAAAAAATAACGGGCATGAAATTCCAGGATATTGTCAACATATCGGTCTTTGAACCCCTCTCATCCACAGACATCAAAGGCGCCCCCCACATAAAAAACTCAACGCCCCTGAACAGGATAGCGCCAACAGGCATCTGCCCATTCGAACACCGGATCATTCAGGGCGAGACAAACGACCTGAACGCCCGGGCGGCAGGCGGCCTAATGGGGCATGCCGGACTCTTTGGGACGGCAGAAGCAGTATCCGACCTGCTGGCCAGGCTGGTTCAAATATATCATGGGGCAATAGAAATAAAAAATTTCAGCAGGGCCGTACTGAAAAAATTCTGGACCAAAGACGACAAGACTCCACAAAGTACGTGGGCTCTGGGGTTTGACACGCCCTCATGCGAAAACTCCAGCGCAGGCCACCATTTCTCTGAAAAAAGCGTTGGTCACCTGGGCTTTACCGGAACCTCCTTCTGGATAGACCTTGAAAAACATATCATAGTGGTATTTCTGGCTAACCGGACTTTCCCAAGGGCCACGCAACAGGGGCAGGAGGCAATGAAGATGTTCAGGCCCATACTTCATGACACTATAATGAAATCACTTGGCCCAACGCCATAAATACTACTGACCAAATGAAACTACCTGACCACATCAAAAGACACATGGCAGAACTTGCCACCGGGCAGGAACTGTACTGGGCAGGAGGGCCTGTGCGTGACCTCCTGCTTTCCCGTCCGTTCCTTGATATAGACCTTGTAATGCCTGAAAGGGCCATTGAAACAGCAAAAAAATTTGCAAAACTGATAAAAGGCACCCTTGTAATCCTCGACGAGGACCATGGCGTGGGAAGGGTGGTATGCCAGGGATGCATCCTGGACTTCAGTGAATTCAGGGACGGGGCACGCACCATTGAACAGGACCTGCGCAAACGGGATATCACCATAAATGCCATGGCTATTCCGGCTAAAACCGCAATAGAATTCACGGAAGACGCCCTGCAAGGTCAGGACAGGTTCGCTGCTGTGAGGCCCTGTCTGATCGACCCCTGCGGAGGACTCCCTGACCTGGAAGGACATGTGATCAGGGCAGTTTCTGAAAAAAATCTGGAAGCCGACCCATTGCGCCTCATACGGGTATTTCGCTTCATGGCCGACCTGGGCTTTAGTGTGGCGCAGGAGACAGAGACAGCAGTCCGGAGGCTTGCCCCAACCGTCACCAGGGCAGCCCCTGAACGCATAACAGCAGAACTTACACATATCATGAAAGGCCACAGGGCTGGACAGGCCTTCAGGCAGATGCAATCTTCAGGCCTGCTTCAGGCCATACTGCCTGAAACAAGGGAAATGGCCGGGGTGGAACAGCCAGGCTTTCACCACCTCGACGTACTTGACCACTGCATGGAAACCCTCTCGTGCATGGACCGGCTCGTAAGGGATCCTGGAATGAAGTTCCCTGAATCCCGTCCATTCACATCATGGCTCCAAACCCACAAGGGCCTGATCCCTGCCCTCAAATGGACCGCGTTCATGCACGACTGGGGCAAACCCGCAGAAAAGGGAGAGAAGGCAGGCAGGGTTACCTTTTACAACCACGACAGGACCGGGGCCGAGATGGTACGTAATGTGGCAAGGCGCCTAAGATGGAGAGGGGAGGACAGGGACTTTACCGCACTAATGGTGGCAATGCACATGAGGCCGTTTCACCTGTTAAGCGACTTCAGGTCAGGCGGGCCATCAAAACGCGCACTCAGGCGCCTTATAGAAAAGACAGGCATCCACTACCCTGCCCTGTTTCTGCAGGCAATGGCCGACAGCATGGCAGGATGCGGGCCGCTAAAACCAGCGGGGCTGGATGACGAGCTTGCAGGCCTCGCCGCGCGTGTGCACCGGTTCTACGAGAAAAGGATCAAACCGGTGAAAAAGGCACCGCGGCTCATTACAGGAAAGGATATCATGGATACCTTTGGACTGGAACCAGGTCCTGCCATTGGCAGGCTGCTTAAGGCTGTAGAATCCGCAAGGATAGAGGGGAAAATCTCAAATCACAGCCAGGCCATGGAATTGGTTCACGCACTGATACAAGAAGATGCCTGAAAGACGACGCAGCCTTAAACCTCTGCCACTGGACATCTGAACACATGTATCTATAATAACTCAATACAGATTCTGCCTGCTCACCGGACAGACAAAATTTATTTCAACCTGAATTGAGCGATTCCCAAGTTTGCATGAGATGCAAGGCGGAGGATACGCAGACGTACTGTTGTACTTCAAGTATCCGGCAGGTAAGCGAAGACTCCGAGGCAGCAGATCATGCGAAATTGGGAATCCCGCAACGGTTTCAAATTATGTAGAAAGCAAAACAGTTACCGCAAACCCGTTGGGTGACGAGTAATTTTACAAAAAACAGCATTAATTTGTTGTAATTAAAGATAAAACAAGATTTCACATAATTTGAAACGCTCAATTCAGGTTCAACATACTGCAACCACAACAACAGGAGGTCATGAAAATGGCAATAAAGGTAGGCATAAACGGTTTTGGGCGTATTGGAAGAAATGTTTTCAGGGCATCAAAAATGTACGACGACTTCAAAGAGATAGACATAGTGGCCATTAACGACCTTACAGACACCAAGACCCTTGCCCACATGCTTAAGTATGACTCGGTCATGGGAAGGTTCCACTGCGAGGTATCGGCGGACGATACGGGAATAATTGTTGATGGAGAACATATCAATGTATCAGCCGTAAAGGAACCGGCAAAGATACCGTGGAGTGACGCAGGCGTTGAATATGTGATCGAATCAACAGGCCGTTTTCGTGACGCCGCCCTGGCACAGGGGCACAGGGAGGCAGGAGCCAGCAAGGTGATCATAAGCGCGCCTGCAAAGGACGAAGACATCACGATAGTTATGGGTGTTAACGAAGATGACTACGACCCAGCAAATCACCACATAATTTCAAATGCTTCATGCACCACCAACTGCCTCGCCCCTGTGGCAAAGGTAATCATGGACCGTTTTGGTATCGTCTCAGGCCTGGTCACCACTGTACATGCCTACACCAATGATCAGCGCCTGCTGGATTTTCCACACTCTGACCTCAGACGTGCAAGGGCTGCGGCAGTGAACATGATACCCACAAAAACAGGGGCCGCTGCCGCTGTGAGCAGGGTGATACCGGAACTGAAGGGCAAATTCGACGGACTCGCAGTCAGGGTGCCAACCCCAGACGTGTCCCTTGTGGACCTGGTTGTGCAGGTAGAAAAGGACGCAACTGTACCAGAGGTCAATGACACACTGAAGGCAGCGTGCAACAAATTCCTGGGTTACACAGACGAACCCCTGGTATCCACTGACTTCATAATGGACCCCCGATCATCCATCGTTGACTCGCAGTGCACAAAGGTAATCGGAGAAAGGCTCATAAAGGTACTGTCGTGGTATGACAACGAATGGGGATACTCAAACCGGCTGCTGGACCTGATCCTCCATATGCACGCCCAGAAGGCGTTCTAAAAAAATGGTAGATGACAATAATTCCTGAATTGCGCGATTCCCAAGTTTCCAAGTTTACCTGATATGCAAGGCGGGGGAAAACGCCAACGCACTGGAATACTTCAATTGTCCGACAGGTAAGCGAAGACTCCGACCCGGCAGATCAGGTGAAACTGGGAATCCCGCAGCAGTTTCAAATCCAAGCGGGTCCACCTGACCGCTATTCCGCTGGCGCTCCATAGCGGCAGATTAACTTAACCGGTGCAAGGTTAACGGTGCAAGGCACAGATCAAACATTGATTAAGCCATACGCATATGGCGTACTGTGGACCGGGCACCGTTAACCCTGCACCATCATGTCCGCATGTTCTCTATGCCATGATATTGTCGTAGTACTCTTTCTCGGATATCTTGCTCCAGCAAGAGAGCTGTTTCCTGAACGCCTGGAACTCGTTGTTCACCCTGGCGGCCAGAGGATCGCCAGCAGCCACCTCCTTGAGTGTCTCCTGCGCAAGCCCTCTCAACTTTGACAAGACCTCAGGCGGGAAAGAGAGTATCTGCACCCTTTTGTCTGCCTTGAGCTTCTTCAAAGCCTTTGCATTCTCCGCCTCAAACTCTGAAAGCATCTGCACATTAAGCTCTGCCGCCGCTGCGTCCACAACGGCCCTGAGATCAGCAGGCAGGGCCTCGTAGGCCCTCTTGTTGAACATGAGTTCAAGGGTGCTTCCCGGCTCGTGCCATCCAGGCGTGTAATAATACTTGGCTACACGCTGAAACCCCATACGCATATCGTGGGCAGGCCCCACCCACTCTGTCGCGTCGATCACACCACGTTCAAGGGAGGTATATATCTCGCCACCGGGAAGCAGTACAACCACGCCCCCCGCCCTGGAGATGACCTTGCCCCCAAGACCGGGGATACGCATCTTCAACCCCTTGAAATCAGACATTGACTCAATCTTTTTGTTGAACCAGCCGCCCATCTGCACCCCTGTATTACCTGCAGGACGGGGCACCAGCCCAAATTTGCCATAGACCTCCTCCCACAGTTTGAGACCTCCGCCAAAATAAAGCCAGGTATTCATCCCCTGGGCGTCAAGGCCAAAAGGCACAGAGGTGAACCACTGGGCAGCCGGACACTTTCCCGCCCAGTAGTAGGCCGCGCTATGCCCGCAGTGGACTGAACCCTGGGATACGGCATCGAAAACCCCAAGAGGGGGCACCAGCTCTCCTCCGGCAAATACATGAATGGAGAGCCTGCCTCCACTCATCTCTTCAACACGCCTTGCAAAACGTTCAGCGCCTGTCTGCAGTATGGGGAAGCCCGGAGGCCAGGAGGTTACCATACGCCATCTGATCTTTGTTTGGCCTGCCGAAGCAGGGGCAGAGGAAAGAGCACCAACGGCTGCAGCGCCCGCAGTCACGGTGGCAGCCTTTTTCAGGAAATTTCTTCTATTCATGTTTTCCTCCTTTATTTCAGTACGATAAAGCAAGGTTGGCATATGCTTTTTTTTAGAATAAGATAACACTTACATGGTTATGTCACCGGTGGAGTCCGGTTCTTGAACAAACACTCAGGTTTCAGGACTCAGCCCACCCATTTGAATGACTGGCAATACTGGCCCTAATCAAGATATGGCACAGAGGTATTTATGGCACCTGCTCAAACCCTTAAATCAGGCAACATACCACCCATAGGCAGAGGAACAATAGTTTTTTTAATCATTTTCTCTGCCCTGCTGCCCTGCTGTGCAGGGCTTGTCACTGCCGCAGAGACCTTTTATGTGGCACCAAGCGCCGAGGTACCACTGCGCATCGCCCCTGACTCCAAACGAAAGATAGTGGCAATACTTTCTGACGGCGCAAAGGTGGAACTCATCCGCAAGGAGGGAGACTGGGCCAACGTGCGCACGATCAGTGGCCGTGAAGGCTGGATACTGAAGAGATACCTCTCCCCCACCCTACCGCTAAAGGAGCAGGTGGCCGCTCTCAAGGCGGAAAACAAACGGCTCAAGGAGCAGCTTGTGGCCCTTCAGAAATCTGAGAAGTCCAGCAGCAGCGAGCGGGACAGTTGCATTGCCGAACGGGACGAGCTCTCGAGAAAATATAACAACCTCAAGATCGAGGCAGCAGACGCGATAAACACCAAAAAATTGCTGGAACGCACCACACGGGAACTCAATAAGACCAAACAGGAGGCAGCCCTTCTAAAGAGCCAACTCGCGGATACCGAAAACAATCAGCGACTGAAGTGGTTCCTCGCAGGCGGTGGCGTACTGCTTACAGGCTGGATACTGGGAGTGCTATTCAGAAAACGCGGCAAGAGGCGCTCGAGCCTCCTGTAAGAAGACAACTGCAGACCATAACCATCCAGTATCGGGAAGGCCCGTAACGGGCACAAGAGACAGAAGAGTGCAATGATTGGCAAGGCAAAGACAATACACAGGAGGCACAGGCAGCACAGGTGTCCTGAGTGCGGGGCACCGGTAGAATGGGAAGGTAACAGATACAGGCCATTTTGCAGCAACAGGTGCAAGCAGATTGATCTTGGCAAATGGCTCCGGGAAGAATACTCTGTCCCGGTTTACGATTTTGCTGAAATTGTTGACCATAACGCAAAAAACGAGGCTATACACTGAGCGTGGACATGAAGGGAACCAAAGAGTACGACATAGTAATTCTTGGCATAGGACCTGCTGGCATACAGGCAGGTATCCATGCCTCAAGGAAAAAACTTAACGTGGCAGTGCTTGGAAAGCCTGAGGCAAGCAGCCTGTTCAAGGGGCATATAGAGAACTACTGCTGTGTGTCAGGTGTAAAGACAGGAGAGGAACTGCTTCAGGAAGGCATAAGCCAACTCCAGGACTTTGACGTATCAATCATAAATGAAGACTGCATTGCCACTTCCCAGGACGATGACGGCAGGTTCCTGGTTACCCTTGAGAGCGGCATGAAACTGCGGGCCAGGGCCCTTATCATTGCCACTGGCGTTACCCGCAAGGGGCTTGGCGTCAAAGGCGAAAAGGAACTGCTCGGCAGGGGAGTGAGCTACTGTGTTGACTGTGACGCGAACTTTTACAAGGACGCCGATGTGATAGTGACAGGAAACGGAAGCGCAGCGGCACATGGGGCAGTCACCCTAAGCAAAATCGCAGCCAATGTAACACTGATAACCGAGGCACTAAACGTAAGCCGCGCGCTTGAACAGGAGCTGGCAGCCCCTAACATCACTGTCCTGCAAGGCAGGAAGATCACGGCCATAAACGGGGAAAACGCCCTTGAATCAGTCCTCCTTGACGATGGTACAGAGCTTCACGCAGAGGGCCTCTTCATCGAAAAGGGGGCCAAAGGGGCCATGGAACTTGCGGCGTTCCTTGGTGTCCAGCTCGACCCTGAAAAGTTCACCTACATTGTTGTGGACAGGGACCAGGCCACAAACGTGGAAGGCATATACGCGGCCGGAGATATATGCGGCCCTCCGTTTCAGATGGCCAAGGCGGTTGGCGAAGGCTGTGTGGCAGGGATGTCCGCAGGGACCTTTGTGAAAAAACAGATCCGGGAGGAGAAAAAGAGTAATGATTCTTGAAACCTTTGTGGTTGGTTCCCTGGGTGTAAACGCATTCATCATGGGCTGTGAAGAAAAAAAGGAGGCCATTGTCATAGACCCTGCAGGCAGCGAAGACATGCTGGCCAGGAAGATCCAGGAGATGGGCCTGAACCTCAAATATATTGTTAACACCCATGGACACCCCGATCACACCAGCGGCAACAGGCGCATGAAAGAACTTACCGGCGCACCTGTACTCATGCACAGGGCAGACGATGAGTTCTTCAGGAGGCCAGAGGCAGTGGCAACATTCAGGGCGTGGGGTTTTGAGGCAGCGCCTCCTGCAGACGGCTTTCTCGAAGATGGAGGGGCAGTACAGTTCGGGACCATATCATTTCGCATCATTCATACCCCGGGACACTCCCCAGGCTCTGTATGCCTACTTGGAAATGGCTATGTGGTAACAGGAGACACCCTGTTCATAGACGGAATCGGCAGGACTGACCTTCCAGGTGGCTCAATGAACACCCTGCTGGTCACACTGAAGGAAAAGATACTGCCGCTTCCTGACGAAACCATAGTGCTTCCAGGCCATGACTATGGCCCAAGACCAACAGACACAATAGGAAACCAGAAGAAGACCAATCCGTATTTGAAAAACCTTTAAACACAAGGCGCACGGTGTACGGTACATGTCACAAGGCCAAGGCAAGAGGTAAACGGAATCAGGGATGCACGTTAAGCTGTATCCGAAAGGTACTTCCCCCATTAAAATATCTACACCTGCCATCGACCCCAATTATGCGTAAAGACAGCATATTCCGGTCACACCGCACAATATAGCGCCTGCACCGTGTCCCTGTATAGCCTTCCTTCACCGTGTACCCTGCACCCTGTACCGTAAACCGCAAACCGTATCCCGCGTCCCCAACCGTCTGATGTCATCTTCACCCCTTCCCATCATCCCCACATGCTTCAAAGGTCTTCCCATATGCGACTCATGGGAAGAGCTAAAGACTGCCATCAGGGAGCACCAGGTCATAATCGTCACAGGAGAGACCGGCTCGGGAAAGACCACTCAACTGCCAAAGATATGCCTTGCAGCCGGCAGGGGCAGAAAGAAACAGATAGCGTGTACCCAGCCAAGGCGCATTGCCGCCATCTCTGTGGCTGAGCGGGTTGCGGCAGAGCTTGGCACATGGGGCAGACGTCACGTTGGGTACAAGATCAGGTTCAGCAGGTCTGACGACAGACACACCAGGATCAAGTTCATCACTGACGGCATGCTCCTTGCCGAGATGCAGCGGGACAGATATCTACGCGCCTATGACACCATCATAGTCGATGAGGCCCATGAACGTTCCCTGAACATAGACTTCATCCTTGGGGCCTTGAGGAAGCTGGTTGAAAAGAGGCGGGACCTCAAGGTCATCATCACCTCTGCCACCATGGACACTGAAAAGTTCATGGAGGCCTTTAACAATGCGGCATCATATCACATTGGGGGCAGGGGCTATCCAGTGGATATCATCTACAGGGAGCCGCAGAGGGATGACAAGGGCAGAGAGCCCTGTATCACAGATGCCACAGTGGAGGCAGTACGGGATATCCTGCGCAAAGATATCCATGGGGACATACTGGTCTTCCTCCCGACAGAGAGCGACATAATGGAGACGGTCCGCATACTTGACTCGTGGCTGAAACATGACCCGCATCACAAGGGGCAGGCAGTGGACGTGCTTCCCATCTACGGAAGGCTCTCTGCCTCTGAACAAAAACGCATATTTCAGCACACCCACAGGCGAAAGATCGTTGTTGCCACCAATATCGCCGAAACATCCATCACGGTACCAGGAATCACCTATGTAGTGGACTCAGGGCTTGCGAGGATATCCCACTACAGCATCTCCTCAAGGACCAGGGCACTTCCCGTACTGCCTATCTCAAAGGCAAGCGCCATGCAACGGGCAGGAAGGGCCGGAAGGGTAAAGCCCGGCATATGCATCAGGCTTTACAGCCAGGAGGACTTTGAGGCCCGCAGGGACTATACCCCACCTGAGATACTGCGATCAAACCTCGCAGAGGTCATCCTGAGACTATCTGCCATGGGGCTTGGCAGTGCCGAGAAGTTCCCCTTCATTGATCCGCCCTCGCGCCAGGCAATAAGGGAGGGCATGACCACTCTCAGGGAGATCGGGGCAATAGACATCAGGGGACGAATCACGAAGACCGGCAGGATCATGGCACGAATGCCAATTGATCCAAGGATTGCCAGGGTGATACTCCAGGCACGGGAGGACAGATGCCTGCATGCAGCGCTCATAGTGGCAGCGGCCCTGAGCATACAGGACCCGCGGGAACGTCCGTCAGAAAAGCAGGAAGAGGCAGACAGGGCGCACGCAGGTTTCGCAGACCCTGAATCCGACTTCTGCACATTCATAAATATATGGCAGGCGTTTCACGGAATTGCAGCAGACGGAGGCAGCAGAAACAGTATGCGTCGTTTCTGCCGCAGCCATTTCCTCTCATGGAACAGGATGAGGGAGTGGTCAGACATATACCGCCAGTTCATCCAGATACTGAAAGAGGCCGGCCTTATCAGCCAGGCCCAGGCAGCATCCCTTGAAAACATGGTCATGCCCCATAGACACCTTCACAGGGAGACAAGGGACAAGCTGCACAGATCCATACTCGCCGGATTTCTCAGCCACGCTGCATACCGCGCGGATACAGGAGAGTACATCGCAGTCCGCGGACGCGAAGTGCACATATTCCCGGGCTCCGCCCTGTTCAAACTGCGCCCCCAGTGGCTTGTTGCAGTGGAGTTCGTACGCACCTCCAGGCTGTTCGCAAGGACTGCTGCAATGATAAAACCCGAATGGATAGAGGAGATAGGAGCCCATTTCTGCAGGCACCACATTGGCGAGCCCCGCTGGAGCAGACAGCGCGGTGAGGCAGTTGCAACCGAACGGGTCACTCTATGGGGTCTGACTGTGGTTGAGGCCCGCACCATAGATTACAAGAAGATAAACAGGGAAAAGGCCAGAGAGGTGTTCATAACCCAAGGACTTGCCCAGGCCAATCTCAGAAAAAGATTTCCGTTCATGCAGCATAACGCGGCCCTCCTGAAGAAATATCTTGAGATAGAGGCCCGAACCAGACAGCATGGCGTACTGGCAGACCAGGAGGTGCTGGCAGAATTCTATAGAACCGCACTGTCCGAGCTTGAAAACACCACTGGCAAATTCATATGCGGTGAGGCAGACCTGTCAAGGGCCATCAGGGTGGCAGGAGGCGACCAAAAACTGCGGCTCACTGAAGGGTTCATAAAAAGACACTGCAGGGTACCAGAAGAACTATCCATGTTTCCCGGTCATATCAAGGTACAGGGACACACCATATCACTCACCTACAGATTCCAGGTGGGAGATCCGGCAGACGGTGTAACAGCGAGGATTCCGGTCCACATCCTTGAAGACATGGAAGCCGCACGTTTCGAATGGCTGGTACCCGGCCTGCTTAAAGAAAAGGTAGAGGCCCTGCTGAAAGGTCTGCCCAAAAAGACACGCAAGGCCCTTGTACCAGTGCCCCGCACCGTATCAAGCATACTGCCTGCGCTCAGGCAGGACGGAAGGAGCATCAGGCAGGCGCTTGAAAAGGCCCTGATGGACATAATGAAGGTGCGCGTAACGCGGGACATGTGGCCTGACGAACAGGCCCTGCCAACACACCTCCGCATGCACTTTCAGGTAATGGATCAGCGCAAAAGAACAATTGCCAAAGGAGACGATCTCAGGCAGCTACAGCGCAGGACAGGCAGCAGTCAAAGCCACAGGGGCAGTACAATGCCTGATACCCGCGAAATCAGGCAGGTACGCAAGAGGTGGGAGAGACAGGGGATCACCCTCTCCAACTATCCTGACCTGCCTGATGTCATTGAGACAGGAAGGAAGGGCACTGTGACAAGGCTCTTTCCGGCTGTGGCATGCCGGGGCCAAGGGGTGGATATTGTCCTTGCCACCAGCAGAAACGAATCAGCACGGCTAACACGCCAGGGCATAATGCGGCTTGTGGTATTGGAGCTTGAGCCCCAGTTTGGCTATATCAAAAAGATGTGCAGAAAGACTTGCGCAACATGTACCAGGGAGGCCATGCAATTTTCCGCACACTTCCGCTCCCTTTCAGACAACACCTTTGACATGATCTGCACTGAACTCACAGGTACATGGGACTCCCCTCCCTCACGCCGAACACTTCAAGAGTTCATCCAAGACCTTCGTCCGCGCATGGCCATGGATGCCGAGAAGATACTGGAACTCGTGCACCAGGCAGTACTTCTCGGTTCTGAAACCTACGAAGCGGTATCACGCCTCAGATCAGGACGATTTGCAGGTCCGGCAACCATGAACATTGCCAACACCCTTGAGTCAGACATCAGCACACTGTTCCCGCAGGACTTCCCTGCCTGCGTCACATCTGAGGAACTCAGACACTATCCACGCTATCTGAAGGCCATTGGGATCATGGCCCAGAGGGCCGAGGCGGCACCTGCCAAACAGGAGCAAAAACTCGCAAGCCTCCAGCCCGTGTCTGAAATATTTACCGCTGTAGGCATCTACTCAGGATCTGCCCGGGCCGGATCAACTGAAACAGGGAAAGAGATACGCAGGCTGGTCGGAATGTGCAGGGAACTCATGGTCTCTGTCTATGCCCCTGAGCTTGGAGTAGCCAAGGGCACCTCTGTGAAACGGATCAGAAAGTTGTGGGATGAGATAAGATCCGCGTCCTGATCACATGCAACCTGTTTAACAACAGAAGATTAAAGTCCGATACAATAGGCAGAACGGACATACAGACAGATGGCATTTCTGTGGTTGTGTCCGGCCAATGTGATTTATATCTTACCATCAAAGGACTCTTTCAATGGATCTTGGCACAGTAATCGGACTGGTAATGGGCATTGTCCTCATCCTTATCGCCATACTGCTTGGCGGAAGCCTCGGGGCCTTTGTAGACATCCCGTCGGTCCTGATCGTTGTGGGCGGGGCTGTAGCTGCCACCCTGATACGGTTCACACTTGGTGATGTCATCAACAGCATAAAGGTCATGATGAAGGCCTTCTTTGCCAAGCCCCAGCCTCCGGAAGAGATAATCCAGGAACTCATTACACTCTCCAACATCGCCCGCAAGGAGGGGCTCCTCAAACTGGAAAAGCAGCCGGTCAACGATCCGTTTCTGAAAAAGGCCATCATGTACTGCGTTGACGGCCATGAGGCCGACTTCATCGAGGACGTACTCAACAAGGAGATCGACCTGACCCTTGACAGGCATAGCCTTGGAAAGAGCACCTTTGACGCAATCGGAGACGCTGCGCCTGCCTTTGGCATGATCGGCACGCTGGTAGGCCTGGTCAACATGCTTGGAAACATGTCAGACCCGGCGTCCATCGGACCTGCCATGGCCGTTGCCCTGCTTACCACACTCTACGGCGCCATAATGGCAAACCTCATCGCCCTGCCCATCGCGGACAAGCTCAAACGCCGCAGTCAGGAGGAAGAACTGAACAAAAGACTGGTTCTTGAGGGTGTACTGGGCCTGCAGAAAGGACTCAACCCAAGGGTCCTTGAAGAACTGCTCAAGACCTATCTCCCGCCTGACAAACGCGGTTCAGCCAAGGAGTAACCCATGGGCAAGAAATGTGAATGTCCAAAGGGCGCACCCATGTGGATGGTCACCTTTGGTGACCTCATGTCCCTGCTCCTCTGTTTCTTTGTGCTGCTGCTCTCCTTTTCAACCATGGACCCACAGCAGTTCAAAGAGGTATCAGGCTCACTGGAAAGGGCCTTTGGCGTACAGAAATCCGAGATCACCTTTGATATCCCCAAGGGAATTGATATAGTTTCCCGTGACTTCAATCCCACCTTTACCATTGACATAGTGCTTGAAAAGATAAAATCTGCCATCAAGCTGGAACTCATCAAGGGAGAAATCGAAATAGAAGCCCTAAAGGACCGGGTAATCCTGCGCATGAACGACGATGTGACCTTTGCGCCAGGGGATGCCACCCTCACGGAAAAATCAAAGCGCATGCTGGACAAGATCAGGACCGTGATAGAAACCGTACCTGGCGAAGTACTCATAGGGGGGCACACGGACAATATGCCAACGCATGGCAGATACCCTTCAAACTGGCACCTGTCAGCTGCCAGGGCAGCATCAGTAGTGGTTTACCTGCTCAAAAAACACAGCATATCCCCTGAACGGCTCGCAGCGGTTGGTTATGGGGACAGCCACCCCAGGGCACCCAACGACACACCGGAACACAGAAAGATGAATCGGCGGGTAGAGATAATCTTCATGCAGCCGCCAAATCCCCAGGACTTTGACGTAAGGCCCCTGAACCAGAAGGGCCTGCTGGAACAGGAACTCTTTCCAACGGACATGGTGGAATAGCAGGATGCAACAGGAAAACCTCATGGACAAGAGAGACAAGAGAAGCGCTATCCGGGTAAACGCCAGGATACTGCTCAAGGTCAAGAAGATATCAGAAGAGGAGTATCGCAGACGCATAGAGGATTTTTCCACCGGAGTGGATACACCTGAATCCGACTGTCTCTGCCACCCTGTACTCTCTTTTGACATAAAGCCGCACCTCAAGAAACTGAAGGAAAGGGACGAGCCACTTGCCACAGTGCTGGACGTACTGGACCAGAAGCTCTCCTTCATAATACAGCAACTGAGACAGGGAGAGGAACAGAAGAAGGGATTTCAGACCGTAGAGGCAGACATAAGCGCTGCTGGAATCGCCTTTGTGAGCAAGGGGCCCATTGAAAAAGGCCAGTACCTTGAGCTACAGATCGGACTTTTGCCTGATTACATCTTTCTGCTTGCCCTGGGCAGGGTGGTCAGGATAAGCAAGCTTAAAGATGACAGGCACCGGATTGCCGTGGAATTTACCTGGATCACAGAAGACGACCGGGAAAGGCTCATAAAATACCAGTTCCAGCGTCAGGTAATGCAGTTGAGGATGAGGCGCATGAAGAGGGAGAGAAAGATAGAGGAAGACTCTGATGGATAAGAATGCCGTGGATCAGGGCGTTCTGGTCTGTTTTGGAAACAGCATCACAGAGGGATGGATGGTTGCCCCTCACGAGTCATGGCCTGCACTGATAGGGCAGAGTGTACCCATGAGGGTGATAAACGCAGGCATATCCGGCGAGACCTCTGCTGACGGACTTGGCAGGATTGACACCATCCTGTCCCTGCAGCCCAGCTCCTGCATTGTGGAGTTTGGAATAAATGACTTTTTCAATGGCTTTTCTGTGGATCAGACCAGGGCCAACTTAGAGCAGATCATAAATACGTTCCAGAGAAACGGCGTATCTCCAGGTCTGATGGGCTTCTCTCTGCCACAGTACAACACACGGCCATGGGAAGAGACCTATGCGCAGGTGGCCAGGGCATTTGACATTCCCCTACTCACGGACCTCTTCCAGGGTCTAAGGGGAAAAACCGGCACCTTCATGCCAGACGGCGTTCATCCCACGGCAAAGGGCTATGAGATCATAGCTCACAACTGCATCAACGCATTTCAGGGCAAACTATGGAAACCTTCCGCCACTTCATAAAACAGGCAGGGCTGCGGCCCAAACCTTAAACCAAGACATTCATCCCCCTGATTCCCTCCATCATCTCCACGAACTGCTCAGGATAGAGTGACTGGGGACCATCTGACATGGCCCTGTCAGGATCGTTATGCACCTCCACCAGCAGACCATGGGCACCAACGGCGGCTGCAGCCCTTGCAAGCGGGATCACCTGGTCCCTGCGGCCTGCCGCATGGCTTGGATCAACCACCACTGGCAGATGACTCTCCCTCTTGATGTAGGGAATGGCATTGAGATCAAGGGTGTTCCTTGAGTGCCGTACAAAGGTCCTTATCCCTCGCTCGCACAAGATGACCTGGCTGTTTCCCTCTGACATTATGTACTCAGCGGCCATAAATAACTCATCGAGAGTGGCAGACATGCCGCGCTTAAGGAGCACCGGCTTCCTGGCCTGGCCAGCGCGCCTGAGCAGACGGTAGTTCTGCATGTTCCTGGTGCCAATCTGAATGATATCCGTATACTCCTCCACCATGTCGCAGACCTCATGGTCTGTTGCCTCGGTTATGATGAAAAGCCCTGTCTCCTCCCTCACCTTTGCAAGTATCTCAAGTCCCTTTTCTCCAAGGCCCTGAAACGAATACGGCGATGACCTCGGTTTGAAGGCCCCGCCTCTGAAGAGCAGGGCACCGGCCCTCTTCACCTCATGGGCTATGGCCATGGCCTGGCCCTCACTCTCCACAGCGCACGGACCTGCCATGACCACCAACCTTTCACCACCAATCACCACTTCTCCGTCTCCAAGCGTGATGGTAGTATTGTCAGGTTGCATCTCCCTGCTTACCAGCTTGTACGGCTTTGATACGGGTATTACCTCCCGCACACCAGGGATATCGAGAAACATGGCAGGGTCTGTCTGTCCCGGGTTCCTGAGCACCCCAATGGCAGTCCTTTCCTCACCTGGAATGGGTTTTGCCTCCCACCCCATTTCCTCTATTCTCTCCACCACCTTCCTGACATCTTCTCCAGATGCCGACTGCCTCATTACGACAAGCATGACAGGTCTCCTAAAACGAACTGTATATATTTGAAAACAAAAAAGAAAAACCCCCCTGCAAAACAGGGAGGCTTGTTGCTAAATTAAGATTGTTCCAATGCGGTATATTCAAACGGTTATGAGCTGGCCGAGGCAGAGCACTTGTTAGATGAACACTTGTCCTTGGCAGATGAAGAACCCTTCTTCTCTGCCTTGGCTTTTCCATTGCCGTTCTGCCCCTTGTTGGCGTAATCTGTCACATACCAGCCCGAGCCCTTGAGATGAAAGGTGGTCTGGGATATTACCTTGTGCATCCCGCCACCGCAGGCCTCACAGGTGGACAGCGGGGGATCTGACATCTTCTGCCAATGCTCAACCCGATTACCGCACTTTTCACACTCATATTCATAAATAGGCATGTCAGTTATACCTCCAAAATTTTAACTGATTACTACTAACCTCATATTTTATATTCTATCCTGCAGGCTGATCATCAACCAAGCCACATTGACACCTATACAGCGGATAGTGCTTTTGCCAGTTGCTTCTGCATTTCAGGTGTCGTGTAGCATGGATCACCTCCAGCCCCAACAAAGTACACCCATGCAAAAAAAATTCAACATAGATCGCTCAGTTCAGGTTCAAGAAACGCCGCAGTGAAGACTGAACCTCTCTAATACCCTGTCCAGACCGGAAATGGGGACACCTTCAAGCATATCATGGGTAATGGTGTGTACGATCTTCTCCTCCCGTGCCTTCTCAGGAAAGTGGAAATTGCAGTGATGCCTGCTGAACCTCGCTATATGAACCAGTTCGTGGCTCAGTACATACACCATAAACGGCAGGAGCCTGTCCCTTTTCCCGCCACCTGTCTCTTTAAGGATATTATGGTCATTCAGACAGATATGGTAAAGTTCATAACTGTCCCTCCCTGACATCTTTTCAGAAAGCGGACAGTCATATCGCAGCAGATGCGCATATGCCCCTTCGGGAAACTCCACACTCTGAACTTCCCTCAACGTCTTGATCTCATAGGGATGCCGTACCCAGTGACTCAAGGAGAATGCATAGAAATCACTGATAATATCCTCTGCTATCTCAGCCGATGCATTGAGCACATCCATATGTTCCGGAAGGAAGTAGTGTCTCTTTGCCATACTGACCTATATTATACTACACGACACCTGAAATGCAGGAGCAATTGGCAAAGGCGCATGGTGCTTTTTCTCATAATTTTGACCGCGAGCAAATATATCATCACCAGGTCATTGCAACTGATGAGCTTTAAAAGCATGAGAAAAAGCACCATCCACCCTAAATCCCACAGGAGCCTTTATACATTGCAAGATCAGCCTGAAACATAACGAGAGCCAAATTTTATTTTCAAAAATTAGTAATGAAGCCCATACATGTCAAGAAACCATATCAAGGTTCAGCAATGCGGGTTCAAGGTATGGCATCTATATGTTAATATGGGCACATGGACTGTTTATTCCTGATAAATCCCGCATCCGGTGGTATGGAGGGCCAAAGGCTCACAGACATCCTCAACAGGGACTTTGCCGGCTGCGGACACAACATACATGCGGTATTCATCAACCAGCACAACCCGCTGAGCCAGGTCTCATCACTTGTGCACAGCAAAAAGCTGGTTGTGATCGCTGGGGGAGACGGTACGGTCTCCATGCTCACAGGCTGTCTTGCCATGCTGGACGCACCTCCCCCGTTTGCAATTATTCCCCTTGGTACAGGCAATGACCTGGCCCGCAACACCGGATGGCTGAGGATTTGGCAGGAAGGCGGACTTGACGCATTTTTTACAGCGCTTCCCCTCTCCAAAGCAGAACCAATTGACGTATGGGGGGTTGGCCATACCCACAGGTTCATCTGTTACGCAGGCACAGGGCTTGACGCAAGGATCATATCGTTTGTGCACACATACCGCAAACCCCTTCAGCAGGCCATGAGCTGGCAGGCAGGACGCAGACTCATGACAAGGCTGCTCTATATTGGCGCTGCTGCACGTTATGCAACCTCTGACCTTGTTCATGCTCATGATACTGCACATGGGACACTGGAGTTCTTTCTCGGAAACAGGCTGGTGGAAAAGATTGACTACGGGAAGGATAGAGTGGTACTCATGGCCTCCATAGACAGCTATGCAGGCGGGGGACGTCTGAGTGAAAATGCCTCCCGGAACGATGGAATGTTCGAGGTCTACAGATTCCCATCCCTCTCATCATACCTGAAATTCCTCATGAAGAGCAGACTTGGGGGCAAGTTCGCGCCAGAGCCCGCATTCAGGGCGGACAGGGCAAGGCTTCCCAGAAGTGGCAAGATAGAGATGCAGATAGACGGGGAGCCGGCCAATATACCAGCAGGCGCCGACAACCGGATCATCTCGCTTCTCAGGGTAATTCCAGTACTGATCCCACCGCGAGACTTTGGGGCACGGGAAAAGATCCGCAAAAAATCCCCTGCAGAACAAAAGGTAAAACCCGGTATATCACCAGCCCTGCCTGGTGCGGCCGCAGGGAAACAGATGCGCAGGGACAAACCCCTCACCCTGTCCGGAGACCGCGGGACCTGCAGAAAAAAATAAAGATATGAACAAAACTACAGGCAGTTTTCTTTCACGCCTTGAAGATGCACTTGAAGCAGCCCTCTCATGGAGTGAGAAGACACAGGCGCCCGAGGGCTACTGGATCGGCCTTCTCGAAACCAACTGCTGCATGGAGGCCGAGTGGATAATGGCCATGCACTTCATGGGCATTGAACACGACCCCAAACTCCCTGAAGTGGTGCAGGCCATACTTAACCAGCAACGTGACGACGGCTCATGGGAGGTGTATTACCAGGCGCCTTCAGGTGACATCAACACCACGGTAGAGTGCTACACCGCATTGAAGGCAGCCGGATTTCACAGGGACGATGACGTACTCAAACGGGCACGCGCGTGGATACTCGAGCATGGCGGCCTAAAAAACGTCAGGGTGTTCACCAGGTACTGGCTGGCCCTCATGGGTGAGTGGCCCTGGAGACACACCCCGGCCCTGCCGCCAGAGATGATATTTCAGCCCCTGTGGTTCCCGTTCAACATCTATCACTTCTCGTCCTGGGCCCGTGCCACCATAATGCCGCTTACCATCCTGTGCAGCAGGAGGCCATCAAGGCCACTGACTGATGACAGGCGCCTTGACGAACTCTTTCCCATGGGACGGGAAAACTTTGACTTCAGGCCCAGGCGCAAACATGGCCTCATAAGCTGGGAGACACTGTTCCTCATGTTGGACAGGCTGCTCAACGCCTACACATCCTGCCCCATGCACCCTTTCAGGGAAACGGCCATCAGTACTTGTATTGACTGGATAATCAGGCACCAGGATGCAGACGGAGTATGGGGAGGCATTCAGCCCCCTCTCATCTACTCCCTCATGGCGCTCCATACCGAGGGCTTTCTTCACGGCCATCCGGTGATACGAGCAGGGCTCGATGCGTTCAACAGGCACTGGTCATTCAAAAAAAACGGGGGCCGTTACATATGCGCCAGCGAGTCAATAGTCTGGGACACCTTTCTCACCATGCTTGGCCAGATAGACAGTGGCCTTACACTCCATAACTCTGCGTCCATGCAGCAGGCCCTTTCATGGGTAATGGGAAAATTCATTACCGCGCCAGGGGACTGGCAGGTAAAGGTCAGGGGTGTTGAGCCTGGGGCGTGGGCGTTCGAGCGGGCAAATACCTGGTATCCTGACGTGGACGATACTGCTGTGGCACTGATAGTGCTTGCACGTCTTAAAGACAGCAGACACGGCATGTCTCCTGAGCTTGAAAGAGAGATAGACCTCGCCATGGACAGGGCCCTCAACTGGATAGACGCCATGCAGTGCTCAAATGGCGGCTGGGCAGCCTTTGATAGGGACAACTACGGAAAGTTGCTCACCAAGATACCCTTTTCCGACTTTGGAGAGGCCCTTGATCCTCCAAGCGTGGATGTTACCGGCCACGTGCTTGAGGCAATGGGGCTCATGGGCAGAAGAGTTGATCACCCTGTGGTTGCAAGGGCCGTGCGATACATCAAGGAGGAGCAGGAAGAGGACGGAAGCTGGTTCGGCAGGTGGGGCGTAAACTACATCTACGGGACTGCGGCCGTGCTACCAGGCTTAGAATCTGTTGGGGAAGACATGAACTCGGCATACATCGTTAAAGCCGCTGACTGGATTGCCTCTCACCAGAACCCTGACGGCGGTTGGGGAGAAAGCTGCGCCTCATACATGGATGAGACGTTCCGGGGCCGTGGCCCAAGCACCGCCTCCCAGACGGCCTGGGCCATCATGGCCCTGATAGCGGCAGACCGTCACCATGAGGCAATAATACAGGGTCTTACATGGCTTATGGACAGGCAGCGGACAGACGGCACGTGGGATGAGCCATACTACACAGGCACAGGCTTTCCTGGATATGGGGTAGGAGAACGTACTGACATAGAGGCCCGTAAAAAACTTGAGCAGGGAAAGGAATTATCAAGGGGATTCATGATAAACTACAACCTCTACAGGCACTACTTTCCAATTATGGCAATGGGAAGGGCATTGAAACGTCTGCGTCTCTGACGAGAGCAACCATGTGTACCCTGTACCACTCACCTGTTATGGGACATGGCCTTGTGGCCCGGGACCTTGTACAGTATCCTGCATATTGGTAAATTGGTTCGGAATCATACATGGATCAAATCTCCATCCATTCCGCAAGTCTGAAACCCGACACTACTGATTTTCAGCGAGGTAAAATCAAATGCTGCACCTTAGACACACAACCTCTTGCCGCAACCAGGCCCGGAAGCTTCTCATATGCCTCATTCTGACACTGCTCCTGTCCTCAGCAGCATGTGTAAATAGCGTTAGGGCAGAGACCGGCTCCTCCTACTCTCCCCAGCAGGAGCTTGTTGACAAGTGCGTCACCACCTTCAAGAGCCTAATGGCAGACCCAAACATGACCTGGCTCCGCTCACACATACAGAGTGCCAAAGGTATATTCATCTGCCCACAGTACATGAAGGGGGCATTCATATTCGGGGCAGACGGAGGCACTGGTGTGCTTCTCGGACGCAACAATCGCACAGGCCAGTGGAGCTATCCAGCCTTCTACAGCATGGGTTCCATATCATTTGGACTGCAGGCAGGCGCAGAAGTATCAGAGGTGGTCCTCCTGGTAATGACCGATAACGGCATGGATGCACTCCTGTCCACATCGTTCAAACTGGGGGCAGACGTAAGCG
The DNA here is from genome assembly GCA_964638145.1 of uncultured Desulfobacterales bacterium. GTDB lineage: Bacteria > Desulfobacterota > Dissulfuribacteria > Dissulfuribacterales > QOAL01 > S144-17. The sequence continues at coordinate 75,740 of CAZXAK010000028.1, read as the reverse complement.
TGGCCGCAGGACCTGTGGGGGCCGGTGCCAAGGCACAGACCACTGACATCCTGGCATTCGCCAAGTCCAGTGGCCTTTTCGGGGGTGTAAGCATAGAAGGTGCAGTTATTACGGCAAGGGATGCATGGAACAGAAGGTACTATGGACGTGACGTGCGCCCGGTTGACATCATCATCAGACGAAATGTATCAAACCCCGGAGCTGATAAGCTCAGACGCCTGATTGCACGCACAGTCTCCCCTGAAAGACCTGCTGTTGCCCGCGTACACTCCGTTGTTACCCCTCCCCCTGTAAAGGAGCCGGCGGCAAATCCGGTGAACACGCCTGCAACCACCAGCGTGCAGCCTCCATCCGTGGATACCCAGATCAACAGCACTACAGTGGTTGATACTGGCTCAGGTGATACCCCTGGGGTTGAGGAACAACCCCTGCTCAAAAATCCATGATTTTTGGATAGTAAGGTCCTGAAGAGGGTAACAACAGGCAAAAAACATGATGGGGCCATCTGAGTAGCCTGTAGCAGGAAAACGCTCAAATCAGGTATTAGTGAGTCCGCACCGTACTGCTGTACGCGGAAACAGCGACAGGTCTGTATGGGGCAGGAACATGGATGCCACATAGTGATCCTTGAACGACTCCACCTCTGAAAGCTCAAAACTCGTCATACGCCTCACCACATCCACAACGTCCTGACGGATATGGTTGCTCAGTGCGCTCATGCGGCACCCCATGAGCGAGCCGTTTCCCACATACTTCACACGTTCGGGCTCTATCTCTGGAAGAAGTCCCACGGTCATGGCCGAATCAAGGTCAATGTAGCTGCCAAATGCCCCGGCAAGGATGATCTGGTCAAGGTCCCTGGTCTCAAGGCCCACACTGTTCAGCAGTGTTAGCACACCTGCGTGAATGGCAGCCTTTGCCCGCATGAAGTTGTCAATATCCATCTCGTTTATGGTGATGTCAGTGTCTGCCCCCGACTCGTCCTTCCATGCCAGCACATACTCCCATCCGTTTTCCCCCTCCCGGACCCGATCCGTGGAAAGATCACGGTTGAACTTGCCGCGCTGGTTAATGACGCCGTGCTCAAACAGGGTTGCCACTATTATCAGCAGGCCTGACCCACAGATACCTATTGGGGGTTTTCTGCCAATGGTAAAGTTCATTGGCTCATATGTGGCCGGATTGATGGAAAAGTCCTCGATGGCCCCCTGGGACGCCCTCATGCCGTGGGTAATGCCCCCGCCTTCGAACGCAGGACCTGCGGAGCACGCCGCACATGCAAGCCACTCCCTGTTTCCGATTACGATCTCCGCGTTTGTTCCCACATCTATGAACAGGGTCTTCTTTTCGGTACGGTACATGCCAGACCCCATGATACCGGCAACTATGTCTCCCCCTACATAGCTTGACACCGCAGGAAAAAACAGGGCCACGGCGTGCGGGGCAAGGTCAAGGCCCACGTCTATCCGGGCACGCATGGGCGGAAAGAAGGTACTCACAGGCACATAGGGGGCGCGTCTTATGTTGTGGGCCTCTATTCCAAGGAACAGATGGGTCATGGTGGTATTTCCGGCCAGTGTGACAGAGTTGATCTCACCCTTTGTGACACCACATCTTTCAAGCACCTTGCGTATGAGCCTGTTGACTGTTGAGACCGCGAGTTCCTGCATCTTCTCAAGCCCATCTGATTTCTCAGAGAAGATGATCCTGGAGATGACATCCTCTCCATAGCTCATCTGCGCATTGTAGTCCCCGGCTTCGGACAGTATCTCCCCTGAGTGCAGGTCAACGAGCTGGGTATGTACAGTGGTGGTGCCGATATCAACGGCAAGGCCGAAGTTTCTGTGGGCCCATGAACCTGCCTGCACGTTTATCACCCTGCTCCTGAAACGCCTGCGCACAGGGCGTGATATGGTAACGGTAACACGGAAGTTGTCTGCACGCAGGGCACGCCTGAGCTTTCTGAGAACCTGCAGCTCCACCACCATATTCCGTTCGCCGTACTGATCCTCAAGGCCCTGAAGCAGCCTGCCGGCATCTGCCATGTTGTTGTGGGCAGAGGGCGGGGAAAGCTCCAGCAGGAGCTTCTCAACGGGCACGGAAAAAATGCCCTCCTCCTTGAGCTCTTCAATATTGAAGACCTCAAGACTGGCCCTGTGACGCTTAGGGACCACAGTGGCCACCACACCAGCCGCAAGGTCAGACTCACCTGGCACGGTAACGGTAAGATCACTGTGGACCTCTGAGAGACATGCCTGCCTCACGCCTTGGGCATAGTCCTGTTCTGAGAGCTTCTCACTCTTTCCGCCACTGACCGTGCCCTGATCAATTACCACACGGCATTTGCCGCACACCCCTGCCCCGCCACACGAGGCATTCACATGAACACCGGCGAGATGCGCTGCCTGGAGCAGGTTCTCTCCCTCCTCCACGTTCACACTCCTCCCAGAGGGCAAGAAGGTGACCTTGTACTCTCTCCTGTTTCCAGACTGTTTTGGCTGTTTTGTATTCATCACCATGCTACAAGACACCTATACGCCTCATGGCGCTTTTTCTCATGCATTTAAAGCCCATAAATTGCAATGATCTGTTAATGATATGTTTGCCCGCGGTCAAAACCATGGGAAAAGCTCCATCAGCCTGTACCAATTGCTTTGAAACTCCACACAGGGCTCTTTGCAGGTATTGCAGGTATTATCGTACAACTATCTGAAATGTATCTGCTTGCAGGGTACTACAGATACAAGGCGGGGGTACGCAGGCATACTCCCAAGATACCGGCAGGTACGCAAAGCCCCCGAGGCAGTAGTGGTAGGCTGCAAGCAGAGATATTGCTTCTGGTTTTCAGGTGTCCTGTAGCCTGATTCATCAGACAGCCACCTCGATCTCCTGAAGTTCAGCCACACTGAATACCGGACCGTGCCTGCACACCAGAACCGAACCCATGTGACAGTGGCCACACAGCCCAACACCACACTTCATGTTTCTCTCCATTGTGGTGATGATGTCATGCGGAGAAACTCCTGCATCAAGCAGCCTTCTTATCACCACGTCGATCATAACGGGAGGGCCACACAACAGGGCGCTGGTGCCGTCACCTTTAAGCATGACCTGATCCAGCAGGGTGGTTACAAGCCCCACATTACCGTCCCATCCAGGTTCAGCGACATCCACGGTGAGACGCACATCCACAGCGCCTGATGCAGCCCACTCATCAAGATCAGGACGGAACGCCATGTCAGACGGGCACCTGCTGCCATAAAGCAGGGTGACAGAACCGTACTGACCGGGCTTGTCCAGGCAGAAACTGATGACCGATCTCAGGGGCGCAAGACCAATGCCCCCTGCCACAAATAGCAGGTCCCTGCCCTTGAGGTCATCCATGGGAAACGGCCTTCCGTATGGCCCCCGCACCCCAACGTACTGGCCGGTTGTCATAGAGTGCAGGGCAGAGGTGAGACGGCCTGCCCTCCTAACGCTGAGGTGGATGGTGCCAGGACGCGTTGGGGTAGATGAGATGGAGATGGGGGCCTCACCCTGGCCAGGCACTGACAACATGACAAACTGGCCAGGCAAATAGGAAAAGGCACCATTAAACTCCCTGTCTGTAAACTCCAGGATATAGGTCCTGATTGAAGAATTCTCCTCAACAATCTCCTTGATTACCGCCTCGTGGGGCAGGAACACATTTTCTTCACTCTTTGAAAGCCGGGGTTCATTCATGGATTTATATCCTCTTGCCATATACAGGACACATGGAATACAGAAGAACATGACCTGAATTGAGCATTTCAAATTATGTTGAATTTTGTTTTATCTGTAATTCAAGAATGTTAATGCTATTGGGAATGGCTCAATTCAGGTCTGATAAAGGCGGATAGCACTCTTTCTCATCTGATTTTCTCCATGCCCTTCAGGAGACACTGCGCGATTTCATCGCCGGTGGCAAGCCCCATCTCCCTGATCACAGCGCCAAGGGGCCTGCCTGTCTCAGCCCTTCTCCTCATGGCCTCCTGGAGATCACTCTGGCTCACGAGTCCGGCCTCGATGAGGAGGTCAGCGAGCACATCACGGGCAACCGGTTCTACGCCACGGTCCGAGCACACCATATCAACGAACGAGGCCATGTCAACGCCGCCAAAACAGATACCTATGCACCTGCCGCAGCCCACACAGCCCGGACGTTTGAACTGCATGTAATCATAGTAGAGTTTGTGGAGAAAACGCCTCTTCAGGATATCCCTTGCCGGGTCAACAGGGTTGTGGCCGCCTGCCATCCTGGTAAAGCCCTCATGGGTACAAGAATCCCAGGCACGGATACGGTATCCGCTGTTCTCAGTCTCTATGCGGTCATAAATGGTAAAGCACGTGCAGGTAGGGCAGATGTAGGCGCAGCCGCCACAACCATCACACCGTCTTGCCAGGCGCTCCCATATGGCAGGATCAACGCTCCCCTCCTTTAGGCGGTTGAACGCGGTCTCCACATGGACCTGCCGCCTGAAACCTGCCTTTGCCTCCAGGGCAAGCTGATACCTGAGCTTGGTATCCTCTTCGGTTACGGGCTGAAAGAACTGGGGCCACTGGTTCAGTATGGCATCTCCCCGTGCCCTGCCGGACTCAACGTAGAAGCGGTCGCCAAGGTCTGTTAGCTGAAGGTCAAATCCGAACTCAAGAAACGGCCCTGTGCCAGTGGCGTTACAGAAACAGTTGTCCCACGGTTCATTGCACCCTATGCCGATCAGGATGGTCTCACTCCTGCGTTTCAGATAGTACTCATCCCTTGGCGATCGCAGAAATATCACATCCATGTAGAGGATGGCCGAGATGTCGCACGACCTCAGCCCGAAGAGTACGGTGGGCATGCCTGGGTCAGATGGTTCAAACCTGTACCCGCCGTCAGCAGAGTATGAGAACAGCCGGTCCTCCTGGGGAAAGAGAAAGGACTTGGCAGACTCCTGCGCCTGTCCGTACAGATCAGGCTCCTGCGCGTCCAGAGATTCAATCTCCTGATAGAGCAGGTCTCCGTGGGCATTACGGACCGGTGCCACGAGGCGGGAGCCTTTGGCAAGCTTTCTCAGAAAGGCCGTAACATGATCCTTTTTGATAATCTGTTTTTCCAGCATCATATCACCTTTTCAATGCTAACCGCGCACACCTTGTACTCCGGACACTTTGCCACAGGATCTGCAGCGGGATTGGTGAGCCTGTTCACCGGCACCTCAGCAAAATGAAATGGCACATAGAGCATTCCCTGGGATACACGCTCCGTGGCCCTGAGCCTCACCTGCATCTCCCCCCGTCTTGACCTGACCCTTACCAACTGGCCTGAACGCAGGTCCAGTGCCTTGCAATCAGCGGGATTTATCTCCAACAGGGCCTCAGGCACCTCTCTCGACAGCATGGCAGAAGCCCTTGTCATGGCGCCGGTATGGTAATGATGATAGACACGGCCTGTCATGAGGATAAACGGAAATTCAGAATCCGTCTGCTCCTGCGGTGGGGTATGCTCTGCCGGCACGAAACGCCCCCTGCCACGGGCAAACGAATACTTGTGGAGATAGGGGGTTCCGGCATGATCCCTTGAGGTGCATGGCCACTGCAGGCCCCAGCTATTATAAAGCCTGTCATGATAGATACCGCCATATATTGGCGTAAGAAGCGCTATCTCCTCCATGACCTCGGCCGTATTCTCATAATCCATGGGATAACCAAGGAGACGTGAAATGGCAATGATGATCTCGGCATCGCTCCGGCACTCCCCGACAGGTTCTATGGCCTGGTGCATGAGCTGGACCCGCCTCTCTGAGTTGGTCACAGTGCCGCATTTTTCCGCAAAGGAGGCCGCTGGAAACACCACATCAGCAAACCTGGCGGTTTCCGTAAGGAAGATGTCTGATACCACAAGGAGATCAAGCCCGGACAGGGTCTTTTCCACCACCGAGGCGTCCGGGTCACTGATCACCGGGTTCTCCCCCATGATAAACATGGCCCTTATGCCGTTGTCCCTGCCATGATGGGTCATCTCCATGAGGGTAAGGCCGGGTTCGCCAGGAAGCTCCCTGCCCCAGGCCCGCTCAAACTTCTGGCGTATCCTGTCGTCTGCCACTGACTGGTAGCCAGGAAAGACCGCAGGGAGTGCGCCCATGTCACAGGCCCCCTGCACATTGTTCTGCCCCCTTAGCGGATTCACCCCTGTAAAACTCTGCTCCACATGACCGGTAATCATGGCAAGATTGGCTATGGACTCCACGTTTGCCGTACCGCACACGTGCTGGGTAATACCAAGGCAGTAGCACACCACCCCCTTCTGGGCACCGGCGTAGAGCCTGGCGGCACGCCTCACCAGTTCAGACGGCACGCCGGTTACCGCACACAGCTCCTCCACCTCCTGCTCATAGAGAGAGTCACGCAGCGCATTGAAGTTTTCCGTGCGCATCTCGATGAACGCATCATCAATAAGCCCCTCTGAAAGTATCACCCGCATCATGGCATTCAAAAGGGCAATATCTGTACCGGGCCTGAGCTGCAGATGAATCTCCGCAAACTCTGAGATTGAAGTGCGCCGCGGGTCAGCCACTATCAACCTTGCCCCGGATTCAACAGCACTGATTATCCTGCGCGCCACCTGGGGATGGGCCTCGGTGGTATTGGAGCCAATCACCAGGATCACCTCGGCACCTGCTATCTCCTCTATGGAGTTCGTCATTGCCCCGCTTCCGAATGTTGTGGCAAGACCTGCCACAGTAGGGGCGTGTCAGAGCCTGGCACAGTGATCTATGTTGTTGGACTGAAATACCGCGCGGGTAAGTTTCTGCAGCAAAAAGTTCTCCTCATTGCTGCACTTGGCAGAAGAGAGCACGCCCACGGCCCTGCCCCCCTGCTCCGCCAGTACCTTTCTGAAACCGTCTGCGGCCCTTGCCAGGGCCTCATCCCACGAGGCCTCCACAAGTTCGCCGTCTCTCCTTACAAGCGGTCTGGTCAGCCTGGAGGAATCGTGTATGAACTCATGGACATGCCATCCCTTCACGCAGAGATTGCCCTTTGAGACAGGATGACTCCTGCTCGGTGTGGCCCCCACCACCCGGCCTTCAGAGACATGGAGGTAAAGACCGCAGCCACAGCCACAGAAACAGCACACCGTTGGTACCTGCCTGATACGCATGGATCGTCCATCCTTTCAGCCCTCTGACAGCCGTACTGCCAGCAAGGCGCTTTTCAGGGTTGTTTCAGCAGAAAAACAATCTTCTTGTATGATATGGAAAATGGAATAGGAAGTAAACAGCGGGTGATACAAATAGAGGGAATGAATGGATTAAGGATATGGGAAGTAATGGCCAAAACCCCGTTTCGCTCCTTGGAACAGGTTTTTGGGATAGTGACATGGATTTGTTCACATAAACAGATGGTGCCGGAGGTCGGAGTCGAACCGACACGGAGCAAGCCCCACTGGATTTTGAGTCCAGCGCGTCTACCAATTCCACCACTCCGGCACTAAACAAGCAGGCCCTGCATAGACCATGAAGGTACATGCAAAAAGATCACGGCCCTATTGTGAGCACAGCAGGGATTGTGAGGATAAATTACATTGGAGCATTTAAACTTTCAATAGGGACCTGGCATTTTTTCAGGCACACTGTCCCACCATGGCACTGCCCTACTTCCCAAGGCAGAAGGTGGAGAACAGGTGATCGAGGACCTCCTCGGTCACCCCCTGGCCTGTCACCTCGCTGAGGGTAGAGAGGGCCTCCCGCAGCTCGATTGCAACAATCTCAGGACTTACCCCTGTCTTCACGCATCGCTGCCCCCTTTCCAGTGCCTGAAGCGCCCTTGAAAGCGCGTCCCTGTGCCGCGCGTTGATGGCTATATCAGGAGGTTCGTCTCCGGCTGACTCCATCACCTTTTCTGTTACGGCCCGTTCCAGATCATCAAGCCCCTGGCCCGTGACTGATGACAGCGCAACTACCTTACAGGAATCCGCCTCGGGAAAGTGGTGCCTCAGACGCTCAAAATCCTCTTCCACTGCCAGCTCCGGAGATGGAACGAGGTCAATCTTGCTGAATACGATAATAGTGTCACCGAACCTGTTATCCTGCCTGATCATCCCGCCCACCTCGAGATCATCACTGCTCAGGGCCATACGGCAGTCCATAAGCCAGAGTATCATGTCGGCATGCTTGAACATACCCCTGACCTTTTCAATACCTATGGCCTCCACAGGATCAGGATCGGGTCTGATCCCCGCTGTATCTGTAAACCTCACCAGCATACCGCCGAGATGAAGCTCTGCCTCTACCGGGTCCCTGGTAGTGCCAGGTATGGAGGTGACGATTGCGCGCTCTTCACACAAAAGGGCGTTCAGCAGGCTGGATTTACCCACATTGGGTCTTCCGGCAATTAGGGCCCAGGCCCCATGCCTGAATATCCTTCCCCGTTCAAACTCAGAGAGCAGTTGCCTTACAGGCAGTATCACCCCCTGTAAAAGCTGACTCTCAAGCGCATCCATGCCTCCGCCTGTCTCCAGATCATCCTCTGGATAATCTATGGCAGCCTCAATGTGTGCAAGACACCCCTTTAGTGCCTGGCGTATCTCGTTTACCCTCTGGGAAAGCCTGCCCTGCAACTGTGCCACAGCCAGCCTGCCTGCGGAGTTGGACCTTGCAGACGCCATCTCTGCCACTGCCTCTGCCTGCAGCAGGTCTATACGTCCATTCAGGAAGGCCCGTCTGGTGAACTCACCGGGATCAGCCAGACGGGCACCTGCCATAATGCAAGCATCAAGGATGCGAGAAAGGATTGCAGGCCCGCTGTGACACTGTATCTCAAGGACATCCTCCCTGGTATAGCTCCGCGGGGCCTTCATCACCACAGCAAGTACCTCATCAACAGCAGCACCGGTTTCAGGATCCAAGAACCATCCATGGTACAGTCGATGGCTCTCAGGCTCAGAAACAGGGGCTGAGGGACGAAACAGCGTTGAAAACATCTCTGTAGCAAGGTCACCGCTTACGCGCACCACGCCTATCCCGCCTGGACCAATTGGGGTAGAGATGGCAGCGATGGTATCGTTTTCTCTTAGCAGGGTCATGATCCTGTCTGAAGCGGAGTCAATGGATGATGGGAAAGGGGGGCTACAGGAATGGAAACGGGACGCACAAATCCCTTGTTACAAAGTGGTCCGCTGGCCACATAATTTCCGGCATGAACCAGCGGATTTCTATTCAGGGCCTGAAAGACAGTACGGATATCAGCCCCGGCGGTTATACCGCCTGCCCTGATGCCTGCGGCCACCATCTCCCTTTCTGACAGGGCTGATGATCACCTTGCGGAGACGACCATCACCCGTACTGTGGGTCCTGACACCGTTTATGCCCTTGACAGCCATGTGCACTATTCGCCTCTCTCTTGAATTCATGGGCGCCATTGCCACTGAACGCCTGGTCTTGCGGGCCTTCAGCGCCAGCTTTTCCGCGGTCCGCCGCAGACCATCCTCCCGTTTGGCCCTGTACCCCTGGGCATCCACAGGGATACGCCTGCCACCCTTCTCGTCTGAACGTTTGAGGGTCAGGTTCACGATGTACTCAATGGCATCAAGGGTGTGTCCATCCTTTCCAATGACCAGAGAGACATCTTCTCCGGATATCTCAAGACAGGGGTTGGAAACATCGGTATTTATCTCCACAATGGCCTCAAGCCCTGCCTTGTCCAGTATCTGGGTAGTGAATACCCTTGCCCTTTCGAGACGCTCCAGCATCTCGTCTGAAAGCTCGGCAGGCTCCTCTTCAATCTCAGGCTGCCGGGGCTCACCGCTTACCACTTCACCTGGACCATACTGGTCAGAGGGGGGAACAGGGTGTGGCTCGTTGCTCTCTTCCACACCTTCATCATCTCCTGGGGAGTAGGCAGATGCGTCGATTTCAGCACCCTGTTCAGTGAGCAACCCGGCGGACAGTGTCTCATGCCCACCTGCCTCTGTTTCAGAACCATGCTCCACAGGCGAGTATGCCCTGGGGGAATCGGGCTCAGACACTGTTGGAGCATCCTCCTGCACGTTCTCCTGAATATCGCCAGAGGCACGGACAGATTCTGCAGCAGGGGAGTGTACCTTGTCTTCACGATCTTCATCAGGTCCCGCTGCCGCAGCACCATCCTTGAGGCAGGCCGTAATCTTTGCCTTTCTGCCACCAAGTCCAAACAGGCCAGTTGAACCCCTTGTTATGAGTTTTATGTTTAGTTGTTCCTTGTCTACCTTGAAGTGACGGCACGCCGCCTCAATGGCACGGTCAACCGTCTTGTCCGCAAATTCCAGGATTTCTCTTCTCTCAGTCATTATCTGTACCAGTCGGCCTGTGCAGGCGCAGGCAGGTCAATATCCCCTGCCCTGCACGGCTCCTCTGCATATTGGTTCTGTCCTGCGCTCTCATCAGTCTGTAAACTTGTTCACATACACCTGCTGGGCAATGGAGAATATGTTGTTCAGCAACCAGTAGAGCACCAGCCCTGACGGGAAGTTGATGAACATGAAGGTAAAGATCACCGGCAGGAACTGCATCATCTTGGCCTGGGTAGGATCAAGTGACGACGGACTGAGCTTCTGCTGAAAATACATGGAGACACCCATGAGCAGGGTAAGCACAGGAATACCGCCAAGATATGGGATATGGACACCGGGTATCATCAGCCTGTCCGGTGCCGAAAGGTCGTTGATCCATAGCATGAACGGCGCGTGACGCAACTCGATTGCCTGCAAGAGTACCTTGTAAAGGGCAAAAAATACGGGGATCTGTAACACCATGGGCAGGCAGCCGCTCATGGGGTTGACCTTGTAGGTCCTGTAGAGCTGCATCATCTCCTGCTGCATCTTCACCTTGTCGTCGCCATACTTCTCCTTGAGCTTCTTGAGCTTTGGCTGCAGCTTCTGCATGGTCTTCATGGACCTTGCGCCCTTCTGGGCAAGGGGGAAAAAGGCCACCTTGATAAGGATGGTCACAATGATGATGGACCACCCGTAATTATGGGTGTACTTGTAGAAGAACTGCAACAGATACAGCACGGGCTTGGCAATGACGTCAAACCACCCAAAGTTGATGGCCTTCACAAGGTTGTGCCCGTTTGCCTTGAGCCGCTGTATCTCCTTTGGCCCGAAGTAGAGCCCTGCCTTGAAAATCTCTATGCCGTCTCCCATCTGATGGGGATGGGGCTTCAGGTTGGTGAGCTTGATCTCTGTAAGCCCTGCATCGTTTAGCTTCTTCACAAAGAGATCGTATGGGCCAGAGGCCATGGACGGGATGATGGTGGTGCAGAAGTAGTTATTCCCATATCCCACCCAGTCAAGCGGGCCGGTATAGGTCTTGACCTCACCAGGATCACTGAGCTTTAACTCCTCCAGCTCACCATTTGCCACATAACTCGGACCGGAAAATATATACCGGCTGGAGGCACCGAAAGGCATGTTGAAGAGTGATACTGAACTCACCATGGCAGGGCTTCCCACCACCACTATATCCATATCTATAAGATAGGTACCCCTCTTGAAAGTAAATATCTTCTTTACCTTTACTCCATCTGCCAACTGGGCAGTAAGCACCAGCCTGTCCTGAAGTTTCGGGCCTGAAAGGTCCAGTGCCTCCCTATCAGCCTTGAACAGCACATTCCGCAGATCAACAGGCGGACTTGAGCCAAGCTGCATCACAAGAGGCAGGTCTGGCGGGGTAACCGTTACCAGATCCACAAGGGGAGAATCAGGATCGAGACTTACAGTGTACTTCTTGAGTTTGAACTGCTTGATTGCCCCGCCCAGTTCAGAAAAAACCGCGCTGAACAGGTCTGTATCCACATGGATATCCCGCCCTTTCACCCCGCTTACACCTGCAGGGATCTTGACGGTTTCAGTACCGGACGGTGCCGGCACTGCCACTTCAGGGGCCTGGGCTACACCTGCATTCTCACTCCGGGTCTGCCCTTCCTGGCCGGATATGGCCTTTTCCTGGGCCTTTCCTCCTGACTGATCAGCGACTTGCTGCTTGGAGGCTGGCTGCTGTTTGGGTGCATGCATGGACATGTAGTACTGAAAACCCATGAGCACCGCAAGAGACAGCACAATAGCTAAAAGAGGTCTGCTTTCCATAAGTAATATTCCCGTATCACTGACAGATGGCCGTGGAACGTCATCGGCATGGCCGGCCTTCACCACTGGCCTGATAGGTTAATAATCAAGATAAGTTGATGATAAGATGATCAAACAAAACAATGAGTTGTCACAAAACCATATCACATGACACCTATATGGCAGATGCCTCTGCATTTCAGGCGTCGTGGCGTATGATCGCAAAACTCCCCTGTCTCAGCCCAGCACACGGCTGGATATTTAATGTGCCCTGAGGATGCACGCATCCTTCCCGGGCATAAACGGGTAACAGATCAGAAGATTCCCAAGGATTCTAATTAAACCGAAAGATGGGTTCCATCTGCACCGGCGCACCGGACCATCACACATGGGGAACATCTTGCAGATATCTTGGCTTTGGCAGAGGGGAAACCTGCCCTGAAAAAACTGTGCGGGCATTGAAAAGAGGTCAGGATAATTCCAAACAAAACAGTGCAAGGTAACAGGGAAAAGCACCTGAGTATGACCTGGCTACATGGATTTCAACACAGGACTTTGACATCAGGGCACTGGATCATACCCACCCGGATGCCACGGATGGCATTTCAGAAGCCGTCTTACCCCAAGGCAGACGCCCTTCAGCACTCCATAACGCATGATCGCATTTTGCATATATACAGAGCAGGTGGGATGAAACCGGCATGCAGGGATAAATAGAGGAGAAATCAAACACTGGTAAAGACGTATTATGGTTATGAACAATCGTCTTGACATCTCTTAATCAAACAAGGCCAAACATCAGGAACCTACGCCCTGTCATACCGCTCCATCACTGGTTGAGAGTTTCCTGTTATCTGCCTGTTGCATGCGTGCGTAGGAGCTGCTGATGCGCCGGGCTGCTGTGGCAAAGGTATTCTCCTGCCATCCCCGGTGGCGTTCCAGAAAGCCCCTCTCGGGCATGAATACCATATCGACTCCCTGGGGGAACTGATCCTTGCGGGTACGATACAGCTCCTTTAATATTCTCCTTACCCTGTTACGCCTCACAGCATTACCAAAGCGCCTGCCTACACTGGTACCCATCCTGCTCCATGGCAGGGAGTTGGGGGCCCAGCGAACAGTCAGGCCCTTAAGCCTCACCCACTCCCCCTCCCTGAATATCCTTGAAAAATCTCTTTTCCCTCGCAGCCTCTCGGCCCTTGAGAGGGATTCAGTACCTCTGCGTAGCTTCAAATCCTCAGGCTGAAAGACGTTTTCTGCCCTTGGCCCGCCTTCTGTTGATAACCCTGCGTCCGGCCTTTGTGCTCATACGTTTGCGAAATCCGTGAGTTCTCTTCCTCTTGATATTGCTTGGTTGAAATGTACGTTTCATCTTGTCTGGTTTTACTCCCTCAATGTAATTTAAACAAACAACAGGTCCTGCAGGTCATGTACCCTAAACCTGAACTGAACGTTTCAAAGCATGTGAAATCTTGTTTCGTCTTTAATCACAGTGAATTCAGGTTAAAACATATTGTTCTGATCAAATAGTGCAAATTCTCTGATACCTGCAAGTAATATCTCATAATCCACAACAGGGATATAGGCCCTGCCAAGATACTGATATCCTGGTCCTGATACCCGGCATACTACATGACATGAAACCTATACAACAGATGCCCTTGCCAACTGCTTCTGCATTTCAGGTGTCGTGTAGTATGGATACCCACAATACCGTACTCGTATATGAGAGGAAAGCAGGATCTTGTTAGGATAAAAACTGCTCGCCCTGTCATGCGGTTAGAAGCCGTCATCCATGAACAACGGGAATGGAGAATGACACTGAACAGTACACACTCTAACTGCTACCGCTGACAAGCCCTAATTTCATAATCACATCGCCTTATCATGTCAAGAATTTTGCATGCCAACAGGGCACTGTATCAATAAAACAGTGCCTATCCAGAAGATGAGAAACTTTTCGGGGCAAGGCGCGAATAGACAAAAAAGCGGCAACCACATATGGCCTCTTTTCTTACTTGCCTGCCCAATGGCTTTGGCGTATATAATGAATGCCCGAAAGCCGGGACATGACCTTGCTGGACTTCTGTCATGGGGCCCCAGGCCTCAAGATGCAGAAATTGAATAACAATTGACACAAAACCCGCAAATGGCAGATACGTCACAAGACAAGGCGGGTTTGAGACATCAGGGAGACAGCTATAAGTGCTGAGCATCTTAAAACCAACAGACAGGGGGATTAAGACCTCCTCACACATAACCGAGGGATGCTGGGTAAACCTCGTTGCCCCTTCTGACGAAGAACTGCAGAGGATCAGGACCGAACTCGGGGTAATGGAAGAATTCTTGAGGTATCCCTTAGACCAGGAGGAGACCTCCAGGGTGGAGACAGAGGATGATCAGCTCCTTATAATCGTCAAGATACCTGATCCACAGCACAAGGAGAGCATAATACGGTTCGAGACCATTCCCCTTGGAATAGTCCTTACCAAAGGGTGCATCATAACGCTGTGTTCTCACGAGACCCCGGTGCTCACGGATATCACTGCCACCCGCGGGGCCCTGCGGCTCATGCACGACCAGGTGCACTTCATATTCACGATATTTCTCAGGGTGGCCAACGCATATCTCAGGCAGCTCCGACTCATTGACAGGCTGACCGACGAATATGAAGAAGAGCTGCAGCGTTCTTTAAGAAACCAGGAGCTGGTAAAACTCTTCAACCTCGAGAAGAGCTTAGTGTACTTCAACACCAGCCTCAAGGCAAATGACATCGTCATGGCCCGTCTCAAGAGCGGCAGGTATCTGCCCATCAGTGAAGACAATGAAGACATCCTGGAAGATGCCCAGATCGAAAACCAGCAGGCCATCGAAATGGCAAAAATATACAGTGACATCCTGAGTGGCATGATGGATGCGTATGCCTCGGTGATATCCAACAACCTGAATATAGTGATGAAGTTCCTCACATCAGTAACCATTATCCTCATGTTGCCAAACCTCGTGGCAAGCATCTACGGTATGAACGTGGCGCTGCCGCTCCAGAACTCGCCCCATGCCTTTGCCGTTACCATGAGCATAGCATTCCTGCTGTCCCTGCTGGTGGTGTTCATATTCTACAAGAAAAAACTGTTCTGAAGGAGCTGTTCATGGACTACCCCCCTCTGCCCAAACCAGGTGCTGACCCGGAGAAAGATGCCTGGATAGCAAATTTTTACATGGAGAACCACCTTGCCTATGAGGCATTTCCAGACGAGGTGGCATCTCCTGAACAGCTAAAGTTCATGGTATGGCTGGAGAACGAACCCTACTTCTACCCCTGCACTGACGAGACATTTCACTCCATAATAAACAAGACAGCAGGGGAATCCCTGGTCATGCGCTACATGAAGGTATGGGAGAAGATAGAGCCCCTCGTGAAATCCCTGGTGGAGGACAGCTACAGGCGGGCCTACCTGCTATCCATGCTGCGAATCAAGTTCAGAAGGGAGTCCGCCCCGCTGGTAATGCTTCCCACCCGGCTGGAAAAACGCCTGCTGCAGATATTCGTGCGTGTGAGCGAGATATCCAGGCCGCTTGCGCGGGAGAAAGAGGCCATGAACAGGAGGGTAGCAGAACTCATAGAATCTGACTCGTTCAAGATGGCCTTGAACGACCTGGAAGGCTTAGACAGGGGCTCAGGCACTGACCTTGAAAAACTGAACATCGAGATCATATTCCTGCAGCTCAAACGGCTGCTGTTCCTTACTGCCCATCCGGAACTCTGGACCGGCACTGCCGACACCTCAGTGGACAACCTGAGAAAACTGATGAAGGGGCCGGAATCCCACATAACACAGGAGAGACTGGACAGGCTCAAGGAGTTCATAAAGAGGGGCACCGAAAGCAAGGAGACCAGGTATTACCTGTGGATGGGACCGTCTGCAGGCTCCATAATGCTCGATATCGCCATTATAAGGATACTCATAAAGCTCAACATCAAGGTTATAATGAGTGTCAAACACGCATTCTACTACCATGCAGTCACCATGGATGACGTTATTGAAGACCCTGTGTTACAGGACGCCCTTGAAGATGCGGACATCATCACCAGCACCAACATATCGAAAAATGACCTCATCGACCATTTGAAGAGTGACAAGAACCTCTTCGTGATATCGGACGGCACTCAGGAAAGATTCAATCCGCTTCTCACCTCTGTCACCTTTGCCAGGGCGTTCAAGGAGTGCGACCATGTGATAAGCCGGCACCCTGACGACTCTTCCTGCATGCTCAAGACCCGTTTTCAGTTTACCAGGGACATCACTGTCATCACCAGCGACAGGCCAGGCTCCATTCTCATTGAGAAAAAACCCCATCACCCCAGGGTAATCAGGTTCTCGGAAAAAGACCTGCGCATGAAGGCCCAGGCAATGATCATGCAGCTTCGCATGGCCAAGAAGCAGGGCAAGACCATCATGTTCTACAGCGCCATAGTGGGGAGCATCCCCCACCAGATCGAGACAGCCAAACGCATTCTCAACGTATTTGTGAACTACCTCCGGGAAAAGCAGGAGGGCGTGGTGGTAATAAATCCGGGTGAACACTTTGAGAAGGGCATGGATGCAGATGATATCATGTACATGTGGGAGATTGTCCAGCGTAGCGGGGTGATTGACATATGGCGTTTCCAGACCGTACAGGATATCGAAAAGGCATTTGAACTCATGGGGGAAAAGGTCCCGCCTGAATGGGTGGGCAAGGATGCCACCTACAGCACCGGATGCACCAAGGAGATGCAGATCGCCATGGAGGTGCAGAAACAGTATCCGGAGATGCAGATAATTGGTCCATCGTGGGAGAAGTTCATGAGAAGAAAGGAGTATGGTGTGGGGAAACTGTACGATCGCGCATTCGGTGAACTGTGAGCCATCACACATATATTGAAAGGTCCCTTCCGTCTCGGTTAATTACCTCCGCATTGCAGGTGTTCAGTAATTATGCATTACGCACCCAAGACGGCCTTACCTAAAACCTGAAGTGAACAGAAGACAGCAAATAGGATAGAGATGGAGCAGTTCGATTTTGACGACAATACCCTTGCCCTAAGCCTATACGGGGAGCAGGGCGGAAACCTGAAACTCATAGAGGAGGCACTGAAAGTTAACATAGGGGCCAGGGGAAACAGGCTTCACATCTCAGGAGATGAAGACGCGGTTGCCCTTGCAGGCATGGTGTGCAGACAGCTCTATGAACTGCTTGAACAGGGGTATCCCCTTCACTCCACTGATGTCGAACATGCAATCACAATCCTGTCCGAAGATGAGACTGCATCGCTGTCAGACATCTTCCTGGACAGGCTGTCTGTAAAATCCGGCAGGAAACTTGTAACACCCAAGACACTTGGCCAAAAACTCTACGTTGAGGCCATAAGGAACAACGATGTCGTATTTGGCATAGGCCCTGCCGGAACCGGCAAGACCTATCTTGCCATGGCAATGGCTGTCCACGCATTCATACACGAGCAGGTAAATCGCATAGTGCTGGTACGGCCTGCAGTGGAGGCAGGCGAACGGCTGGGATTCCTTCCGGGAGACCTTGAGGCAAAGGTAAACCCGTACCTGCGGCCCCTGTACGACGCCCTCTATGACATGCTGTCGTTCGAACGTGTTGAGAGACTGCTTGAACGGGGCATAATAGAGGTGGCGCCACTTGCCTTCATGAGGGGAAGGACCCTGAACGAGGCGTTTATAATCCTGGACGAGGCTCAGAATACCACATCCGAGCAGATGAAGATGTTCCTTACCAGGCTTGGTTATGGTTCCAGGGCAGTGGTAACAGGGGATATCACCCAGATAGACCTGCCTGAAAAGAAGCAGTCCGGCCTGGTTGAGGCCTACAGGATTCTCCAGGGCATCAAGGGCATTGCATTTGTCAAGTTCACCCGAAAGGACGTGGTAAGACACCGGCTGGTAAAGAGGATTATACAGGCCTATGAACAGTTGGATCAGGACAGGGAAGAGGGGGCCAAAAACTGATGCCCGTTGTCATATCCACTGAGACAGACACTCCCTTTTCATGTGTCAGGCTTTACAGGGCAGCGCAGCGGCTGCTACGCTACTGTGGCCTGAAGGACCAGGAACTCAGCATACTCCTGGTGGATGACCGCCGGATTGCACAGATCAACTCCCAGTGGCTGAACCGTACCGGCCCCACTAATGTCATATCGTTTCCTCAGGCAGGTCAGGGCCTTGTGGGAGACATTGTCATTTCGGTGGAGACTGCCAGGCGAGAGGCCGCTGAGTCAGGCACCACATGGGCAGTCAGACTTGTGGAACTCCTTGTGCATGGTCTGGTGCATCTGTTAGGCGAGGACCATGAGCTTGGGGAAGAGGCCGCAAGGCGCATGCGTAAACGGGAACAGGAACTGATCTCATACCTTTTGACGGAGGATATCATGGCAGATCTTTTGATAAACGTGGATCACATCGCTACCATCAGACAGGCCAGGGGGGGAGAAGAACCGGACCCGGTGGTGGCGGCAGGCATTGTGGAACTCGCAGGGGCAGATGGCATTGTGGTGCATCTGCGTGAGGACCGCAGGCATATTCAGGACAGGGACGTAAGGATACTCAGGGAGGTGGTAAAGGGTAGGTTCACCCTTGAAATGGCTGCCACTGACGAGATGATAGGCATAGCAGGTGAGATACAGCCTGACATCGTGACCCTGGTACCAGAGAAACGCCAGGAACTCACCACTGAAGGCGGTCTCGACGTGCTCCGTCTGGAGGAATCTGTCACAGATGCCGTATCCAGGCTACACGGCCACGGGATACCCGTCAGTCTGTTCGTGGACCCTGAGGAGGAACAGGTACAGGCAGCGGCCCGCACAGGCGCCGAGTGCATTGAGATACACACGGGCAGATACGCTGATGCTGAAGACGTCGATTCAGAGGAACAAGAATTTCAAGCCATTGCCAGGATGGCAGGCATTGCGGTGGATCTGGGCCTCAGGGTACACGCAGGCCATGGTCTCAACTACAGGAATACCTCAAGGGTTGCTGCCATAAGCGAGATATCGGAGTTCAGCATAGGACATGCAATCATAGCCAGGGCTGCACTGGTTGGTCTGGACCAGGCAGTGCGTGAGATGCTCAGGCTGGTAAAGGGTATGTAACCGGCAAATGGCTGATGAACAGACACGTCCGGACAGGGGGCAGCAAGCCTGGGGAAACTGATATGCTCTCCGTCATAGAAGAGCGCAAAAAGACCATCAAACAGACAGCTTACTTACCTGAAAAGATTTTCTTTATGCCCAAGAGGTAACAAAGACCATATTCCGGCCTGCAACAGGGTGCCAAGAGTATATCAACAGCACATGCTTTGACGTAAACAACAGGGCATTTCCGCGTTGAATCTACCTCTGGCCCCATGGCCGCAGCCACATAGGCAGAAAACCCCGGCAGATCACAAACCTACCGGGGTTCAAGAAGAAGGTATCCGGATAGTAACTACTTCACTGAATATCCCCTCCCTGACATACATGCGCCATAGGCACGGTAATATGCGGCTGCGGCCTGGGAAGTGGCTGCATTGTGGTTTTGCGCTGCCTGCTCATTGGCCTTTCTCTCGCGTCTGCGTTTCAGAAGCCCGCCTGTCCCGCCTACAGCAGCGCCAATTGCAGCGCCCTTTCCTGCGTCACCGGCTATTGCCCCTCCGATTGCGCCAAGGGCAGCCCCCCTTGCTGCACCACGCACGGCATGGCCGCCAGTGGGTTCAGCAGGTACTGCAGCAGAGGCAGCAGCAGGATCGAAACCGGTCTGAGACCTGGCCCACTGAAGACACGCGGCACGGTCCTGTTCCAGTTGGGCCTTGCTCTGCCCCTTCTGGGGATAGACATAAGGCTCTTGAGCAATGGCCATTTCTGCAAACAGAAATGACACAGACAGTACCACCATTACCACTACAGATTTTCCAAACATCTTCATAATACTTCTCCTTTTTTACTTTACCGCAGAAATACACCCTGTAACGGCAGTCCCTTCATGCTCACAGGATGCATTCAATCGGGATAACATAAACCTGAATTGAACATTTCAAATCATATTGAATCCTGTTCTATCTTTAATTACGGTGAGTTAATGCTATTTTTGTAAAATTACCCGTCACCCAACGGATTTGCTGTAACTGTTTTGCTTTCTACATAATTTGAAACCGCTGCGGGATTCCCAATTTCGCATGATCTGCTGCCTCGGAGTCTTCGCTTACCTGCCGGATACTTGAAGTACAATTGTACGTCTGCACATCCTCCGCCTTGCATCTTATGCAAACTGGGGAATCGCTCAATTCAGGGTAAAAGTTTTGGAGACGTGAGGACCCCGGATGATCAATCTGGGGGCCTGCCCCAAAGACAATCAATATAAATAATATTATCTTACTCTAATTATTCCTGCTTGCCAACACACACATGAACATTACACAAACATTCCGGAAACAGTCAGGCGCACATGGCCCGTAGCTTCTGGAACTCATGTTGAGTGCAAAAGCCGGACCACTGGTAAAAAAGGGAGTTGTTTGTAAGAAGCGGGTCCATATCATCGTGGACCAGGCCCATCTGCCTGAATTCATGCCAGGTCCCGGTACCTGGAATCGGGGACATCTCGGCAATGTATGGTTTTGCCCCCATTGCCTTTACAAACTCTATACCAGCCCTTACCTCATGGATATCCTGGCCAGGAAGAGCTGCAAGGAGATAGACTCCTATCTCTTCCGGCCGATAGCCAGCCTCTGTAAAGTAGCGAACCGCAACCTCCACATCACTGCTTGCCACCTTCCCCCCACTCTTTTGCTGCCTCGTCCTGTCTACTGTCTCAAGACTGATACGCAAAGTCCTGAAACAGGTCATGAACAGCAGACTTGCCACATGCCGGTCCACAAGGCTGGCATGCATTGCATTGGGCGTATGGAATACCATATCCATACCCCTTGCCTTCACATCCTCAAGTACAGGCCCCAACCTCGTATCGAAATCCACCAGAAGCGCGTCATCGTAAAAACACACCTGCCTCACCCCCATACCATACAGCGCCTGAATTTCCTCAAGGATATCTTTTGGTCTGCGCGGCCTGAAAGGCCCTGAGACGAGACGTGAGGCACAGTATGAACACCTGAACGGACAGCCACTGGCAGTACGAATGGCGCTAAAATCCGCCTGGTCGTGAAGCCCCAGACGGTACCATGGCCTGGCCTGCCGCACAGGTGCCTCCGGAAGCTTCAGGAGCCCTGCGAGTAACCGCTGAACCCTTTCAAGGGGCCCTTGGATGACATGGTCAGCCAGGGAATGCCTTTTTGCATGAACCGGCCACAGGGTGGGATATACGCCGCCGAGAATTACAGGGACTCCGGGCATAACCTTTCGTACCAGCTCAATCACCATCTGCACACCTGGATACCAGTAGGACATGGCCGAGGTAACAAGCACTGCATTGACCCTGCCTGCACCCTTCAGCCGCCACATAAACTGGTCCAGGCCGATCCCGTATCTGCGAAACCGCCTTCGAAGCCCTGCGGCCCTGACACATTCAGGCGTGGGCACCTCATCCACAGGGAACCGGCCAGGGGCACGGGCAGGAGAAAGACAGTCGATAAACACACACTCTCCCCCCCGCTCGGCTATCCACTGGGCAAGGGCATAGAGCCCAAGGGGACGTATCCAGAAGTTGTAGGCGGCTGTATCGACGATCCAGGGATTTATAAGCAGAAAACGCAGGGACACGGTGATCAGGGATAAAAAAGGGAACCGATGGTCCCCTTTCACTTAATTTGATTCCTGCAGAAGATTATCACCCGAATTGAACGATTCCCCAAGTTTACCTCATATGCAACGCGGAGGACACACCAACGTACTGAACTACTTCAAGTGTCCCACAGGTAAGTGAAGAGTCCAACACAAGCACATCAGGTGAAATTGGAAGTCCCGCAGCGGTTTCAATCATGTGGCAACAGAACGCTTATGCCAGCTCCATTGATTGAATCACGGGCACCTTAAAAAAACAACAGTAATTCCTTACAATTACATATTAGATATAAAACTTCACACGACTTGTAACGCTCAATTCAGGTCTCAATAATTTGCCACCCGTCTGCGCTGTGACACATCATGCCTGAGTTCAACATTTCCAGAGGCCTCGTCCTGGTCCACTACCTTCCATACATCTGGCTTGTTGAGCAACATGGTGCACAGGGTATGATGCATGGCATGTCCGGATTTCACAGCAGTGACCTTGCCGATCAGAGGCATACCAAGAAGTGCCAGGTCACCAATCAGGTCAAGTATCTTGTGGCGTACGAACTCGTCGGAAAAACGCAGTCCCTCGCTGTTCAGCACGGAATCCTCATCTATGACCACCGCGTTGTCAAGGGAACCACCCAGAGCAAGACCACGGCTTCGCATGTACTCCACCTCGTGCAGGAAGCCAAAGGTGCGAGCAATGCCTATCTTGTCAATGAAGTTTCTCCTGTTGACCTCGAGTTCATAGTGCTGCTTTGAGATGACCCGATGCTCAAAATCAATATCAAAGCTCACATAAAATGATGAGGCAGGCTCCACAGTGATGCTCTTGCCTTGATCAGCAATTGAAACAGGTTCAACGATCTTCAGATACTTCCGGCCTCTCCTGAGCTGCCTTACACCCGCCTCCATGAGCAGTGCCATAAAGGGGGCGGCACTCCCGTCCATTGCAGGCACCTCAGGCCCGTCTATCTCAACCAGGGCATTGTCAATACAGAGCCCTGAAAACGCTGCCATCAGATGTTCGATGGTCCCGATAGTGGCGTGTGACGCCCCTATGGTAGTGGCAAAGGAGGTATCAACAACAAAGGCTGCCTTGGCAGGTATTATCATGGTGGGATCAACATCCCTGCGGATGAAGCATATGCCCGTACCTGCAGGGGCAGGCTTTATCCTGATAGATACCTTCTTGCCACTGTGAAGACCGATTCCTGCTGCCTTCACCGGTCGCTTTATGGTAGTCTGCTGTTTCTTCAATATTCCGTTTCCTGAATTCATGATGTCCTGTAACATTCACAGGCTATTGGGTTCATGTAATTTAATTGCCACCTGTACACAGAGGCTTCAAGAGCAAGGGAATGATCCCGGCCCTCCCAACCATCAAACTGCCAGGATCATCCCTCATGTTAAGCGTTTATTGGTTCGCATTTATATAATGCAATTAAAATGCCAAACAAAAACCAAAGATTTTATCCCATGAAAACGGAATGTTATTCGAAACAGCCATACCACACAACAAGATGTGTGACATCTTTGTCCATGCGCAGACAGAAAAAAACGGGACAAAAAAGTCCCGCTTTGCACAATTTTTCCACCATGAAACACCTGCAGGCCCTTGAAACAGCACAGGCGGGAATTCACCCCGCCCGGCACCATTCTGCATGGACCAACAACACCTCCACGACCTGTCACTCCATACAATCGTCTCTGCCGTAATCGCTGGAAAACAGGTCTAGATCAATCCCATCCACAACGCCATTGCCATCAAGATCACCAGCGCAACTGTTGTCATGGAGCTGCAGATAGTAATGATCGTCAAAGTATGCCCTCTTTATATAGTTGAAACCGTCAGTTGTACGCCCCCAGACCTCGAGATGAAAGTGATAGGCACAATCCTGCCACGGGATCAGCATACCGGCATCAAAGGCATCTGAAGAGTGAAAGGTGGAACCATTCACCCCGTACCAGAATGGAGTGGAGTCATGACCGTTGACAAAACTGTCGGAAACGATGGTACCTGCGTGAGAGTTGGCACCGTAGTTTGCAGTCAGCGTATAATCCTTCAGGAAGCCGTGTGGATGACGCGCAGTAACCACAAACCTGAGATCCTCTGTATTGCTGCCAATAGACACTATACTGCACACAGAAATCTCATTTCCGTATGCGTCCTGTACCGCATCTATACTGGCCTCAACCGGGGAGTTGTCAATCCTCACAGTTATACGGTCCATATCGTTCTGGGGCAGGCTGAGTTCATTAAGCACAGGAAATGGATACCCGCTATATGAGTATGCCTTGTATGTGATGTCATAGAGACCGTCACCCATCCATGTGGTATCCCACACCATCTTGAGATCCCTGTGGGCCCAGTATCCCACGGCAGTTCTCTCATACAGGCCCTCAACCCCGCCTATGGTCTTGGGACCAATGCTTACTCGCTGGGTAGATACGGTGCCGTCACTGTTGATAATGTACTTTATCTTTACAAGGGGATCCATCAGCGGCTTGAACTCACTGGGGGCTGGTGGAATTATACCTTTCCACTTGGCCACCAGTATCTGATAATAGCGGACACCGGTATCTGCAGCCCCAAAGAGACCGCTTATCCAGAGCCTGCCCCCAAAAGGTGCGTCCTTGTAGTGCCTGATGTATAGCTGCTGGGCCACCTGGTCAGAGACTGTTACCAGGCCTCGATGGCTTGAAAACGGTGTCTGATCAATCTCTGACACAGGTATTTTACCTATGGTAGTAAATAGAAAACCGCTCTCCACAGGGCTGCCTGCATAACCCGTTTCCCCGTCCGGCCCCCCATAGGCCCCCATGTCACAGCGGGTGCCATCAGTGTCATTGTACACAGGGTTGGGATCGCCTGCGTCTATACACGGGGATTCGGCATTGAGATAGTAGTTGTCTGCAAACGCAGGGTCTGCTGAAATATCTCCGGTTCCAGGCGCAGCAACACCCCCTGTCTGGGAGTTGTAGTCCTCACTGTTTCCCCACACATCATTGTATGAGATCCCGGGGGTTGCCCCATAGATGGCACAAATGCCATATGAGTTTCCCACAATTATGTTGTTCCTGATCTCAGGGGAAGACTTGTAGCACCATACACCATCGTAACCATTGTCAACTATTGTATTGTTGATGATCCGGGTGCCTTCAGAGTCTTCCCAGCCTATATAGATACCCACCTCCCTGTTTCTTATGATAAAATTGTTGGTAATGAGCGGTGACGAATGCAGCACCATCAATCCGTAATCAGATGTATCATTACCTGTATCGCCATTATATTTAATGGTGTTCTTTCTTATTATGGCTGAAGAGCCACCCACGATATAGACACCATACCGCGGATTATACCACACCTTGTTGTTGCTTATGACCACATTGCCGCCAGATATCTTTATGCCAGCATCTGATCCTTCGGTTCCTGCACCATAAATCTGAAACCCCGAGAACTCCGCATTGGAGACGTCGGTCGCAGTAACTACCGACCCACTGCCTCCTCCGCTGATACGAGTTAACTCAGGATCTTGCCCTATCACCTTAATGCCACTTTTGAGCACTATGTGCTCATGGTAATACCCTGAAGATACCAGCACAGTATCGCCATAAGATGCCGCGTCTATTGCTGCCTGTATGGTGGAATAGTCAGCAGGCACGTTGAGAACCGCAGCCGTTGCTGAAATGGAAACCCAGGGCAGACATATGGATAACACCAATACTATAGAGCTACAGATTGACCTTCTCATAGGAAACCTCCGGATTCTGGGAAATTGGCAACGTCACAAATTATCACATTCTTATTTTTACATAAGCAAATATCACACCAAAAGTTATAAATATTTTTCCCGCATTACACAGGACAAAAAGGCATAGCTTCTCCCAAAACATATATAAATGGAAAAAATTTTCTATATAGTGAATAATTTTATATATGGATTTTTTTTTCTTATGAAAAACGGTTTGCCCGCTCAGAACAAACAGGCTGTACACTAATGATCCTTATTAAGATGACCTAAAGACGGGGGAGATTCAAAGCGGAGAAACTGAAAGGCAGTAAAGACATGCCTCAGGGCACAGAAAGGGGATCAGGGCAACAGAGAAAGCCTAAGGGGTGGGACAAACGGAAACAGATTAGAACAGGTCAGCAAAACCGGTAGAGCCAGGCCCCCAGGACTCTGCCCGAGGACCTGAACCAATCATAAAAAGCTAAGTCAATCATGAAGACTTAGCAATCTTCACAGTGACAAACCCTGCAAGACCAGCAATAAACAGAAACAGTGTTCCAGGCTCAGGCACCGGGGCTGCGTCAAAACACCCCTCTATGTTTACATTGGAAACAGTAATGGAACTATTGGTATTATTGGTCAACTTTATTGTAACCTTATAGCCGTTATCCACTATATGGTAGCGGTCATCAATACTGCATGCGCACCCACACCCGCACCCGCAGCCTCCAGCCGCGCACCAGTCATACAGAATGATCGGATTCGACCAGTTTGAGACTGAATACCCGTTTACCTCAAGAGAAAGATAGCTGGACACATCGTTACCCCAAACATGATCCGGATCAATCCTCAAATACACATAATGCAGGTCATAATCAGGATCATAACTGCCAACACCCAAATAGTTTGAATCATCAAGAGAGGGATTGGAGTTGACCGAATAAGAGTTGCTGCTTCCCACTGCAAGCTTCCACAGATCCATACTATCATTAAGAAGATCAAAAGTGACGGAATATGTGGAACCACTCACCATTTCATAGCCGCTATTGCCAATGTTGCTATCCTTGTCAACATACTGAATATGTGTAGCATGTGCCGAAACCGCCATAAACAGAACTGACAGTATTGACAGCACTACACTTGTCCTGAACAAACTCAATTTCATTCTCTTTCCCCCTTACCCTACAATATTATGCTTAAACTTAGCAAGAAATATACCAGGCACAAATAGCCCAAAAAACATATCAAATCAGGGATCAAGGGAACAAATTGCGTTTTTCGTCAGAAAAATGAAAAAAAATCGTGACGACTTTTTTCTCCTTTCCCCTTTACGGCACACATAATTGTTCATTTCCTTTACTCGCCCCAAAGAAACAAAAGAAGGCCGTAAACGGGATACAGTGGCATATACGGACAGTTTAATGGGCGAACATGCAACATATGAGAAAGGGGTCTGGTAGGCTGAAGAGGCGCTCACCCCATCATAACCAGCACAAGGATGGACAGGGCATCAATAACCCATAAAAGGACAGGGATATGGGCTATCTTTCCCCTGAATGCCATGAGAAGCGTATAAACCAGAAAACTCCAGCAGATCCCCTGGGTAATGGAGAAACACATGGGTATGAGCAGCATGGCGGTAAAGGCAGGAAGCCCCTCTTCCAATTTGGAAAAATTTACATTCTTTATGGCAGACATCATATAAAAACCCACCATGACCAGCACAGGTGCCGTGGCCACAGCAGGGATCATCTTCACCACAGGTGAAAAAAACAGGAATGGCAGGAACAGCAGGCCCGCAGTCACGGCAGTAAGTCCGGTCCTTCCCCCCTCCCGGACACCGGCAGCACTCTCGATATAAGTCGTCCCGGAACTCGTACCCGCAACACCTGACATGACCGTGGACAGGGCATCCACCATAAGCGCCCTGTTAAGATTTCGCGGCTCACCGTTTCCGTCCTTGAGACCTGCCACCTGGGCCACTCCCATAAAGGTGGAGATGGAATCGAACATGTCCGTAAAGAGAAACACGAATATCACACCCACAAGTTCCGGACGAAGTGCGCCTGCAAGATCAAACCGGAAAAAGGCAGACTGAAAATCAGGAATGGCCATCATGGTATCAGGCAGGATCAGCAGGGATTGTCCCGGAACAAGCCGGCCAGGAATTGCCGCAAGCAGGGTAGTCAGCACTATACCCATCAGCAAGGCACCCCTCACCCCTCTTTCAGCAAGGACAGCGGTAATGGCAAAGCCAGCAAGAAACACCACGACACCTGCGCTGAAGCCCCCGAATTTCACCATGGTAACCTCATCAGGCACGATGAAACCTGCGGCCTTCAGACCAATTACTGCCAGGAAAAGCCCTATTCCCGACGCAACACCATACCTGATAGCCTCAGGAATGGCCCTGACAACCGCCCTTCTGAGTCCAGCCACTGTCAGCACAATGAATATAACGCCTGATAGCAGTACTGTACCAAGAGCCGTCTGCCACGATAGCCCCATACCTGCAACCAGAGTGTAGGCAAAAAAGGCATTCAAACCCATGCCAGGGGCAAGGGCATAGGGAAGATTGGCCATTAGCCCCATAAGTATGGTAGACAGTGACGCAACTACTATGGTTGCAGTCATGGCACCGGCAAACGGGATCCCCCTGCCATGAAGAGAGAGTATTGCCGGATTCACGGCTATGATATAGCTCATGGTGAGAAAGGTGGTAATCCCGGCAGTTATCTCTGTGGAAAATTCTGTACGGTTATCCCTGAGCCTGAAAAAACGGCTGAGTTTTTCTTGCATCATCAAATTTGTCTCAAATCAGTAAGGTCATGAACCCGTAAACAAGCCCCCGCACCCTTGTTCCCCAACTGGTATGGCATTATCATCGACAATATAATACCATTCCTGAAAACAACAGCACAGGTGCATGGGTGACTTGGCTTAGATCAACGACAAAATGAATGATATACAAACCATAAAAACAGAATTCCTGAACATTTATGACTCCATACGTCATCTTGCAGATGACCGGATTCTCTACGGCCCAACTGAAACATTCTCCTCCCATTTCAAGAGGCTAAACGCCCTTGGGGCAAGAGATGTAGGCGATGAAACCGCTGAGAAACTCCGCAAGGACAAGGAACTCCAGACCGTCATACAGCACATATCACACCTGAAGCGCCTTAACGGCCTGAGGATGGAGATCGAAAGCGCCAATGCCATCATAAGCAGCAAAGACCCCTGGAAAGAACTTGAACGCTTCATCTACTATCCCAACTACATGGAACTTGCCAGGATGGAGTATCACGGTGCAGAGCTTGAGCCACACGCCCATGTGGTCTTTCTTGGAAGCGGCCCCCTGCCTCTGAGCCTGATCGCACTATGCAGGCAGTACGGTGTAACAGGCACAGGGATTGAAAAATTCCGGGAGTACGCAGACCTGTCACAGGACCTGATAAAGGCACTGAAGCTTGACCAGCATATCCGTATCATCCATGGAGACCACTTCTCCCTGCCCCTTTCCACAGACTCCAGCCTCATTATGGTAGGTGCGGATGCCCTGCCAAAGGACGAAATCTTTGCCCACATAGCGACCACACTGCCTGAAGGCACCAGGGTATCCTACCGCATATATGAAAAGGGACTGCGAAGACTGATGGACATACACTCCACCATCGTGCTTCCCCCAGGGCTAAAGGAATACGCACGGATCAGACCAAGGCCCCCTGTAAACAACACCTCGGTCTTTGTAATCAGGACATCAGGATAGTCAGGGCAGAAGACGTCCATGAAGCCGTATAAAAACGCCCCGGACCATGACCTGCTGAACAGCACCAGTTCCATTCCCACCCCGTTTCTCGTAGTTCAGGAAGAGGTGCTTGACGCAAACATCAACCGAATCCACGACTATGCCCGTTCACACGGTTTTGCTGTGCGCCCCCATGTAAAGACACACAAATCCCTTCACATAGCAGGTACCCAGTTGCAGGCTGGTGCAGCAGGCATTGCCGTTGCCAAGGTGGGAGAGGCAGAGGTCATGTCCAGACTGGGGGATGTGGATATCACAGTAGCCTATCCTGCGGTTGGCGAGGACCGGGCCAAACGCATCGCCCGCCTTGCGCGCACCCACAGGATCCGGGTTGCTGTTGACTCCACATACCTCATGGACGCACTGTCAGACGCTGCCCTTGAAAGTGGCAGCGAGATTGGCATACATGTGATGTTTGACGCAGGACTTCACCGCTGCGGATACGCTGATCCGGAAACAGTGACCAGGCTTGCGGCCTACGCAGAGCGCATGAAGGGGCTCAGATATGACGGGATACAACTCTATCTCGGTCACCTGTATGGAGAGGCGGCTCATGAATCCAGGAGCTTTGATGCGATCAACAAACAGTGGAAGCCGGTATATGAGGCACTCTGCCATGCGGATCTCTGCCCTCACATGGTCTCATCCGGCTCAACGCCCTCTCTTTTCAATACGCACATGGTGGAGCACGTCAATGAACTAAGGGTGGGGACAGCAGTACTGAACGACTACTTTGTGATGTACTTTGGCCACTGCAGCCTTGAGCAGTGTGCCGCAAGGGTAGTAGCCACGGTGGTATCAGACGCCACTCCGGGCCAGGTGATCATTGACGCCGGCTCAAAATCCCTCTCAGCCAAACAGATGCTTAGAAACGAGAGACTTACACTGGGATATATAGTGGAGTATCCGGAGGCACGGCTCTTTCGCCTTCATGAAGAACACGGCTGGATAGACACCAGCCGCTGCATGAAGGCCCCACACATGGGGCAGCGGCTCAGCATCATTCCCGTGAACATCGCCCTGTGCATGAACCTGTATGACACCTTTTATATACTACGCAGCAACGGCACGACGGAGTGCATGAAGGTAGATGCACGCGGGTGCCATGTTTAAGGGCCATGAGCCAGGAGAACACTGCACATGTTCAATTACATGATGAGCTTCAGCTCCTTCTCGATGAGCTTCTCAGCATCAGGCTTTTTTGACAGGGCCTTTGCCTGTTCAAGCTCTGCTGCTGCCTTTTCAGGCTGGGACAACTTCTTATAGACGGCTGCGAGGTGCACGTGCACCATCATGTCGTCCTTCTTGATGGCCAGGGCCTTCTTCAGGTAATCCAGGGCCTCTGTATACTTTCCCAGCTTCAGGAGCACGATCCCCATGCCGTCAAGGGCATTGAAGTTGGAGGCATCACTCTTCAGGACCTTGTCAAGCTCTCCCCTGGCCTCGTCCAGCTTGTTGGTCCGGAACAGGGCCATGGCCAGGTTGTTACGGGCCACGTTGTCCTTGGGATTCAGATACAGCAGCATCCGGTACTGCAATATCTGAACAGAATTTGGCAGATTTGAGATATTTCCATGGGCATGTGCTGTCCCTCCCATCAGCAGGAACAACGCCAGGCCGGCGATCCAATGTTTCATGCTCACTCCCTTCCTTGTCCAAGAGGCACCATAGAGTGCCGCAGCACCCACTGTCCTATATCATCATCAGGGTACGAATGGAATCCGCAATGGTTACCACGCCTATCAGGGTAATTACCCCGGCGCTCGCTATGGCGATCTTTCTGGCAAACTGTTTCGCGTCCAGGAACCTCGCAGCAAACTTGCCTGCGCTTACCACGGCTATGCCTATGGCAATTAGCACGGCGGCAAGACCTATACTGAACAGGAGTATGTAGGTGAGGCCCTCCCCAAGCCTTCCAGCCGCCACTGCTGCAAGGAGTATTGCAATGGCAGCAGGACAGGGCACCAGGCCGCCGGAAAGCCCCAGCAGAAACAGACGCCAGTAACTGACCCTCTTACCTGTTGTCTCATCTATGGGCGGCACATGACTGTGGCCGTGATGGGAGTGATGGTGGTGGTCATGGTGGTGATCATCATGATCATGGAAATGATGATGGTGGTGGTCATCATGAGCGTGGTCATGACCGTGATCCGTACTGGCATGGGCATGGAGGTGGTCATGAGAATGGTCATGATGGTCATGATGGTCATGATCGTGCACATGATGATGTTCATGAGAGTTATGATCATGGTGATCATGATGGTGATCGTGGCCCGCATCGACATGAGAATGGCCGTGATGGTGATGATCATGCGAATGGAAGTGGAAGGCATCCCTTCCCCTTATACGCTGTACCAGCATGATAAGCCCAACCACAAGGATAAGGGCACCGGCAACCAGGCCAAGGTAGCCATGAAGCACATTTTCAGTAAGAGTCAACCTGTTGGATGCAATCTTTGCCGCTATGGCAAGAAGGATCACACTGAAGGTATGGGTCAGGGTAACCACCAGGCCCAGGATGAAGGCGTCCAGCTTTGTGCCACGGGAGCCAACGAGATAGGCCGCAACCACTGTCTTTCCATGTCCTGGCTCCAGTGCATGCATACCGCCCAGCATGATTGCTGTTAAGTAGTAGACAATTTTCATGTACATAAAAAAATCCCCTTGTTCAAGCAGTAATAACGTATGACCATAACCCTGCCATTGACAGGTTTACCCCAAAGATACCAGACATGAAAAGAACACCCTTATCCAGGCATCCTCTGCCGGTAATGTGCTGGTAATGGCCAGGCCAGCGGCGCATATCCAAAGATACACAGCACGCAAAAGAAACAACGGATCCGGCCCTTGGTCGGATAACAGACAAACTCATGAAACACAGGCCCTGCCTGTTGTCATGCTACAGGGGCACCCTACGGCCCATGGTGCTTGGTTGATGGTATCTGCACCTCAGGTGTCCTGCAGTGTGGTCATATATACTGATTCGGTCTTGCCCCATGCTTTCTTTAAAGGATGCCCCATGGGTGAACGATGAGTATAGCAACCAGTCAAGTACAGTGAGGCAGACAGACTGCCCATAGAATAATGGGCATTCGACCTTTATTTAACCTTCAGCACCCCACGGAAACAGCGGGGGCGCACCGCACAGGCCCAACTGCCCATGACAGTCAGCCGGCATGATGCAGGCAGTAGCCTGCGGAAACTTAGCCAGGCGCCATCAGGGCCAACCGAATGTAGGCATGCAAAAAAATTAGGCCATTATAGAGGTTTTTCTTTTTTTAGGCAACCGTTTTTACATAAATATTATTCAATGATTACAATATATTGATAGTGCAGGGTCCGTTCAAAGGCAGAAATGTCCGGCCTTTGCCTGGATATGGAGAGATATTTGGGATGTCGCCCATCCTTCCCTTTTTTCATCTCTTCATGCTCGATAGTAAAGCAATGCCACAGATAAAAGGGGGGCTCATTTCTGCGCTGGAAAATGGCAAAGGAGGGTTAAAAGGCAAGGGGAGTTTTCAGAAAACCGCTTGACTGGCCCATTCCTCTTCGATATAGTGTGTATCACAAAATTCAAACCCGTAACACTACAGGAGCCCGTTTAAACCATGCATATTTCCGAAGGTATACTTTCCCTGCCCGTGCTGGCAACTGGAGGCGTGGTGGCGGCAGCCGGTGTGGCTGTGGGGCTGAAAAAACTGGACTATGAACACATCATGACCACTGCCCTGCTGTCCTCAGCCTTTTTCGTCGCCTCACTGATCCATGTGCCCATTGGGCCAAGTTCTGTCCACCTGATCCTAAACGGCTTGGTAGGGCTGATCTTAGGCTGGGCTGCAGTCCCGGCCATAGGTGTAGCGCTATTTCTTCAGGCCCTGCTGTTCGGCTTTGGAGGGCTAACTGTACTGGGAGTAAACACAGTGGTCATGGCCGGTCCGGCCGTGGCAGTTTACCTCATATTCAGTCCCTGGATCCGTGAAGGAGGCAAAAAGAGGATGATAGGCGCCTTTCTCGCCGGATCCCTTGCAGTGGCCATGTCAGGCATACTGGTAGCCCTTGCCCTCATAGGAACCGATGAGGCCTTCCTGAAAACCGCCCAACTGATCCTGCTGGCCCACATTCCCATTATGCTGATAGAGGGAGTGGTGACCATGTTCACAGTCTCCTTTCTCAGCAGGGTCCAGCCGGAAATTCTCTCAATCAAGAAATCCTGATCTTCCGGAGGTCACAGTCATGCGTACCATTACCCTTTCTGCGGCACTTTATGCCCTTTTTTCCCTCTGTGCCATAGTACTCTGCCCTCAGCAGCAGGCCTGGGCCCACGGTATTCGCTGCTTTGCCTATACCAGTGGCCCTGACATAATCGTGGAGGGGAAATTCTCCAACAACCGAGCCACCCAGAACAGCGACGTCAAGGTCTACAGCCTCAAGACAGGCAAACTCCTGGTGGAAGGCACCACCAACAAGGAAGGCATGTACACCTTCCCGAGGCCGGAACTGAAACCTGATGAGGGGTTGAAGATAGTCCTCAAGGCAGGCGAAGGCCACCAGGCCCAGTGGACCATGACCCCTGAGGACCTTAACGAGGAGCCACTGCCTGAAGAACCTGTATCAGAAACCGGCTCCGCGCCTGCAGAATCACCAAAGACTCAGGCCACAACAGCCGCGGCTTCACCTGCAGCCACGTCTGCACCACAGGCCGCTGCAGCGCCATGCAAGATAGACACACGCGAGCTTGCCGATCTTGTAACCAGAAGGGTTGCAAGAGAGATCGCCCCCCTGAAGAGGATGATGATGGAACAGATGAACCACGGACCAACCATGCGCGACATCATCGGTGGCCTGGGATGGATAATTGGTATTGGCGGCCTCCTCTTTGCATTGAAAAAGAAATAACTCCTCTCTGTGGCAAATGCATGGGCCCACAGTTTGCGTACCCGGGATATGGGATACAGGAGTTCAACAAATCACAATAATCCTTAAGGAGGAATTTTCATGCATCAGCAACAGAAAACTTTCCGGTTCAGAGTAGCACTGCTCTTTGCCCTTCTTGTCCTTGCTGTGCCAATGAGCGCATTGGCACACTTCGGGATGTTGATCCCTGACAGGAACATCGTGGACCAGAACAACCGAACAGTGTCACTGACCCTCTCATTCTCACATCCGTTTGCGGGAATAGGTATGGACATGGCCATGCCTGCCAAATTCTTCGTTGACCTCGACGGCAGGAAGACTGATCTCAAGTCAACCCTCAAGCCCACCACAGTCATGGGCCACAAGGCATGGAAGACACAGTACCGCTTCAAGAGGCCAGGTGTATATATCTTTGGGGTGGAGCCGCAGCCCTACTGGGAGCCTGCAGAGGACACATTCATCATCCATTATACCAAGACAGAGATTGCCGCATTTGGAGCAGATGAGGGCTGGGACCGTCCCATTGGCCTGAAGACAGAGATCATTCCCCTGCTCCGTCCCTTCGGAGACTATGCAGGCAACAGCTTTGTTGGCAAGGTGCTCATGGACGGCAAACCCGTACCAGGTGCTGAGGTAGAGGTAGAGTTCTACAACAAGGGCTGCAAACTCAAGGCCCCCACCGAGTACCATGTAACACAGGTGGTAAAGGCTGACGATCAGGGTGTATT
This sequence comes from uncultured Desulfobacterales bacterium, assembly GCA_964638145.1. Lineage (GTDB taxonomy): Bacteria > Desulfobacterota > Dissulfuribacteria > Dissulfuribacterales > QOAL01 > S144-17. The sequence goes on along the minus strand of CAZXAK010000028.1, from coordinate 40,687 downwards.
CACCTTCACCTGTCCTGTACCGGGCTGGTGGGGATTTGCAGCACTCAGCGAGGCAAACTACAAGATCAAGGGACCAGACGGCAAGAAGAAAGATGTGGAGCTTGGAGCCATCCTCTGGATCCATCTCGACAAGTGGCCAACAGCCAAATGATTGAAGAACGCTTTGCCCTGGGGTCGTCCATCCTGCACAAGGCCGACCCCACGGTGAAAATCATAGGGGCCACGGCCCTTGCAGTAATCATCGCCATCTCCGAAAGTATGGTGGCCATACTCATGGGCCTGGCCATTGGCATGGCACTTGCCGCAGTGGCCAGGCTCAAGCTGCGGGATCTGTGGCCAAGGCTCGTGGCAGTAAACCTGTTCTGCATCTTCCTGTGGATAACCCTCCCTCTCACCGGCGGGGGTGAGACCATGGGCCACATCCTCTCCCTGCCAATAAGTGAAAAGGGGGTGAGGCTTGCCCTGTACATCACCATAAAGACCAACGCAATACTGCTCGTCCTCACTGCCCTGCTCACCACATCCCCGGTTCACCACATTGGCCGCGGCCTGCAGCGCCTCGGCATGTCTAAGAAGCTTACCCTGCTCCTGATGACAAGCTACCGTTACCTGAATCTCATCCACCAGGAGTTCAACCGCCTGAGGCGCGCTGCAGAACTGCGCTGTTTTCAGCCAAAGACCAACATCCACACCTACAGGACCTACAGCTATCTGGTGGGAATGACCTTTGTCCGCAGTTGGGAGCGATCCAAGCGTGTGCACAACGCAATGCTCATGCGCGGCTTCAACGGCACCTTTCCCGTACTTGACACCACCACTTTCAAACGCCGGGACCTTTATCTTCTATTGCTGCTCGGAGCAGGTGCTGTGGTACTGGCACTTACGAGTATCATCTACTGAGAGATATTGCTGGCCCTGGCTCCCCTGCATCAAAAAGGCTCTCCAATGCCACGGTTTCTGCCGATATAGAGAACAGATCCCAAAAACCATATCCATTCATTGTGCCTTTCCCTGTTTTTCATTAGAGTACTCATCATGAACATTGAGACAGACAGACAAAATGTTGACATAGAGCTGCAACACATCTCCTTCACCTATCCCGGACATGAACATCCAGTGTTTGACAGCCTGGACTTCTCGTTCCAGGGGGGACACATGGGGCTCATCGGAGACAACGGCAGCGGCAAGACCACCCTCTTCCATATCATGGTAGGCCTGCTGAAGCCAGACTCCGGCCATGTACTGTTCAACGGCAGGGTCATGGAATCAGAAGAAGACTTCACAGAACTTCGCAGGCACGTGGGCATGCTCTTTCAGAACGTGGACGACCAGCTCTTCTCCCCCTCCGTAATCGAAGACATTGCCTTTGGTCCGCTGAACCTCGGCTACTCACCTGATGAGGCCAGGGATATTGCCATGGCCACCCTTGCAAAGGTGGGGCTGGAAGGATACCAGGACAGGATAACCCACCACCTGTCAGGCGGTGAGAAACGGCTGGTTGCCCTTGCCACAGTCCTGTCCATGGAGCCTGAAATCCTGCTCTTAGATGAACCAACAAATGACCTTGACAATGCCGCCCGCAGGCGGTTGCTGGAGATACTAAGCAGCCTGGATCAGTCCCTGATCATCATCTCCCATGATTGGGATTTCCTCAGCCAGCTAACCTCTACGTTCTATGCCTTAGAAAACGGGAAGGTGGTAAAGAGTGATCCCCTGACCATACACCAGCACCAGCACATTCACCCGCTGGGTGACCGTGTGCACATCCATCCTATGGTGCTTCCTGCTGAGGAGAGAGAAAGGGCTGGAGGAGACAAACTGGATAGCCAAAGAGCATATTAACAGAGGACACCTGAAACGCAGGAACAATTGACAACGGCAGATGTCCTGTAGCATGGCCTTAAAGATAAAAAGGCGTTATGAGACAACTCATAACGCCTTTTCAGTTCAAACCTGAATCAAGCGATTGGGGTTAAAACATCATCACCCCTGGGACATTAACATCATGCGGCCTCCACCTTCACTGCCGCCACCTTGTACTCAGGGGTCAAGGTCTTGGGATCCATACCCGGACTGGTGAGCAGGTTGGTGAGGCTGTCCGGGAAGTGGAAGCTCATGAACACCGTACCCGGCCTGCTTCTCTCTGTGACCCTTGCCACTGCCCTTACATAGCCCCTACGTGAACTCACCCTGACATTACTGCCGTCCTGGATCCCCAGGGCAGCCGCATCTTCCGGATTGATCTCAACCAGCTCATGGGGCGAGATCATATCAAATCCTTCACAGAGCCTGGTCATGGAGCCGTTGTTGTAATGCTCGAGTCTCCTGCCTGTTATCAGCACCAGTGGGTAGTCATGATCTGCCGACTCTTCAGGGACCATGTATGCCACAGGCTGGAGCCTGCCCTTTCCTATGGGGAAGGTCTCGGTATGGAGAAGCGGGATGCCTGGATGTCCTGGCTCAGGACATGGCCACACCTGACCGTCACCGTCCATCCGGTCATATGAGATACCGGCATAGGGCGGTGTGAGCTTGGCAAGCTCAGCCATGATCTGCTCAGGCCCGGTATAGAACATGGGATAACCCATGGCCTGGGACAGGAGACAGATGATCTCCCAGTCAGCCTTTGCCTCACCAGGCGGGGTAACAGCCTTTCTGATACGCCTTACCCTGCGCTCGCCACTGGAAAAGGTGCCTTCCTTCTCATAGACGCAAGCTGCAGGCAGCACGATGTGAGCGAACTTGGCTGTCTCTGTCAGAAACAGGTCCTGCACGATCACACAGTCCATGGCACGAAGGGCTTCATGCACATGCCCAATATTAGCCTGGGTCTGGGCAGGGTCATACCCCACGCAGTATAGGCCTCGGAACTCTCCCTTCAGTGCCTTGTCATACATCTCTGGCTCAAGGAGGCCAGGTGTGGTGGGGAGGCTATCCACGCCCCATGCCTTGGCAAACTTCTCAAGGGCCTTCTCGTCATCCGTTGCCTGGTAGCCAGGGAACGTGTAGGGAAGTGTGCCCATGTCACAGGCACCCTGCACGTTGTTCTGGCCACGCAGCGGATTGATGCCATTATGGGGTCTTCCAACATGACCTGTGGCAAGCACTAAGTTGGCAAGGGCCATGACTCCGGCAGTGCCACCCTTGTGTTCAGCCACGCCAAGCCCATAGAGGATCAGGGCATTTTCCGCCTTGGCATACACACGGGCAGCCTTCCTGATGAGCCCTGCATCCACCCCTGTGATCTCCTCCACCTTCTCAGGCGTGTAATCCCGCACGTGCTCCCGCACCGGATCTATATTCTCACACCTGGCCTCAAGGAACTCTTTGTTCTCAAGGCCCTCTTCAAATATGGTGTGAAGCATGGCATTTATCAGCGGGATATTTGAGCCAGGTTTGAGCCTCAGCCATATGCCGTTCGGCTGGCTCTCCGCAATGGCTGCCACGTCTGTTCGTCTCGGATCAATAACAATAAAGTCCGTACCCTGTTCCGCTGCCTCCTTCACCTTGAGCCCTACTATTGGATGGGCCTCAGTGGTGTTGGACCCGCATATGAGCAGCACATCCGTGCCCACTATCTGTGAAAAAGGAGTAGTTGCTGCACCGCTTCCAAGTGTTGCCAGCAGACCGCTGACAGATGGAGCGTGTCAGACCCGGGCACAGTTATCCACATTGTTGGTGCCCCAGGCTGCCCGCGCAAGTTTCTGGAGCAGATAGTTCTCCTCGTTGGTACACCTTGAGGAGGCAAGGATGCCAATACTGTCAGAACCGCTGGTATCCCTGAGCCTGTTCAGTTTCTGGGCCGCAAGGTTCAGGGCCTCGTTCCAGTCCACCTCACGGAAGGGCTCTTCAATGGTCTCGCGTACCAGGGGCATGCGAAGCCTCTCCTTGCTCCTGTAAAAGGTGTATCCAAACCTGCCCTTTACACAGAGCTGGCCATAGTTGGGCGCCACAGAGGAATCCGCCCGGATCTCCATAATGGATCCGTAATTGGCAATTATCTCCACGCTGCAGCCTGTACCGCAGTAGGTACACACACTCTTCACCGGCCTGATCTGTGCCGGAAGCAGAGGGGCCACCGGGTCCTTTTTGACCAGGGTACCTGTAGGACATGCATCCACACATGCCCCGCACGACACACAGTTGTCATTGAAGGAGATGGCCACATCCAGTACGGCCTGAGACTCCTCGTCAGTAATCACACAAAGCTCTATGCCATCGTACTGGCACACCCTCTCACATCTCGTGCAGCCAACGCACTTGTTGGGATCAACGATTATGAACGGGTGGGAGTCATCTATCTTGTATCTCTGCCGCGTGGGGGCCTCGTTGGCCTTTACCTTGTACTCAACACACAGCTCCCTGTAGGTGCACTTTGAAACGCCAAGACAGCCGCACTGCAGGCACCGTTTTGCCTCACGCACTGCCATCTCCTCTGAGAAGCCCAACTGCACCTCGTCGAAATCTCCAATACGGCGCTCTGGCGGACGGGACGGCATGATCTCCTTGAGACGCATGGAAAAGCCGTCAAAGTTGTGCATGTCCACGTCTTCAAAACGCTTTCCCTTGGAGAAGTTGAACCTGGGCTCCACAATCCCCGCCTTCTCATTGAGGAATGCCTCATGCATGGCCTCGGCAGCACGCCTTCCTGCAGACACCGCCTGAATCACCGTACGGGAGCCGGTGGTCACGTCACCGCCAGCATATATACCGTCAATATTTGTCTTCATGGTGCTGGGATGGGCCTTGATGGTCTTTCTCGGCGTGAGCTTGATGGAGGCCTCAAGTTCGCCAAAGGCCTGGAAATGGGCATCGCCCACCTGCCCCTGCGCGGAGATCACAGTATCTCCCTGCCACACCAGCCTGGAACCAGGCATGGGAATGGGCTTGCGCACACCCCGTTCGTCAGGCTCATCGAGGATGGTACGGGCCATCTCAACCTTTATGGTTCCATCCTCCTTCATGATTCGCAGGGGAGTGGCCATGAGGAAAAACTGCACGCCCTCCTTCTCCGCTGCATCTATATCGCGCTGGGAGGCAGGAAGCTCCACCCTTGAACGCGGATAGATGACAGTCACCTCACTGGCACCCTGGCGCCTGGCACTCCTTGCGGCATCAATGGCAATATCACCTCCACCTACAACCAGCACCTTTTGACCAATATCAGGCGGAGAACCGCAGTTGATCTCACGCAGGTATTTGAGACCGCACACCACATACTCAGCCCCGTCGATGTCAAGCTGCTTCTGCCTTGGCAGACCTGCGGCAATGAAGATGGCATCATAACCATCATCCTTCAGGGTCTGAAGAGTAAAATCCGTGCCCCAGCGTTTCTTGAGCCGCACCTGCACACCAAGGTTGAGTATGTTCTGAACCTCCCTGTCCACATCCCTGTTGGGGAGCTTGTAACCCGGTATGCCAAAACGCAACAGGCCACCCAGCTTGTCCTCAGCCTCGTAAATAGTGGCCGCATGACCGTTTTTGCGCAGATAATAGGCACATGACAGTCCCGCAGGGCCACCGCCGATTATGGCAACCCTCTTGCCTGTGGACGGTGCCAGCTCTTCCTTCACATGCTTTGACTTTACTGCATGGTCTGCCACAAACCTCTTTAGGTGATTTATGGCAATGGGCTCGTCGAGCAGCACCCTGCGACACCGGGTCTCACAGAACCGCGGACATACCCTGCCCACAGATATGGGGAGCGGGTTCTTCTCCTTTATTACCCTGAGCGCAGCCTCGTACTCACCCCTTGCAATGAGATTAACATACCCCTGCACATTGATGCCGCCAGGGCATGTGAGGTTGCAGGGGGCCCTGCAGTCGCCGTAGTGGCTCCAGCTCAGTATCCTCAGCCTCTCTTTCCTGAAGGCATCAAGGTCCTTGCTCCTCACCGTAACCTGCATGCCAGGTTTGGCCTCGGTTACACACGCCCGCTGTCTGCCGGCGCCCTGGACCTCAACCATGCACATGAGACATGGCCTGCAGGACTCTTTTCCGCCTTCAAGATGGCACATGGTAGGGATATCTATCCCAGCTTTACGGGCCACAGAGAGGATGGTCTCCCCTGGCATGGCCCTTACCTCTGTACCTTCTATATTGAGTGTAAATGTATCTGCCATAACTGCCCTTGTTATTCTAAGGTGATTGGAAATAGATGGGAATTGTTCAGATAGCGCCCATCCCCAAATGGCACACTGCTATCGAGCATAAGTGCTCCTTCTTGGATGGAGGCCATATAATACTCAAAAAGGACCTGAAAAGCCAGGCCCCTTAAAATGATCATTCAAACTTAATACATCTTGCACCATAGAAAAAAAGGCGGGACAGAGCCCGCCTTTTCAGGAAAAAACATCAACCTGAATCCCGCAGTAGAGGAAAGCCAGCCCTACAGCTCCAGCCAGGACTCTGAAAAAACAGTCTTGCCCATGAGTACCCTTGTAGTCTTGTAGTACTCAAGCTCCTTTGGACTCAGGGTATCAGGGTCAGGATCATTGTTGTCCATGATATCATGCACCACCTTCAACAGCTCCGGCCTCTCTCCGTGGGCAAGCTCCACAAGCTCGTGATCATAGGTGTCAACGATTGCCGACCAGATACCGTACTTCATGAGCATGGCAAGATAGGCGCGGTTGAGATAGTGACGCTTCTCTGTGGATACACCGTTTGAGACATTTGAAAGCCCCACTGTGGACTTTGCACCTGGGACTATCTCAGGGAGCATTGCCATGAACTCAATACCGCTCATCACCTGATCAGAGCCCAGGGTAATGGGGGTTCCGATGGGATCCACCAGTATCTTCTCGTTGGGAATTCCCGCATCATTCATGGCCATGCAGAGTTCAACCGTCATGGCGGCACGTTCGTTGGAATCCCTGGGCATACCGTCCACACCCCAGAGGAGCGCCACCACATAGCAGCCGGCCTCAGCCGCCACGGGTATAAGCTTCTTCATGCGCTCAGGCTGGAGCGATATGGAGTTCATCAGATGCCTCTCCGGGTTGGAGGCAGCCCTCATGCCGGCAATCAGGGCGTCTGCGTTTGTGGTATCCATTGACAGGGGACAGTCCGTGACAGCCTCTGTGACTCTCACTATCCAGGGCATGAGGTCAGTGCCGTCCTTGCGTGCCGGACCAATGTTCAGATCCAGAAAATCCGCACCGTCAGCGACCTCCTCGTGCGCCATCTCCACAATGGGCCCCGGGTCTCTCTGCCGCATGGCATTACCCGTGCGGGTTCCCATGATATTTATGCTTTCTGCTATACACTGAACGTACATATCTTATCCTTATAACACATCAAAATGTTAAGCAAAATCCTGCACTGATATCACAGGGGCCAGGTACCGGAACAAACAGCAGGCACAGGTTTTCCCTGACCGCATGACGTGTATCAGCCCTGACCCTGCGTGCCATTACTCAGGCTTCCATCCCTTGAGGAATGGCGGCAGATGACTTGCCTCTCTCGGGCCGATCTGGATGTTCCAGTCCGGCAGCTCTTCCTCAAGCTCACCCTTTATTGAGGCAAGGTAGCCAGGAATGATGAGGCTGCGGTGTTTGACCTTTTCCTCGATCCCGCTCTTCTTGACGAACATGGCTATGAGATCAGCGCTGAACTTGCCTGCGGCCCATGCGGTGAGAACCGACAGGCCCTCTGTATCCTTGATCAACAGCCAGGAAGGCACCTTGCTCCCCTCGATCTCTCCTGAGACTATGAAGTAGGTCAGTGAGAAGTTGCAGGTAACCAGGACGGGTGAATTCTCGTCAGGACCGTTTATGGGATAGATGTCCTCCTGGACCACCATTGGCCGCTGGGGATCTGTAAATATGTTGAGGCGTTCCAGGAACAGCGGGAACAGGGTGTCACCCTGAAGATCGGACAGCACCACTATACCCGCATACTTGCATATCAGCATGGATGACACAAGTGACTCCATGAGCGGATCATCCGTCACCTCACACGGAAACGTAATAGTGGGGAAACCCACGGGTTTGTACTTGTGCTTCACGGCGGCACGCCGGCACACCACGTTATCCTCAAGCATAGCCCTCACTGTGCGAGCGCCGGTGTCCAGCACAAGGTCCTTCATGCCGTCTGCGATAAGCTTGTCAGCAGTATCAGCCGCCTCGCCCAGGTTTGCCCCCTTTACGGCAAGGGGACAGCCTGTGTCCTTTGCCAGCGCGGCCATGGCCTCGTAATTACCGGAATCTGCCGCATAGAGCAGAGGCGTATGGTCTCCACACACCTCAGCTCCTGCCTTCAGTGCATCAGTGCTATCGCTCATGAGGATAAGGGCAGCGTCAGGGCACTTCTCCCTGGCCTTTTCCACAAGGCCGGTAAACGCAGCCTGGTCGCCAGTATCCTTTATGGCTATAAGGTCAGCCTTCAGTTCAAGGCCAACCCGGTCATACCGCAGGGCATTGAACCTGTCCATGCGTCCATCCACGTCCTGCTCGCTCATATCCGTGGTGACAAGGACAGCAATCCCTGTCGGATGCTCGAATCTCTTCTCATGGCGGTAGAGGCAGGTCTCACCGCCCATTTCAAATTTACTGTCACCGCTTCCGAGGGTAATGGTACGGATTGGCGGTGCAGATGCCTCACCGACCTTCTCCTTGACCTCGTCGGAAACGTAAGGGCAGGCGCCTATATCCTCCTGACCTGCTGCCACCTTCATGGCAAACGCCAGGCAGGTAGGCACATCGCACTCCCCACAGTTTTTCTTGGGGAGCATTTTCAGGATATCTATTCCTGTAAGTGCCATATCTCCACTCTCCTGTTAGACCATGGGGTCCATATCAAGCGCAGGGTGTCCCTTCTCCTGCAGGTATTTCAACACTTCATCCTCTGTCACGCCCACTTCCTCATCGGCAATGAGGTCAAGGAGGTTTGGTACGCCCTCTTCCTCACCACGGACCTCAAGGCGTTCACGCAGCTCTTCCTTGAGCATCTTGGGCATCCAGACCACCCTCTTGAGACCGCCATCACCCTTCATGAACTTGCGGCTGCAGATATAATGCTTTGAAACGCCGAGGAATCCCGGATTCACCTGACCGCCACCCACCATGCCGGCAAGGGTAGTGAACTTCATGCCGCTGGGTGTCATGCCCATGTAGTCGCGGTTGACTATCATCATGCCATTGCACATTGGGAGGGTTGTGGCAATACACTCGAAACAACCACACGCGGTCATGGGGTCCACCATAAGGCTGTAGGCACTGACCTGGGTTACCTTGCCACGTGAGGCCTGACTTACAAAATCGTTTATGCCCTTCCACTGGCCCAGGTTCTCGTCAATGACCTCGCCCTTCTCAATGGGCTGGTTGGGACCTGTGGGATTGATCTCATAGGAAGCCTTGCCGTCCAGCCAGTTGTAGGCACCGCACATACCCACACGCTCAGGGGTAATGACGCACACGTGGCTTGGGGCAAAGGACTGGCAGAGCGTGCATGAGTAGAAGATGTCTTCTGTCTCGTCAGTCATGGAACCGAGACGCTCGTCGCGGGCAGCATAGACCTTCTTGGCAAGCTCGATCACCTCCTTGACCTTGTCCTCTTCAGTAAAGATACGCACCTGTACCTTGTCAAGGATGGCGCCAAAGTCCTGGTGGAGCTTTCCGTGGAGGATCCGGCCAATGTGTTCGAACTTGAAACCCTTCTCAATGGCAGCCTTGCCAACCCTGAGCCACATGATATTACGCTGTCCAATATGCATGATGCCCTGGGCGTAGTTGATCAGATGGTGGAACTGACGTTCCAGGATGGGCTCGAAGTCTGACTGCATCTGACGGCCTGCCACCTCCACAAGGATGGCAAGGGGCAGCTTGTCACCCTCCTTGCAGTCGGTCATCTCAGGCCCTTCCACAATGACCTTGCCGTCTTCTATCTTGTCCATGTCCTCGGAGATAAGCACCTCTACGCCAAGGGTGCGGCCACCGCCACACTCGAGATAGAGGTCATCCTTCCTGATGCGCTCCCCCTCGAAGGCAGGACCGTAGGAGACAGGAATGTCAATCTTGGTGACAGATACCTTGAGGCCCCTGACCTCGATTGCCTTCTGTACGATCTCGTCGTGGGGCACATTTGACACCACGTGCTCATAGGTACAGATACCTGTGGGAAGCACCTCCGGTATATCCCAGTCGGATATGGTGGGGAAACCCCAGTTGATGGCGCCTGCCGCATTGGCATACCACTCGTCGGATACCGGGCCGAACGCCATGACAAAGGCAAATGTCCTGTCCTTGTTGTATATGAGATTGCCCTTGTAATCACCAGGTTTTATGCCACCAAAGGCCAGTGCCACACGGCATGCAAACCCGATGGCAAAGACCGCAGAGGTGTAGGTAGGCCCAAACGGCGCCAACCTGGTTGACCAGCCTATCTGAACCTTTTTCTTCAGCAACTGCTCAGGCATGGATATGCCGTCTGTCTGGTCGTGCATGAAAATGTAGAGGTTCTTCTCCTGGAGCTCCAGGGCAATCTTCTCAGCCACATCAGCATCGGAAGGGGTGCCCAGGATGGCGGCAAAACCCGGGGCCGTGCCGTCAACGAACTCAACACCGCGCTTCCTGAAGATGAGGTCGTCGGCAGCCCCAAGCCAGTAGCGGTCGTCACTGGGCGGGTCCTCTGTCTTGGTATAGAAGTCCGGGTCCTCGATGTAGCGAATGGCCTCGAACATCTCCTCGGCAAAGAAGGTGGCCATACCTGCATCAAGGGCAGGTGCCAGATAGGGCAGCCATACACTGTCACTTACAGGCGCCGGAAGTAGCTTGCGGCACTCCTGGAAGATATCCTTCATATCGCCAAGCTGTTTTACCTCAGCTCCAAGCATGCTGTAGATAATGGGCAGGTAGTACGCGGTGTTGGGGAACGCAACGTCATGCTCCGGCCCGTACTTCTTCAGCGCCTCTTCGTATTTCTCTTCGGCCATATCCACAATCTTGTGGGCGCCTCGGATCGCGGCTGAACAGATTATCTTAGACATTTCTTTCCTCTCTATAAATTTACCGTGAAATTACACACCGTCACGGTAGCATTTCATGTTCCGGGGTATTGCCTGTCCATTCGGGTAACATGAAAATTTGGGTAATAGCTTAACCTTTGACAGCGGGGAGGTTCTCTTTACTGTTGACAGCAACCCTGCCATCACATAAGGCCCTCTATCAGTGCCTCTGTCATGGACACTGCCTTCGGATGCCTCATCACCATGAGTTCACCACCTGCAAATAGCAGTGCAGTTGCTGTGACTGCCTCCATGAGGACACCCCTGCGCTCCTGGTCCCCAAGCATTCCGTCTGAGGGCTGCTTGGTCTCCTTTGCCTTCCAGACCTCACGTCCGAGGTTTACGATAAAGGGAACAGAGAGCTTGTCATCGTTCTGCGTAAGGGCAGCAAGCCTGATACGCTCCATGACCGAATAGGTGTACTCGAGACCATAGCCAACAGCGCCAATGGACGGATCCATCAGGATGTGATCCAGCGAAACACCAAGGTTCTCAAGGAGGATGTTGAGCTGCTTCGCAAGGTTCACGTCTATGGGTGTGGATGCCACCACCGGGTACTGGAACGCCATGGCTGTAGCACCAAGGGTTCGATAGTTGGCATCTGTAAGGGGTCCGAGACAGACCTTTCGGGTACCAACGAGCCCTGTAACCTCACGAAGTGTCTCGGTATCCTTGTCAGCATTGCCGCATCCCCACAGGATTATGGGCACGTCAACAGCCTCCACTACCTTCTGGGCTACCTTGGCGGCATCTGCAGAAGATACGTTGGCACCGTTGGGATCAGTACTGATGAGAGACAGGCAGATTGCCTTTGCGTTGAACTGGTTCACGCACTTTTGGGCCCACGCCGCAGGGTCGTTGAATACATCGGAGTAGTGCTTTACCAACGGCTCCGGCCACTCCTCAGGGGCTGAATCCAGGACCTCGAAGGCCACCCTGGGCGCATTGCCCATGTCTCCCTCAAAGAGGTGGAATGGCAAGGTCTTTTCACCACCCACTGTGATGGCCTTGTCGCCGTCACCAATCACGCACTGCTGTATGGTCCCGGCGGCTGGCTCCATGTACATGTCCTCAGGGATGGAACCGATACGCTGGGAAAGGGGGGTCTCCTCCTTTGCAAGGGGAGCGGTCTCCACAGAGTCAACCCCTTCACCTGCAGGCGCGGAAGGTGGGGCTACCTTGGGGGCAGGTTTGGGAGCAGCTTCTGGTGCCTCAGCCTTCTCCTCTTTTTTCTCCTCTGCCTCCTTTGGCTCAGGAGCAGGCCCTTCCTCCTTGTCTTCAGCCTCAGCCGCAACAGGTTTCTCTGCAGGCTTGGGCTCTTCCGCCTTTTCCTCTTCGGCCCGGGCCTCCTCTGCAGGAGGAGCTGCCTCGCCTGCCTTAACGTCCGGCAGATAGATTCCCTCGCCTGCCTCGGCACGTCTAAGTCCATCCTTTGCCTTCTCGTTTTCAGGATCGAGTTCAAGTGCCTTCTTGAACTGCTCAACAGCACCTGCTGTGTCTCCCTTCATGAGGCAGACGTTACCCTTGGCAGTGTGACGCACCACCTGTTTGAAACGCCACTCATCAGGCTCTATCTCCTCGGGACACTCACCGGGTGCGGCTGAAGGCTCCTCAGCAGGCGCACCAGGTGCGGCAGCCTCAGCCTTTGCCAGGCCATCCTTTGCCTTCTCGTCGTCCGGGTCAATGGCAAGTGCCTGTTTGAATGCCTCAACAGCCCCTGCTGCATCGTTCTTGTGGAGCAGCATATTGCCCTTGGCAACAAGGTTCACTACCTCCTTGTTGCGGCCAGGTTCCTCTTTGACCTCAGGTTCGGCAGCAGGTGCCGGCTCGGATACCGACTCCACTGCCTCAGAGGCTGCCGGAGCTGGCTCTGGCGCAGGGGCCGGTACCGGCTCTGGAGCAGGAGGTGCCGGAGCCATTGCGCCTGCCTGACCAAGCTGGAGCAGGAACTCGGCCTCAAGAAAACGCCTCAGGGCCTCGAACTGATCCTCGTCCAGTCCAAGGGCCTTCCTCAAGGCCATCAAACCAAGATTTAGAGAGTTAAGTGCATTCTGCTCACGCGGCGTGAGCGGTGCCGGGGCACCTGCCGGGGGAGCCGCAGGTGGGGCAGGTGCCTCAGGCGGTGGCACCGGCTGGGGTGCACCAGGGGCAGCGCCGCCTGCCTGTGCGGCCTGCAGCTCGTTCTTTATACGGGTTATCTCTTCGGTCAGTTTTCTGACCTCGGCTTCTTTCTGACTGGCCATGCCTTTTGCCTCCTCCACCTGTTTTTTGAGACCGGAGATCTCAGAGGCAACCTTCTCCTTCTCTTTCACAACAAGTTCACGTGATGCCTGGGCCTCTGCCCTGGCCTTGTCAAGCTCCTTCTCAGCCTCCTGCATAGCGGCCTGCCTGGCCTTTTCTACCGCCTCGTCAATGGAAGCGGAGCTTATCAGCATGGGCTCAACACCCTTTGGCTCAGGTCTGGGACCAAGGCCTGCCCGTTTCACTATTTCAGGCACCGCCTCCTCCCACTCTATGGCCATGATGTGAACACCGGCTACTCCAGGGATCTCCTTCACCTGATTGATGATGTCAACACAGATATCAATACCCTCTTCCCGCTGATCACTGGCATCGGACAGGCGGTCTATCACCTCGTCTGTAACATCGAGGCCAGGCACGAACTTCTTCATATAACGCGCCATGCCAAGGGATTTGGGTGGAGTGACCCCTGCGAGTATGTAGCAGTGCTCATGAATACCCAGGTCCCTGACCATCTCCATGAATCGCTTGAACTTCTCCACGTTGTATATGATCTGGGTCTGGACAAAGTTGGCCCCTGCCCTCACCTTCTTGCCAAGGCGAGGTGCCCTGAACTCGAACGGATCAGCAAACGGGTTGGCGGCACAGCCAAGGAACAGCCTGGGCTCTGCCTTTTTTATCTCCTCTCCGCACTGGAACTTCCTGTCGTCCCTCATCCCTTTGATCATGGACAGAAGCTGGATGGAGTCCATGTCGAACACACCCTTAGCCTGCGGGTGGTTGCCAAACTTCTGATGGTCTCCTGTAAGACACAGGAGATTCTTTATACCAAGGGCCGATGCGCCAAGGATATCTGCCTGGATACCGATACGGTTCCGGTCCCTGCAGGTCATCTGCATCACCGGCTCCACACCCTCTGAAAGGGCAAGGAGTCCGGCAGTGAGGCTGGACATCCTGACAATGGCAGTCTGACAGTCTGTTATGTTTACCGCGTCCACATGCCCCTTTAATATCCGGGCCTTCTTTCGGACAACTTCGTAATCACCATTTTTCGGGGGTCCCAGCTCACCTGTAACCGCAAAGGTTCCAGACGCCAGGACCTGCTCTAAATTGCTTCCTGCTATCACGGTAGCAAGTCCTCCCTGAGTCTGCGACGAGGTCCGCCATGACCAGCGGTTGTCCAGTCACGAATTGGCATTATCTCTTGGAGACGTTTCTCTTCTTTCCTGTCCATGAGCTTTTCGTAAATACGATGCCACACGCACGGGACAGAGGGGTTGATCTCACACTTTCCGCCTGTGGACCCGCCACACGGGCCATTGGAAAGGCTCTTGGCACAACGGGCCACAGGACAGAGTCCGCCGGTAAGGTGCAGCACACAGGAGCCGCATCCGGCACACATCTCGATCCACTCACCACTTGAGAGGTTGGCTCCATAGAAGGTGGTGTTGAGGCCGGGAAGCACGTTGACTCCTTCACAGCGGTCAGCGATGAAGTTAACGCCAACACCACATGCCGTGGAGAGCACCGCATCATAATCCTTTGCCATCTCCGGCAGCGGCTCGAGATACTCAGGATCACACTGCCTGACAAACGTGGCCTCATCTATCTCAATGGGCTCGCCTGCCCTCTTCCGGCCCAATCTCAGCGCTGCCGCAATTATGCTCACCTCCTTGTCTCCACCGGCTGAGCATATGGCAACACAACCCCGGCAGCCTAATACAAGGAGCCTCTTGACTCCGGATATCATATCCAGGAGTTCGTTCATGGGTTTTCTTTCAGCAATTATCATTTTCTCTTTACTCCAGGTCTCTTAAATCCAGGACACAGCTTGAACGCCCAAACATAATGTTATGGAGCAGGCCCCGGGCCAATGCACTGACAGATCAGGAAGGACCTGCAGGCAGGGCGGCTGTCATTCAGCCTGTACTACCCTTGACGCCATCTCGCGAACAGCCTCAACAATTGGACCTGTCTCGCCCCTGCCCACGAAGAACATTTCGATCAGTCCTTCGTCCATGCCAAGCTCCTGGATTATCTTCTTGGCCTGCCCGACCCGCTTGGAGGCCCGCCTGCTTCCATTGAGATTGTGGCAGTCATCCACCATGCACCCTGCCACAAACACGGCATCAGCACCATGTTCAAACGCCTCAAGCAACTGGGGGACCTCCAGCCTGCCTGTGCATGCAAGCCGCTCCATCTCAAAATCTTCCGGAACGAGGCCCGCCTCCTTCAGGGCATCCACGCTGACACTGGCAGTATAGTTACAGCAAAAACCTTTTATCTTTACACTCATTACGCTTCCCCCCTTACCTCAGGTGAAGGCGCAAGCTTTATGGCCTCGGCAGGACACTCCAGCACGCAGATACCACACGCCTTGCACAGATCCGGCTCAATAAAGGCATAACCTTCCTCACGGATATGGGGTGCGCCGAACGGACACAGCCTTACACATGTAAGACATGCTATGCACTTGCCTGAATCCACCACGGCAAACTGCCCCAGCTCCTCCAGTTCATCCAGCTCAACTATCCTTCTGGTCCTGGCCTCTTCACGAAGGGCCTTTACAATATCGGCACAACGGACGTTCTGCGGACAAACAGGAATGCAGCTCTGACACTGTGAACAAGCCCAAATCATCTCTGATTCCACGAGCTGTTCATCCATGCCGAGTTTCACCATATGGACAATCTTTCTCGGATCAAACTCAGGGACAACCTTTTCCACAGGACAAACGCTGCTGCAGGAGCCACAGGCATAGCACTGGGCCACTGTATCACAGCCCTGGTAGCCGGCTATAATATCCTCGAGGGAATGATCTAATTTTGTTGCCTGAACAGTCATATTCGTATATTCCCGATTTCTATATTTTGGGGCGAAATTCGCCCTGACAAGACCTTGCAAGCCTTACGCAAGCGCCCAGTTTCCGCCATCTTCCCTGACTGCGTTTTTCTTGGAAAGGGCAGTCAGGGCCTTTTCCATCTCAGCGTCATCCGCGCCTGTCATGTCACACAGTTCTGCCGCGGACCTGGCGCCGTCTGCAAGGCACATCTTCACCTCCTCACAGATACGTTCAAGCCGCAGGCCAGGCATCACCTTCTCCTTCACCGCCGCGCTGACGGTCTCAGGAGTGTAGTCACCGGACTTGTGCAGTTTCTTCGCAAGTGTGCCAAAGGCGGTCCTGGGCTTTCTGGCACCTGCCGCCTTCACGGCAGCGGCAAGCCGCCTTGCGATCACATCTGCCCCTGGCTCATTCTCACCCTCACCAAGGGCTCCAAGCCCCTTTATCCTGTTGACATACGAGGTTATCAGCTCAACGAACCTGGGACCCTCTGCAGCAGATGCCCACTCAAGGCTCATACGCTCAGGATTGACACCTGCGTCTGCAAGGGTCTGCCTTGCCACCTCTGCCATGATTATCGCTTCGTAATTACCAGACTGGTAATGGCATTCACCAAGGTGTCAGCCACCGGTGAATACACCGTCAGCTCCACACTTGAATGCCTCAAGCACGAACCTGGTGTCAATGCGTCCAGTGCACATCACCCTCACCACCCTTACGTTTGGTGGATACTGGTACCTGGAGACGCCTGCCGAGTCTGCTGCCGCGTAGCAACACCAGTGACAGAAGAATCCAAGGATGCGCGGATCAAAACCCTCCTGGGCCATTGCATTCTCCTTGTTGTTATCCATTTCAGCACTCATGTCTTTCAGGCCTCTTCTCCGCAGTTGTCGCCTGCAAAGGCGTGTATCTGTGCCATGATGGCATCATCCGTGAAACCGCCCATGCTGATCGCAAGGGTGGGACAGTGAGATGCGCAGATTCCGCAGCCCTTGCAGGAAGCCGTGATAGTCTGGGCCTTGCGCCTCTTGCCCACCTTGACAAGCTCAATGGCCTTGAAGGGACAGAGGCTCACGCAGATACCGCAGCCGATACAGGTATCCTGATCCACCCGTGATACAATGGGCGCAACCGCCACCTTGCCCTTGGCAAGGGGTATAACCGCCTTTGCCGCAGCAGCCTTTGCCTGGGCCATGCTCTCCTCAAGGGACTTGGGACCGTGGGCAAGACCACATAGATAGACACCATCCACGGCAACCTCCACTGGCCTGAGCTTCGCATGGGCCTCAAGGAAGAATCCGTCTGCTGTAAGCGGCGCCTTGATGATCTTGGCAAGGGCCTCGTTGTCCCCTGGTGCAATACCCGTGGACAGGACCAGCAGGTTGGCAGGTATGTCTATATCGTCTCCTATGAGGCTGTCATGGACACGGACCTTTATCCCCCGGCCCTGTTTAAGCACCTCAGGCTTCCTGTCCAGGGTATACCTGATGAACTGGACACCCTGTTTCCTTGCCTCGCGGTAGAGGTCTTCATAAAATCCAAAGGTACGGATGTCACGATAGAGTATGTATATCGTGGCGTCAGGCCGTGCCTCTCTGAGCTTGAGCGCATTCTTTACGGCCTGGGTACAGCAGAGCTTGGAACAGTGCGGCATGTCATCCCCCCTGCTGCCAACACACTGGATCATTACAATGCTGTTGGCCCCTTTGAGGAAACTCTTGCCACGTTTGAGCTTCTCTTCCAGCTCGAGCTGGGTGATTACACGGTTGTTCTCACCGTACATATAGGATGTTGGCTTGTACTCCTTGCCTCCTGTGGCAATCACCACCACACCATGGTTTATCAGTTCATTGTTGCCATCGCGGGTGACAGTGGTGGTAAAGTTGCCCACGTACCCTGATATGGACTCCACCTCTGTCTCAAGGAGCACCTCTATGTTCTTGTGCCTCTTCACCCTGCTGGTAAGGTCCTTGAGCACCTCCGAGGCGCTCTGACCATCCATTGTCCAGGTAAGACGGGCCAGATTTCCTCCAAGCCTGCCGCTCCTTTCCACCAGCACACACCTGTAACCCTGGTCAGCAATACTCAGTGCCGCTCCCATGCCAGAGGCCCCGCCTCCTATCACAAGGGCAGTGGGTGTCACGTCCACAGTAGGCTGCTCGAGGGGCTCAAGGAGCCTTGCCTTTGCGGCAGCCATGCGTACCAGGTCCTTTGCCTTCTCCGTGGCTGCCTCAGGCTCCTGGGCATGGACCCATGCGCACTGGTCCCTGATGTTGGCCATCTCGATGAGTGCCGGATTGAGTCCCACGGACCTCAGGGTCTCCTGGAACAGCGGCTCATGTGTCCTGGGGGAACAGGCGGCTATGACCACGCGGTTCAGCCGGTTCTCCTTGATCTTGCCGGCAATGGTCTTCAGCGCGTCCTGTGAGCAGGAGTAGAGGGTGTCTTCATAGAGCACCACATTTGGAAGGGTACCGGCATAGTCACGGACCGCCTGCACATCCACGGTTCCGGCAATGTTCACACCGCAGTGACAGACAAAGACACCGATCCTGGGCTCCTCGGCCTCAAGGGCCGTATCCTCGTCAGGATAGGTGAGTGTCACGGTCCTGCTGTTCCTTCCCTCTGCGAGCAGCTCCGATGCCATTGCAGCAACACCGGATGCCTGGGTAACGCTCTCAGGTATGTCCTTTGGACCCTGAAACGCGCCTGCCACGTAAATACCGTCACGGCTCGTGGCAAGGGGCTGGCCCGGCGTGGTCCTGCAGAACTCGTAATGATTGAGGTCAATGGCGGTTATGTCCGCAATCTTCTGGGCGTCCTCCGGGGCGTCAAGCCCCACGGATAGTACCACCATGTCGAAAATGCCAGAATGCGACTCACCATCATCTGTGACCCATGTGAGACCAAGGCGGCCATCTATCTCATCCACCCTTGGCACCCTTGCCCTGACCACATTTATGCCATACTTCTCAACCGCCCTCTTTCTCGCCTCGTCAAATCCCTTGCCCTGGGTCCTGACATCCATAAAAAAGATGGTGACATCCAGGTCAGGATCGTGCTCCTTGGCCACAGAGGCCTCCTTCAGGGCATACATGCAGCAAACTGTGGAACAGTAGCCATTGCCACAGGTCTCGTCCCTTGACCCCACACACTGGAGAAAGGCGATCTTCTTTGGCTCCCTGTGATCTGAAAGACGCACAACGTGTCCCTCTGTGGGACCGGACGCGCATGTGAGGCGCTCGAACTCATAGCTCGTCACCACGTCAGGATATTTTCCATAGCCGAACTTCTCGAGCACCGAGTTGTCAACCTTGCCAAAGCCAGGGGTGAGCACCACCGCGCCTACATCGAGCTTCAGCTTCTTGGGTTTCTGTGTAAAGTCAATGGCCTTGGCTGTACAGGTCTGCGCGCACAGGTTGCATGTCTCGTAGTTGAGTCTGAGGCACTCCTTTGCGTCAATATAGTAACTGGCAGGGATTGCCTGCGCGTAGTCAATGTGCGTTGCACTGGTGATGTCAAGACGCTCGTTATATGTGTCAACCACAACCTTGGGACAGTACATGGTACAGGTACCGCAGGCAGTACAGAGGTCTTCGTTGATGTACCTTGGTTCCTGCCTCACCCTGGCGATGAACTCGCCAGGCCTGCCCTCAATCTTTTCGAGTGTGGCGTTACTGAGTATTTCTATGTTTGGAGACCGACCGGCCTCTACCAGCTTGGGTGCCAGTATTCACAACGAGCAGTCGTTGGTAGGAAAGGTCTTGTCCAGTTGGGCCATAACACCGCCGATGGACGCCTTCTTTTCCACCAGATAAACGTAGTAACCCAGATCTGCCAGATCCAGGGCGGTCTGCACACCTGCCACACCGCCTCCAAGGACCATTATTGCACCAGATTGGCTCATTCTTAGAACTCCAGTTTATCTTGAGGTTATTTTTAGATCCGCCTGACAACTTCCAGACGGGCAGCAAGTCTATTACTTGAAGCTGGCTGACTCCAGCATAGGGCTACTGGGCGCCACCCGGGGCACAACCCTGACCGGGGATACCGGAGCCAAGCTCTCGTCTCATGGCCATATCGAAGAGGATACGCTCCTGCTTCTTGTCCAGCCCAAGGACCTTGCGCTTGCCGTTGATCTTGTCAATCATCTTGTCCGCAAACTCGTTGGCCGTAACCGCCATGTCCCAGCAGCCGCCATAGATATCATTCATCTCGTTGAAGCAGAAGTCTGTCACCACCTTGGAACCGGTTGTGGGAAAGCTGGGGCCAAACACGACGTAGGCACCGCTTGACACAAAGTACTGGCCGATGGAGACCGCCTTCTCACTCATCCACTGTGGCGCACAGCCAACAAGAGGCAGACTGCTTATATCGTCTCCAAGGCCACCGGTCTTTACCATCTCAGTAGCGGCAATGAGCAGACGGCTGTTGTCAACACAAGAACCACAGTGAAGCACAGGCGGACAGCCAACTGCCTCGAGCACCTCCTTGAGGCCGTCTCCACACATGTCCATGGCCTCGGGAGAGAGCAGGCCTGCGCGTCCCATGCCTGTGGCAGCGCAGCCGGTGACCAGCACGAGCACGTCGTTTGCGAGAAGCTCCTTGGCAAGCTCAATATGGACCTCGTCCATGACCCGGTAGTTGTCACACCCCACAATGGCCGCGACGCCCTTTATCCTGCCGTTTATGATGTTGTCGTTCAGAGGTTTGTAGGAGGCGCGGAACCTGCCGCCCAGGATGTAGTTTATGGTCTCGTGACTGAAGCCTGCAACAACGTCCATCTGGTGAACCGGGATGTGGTGTTTACCGCGTTCCGGATACTTGGCTATGGCCCTCTTTATGATGGTCTTTGCCACATCCAGGGCCTTGTGCTCATTGAACGGGATGTGCTCGGCGCCTGTGATCTTGGCCTTGTCCGAGGTGGTGAAGAGTTCGGTATGGTACTTGGACGCAACAGGGGAAACACCCTGCATGATACACTGGACATCCACTACCATTGCCTCCACTGCGCCTGTGGCAAGCACCACCTCCTGCTGTACGAAACTGCCAGCGATTGGAAGGCCGCGCCTCATGAGTATCTCGTTTCCTGTACAACAGACACCTGCCAGATTCACACCCTTTGCCCCCACCTTCTTGCACTCGGCGATGATCTCAGGGTCATTGGCAGCCATTGCCAGGGCCTCGGCAAGTACCGGCTCATGGCCATGTACCGTAATGTTGACCTCATCCTTCTTGAGCACACCGATGTTCACCTTTGTGCGGATAGGCACAGGGGTCCCAAACATTATGTCCGAAAGCTCGGTGGCTATCATGGAGGCGCCCCAACCGTCGGCCAGAGCGGTACGGGCCGCGTGGTGCATTATGTGCTTGTACTCCTGATCCACGCCCATATGGGTGCGGTGCATCAGCTCCACCACCTCGCGGTCAACGCCCCTTGGCAAGATATCGAGCTGCTTCCACAGCTCCTGGCGGGGCGCAGGGGCACGCTTCATGAACTCCAGGGTTCCGGCCTGCTGACCGAACTCCGAGAGCATCTTTTCACCCACCTCAATGGCAAGATCTGTCTTGTCCTTGCCCTCAGGGTCTATACCTATCCTCCGGGCCGTATCCCTGAGCTTTACCTCATCCTTGATCTCATACGGGGTCTCCCCCCTGGCCGTCTCGAGAAAGGCCATTGCCACGCCGCGCCCGTGATCCATGTGCGCTGCCGCACCCCCTGCCACTGTCCTGGCAAAGTTCCTTGCGGCCACAGTGGCTGCATCAGCCCCACATATGCCCACCATGGAGTCTACGCCCTCGATGATCTGGCACGGTCCCATGTTGCAGTTGCGGCAGCATGTGCCCCCCTTGCCAAATAGGCAGGGCTCAACGCTCCTGGCCTCGACCCTGTGGGCCGCTGTGACAACGCCTTCGGCACATGACTGGCACAGGACATCCCTGTTTGCCTCACACTGGATGCTGGGGCAGCCGCCGTTTCCCTTTTCAAAGCGTTTTCGTGTATCCATTCGTGTTTCTCCCTGGCCTGCGCTACGGTTTCAGTTTCTGAACAGACGCGCGGCCTTGAATAAATTTCCTTGCCTTATTGAAGTACAGGCAGGCCCATGGACCTGCCTCTTTATGTCTTGAAATGGTGGGTAAATCAGGCCAGGCCTGCAAACTGCTTTGCTGCCTGCACGGTATTCTTCATGAGCATGGTAATGGTCATGGGGCCTACACCGCCGGGAACCGGGGTAATTGCCGCAGCCTTCTCCTTGATGGCGTCAAAGTCAACATCGCCACACAGTATGGCCTTGCCCTCGGCTGTCTTGCCAATGCGGTTCACGCCAACGTCGATAACCACCACACCCTCCTTGACCATGTCTGCGGTGATTACCTTTGGCCTTCCTGCAGCCACTATCAGGATGTCAGCCCTCTTGGTATGAAAGGCCATGTCTTTTGTCCTGGTATGGCACAAGGTAACAGTGGCATTACCGCCCTCACGCTTCTGGAGCAGCAGGTTGGCAATGGGCTTGCCAACGATGTTGCTGCGGCCCACCACCACGGCCTCGGCCCCGCTTGTCTCAGTGCCTGAACGGATGAGCATCTCGAGGATGCCATGGGGGGTACAGGGAAGGAAACACTTTTCGCCGACCACCATCTTGCCCACGTTTACCGGATGAAATCCGTCAACGTCCTTGTCCGGGTCAATGGCATAGAGGACCTTGCCCTCGTCTATGTGCTTGGGCAGGGGAAGCTGCACCAGGATTCCGTGGATGGAGTCATCCTTGTTGTACTTGTCTATAAGGGAAAGCAGATCCTCCTCACTGAGATCTGCCGGCTGGGTATCCTGGATGGAGTGGAAGCCCAGCTCATGAGCCGTACGCTGCTTTGCGGTGACATACGAGACAGAGGCGGGGTCCTCTCCTACCAGGATGGTTACAAGCCCTGGGGTAACCCCGTGCTTCTCCTTCATCTCGGCCACTTCTGCCTTCAGTTCTTCCCTGATCTGCTTTGCTATTTCAGTTCCGCTGATGATCTTGGCTGACATCTGTTCCTCCGTATATTTTTATAGACCTGAACTGCCATTCAGTTTTACACAGAACGCAGCAGTACATGCAAAAAGAGGACCATGGAAAAGTCAAAGGACAGAAAGGCAGGAATTGAGAATAACCTACTAAAACTACAATATTTTTTTATAGCAATTAGTGTTACTTCTAAAATATCAGTAACACCAATATTATAGCGGGGACAATATCCCCGGCAATGAGATATTTCTCCCCGCGCTGGATCAGTCCTTGCCCATTGTCTCCCTGATCTTGTCAGACAGGGCCTTCATGGTAAAGGGTTTCTGAAGGAAGTTGACACCCTCTTCGAGGATACCGTGGCGTGCAATGATATTTGCCGTGTAACCCGACATGTACAACACCTTGATGTCAGGGAAGAGCTGCTTGATCTTGGCAGACAGTTGGGGCCCGCTCATCTGTGGCATGATAAGATCCGTAAGCAGGAGATCGATCCTGCCCTCCTGCTCCCTGCATATCTCAAGAGCGGCCTTGGGCGTGGCTGCCTGCAGTACCTCATGCCCCATGACCTCCAGCAGGCTTCCCGTGAGATCACGCACCATGTCGTTGTCTTCCACAAGCAACACACGAAGTGCAAGATAATCATGGACACAGTCCTGTGAAGCATCCACACTAACCTGCTCTTCCCTATCCACGTACTGGGGAAAATAGACCTTGAAGGTGCTCCCCATGCCAGGCTCGCTGTAGACATTGATATAGCCGTCGTTGTGTTTCACAATGCCATAGACTGAGGGAAGGCCAAGCCCTGTGCCATGCCACTTTCCCTTGGTGGTAAAGAACGGCTCAAAGATATGGGGAAGGATATCACTGCCAATACCTACACCGTTGTCGCTCACGGACAACATGACGTAGTTGCCCACCCTGGCACCGAGATGGCGTTTGCAGTACTCCTCATCAAATGCCACGTTGGCAGTCTCTATTGTGAGCTTTCCACCATCAGGCATGGCGTCGCGCGCGTTTATGGCAAGGTTCGTCACGATCTGGTGAAGCTGATTCGGGTCAACCTTGATCAGGGCAGGGTCAGCCTCGGCGATAAGACTTATATCAATGTCCTCGCCAAGCAGGCGCTCCAGCATATTTACGATCTCTTCGGTGAGCAGCCTGTTGATATCCAGCACACGCGGAGAGATGGTCTGCTTGCGAGAGAAGGCGAGTAACTGCTTGGTAATCTCAGAAGAGTGGCTTGCGGCCTTCTGTATCTGCTCAAGGTGGTAGACCACGTCGTCCCCAAGGTCATCACGGGACAGCAGGAGCTGCAACGATCCAAGGATGACCTGGAGCATGTTGTTATAGTCATGGGCCACACCGCCTGCAAGCCGGCCTACACTCTCCATCTTCTGGGCGTGCCTGAGCTGGTCCTCAAGGGAACGCTGCTCGGTTATGTCGTGTTTCACAGCGATGAAATTCACTATCCTGTTATCACTGTCAAACACAGGCGATATGGAGGCCTTCTCTATGAAGAGGGTGCCGTCCTTCTTTCTGTTGACCAGCTCTCCGTGCCAGGTCTGCCCGCTGAGGATGGTCTCCCACATATCCTCATAAAAGGCATTATCATGCTGGCCGCTTTGCAATATCCGCGGATTCTGCCCGATCACCTCCTCCTTTGAAAAACCGGTAAGCCTCTCAAAAGCAGGGTTTACAAACACGATATTACCTGACTCGTCAGTGATCACAATGGACTCGTCAGACTGGCATATGGCCTCGAACAGGAGCTGGCGCTCTGCCTCTGCCTGTCTCCTTCCCTCCACCTCCTTCTCAAGCTGCTCGTTAATCCTTCTGAGTTCCCTGGTGCGCTCCTGTACCAGATGCTCAAGTTCAATGTGCATGCGGGAAAGGGCCACATGGGCATTTACCCTGGCAAGTACCTCCTCCTGTTGAAAGGGCTTTACGATATAGTCCCTGCCGCCTGCCTCAAACCCCCTGATCTTGTCCTCTATCCCTCCCATGGCGGTTATGAACAGCACAGGGATGTGGGTGGTGTGAGGATCATCCCTCAGGCGCTGGCACACCTCATACCCACTCATGTCAGGCATGCATACATCAAGGAGCACGAGGTCAGGGGGACACGCATCTATGGAGGCAAGGGCCAGCTCTCCCGTAAGGGCAAGACGGACCCTGTAGCCCTGTGCAGAAAGTATCCGGGACAGGAGCTGTAAATTCTCCTTGTTGTCATCCACAACCAGGACATCGCCCTTGGGCTGCCCCACCCTGTCCGCGCTGTTTTTCATATAATTCATTGACCTTCTCAACTGCATGTGGATAGTGTCCACGCACAAATGGCCCTTTTGCCCCATGGTATGAAAGGCAAGGGCCAGTCTTCTCCATACAGGACACAGCTCTTGTCCATTAATCAGTCACCATATCTAAAATGAACGGGATATTCTCAGGGCAAGTGCCGGTGCCGCATCCCTGTACGTGGACGTACGCTGAAAAAAATTCCTCTTGTTCAAGTCCCTGTCAAACAGGCCCAACAGGTTGTAACCGTGAAGGGAGAACGTAGTGTGCGGCAGAAGCCTGTAGCATAGCCCCACGGTTAGGAACACACTCTTTCCAAAGGCATCTGCATCATCTCCATCCCAGACAGGAAGCCTCAACATGTCCAAAGTATCCATGTTGTACCTGGCCATGTCCTCTGCGCCAGGCAGGCCCCAGTATATTCGCGCACTGCTGTGCCAAGACAACCGATCTGTAAATTTGTAATCAAACACAAGCTTGGTGGCATTGTTGACCCAGTTGGCAAGGTCATTTCCATACCCATAGGGCGATGCCGATATATTCTGAAGCAATGCCCCGTTAGTCAGGTCAAAGTCAATGAGTTTTGTAAAACTGTGGGAAAGCACAGCATTGAGCTTTGAGGTATGCACCTTTATGGCAACCTCGATGCCATATGTCTGGGCAAGCCCCACGTAATCACTCATCATCCTGGTGGAATCGAATGCCACCACATGGTGCCTGTTGTAAAAGGAGGAAAGACTGAAATGGAGGCCACGGGAGTGCTGCCTCTCATATATAACCTCAAAGTTGTCTATGGTCTCGATATCTCCATGGTGGTTTCCCTGAAGATAGGCGCTGTAGAGATCCGCGTCGTCCGCATGCCGCACTGACCTGTTGTAAACCAGCTTAAAGGTGTTGGTGGCATCAGGCGTAAAGACGAGAGCGGTCCTTGGAGAAAACATCCAGGGGGTAAACCTGTGCTTGTCAGCCCGAATCCCTGCTATGCCCAAGAGATCGTAGCGCAGCCTGAGCTGGTACTCCCCCACCAAAGAGAGCATATGGCTGGTCCACTGTGTCCCCTCCCTGAGACCATATATTGAAGATGGGGCATCACGCATGAGGAATCCACGCCTGCCCAGGTTGTTGTAGTAATACTCCACACCCAGCGCAACCTTGTGGCCCAAGGCCGGGGTGATGTGCGCCATGACTCGCGCCTCGGTTTCATCCTCGCTCCAGTGTTTGTTGCTAATATAGCCAGGATCCCCGTAGGATATCTGCACATCGCTCAACATGTAACTGAGCATGTACTCCAAGGATATCCATCTGCTGATGTCATGACTGTAGCGGCCAAACAGCGTAAGCTGCTGATTACCTGCACCATTGTCAAGGTACTTATCCGACCTTGAGAAGGTGTAATAGGCCTGCGGGGCCGGAATGCGCTGTCCACTCAGGGTATAGCGCACCCATGCCTCAAAGTTGTCGCCATCGAGCTGAAAATGGAACTTGTGCCTGACAAGCCCCTTGAAGGAGCCATTATCATTTGGTACAGGAAACCTTGCCTCACTGCCGGCACGGTATTGGTGATAATCTGGAGGATATTCAAAATCAAAGGCGAACTTCAACGGGGCATCACCCTGATCAGCGCCCGGATAATAATCCAGGCCATAGTATGCAAACATGCCGGTGCCCTCAGGCAGCGTGGCACCGTAACGCGTCTCCACTGAACCGAAATCCTCCCCTATCCCACCCCTCACGGACAGATCGAGTCCATTAAATTCCTTCCCGTTCCAGGTCTCTATGTTGATGATTCCGGCTATTGCCCCTGGCCCATAAACCGCCGAACCTGGCCCGCAAACCACGGCGATACGTCTTATGTCGCCCAACATTGAGAACCATCTCTCAGTGATGGCCCCTCCGTCACTGGCCCTTACGTTCATGCTCCTGCCGTTTACGGTGAGAAGCAGCTTATTGTTCCTGTCGCTTATAATACCGCGGATACCCGCCTGATTGCCGTGTGTCTTGTACATGTACTGAAAGCCCGGCACAAAGATGTCCAGCAACTCATCAAGGTTCCTGGCCCCTGAGCGCACTATATCATCGGCGGTTATCACGGTGACCGACGCAGGCACCTCTCTGGGGTTGAGGCTGGTAAGCGTGGCAAATGCCTCTTCCACCCTGATTTGAGAGAGGTCTTCCAAATCCAGATCAAGCAGGGGATCCATACATATCCCGCTTGCCGGCAGGAGTATCTGCAACAGAAACGGGACGAGAATGGCGCAGCGGCACCTTAGCAGTATTATCTTTATGAGCATCACTTTATATTATTGTAAATACTGCTATATCTGCCTATAAGATAAAAAATGGATGACCGTAGAAAGGAATGCATATCAACTCACCTACCTGAAGATACTCCTTTATACAGCTTGATTATATACCTATTGCAGGAAGTTAACCATACATTTTTTATTTTACACTGCTCTTTTTTTAATATAATGGAATAAGTAGTATCATAATCTTTTAATGAAGGAATGGAAACAACTAATATGTCTTTTGTCCAAAAAAGCTATATCATCATGTTCCTCTTCACTTGCACACTCCCTCCTACCATATCTTTTGCTCATGAACAGATCAGAAGCTACGAAGACGTTATCTCCGCATATATATACCTACTCAGCAAAAACACACAGTGGCCTGAGGAAAAGGCCATGAACAGCTTCAACATAGCGGTACTGGAACATGGAAACCGCATATCCGGCACACTGGAGCAGATGACCTCGGACCTGAAGATCAAGGGCCTGCCAATCAATATCAGGGCCATTTCCAGCGTAGATGCCCTGACCGGCGCTGACATGCAGGTGTTATACGTATCCAGGGAGTTCAGAGACAAAATCAGGAGAATCATCCACTCCATAGGAAAGAACAGTCCGGTGCTTGTGATCACGAACGAGGTGCCGGACAGGTCCATGATCATGATAAACCTGTACATGGACAGCAAGGACAGGATTCGCCTGCAGATAAACAAGAATAATATCACCAGCAGGGGACTTGTCATAAACAGGAAGATCATACTCACCGGAGAGCAGGAGGTAGGGGTGAGCAAACTGTTCGACGCCAGCATAGAGCAGATGCGACAGCAGGAAAAACGATTTGAAAGATTGAGAAAACTGAACCAGGAGCTTGAAAGACAGATAGATAGGTTCAACAGCAAGATAGCCACGCTTCAGGCAAATATTGACCGCAAGAACAGGGAACTCAGCGAGGCAACGGCAAGACTCGCCCAGCTCGAGGACAGACTCAGACAACAGCAGCAACTGCTTGAACGTGACAGGAGGGAGATAAAAAAGAAGGAAAAAGAGATACGGGAAAAAGAAGAGGAACTCAACAGGCTAAAGACACAGTACAACGCCCAGGAAGAAAAATTCCAGTCACAGCTATCCAAACTCAAGGAACAGAAAAACCTCATAGCCAAACGCGCAGAGATACTCTACAGGCAACAGAGTGACATCAACCAGTTGGACACAAAGATAGCAGAACAGGAACGAAAGTTACGTGAACAGGAGGAGACCATGAGAAAACAGAACCTCATGATCGAGAGGCAGGAGACCACCCTATCCCTCATGGCCCTCTTTACCATACTGCTACTTATATTTGCCATCTATGTATGGCGCAGCAAAAAGGCATACCAGAAGCTGAACCAACGGCTCCAACAGGCCAAGAACGCTGCCGAATATGCCAACCGGTCCAAGACAGCGTTTCTGGCAAACATGAGCCATGAACTTCGCACCCCGCTAAATGCCATTCTTGGCTTTTCAGAATTGCTTCTGAAAGACCCGCTCCTTGCCTCGGCACACAAGGAAACCGTTGGAATAATCTACAGGAGCGGAGCGTTCCTGCTGATGCTGATAAATGACGTGCTTGATCTTGCCAAGGTGGAGACCGGAGAGATCAGGTTAGATGAGAGGCCTATGGATATCCGGGTTCAGACGGCAGATGCGGTAGCCATGCTACAGGACCGCGCGTCAGAGGCAGGAGTGGAGATAAAGGTGGAAGTGGACGACTCCGTACCTGACTGTATAGTGGGAGACAGCAGGAAAATGCGCCAGGTCATGCTCAACTACCTTACCAACGCCATCAAATACTCAGGGCCTGGCGTGGTGATCCTGAGGCTACAAGCAAAAGAGGACAGGCTCGTCATAGAGGTCATTGACAACGGCCCTGGTATCGCACCCAAAGATATCCAAAAGATATTCGAACCCTTTGTGCAGGTTGAAGGTGCATCGAAAAACACGGGAACCGGCCTTGGACTTGCTATAACCCGCCAGATCGTTCAGGCCATGAATGGACAGACCGGTGTCAGCAGCTCTCCAGGCAGAGGCAGCAGATTCTGGGCAGAGATACCCTACAGGAGATGCCACGCAGACGAGATAACAGACAGGGACAGGCTCCATAGAGGGGAAATAACAGGGCTGGATCCTGCACAGCAAGGGCTCAAGGTCCTGATCGTAGAGGACGAGGCAAACAACCGGCGTCTTCTGAAGGAGATACTCTCTGTACTCAAGGTCCGGATAAGAGAGGCCCAGAACGGCAAAGAGGCAGTGGAGGCGTTCAGGGAGTGGCAACCTGATTTCATATGGATGGACATACGCATGCCAGACATGGACGGGGAGGAGGCCACGAGGATAATACGCAAGCTTCCAGGCGGAGACAGGGTGATAATTGTTGCGCTGTCTGCGAGCGCCTTCAATAAAGAACGGCAGGCCGTGCAGGAGTCCGGCATGGACGATTTTGTGCTGAAACCAATAACCTCTGACACTATATACGACTGCATGAAACGGCATCTGGGCCTGAGATACACCTATGATTCAGAAGGGACAGGGGTTGAGGGCCTTGTCTTTGACCGTAAGCCTGACACGGAACCTGATGAGAACCAGGAACTGGTCCCTCTACTCAGGTCCATAGACAGGTCGCTCATTGATGAACTATACAATGCAAGCCTGCTTCTCAGCATGGATGAGATGCGCGGTGTGATAGAGAGGGTGGAGAAGCAAGACAGGCGTCTTGCAGCCCTGCTTAGGAATCTCAGCACGGAGTTCAGATACGACCTGATAATAGAAGCGGTAAAGGAGCTGCGGGACAGGACCGTTTAGCTACCACATCTCTGTATCTTGAGTAGGTACAGCGTCTGAAGCCGTATCCCATAACGCAGTACGAAAAAAGCCCGGCATAACCGGGCTTTTTTTGATTGAAGTTTCATCACAAACAGAGATCACAGGAGGACCTGCACAGGAATCAGGCCCCCTGCTCAGGCTTAGAACAGGCCCTTGACCTTTCCTGTCTCAGTATCAACATCAATGCGGCGGTATGCAGGATCAGAGCCTGTACCAGGCATGAGACTGATGGCGCCTGCCACAGGAACCACAAAGCCTGCACCCTTGTAGGTAAGGATATCACGGACATGAAGTGTCCAGTTTTTGGGCACACCCTTGAGGTTGGGATTGTCAGAGAGGCTGAGGTGGGTCTTGACCATACAGGTCCCCAGCTTGGAGATCTCCGGATCTTTCTCCATCTTCTCGGCCTTTGCAAGGGCCTCCGGGCTGTATGTAACACCGTCACCCCCATAGACCTCCTTGGTGATGAGTTCAATGCGCTGACGCAAAGGCATATCCAGGTCATAGAGGAACTTGAATTCATTCTCCTCGTTGCACGCGTCGATAACAGCGTCGGCAAACTCCAGGGCGCCCTCTCCACCCTTCTCCCAGTGCTTGGACACAGCAACCCTGGCACCAGCCTGCTCGCAGAGTCTCCGGCATGCGGCAATCTCGTTGTCAGTATCGGTATAGAAGGCGTTGATACAGACCACCGGATTGATCCCGGCCTTCTTGACCGTCTCGATATGGTGCATGAGGTTGGCGCACCCGGCCTCCACCCAGCCCACGTTCTCTGTACTGTACTCCTCGGGCATGGGCCGGCCCGGACGGGGGATGGGTGCTCCGCCATGACACTTGAGGGCACGGATTGTGGCAACAACCACTGCGCAGTTGGGTTTGAGGCCGCTGAAACGGCACTTGAGATTCCAGAACTTCTCGAATCCGATATCTGCGCCAAAGCCGCTCTCTGTAACAAGATAGTCACCGAGCTTGAGGCCGATCTTGTCGGCAATGACAGATGACTGGCCGATTGCGATATTTGCGAACGGTCCGGCGTGGATCAGACAGGGCTGGCCCTCCACTGTCTGCATGAGGTTGGGGTTTACTGCCTCCACCATCCAGGCGGTCATGGCGCCTGCCACCTCGAGATCTTCGGTGGTAATGGGCTTTCCGGTCTTGTCGTAGGCCACAACGATCCTGCCGATACGCTCTCTCAGGTCCTTGAGATCGTTTGCAATGGCAAGTATTGCCATGATCTCAGAGGAGACGGCAATATTGAAACCGCTCTGCATGGTCATACCATCCATGCGGCCGCCAAGGCCAAGGGTGATGTTCCTGAGACTCTGGGCGCAGAAGTCAATGATCCAGCGGAACTCCACGCTCTTTGGATGGATATCAAGCCTCTTGAGGTTACGAAGCGCAAGCTGCTCGTCAGTGTAGTTGGACTCATGCTGCATACGCGCAGTAAGGGCAACCATACCGAGGTTGTGGGCGTTCATGATGGCGTTGATATCGCCAGTGAGCCCGAGGGAGAATTTTGAAAGAGGAATAACCTGCGCAAGACCACCGCCTGCCGCACTACCCTTGATGTTGAAGGTTGGTCCCCCTGAGGGCTGTCTCAGGGCACCGACCACATTCTTGCCCCTCTTGCCAAGCCCCTCCATAAGGCCAACGGCACAGGTGCTCTTGCCCTCTCCCAGCGGGGTGGGAGTGATGGCTGTAACATCTATGTACTTGCCGTCCGGCTTGTCCTTGAGGCGCTCAAGGGCCTTGCCGTAATCGATCTTGGCCACGTAATGGCCATAGGGCAGAAGCTCCTCCTTCTCCAGGGCAAGCTCCTCACCGAGTTGATACACGGTCTTCATGTTCTCCTCGGCAGCCTCAGCAATCTCCCAGTCTTTCATCTTTGTTGGATCAAGTTTCATGGATAATACTCCTCCTTCAAAATTTTAGTTGTCGGTTTCCCAGTATCTGCCGTCTGAATTCGACGAACCCACCTGATGGTATACACCCGCTCAAACCTCGTATCAGCAGCACATCTCAGGATCAAACCCCATGACAGGGCATCCGGTCACATCGATTTCAAGCAGGAATGTAATGAAAGGTGCAATATTGGTAACTGAAAACCATCTTACTTGTCAATCCTGCGTGCAAAAATAATTATAAGGCAGCTATTTACAGAAGAATCCGAAGAGACAAACCCTGTCCCCGCGTGTTACAGGGGCAGAAACGGCACAGACCCAGACTTATTGTGATTTGCTCTCACACCAAAACGTGGTATCGTCATCCCATCACCATTATCACAACTCATGGAGAAAAGAGGAAAATATGATTACTGCCATAAGCCCCATTGACGGACGTTACGCATCAAAGGTGAAAAGGCTAACAGAATGTTTTTCTGAATTCGCCCTCATAAAAAACCGCATACGGATCGAGGTCCTATGGCTCATGGAGCTGTGCCATGAGGACAAAATCCCCGAGTGCCGACCACTCACCAAGGACGAGCAAGACCTCCTGCAGTCCATAGTGAGCGCATTTACCCCTGAGGAAGCAGAGAAGGTAAAGGCAATAGAACGCGTCACCAACCATGACGTGAAGGCAGTCGAGTACTATCTGAAGGAAAAATTCGAAGGTACCACACTTGAATCCCTGTCTGAATTCCTGCACTTCGCGTGCACCTCAGAGGATATCAACAACCTGTCCCACGCCTTGATGCTGCAGGCAGGGCTTGAAGTGCTGCTGCCCCTTCAGCAGGAGATCATAGACAGGCTAAGGACCGTGGCTCAGGAGTGGAAGGGTGTACCCATGCTTGCACGCACCCACGGCCAGCCCGCCAGCCCCACCACCATAGGCAAGGAGCTTGCCGTGTTTGCCAACCGCCTCACCGTTCAGAACGAAAAGATACAGGCAGTTGAAATCCTTGGAAAGCTCAATGGCGCTGTTGGCAACTTCAACGCCCATGTGGCAGCATACCCGGAGGTAGACTGGATCGGGCTGTCAAGACGCATCATAGAGGAGAGGCTGGGCCTCAGACAGAACCTCTTTACCACGCAGATAGAACCCCATGACTACATGGCAGAGCTGTTTCACGCCATAAGTCGGTTCAACACCGTGCTGATCGACCTTGACAGGGACATCTGGACCTACATCTCAATGGCCTACTTCGGTCAGAGGACAGTCAAGGGAGAGGTGGGCTCCTCCACCATGCCGCACAAGGTCAACCCAATTGACTTTGAAAATTCCGAAGGCAACCTGGGCCTTGCAAACTCCATATTCAGCCACCTTGCCAGCAAGCTACCTGTCTCAAGGCTTCAGCGTGACCTGTCAGACTCCACGGTACTCAGAAACATGGGAGTCGGATTCGGCTACAGCATCATAGCGTACCAGTCAACCATAAAGGGACTTGGAAAGCTGAAACTTAACGAACAGAACCTGGCCCGAGACCTGGAGAACGCCTGGGAAGTCTTGGCAGAACCTATCCAGACGGTCATGAGAAAGGCAGGCATTGAAAAGCCATACGAAAAACTGAAGGAACTGACCCGGGGCCACACCATTGACAGGGAGGCGATACACCAGTTCATAGAAGGCTTAGAGCTGCCTGAACAGGACAAGAAACGCCTGTTGGAAATGAGCCCTGCCAACTACACTGGTATCGCGGCCCGCCTGGTGGACATGCTCAGATAGATTCCCTGCATAGAAGCCGCATGCTACAGGATATCTATGCGCCGCTGACCTTTGCCCATTGCCTCGGCATTTCAGGTGCCCTGTAGCATGTCAGAAACCGGATTAAGGAGAAACACCATGAAAGGCCTTGCAAAATTCTTCATCATACTCGTTGCAGTTCTTGTCACAGTAATCGTTGCCTCTTTCATACTCCTGAAGACCCTTGTAACACCTGAGAGGATCAAGCAGGCAGTACTTCCTGTGGCTGAAAAGGCGCTGCACCGCAAGGTAACCCTTGGTGAGGTCCGGCTTGGTGTCTTGTCAGGCATTGAACTATCTGATCTCAGGATCATGGACCGGGCAGGCACAGGGCCGTTCGTATCCTGCGCAGACGCGAGGCTCCATTACGACCTGATGCCACTGCTTCACGGCAAGGTACAGATAACCGAGGCAACCCTCATTGCCCCTGAGATCCACATCGTCAGAAACAGCGATGGCAGTTTCAACTTCAGTGACATACTTGAAGGTGGGGCCAGGCCTGCAGCTCATGCAGGCACCACAAAAGACGGCCCCCCCTCCCAAACCGCATCGCAGGCATCTCATGGAGACAAAGCACCCCCAAAAGACCCGCTTGCCATCCTGGTCTCCCGCATCTCCATCAAGGATGGCAAGATAGTCTTCACTGACAGGGCAGTACAAGAGGGCCATTCGGTAAGGAGTGTGCTTTCAGACGTGTCCATGGACATCATTGATCTTTCCCTGGACACCCCATTTCCTGTCAAATTCACCGCAGCCATTGGGAACGGCACCATTGAGGCAAAGGGCACCTTCTCCCTTGGCACAGTTTCAGCACACCTCAAACTCACTGCCAAGGACATAGCAATAACCGATTTTTTACCCTACATAGAGGCTTCCCTGCCTGGCACACTGAAATCCGCTGAACTCCAAAGTGCCATCACTCTAAACCTCGACAGGGAACAGATCAAAACTTCAGGCACAGTGGCAAT
This sequence comes from uncultured Desulfobacterales bacterium, assembly GCA_964638145.1. Taxonomy (GTDB): domain Bacteria; phylum Desulfobacterota; class Dissulfuribacteria; order Dissulfuribacterales; family QOAL01; genus S144-17. The sequence goes on along the minus strand of CAZXAK010000028.1, from coordinate 5,504 downwards.
AGAGGGCATAGACTTCATACCTCATGCAAACCCGGAGGCAGCCCTGAAAGATGCCCATGTATCCGTACAAATCGACACCCTGCTGAAATCTGAAGCCAAAACCCTGAATCTGAAAAAGGTCGTGGCCGACCTGAACGGCATCACCCTGAATGCAAACGGAACGGTAGACAGACTTGGCTCTGCCCCAACTCTCAACATGCGCATATCCCTGCCACCCCAGGATGTCTCCCGTATAATTGCCGCACTGCCACAGACACTGATCCCCAGCCCAGAGTCCCTGCAGCCATCCGGCAGGCTCTCTGCCTCTGCCCTGCTCAAGGGGCCAGCCAGTGCTGGCCAGAAGCTCTTGAAGAGTGCCGATATGGATATGGACAAGATAGGCATAAGGGCTGACGGCATCCCTGTAACCATTGACGGCAGTTTGCTACTGCAGGGCAGCAGGCTCAGGAGCAAGGGGCTGTTCATCTCTGCCAGCGGTTCCACCATCAACTGTAACATCCAGGCAAAAGATGTGTTTGAAAAGCCTATTGTGATCAAGACCGAGATGAGATCTGACAAGGTGGACCTCGATGCCATCCTTGCGGAGAGGAGCCGGCACGCAGAGAGGCAAGGGGCAGATCACACCCCCACTAACACACAGGGCAAACAGGCAACAGGCCCTGGCACCCCGGATACTGCCTCCAAGACGTCCGGGGCCAATGCTACCCATGAGATCGGACCGCTCAATCTGCCTGTCACTGCCTCCGGCACCGTGTACATAGCCCTTCTCAAGTCTCACGACATACCAGTAAAAGACGTAAACCTCACCTACACACTTAAAAACAACCTCCTGCACGTGATCCAGACAGCACAGGTGGCAGGCGGCACGGTGCGAAAAGAGGTCAATGTGGACCTTGGCGTAAAGGGTTTCAGGTATGATGGCCAGTTTGACATCTCCCATACACTGGCACAGGACATACTTGCCTACACCGCTCCTTCCCTGAAAGATACCATCAGCGGCATCCTGGACCTCAAGGGCGATTTCAGGGGGCATGGGATCATGCCCCAGGAGCTGAAAAAGAACCTGTGGCTGCAGGGTGACTGGGATATAACTGACGGACAGTTGACAAAGAGCGGGGTTGTGGCACGTCTGATATCGTTTCTGAATCTCGACAAGGAGATCAGGAAGATTGACCTGGAGAAGGCATCAGGAAACTTCAGGATCCAGTCAGGCAAGGTGATATTCAAGGGCAAATTCTCATCCCGCAGGATAGACCTGGCACCTGAAGGTACCGTATCCCTTGACGGTGCATTGAACATCCGCCTCAATGCCAAACTGGCACCCCAGCTTGCCGCAAAACTTCCTGCCGGAAGGCTCCTGTCCTCCATGCATGACCAGAGGGGCTGGAGCATCCTGCCCATTGTGGTGACAGGCACATGGAAGAGTCCTGGAATTGGCTTAGACACCAGCGCCATCAAAAAGCATACGCTCCAGAACCTCACCAATCAGTTGTTCGGGAAGAAGAAAGAGAAAAAATCTGGCACTGATACCGGGACACAGGACAGGACCCAGGGGCAGGACAAGCAGCAGAAACAGGAAAAACCCGAACAGAAACTGTTGGAAAACGCCATCCAGGGCCTGTTCGGTAACTAACAATGAGACGCAGCCAGTCCTTCAGGGTGGTACTGATCATGGCAGTTGCCGTGGCCGCAGGCATACTCTGCTGGAACCTTGTCAAGGAGCAGAAAAGCAGTCTCTCTGACCTGTGGCAGGAGCAGTTCGGCAACATCAGGGCAGACCTCACCCTTGAAGACATAAAATATTCAAGGCTCACTCCACATGGAACCAGGTGGGTGGTAAAGGCGGAACGGGCCATGATATATGAAAACAGCGACATCCTGGACCTCTACAAGGTGGCCATCTCCTTCAACAGGGAAAGGGGGGGCAAGATCGTTATAGTCGCCGATTCCGGAAGTTACGACAGGGGGAAAGAGCTGGTATCCCTGAAAAAAGATGTTATTGTAAAGTTCGACAGGGGGGAACGCCTCTACACCGACGTACTGAACTACAGCGAAAGGCAGCACCTGATCTGGAGCAGCACGCCAGTAATATTCAGAAGGGATGACGGCCTTGTCATAAATGCCAAAAAGATGAAATACCTTGTCAACAAGGGATTATTGGTCCTGAAAGACCAGAATTCCATTATCCCAGCAGCGGAAGATATCTTTGACCGGAGAACATAGATCATATGAACTCATTCCACCAGACACACAAGAGTAATATCCCGTTATGGTCATCAATGATGCTCGTGCTCTTTACCTCTGTCTGTCTAATGGCCGCCCTATTTCCCGGCCAGGCATCCGCTGCCGCAAAAAGGCATGGAGGCGGTCCCATCCACATAAAGAGCGACAGCATGGAGGCCATGGACAGGAGCGGCACTGTGGTGTTCAAGGGCAATGTGGTTGCCATACGCGGAGACCTCACCATTAATGCAGACCGCCTCGAGGTGATCTATGGCAGCAGGCCGGCCGGAAAGGATAAAAAAGAAAAGCGCCGGGTACTCAGAAAAATCGTTGCCAAGGGCCACGTGAAGATCATCCAGGGCAAGAAGGTGGGCACATGCAAGGAGGCCATATATGACAAACAGGGAGAAAAGCTTGTACTCACCGGTGACGCACAGGTATGGGAGGGCTCGAACCGCATAAGGGGCACAAAGATCACCCTGTACATAAACGAGGACAGGAGTGTTGTGGAAAGCTCCCAGAACCAGAAGGTTGAGGCCACGGTCTATTCTGACTGAAAGAGGGTTCAACCAAACCAATACTGCCATAGCCGACCACATGTCCAAATTAGAAGCCATAAACCTGGTAAAGAGGTACAGGGGCCGTCCCGTAGTGGACGGCGTGTCCATTGAGCTGCAGACCGAGTCCATCGTTGGCCTTCTTGGCCCCAACGGCGCAGGCAAGACCACCACATTCTACATGATCGCAGGCCTCATCAAGCCTGATGAGGGTACTATCCTGCTCGATGGTAAAGACATTACCCATCTGTCCATGCACCAGAGGGCACGAAGGGGCATCACCTACCTGCCTCAGGAGGCATCGGTATTCAGACGCCTGTCAGTGGCTGACAACGTAAGGCTGGTGCTTGAGGCAAAGGGCCTGTCCAAGAGTGAGATACAGCGCCGTACAGAAGAGCTGCTTGAGGACATGGGCCTGACCAGGCTCGCAGACCGCAAGAGTGAGGTGCTCTCAGGCGGTGAGAGACGCAGGGTGGAGGTCATGCGGGCCCTTGCCACTGATCCCAAATTCATCCTGCTTGACGAGCCGTTTGCAGGCGTTGATCCCCTGTCGATCGCCGATCTGCAGGAAATAATAAAGGACCTCAGAAACAGGGGCATGGGGATATTCATATCTGACCACAATGTGAGAGAAACCCTTACCGTGTGTGAAAGGGCCTACATCGTAAGCGACGGCCATGTAATCGAATCAGGCTCACCTGAAAAGATTGCGTCAAGCAAAATCGCCCGCAAGGTCTACCTCGGAGAAAACTTCGAGATGTAGAGAAGGGAAAAATCCGAAGATGTCAAAAGGCCAATCAGAACAGATTTGAAACGATCTTGTAGCCTCCGAGCCACGTGCCTATCATGCTGCCAATCCCAGGCAGGATGAATGCCATGAACACCTTGAGAAGACGGTTTCTCCACCACCCCGTGAGGGTTGCCATATCTTTCATGGCGCTCTGGAACTCGCTCACCACCGGAGGCGCCACCATGGTCTGCACGAATGCCGTAACGTATCCGGCACCGATCACAGGTGTAAGACTGGTGATTGGCGCGGCCACAAAGGCACTGAGTATGGTCCAGGGGTGCGCCAGGGCGACCACGGCGCCTGCAGCAGAGGCAATGCCGTTGGCAAGTATCCAGTACACTATATTGTCACCGGCAACCGCACTCCCCTTCTCATAGGCGATCACGCATATGGAACCCACGATTATGGCAGGAATGGCCCAGCCCAGCGCCTTCCACACAACAGACGGCTCACCTGCCTGACTGATCTGTTCCATCAGGCGGGAACGGTCTTCACACAGGGCCCTCCTGATGCCCTGCACATGGCCTGCCCCAACGACAGCAACCACCTTCTTTCCAGCAGACGCCTTTATCTTCTCCGAAAGGTACGTGTCCCGTTCATCTATCAGGACCTTCTTTAGCTCAGGCATGGCCTCGCCTATCTCCTCAAGAAGTTCTGTAAGCACGTCCGTCTGCCTGAGTTCCGCAAGTTTTTCCTCAGTAATCTCGGTCTTGTCAAAGAGACTCGCAAGCAGGGTGGCCAGCAGCCATGACTTCTTCAGAAAGGGGGTGGACCTCCACGCCCTCTTGAGGGTGACCCCCACGTCCCGGTCACAAAGTTCCACAGGAATGCCTGCGGCCTCCGCAGCCCGCACAGCCTCCATGAGTTCACTCCCAGGCATCATGCCAAGCTGGTCACCCAGTTTCTTCTGATAAGAGGCGAGCACAAGGTTGGCGAGAAGAAGGCCGAGCTGTTTCTTCCGGATGATCTCCTTGATATCCAGGGCCTCCCAGCGGCGCCTGTCAGACAGGGACCTGTACCTCTTTTCGTCTAACTCCACACACACACAATCAGGCTGTTCCTCTTCTATTACCTTGCGCACAAGGTCTGCGGACTGTCTGGAGATATGGGCAGTACCCACAAGTATTATCTCCTTGTCTCCACACCTCACGCGCTGAACATCGCTCCCGGCCTGCTGTCCTTCACCCTGGCGGTCCATTTACTCTCCTGTCTTTCCAATAAGGGTTACCGCAATCCTGCGTTTCCTTGGCCTGTTGTCGTGATTGATCACCACCACCTGCTGCCAGGTGCCGAGACAGAGCTTCCCATCCCTGATCTGGATGGAGATGGAAGGGCCAAGGAGTGCTGCCTGCACGTGACTGTGGCCGTTTCCGTCATGCCACGCAAGCTCATGCATGTACTCTGCGTCTCGCGGCGCAAGCCTCTCAATGGCGTCCTTCAGGTCCTGGATAACACCTGGCTCATACTCAATGGTTGTGATAGAGCCGGTGGAGCCAATAATATTGGCAGTTACCATGCCCTCTGATATCCGGTGCTCCCGTACCAGGTTGTGAAACCGGCCGGTTACATCCTGGATGGCAGTGCCAACCTCAAGATCAACTGAAAATTCTGTGCATATTAACCTGTAATCCATTCAAGTCCACCTCCTTTTTCCATGTTCGTAACTCCTCACAGGGCTCTTTGCGGGTATTGTCGTACAACTATCTGAAATGTATCTGCCTGCATGGTGCTACAGATACAAGTCGGAGGGTACGCAGGCGTACTCCCTGTATTGCAAGTGTCCGGCAACGCAGTAGATGTAGCCTTGTGAGCAGATACGAACATTTTTGTCCTCCTTTGTCAAAAGACACTGGTGCGTTTTCTCCGGCAGGCTGCTTGCAAGAGATCTTAAAATCCCTGTGTAACGGGATTGTGTCGCAGGATAAAAAGACTAT
>CAZXAK010000027.1:0-12410 GCA_964638145.1 uncultured Desulfobacterales bacterium | reverse complement strand
TGACTCAGTGCCAGAAAGATCACATTGCACAGATAGATCGAGATAGAATTTCCTGTATTTTTTGTCTGTTTTTTCAGTATCAATTATCTTGAGAGAATCAAAATCTATCCTGTTTGACAGCTCTTGAGGAAGGAAACCTTTCAGGAAATCTTTGACAGCTTCGGGATCACTCATGAGCTGTTTGAAAAAGCTGTCATGTGGACGTTTGATATTCATTGCTAACTATTTTGTAATCATATAATTGCAACTCAAACCGTCCTCACCCACACCTGCTTTCCATCAGACACCACAACTATCTTCAGCACATTTTCATATCCCTTTGCCTCAAGCTCAAGGGCATATCCCCGTTCATTTATCTGTCTGACAGCCTGCTCAATGGCCTTATCAGGGTCTTCTTTATAAAAACCGGTTATGCTCTTCATCTCCATGAGTATTGCTGCACGGGTGCGGTCTTTTTTGGGCAGTACCATGATGTCATAACGTCCATATCCAAGTTCACGGTTTGAACTTATCTCATACTCTTCTCCAAGATTGAGCAGCATACCAAGTACAAATGCCTGGAATACTGCCTCCGGATTTTTGCCCTTGGCATCAAAAAAGGAGAGGGTAGTTATAACAAACTCATTAAGAAGCCTCTCGAACTGATCTGTATTGCCCTCAACTAATGCCTTCAGCATGGCTGTGAGCCTGGCATTGCCAAACGACTCCTCAAGCCAGCCTGAAACCAGATTCCTGAAGATGTAACGCACCTCCCTGTTCGGGATGGCAAGTGAACACACCAGGTTCTCCTCCTCCATATGCATATCTTCACACTTGAGATAGCCACTGAAAAAGAAAAGGCTGTAGATGTACCGCGCCTTTTTTTGAAGATCAGGAAAGACTATATTCTTATCAATGATGGAATCTATGGTCTTGCCGGCTATGAGCCTCTCGATATTTTCCCTTACCTCAAGACCGCCTTCCACGATAAGATCTTTTATCAGTGCATTTGAGGAGGTGTTTGCCCAGTATGGTTCAGGCCGGGATGGGGTCTGATTGATGAAGTTCAGGATTGACCAAGGATTGAATATGGTATGGGAGCCAAAACGGTAACCATTGTACCAGGAGTTTGCCTCTTCAAGGCGTGCTTGCATCTCATATTTAGTAAATAGTTCACCAAGCTCATCAGGTGTGATTCCGAACTTGTCTGAAAACGGATTTTCAAGAATGGTGTAGATATCGAGATTGTTGAGGTCAGAGAAGATGCTCTCCTTGGCAACCCTGAGAATACCGGTAATGATTCCTTTGAAGATATGGGGGTTGTCTTTCAGGCCGCCAGATAGCAGCCCCCGCATGAAGGAGATCATCTCGTCATAGTAGCCATACTGCCATGCCGCATGTATGGGGGTGTCGTACTCGTCAATGAGGATTACAGGCGCAGTGCCATAAACATCTGTTAAAAATTGTGAGAGTTTTTTTAGTGACAGGGAATATTGAGCCTTTCCCCCTGTCATGGTGATAATTGCATCAGAATATCCCTTTTCTTCCTTGTCCAATAAAGCAAGTATGGTTTTGTGTCTTTTATATTCGGATGCAACAGAATCTTTTATCTTGTAGAGGGCATCTTCAAAGTTGTTTTCCTTGACATCCTTGAATGTAAGAAAGATGACAGGATATCTGGCAAAATGGCGCTCAAATGTCTGAAGTTTCGTGATCTTAAGCCCCTGGAACAGTTGTTCAGCCTTCAGTTGCCGTTCTTTATCATCATGGCGTTCAAAGAAATATCGTAGCATGGAAAGGTTCAATGTCTTTCCAAAACGGCGAGGACGCGGGATCAGGAGAACTTTTGCTCCAGCTTCCACAACTTCAGATATGAACAGGGATTTGTCAATGAACTCATATCCGCCCAGTCTGAGTTCCCTGAAGTCGCTTACGCCTATGCCAATCTTTTTTGTCTGTGTCATAAATAGGGTCAGGTAGCAGCGGGACGGGTCCGGTAGCCCTTTTTCCTGGGACGCTCAATTCATGTTTCTGTTGTAAATTTTTTAATGGAATTGATTTGTCTTATAATATTAATAGATTAAATCTATTAGAAAACGACGAACTACCGCTATCAGGGTGAACCCGTGAGCTGACGGATGCATGAACGGTTCTCTGATAGTGCCTGAATTGAGAGCTATCCCAAGTTTACCTAAGAGGCAAGGCAGAGGATACGCAGACGTACTGTTTGTAATCAGGTATCCCACAGGCAAGCGAAGACCCCGACGCAGCAGATCATGCGAAATCGGGCATCCCGCAGCGATTTCAAATTATGTGGTCAGCAAAACAGCTATACCAAATCCGTTGGGTGACGGATAATTTTACATAAGAAACGTTCACTTCAGGCCTCTTTTTTTTCATCTCTCCGTGCCCTGAAAAATATCACCCAAAAGATGCAGCTCTATCCATTTTTATTTCCCAGGCATTTGAAGTGCATAATTTGGGGTATCATTTCTGAATAATACTAATTTCAAGGTCCTTCAGCAGCTTTTCAGCCTTTGCTTTTTCAGGAAATGGCCTTGACTGTTCCAACGCCTTCTTTACGGCGTTAAGCGCCTGATTTTTCTCACCGGCCTCCTTGAGTATTACAGCCTGGTGATACAGCAGGGTAGGGTTGTCAGGGGCCTTTGCAATGGCCTGGTTTATTACCTCTACGGCCTTGTGTGTCTGGCCAGACCTGTAATATATCCAGGCAAGCGTATCTATAAATGTAGGCGGAGGAGACTCCTGTTTACTCATGGCCCTTTTTATAAATGAGAATGCCTTTTCAATGGTTTTGGGGTCAGAGGAGCTGTCCGCATACAGAAATGCCAGATTGTTCATGATGATTGAGGAGTCAGGGTATTTTTTCAGAAGCGTCTCATAGATGTCAATTGCCTTCTGAGTCTGACCTGTCTGCTCATACAGGGTGGCAAGGAGTATTTTGGGGCCATTAGCGTCTGGATATCTCTCTACAGCCTTTTTGAAGGTATCTTCTGCCTCAGCAGGGTCTCCAGTGTTCAGCTTCAGGGCGGCGAGATTCCTGTATGGTACAAGCCACTGGGGAGCCAGATCAATGGCCTTTCGGAAGTTGGCCTCGGCCTGGTCAGTATTTTGGGAGGACCACATTATCATGCCCATGAGATTGTGGAGCTGAGGAGAGTCAGGGAGTTTTTTAAGGGCATCGTATGCGATCTTTTTGGCCTGCTCCATGTCCTTTTCAACAATATAGAGCTGTATGAGTGCCAGGTAGGCATTTGCATCCTTGGGATTTTTGGCAATGATCTGCCGTATCTGATTTTCCGCCAGTTTGTAGTCATGATTTAATGCATATGCCTGGGCAAGCAGCATCTGATATTGCCTGTTATCAGGCTCCTCTTCGAGAAGGCGCCTGAGGATGCCTACAGCCTTTTCTCCCTGTTTTTTTATGAGTGCGATTCTGGCCTGGACTGTCAGCGCTGCAAGGTCCTTGGGATTCTCCTTGAGTATGTCCTTTGCCAGTTCTTCCGCCTTGTCAAACCGTCCAAGCCCAAAGTTGATCCTGGCCTCTTCATCCTTGAGTCTGATCCTGGCCGGTTTTTCCATATCATCAGAAATGCCTGCCTCAAGCAGCTCTATGGCCTTGTCCCCTCGTTTCGTGTTGGCAAGCAGGCGGGCCAGGGCTATACGCAGTTTAGTGTTTTGGGGATGTTGTTGAAGGGCCTTTCTGAGTTCCTGTTCTGCCCTGTCGATCTGCTTTTCCTTTATGAGAAATTGGGTGTAAAACAGAAGGATATTTGTATCGCCCTTGGATAGTTCAAGGGCCTTTTTCCATTTTTTTTCAGCCTCTTCAATATTGCCCTTTCTTTCATAGAGTTGGGCCATGATGACATAGGCATAAGTTGATTGTGGGGAATTGGCATAAAGTAATTTCGCATAGTGTATGGCCTTGTCCCACTGTTTTTCTGCAGAGTAGAGGGTGATCAGTTCCTTGTACACAGGACGTTTGTCCTTTACCTTTGACAGTCCGCTTTTTAAAAGTTTTTCTGCGTCCTTGAAGGCCTTGTGTTGTATCATCAGGCGGGCCGCAACTATATAGCCATCGGGGCGATCAGGATATCTTGTGCGGATGTCCTCCAAGGCCTTCATGGCCTCTTGCCGTTTGTCATTCTGTATAGAGAGTGCTATTGCACGAATTATCAACCCCTCTTCGTTTTCCGGGTTCTTTTTCAGTATTTTCTGGGCGACTTCCTCTGCCTTTTTGCCAGCGCGGCCTATGATAAGTATCTTGCCAAGAGCAATCAGCGCATCTGTCCTGTCTGGCGCAATCTCTGCCGCATTTGCAAATGCGGCATAGGCCCCCCTGAGATTTCTCAGGGCGAGCTCTACCTTTCCAAGTCGCATGAGACATTCCACGCATTCCGGGTCAACCTGCAGGGCATTCTTGTATTCCAGCCGGGCCTTTATCAGATCACCAGCCTTTTCATACTTGATGCCATTTTCCATAAAGCTGTCCCGTTTCTCCTGCTTGGAAGAACAGCCCACAAGAACTACTGAGACAAGTATGGCAGCTAACAGCAGATAGACATGTCTATTTATGTTTTTCATCTTTTGACCTCGATCCGAATATGCGTGTAAAAAAGGTTTTTGATTTTATTTCAGGTTCATGACGTGTCGCAGTGGTGGTATCTTCAACTCCCTCAGCCTGTGTTTGTTCAGAGAGTTGTTGTATCTTCTCTTTCAGTCTCTTTCTTTCAAGTGCAAGGGTCAGCACCTTCTTCTGCTCCCGTTCCAACAGGTAAAGGAGGGTCTTCTTGGATTCAATATTTTTTATTTTTTCAGCAGAACTATCAAGGAGTTTTTCATTCACGAGCCTGCTCAATATTTGCACTGTCCTCTCAAGGTCTGATAGACGGCCTTCTATGGCAGAGATGGTTTCCTGCGGGATGTGGTTACTGCCAGGAGGTTTTTGTGATGGGCATGCCTTGCCCATTGTTTCTGTTGACTGTATTGCTCCATCAGGTCCGGCTATTGCCCAGAAGTTGCCTGCACCGTCCCCCTTTACCGTTTCAAGTACAATCTGCCTGCTTACAGGTTTAAGCTGATCGGCAAAGGCGTTTACAAGGCATGCATCACACAGGAGATTTACCAGTCGGGGGTAGCCCCTGGTAAGTGTGTATATCTCCTCTATGGCATCCTTATCAAAGCATTGTTCCACCTCTTTTGCCCCTGATACCCTTAAGCGGTGGTTTATGTAACCAAATGTTTCCTCCTTTGACAGGGGATTTATGTGGTAATGAACCGAAATTCTCTGGGCAAGCTGGCGCAGGGAGGGATGAGTGAGTTTCTGCTTCAGTTCCGGTTGACCCACGAGAAATATGTGGACCAGATAGTCCTTGGAAGTCTGGATATTGGAAAGTAGCCGTATCTCCTCCAAGGTCTCCATGCTGAGGTTCTGGGCCTCATCCACTATGAGAACGGCCTTTTTGCCAGATGTGTATGTTTGCAGCAGGAACGATTTCAGCCTTTCGAGCTTGACGGTATGAGTCTCGGATTCATCCCACTCAAGTTCAAAGTCATCCAGTATCAGGTTCAGAAATTCATCAGGCCCAACAGTGGTATTGAAGATTGATGCAACCACGGTATCCCTGTCCATACGTTTTAGCATGGTCTTGAGGAGGGTGGTCTTGCCTGTGCCTATCTCCCCGGTGATAACGATGAAGCCAGCCTGATGGGTCAGGCCATACTCGAGATGAACCAGGGCGAGCTTGTGTTCGCGGCTCAGAAACAGAAAGTCTGGATCTGGTGGTAGCCTGAACGGGCACTCTTTGAGATTGAAAAAATCTTCATACATGGCATGGGGTTCCTGATTTGCAGGCAGTCCGGACTCTTTGGTGCCAAGGGGCTGTATGGTTCAGACTGTCCACGCATATACTGCAGGACCTGTCCCATATCATTATCATGAAAATACGTGTCGCCACGCGATCTTTTTCCGGGCCGCCTCTCTCATCGGAGGTAACATGCAAGTTTTGGCATCATACGCCGCGACAGTAGTAAACAGTGGTAGTACAGACAGGGGATGCTCCTGTCAGTATCCCTTGTAGTTGTAGGAGGGACAGTATTTTTCCGGTACTCGGTTAAGCACTGTGCCAAGCATGAATGTCTCCCCGGTCTCCTCTATTGCCTTGACAAGCTCCTCTTCTTTGGTGTGGCCGCTTCTCACCACCATGAGTGCGGCATCCGCGTATCTTGCAAGGTACAGGCCATCAGAGAAGAGGTTCAGTGGCGGACTGTCAAATATTACCATGCGTTCAGGATATCGGTCCCTTATGTCTGCCACGAACTCCTGCATGGCAGGTCCACCCAGTATATCTGCCGGGCAGTGGCCCGGGATGCCTGCTGTGAGGATGGTAAGCCTGGGGATCCCCGGGTTTATCAGCAGTTCATTAAGGGGTGTTCCCTGGGTAAGGTGTTCATAAAGGCCAGGGGCATCCGTGAGGCCCATATAGCGGTTAAGTGCAGACCTCCTCATGTCCGCGTCAACGAGCAGTACGGTCCTTGATGTCTCCCTTGCTATACTTATGGCAAGGTTGACAGCAGTGACCGTTTTCCCCTCGCTTGGGCCAGGGCTGCACACTACGAGAGATCTGGCCTTTTTTTCAAACATGAGTCTCTGTACCTTTACCCTGAGCAGATTGTACTGTTCCACTATGATGGGGTGGAACTCAGGTGTAAGGATACCATGTTTTTCCAGAGTGTCCCGGTCGGCAGGGGATATCTTGGTCTGTGTGTACACAGGATCGATCCTGTCTCGCTGAGCTATACTGCCTTTGGCCTTGTCAGCAGGAGACGGTTGGGTCTCCCTTTGGTGGCCATGCTCCGGTTTGTCCGTTTTGTCCGTACTGGTGCCGCGGGCCTCCTGGGCCATTTCAAGTGCCTTTTCAAGCTTGCTCATTTTGATCTTTTTCCCCTCTGTACATCAGTTACATCCATTATGGAAACCAAGGGTGATTGTCCTGTGATACGTTTGACATCACCAGGTGTGCGAATGGTGGTGTCCGCCATTTCCACAATTGCAGCAGTTCCAATGCCTAATCCTATACCAAGCACGATGCCTATAAGGATAATGGCAAGGCGGTTTGGCTTTACCGGTTTTTCCGGTAGCTGAGGCGGATCTATTACAGTGAACTTCTCGCTTGCCTGGTGCTGTTCGAGTGTCTGACCCTGTCTGGCCTCCATGAGTTTGGCCATGATCTTTTTGTATTCGAGCTGTGCTGTCTCATAGTCCCTGGTGAGGTCCTTGTACTCCTTTTCCACCTCTGGCATCTTTTCCAGCCTGTTGATGTAGTCCTCCCACTTTTGTGTCAGTTCCTTTTTTCTCTGCTCCAGGCTATCCAGCTCAATCTTTGCCGCCTTTATCTGTGTCTGAAGGTTGATGTAGGCGGGGTTGTCAGGCTTGTTCATATAAGATGTATGCGGCGTGGCAGGAGATGCGCTGGCCAGTTTTTTCTTCAGCTCGCTGATCTCTTTCTTCAGCTTGATGATATCAGGATGTCTGTCCCTGAGCTGGGCGGATTTTTTCTTCAGCTCGGACTGCTTCAGGGTGAGCAGCTTCTGGAGTTCGTCCCTGTCTTCCGTAGAGCCGACCTCTTTTTCAAGGGCTGCAATCTCCTGTCTGATCTTTATGAGATCAGGGTGCTTTGGAGACAGGTTTGCCTCCATGCTGATCTCCTTGCTTTTTAGCAGCTTGAGCTTCTGGACTGGATCTGTGATTACCTGTCCCTCAGGCCCTGAGATGGTAAGTTCAGGGGATACAGTGGCAAGCTGGCCCTGCAGATATACTATCCTGTCCTTTACCTGCCTGATCTGTGAATCAATGTCATCAATCTTCTGTCTTATCTGTCTCTCTGTCTGGAGGTTTAGGCCCATAAGCTCCGGCAGTTCGGTAAGGTGTTTCTGTTTGAACTTGGCGATTTTTGCCTCAAGTTCCTTGGTCCTTGCCCTGTACTCTTCTGCCTGCTCGGCAAGGAAGTCGGTTGTGGTCTTGGCCAGGTCTTCCCTGAGTTTGAGGTTGTGTTCCAGAAAGAGTGACGTAAGGCGGTTGGCCACATCCATTACCTTTTTGGGATCGGTTCCCTCATACGATACAGTAAATGCCACGTTTACCGTTACTGCCCTGCCACTCCTCCTGTCCGGTATCTCGGCACTGATCATCTCTATGGAGATGTCGTTACGCATTTTGTCGATGATCTCTTCGGTAGTAAGTTTGTCTCTCTGCTCCGGATAGAGATTGAAGTCGTGGATGATTTTAAGCAGTACCTGCCTGCTGAGTATCTGGGCAGTAATCGCCTTGATTCGCTCTTCTGCGTAACCTGTTACAGTGGTACGCACCAGATCCTGCGGTACCTGTTGCGATTCAATGAGTATTGTTGACGATGACTGGTACACAGGTGGTAGAAGGTACGCGCATGCCACTGCAATGGCTATTGAAATGAGCAAGGGGATTATTATGTACCACTTTCTCCTGGAAATAAACTGCTTGTAGTCGTCAAGGGTGGTGAATGTGTCTGCGGTTGTTTCCTGTATCATCATAAAACGGTTCCTTGGGTATCGGGTATATTGGTTTTAATGACTGTAAGCCGCGTCTTGTGTGCCGGACCTGTCTCAGAAGTTCAGGTGCAGGTTGAAGTCCCGTATGTCAACCCTGAAGATGATCCTGTTCCGGTCCCTGTTGTTGGAATATTCAATGTCGTCAAGATACTGATAGACGTAATAGATTCCTATGTTCACAAAGGGGGTCAGCCGGTACGTGAGGGAAGGGCGTGCGGAGTAGGTCCAGTAGTTCTGATCATAGGTGAGATTCTGCGACTTGACCTGCGATATGCCGCCTGCAACCCTACCGGTCAGCCGTTCAGTAATGCGCCAGCTGAATGTTGGCGTGAAGTACATGTTTATCACAGGCTGCCCATATCCACTGGCCGATACCCGGCGGGTAAAGGAGGCCATCAGGTAGCCCCTGTCCCAAAGCCACTTGATCTCTCCCTCTGCAACCCATCCCCAGTAGTGATCCTTCTGGGTCTCCTTCCTGGTAATGAACTCATAATCTTCGCCATTCCATATTATCCTGTCAAGGACAACTATATCTGTTCTGGCATCTGTGTAGTTGAAACCACCGAGGAGCCTGGCATAAAGCCTTTCGGAAAAATTGTGCTCGATACCGCACATGAAATCTGCCGTGCGGTAATCGCCTGTATCATAATTCATCCTGCCGATATCAGGCCTTGCAAACAGCTTGGTATTGCCATTAGGGAGCAGGTACGAGTAGGTTAGATAGAAATAGAGGGTATCGTAGTCCACATTGCCTGCCCAGTCATAGTTTACCTTGACCCAGGGGAGGGATGCAGAAACAGAGCTTCTCTCATTGATCATCCACTCTACTTCAGGCAGTACAGAGTAAAGCTGCCTGTTTTCCCGCCTCAGCAACTGTCCTGTTTCAAGCAGGGTCTGGTCGAGTGTGGTATCCCTTGCATACCTGCCGGTGATGGAGTATTTCAGCCTCTCTGTCTGCTGTCTCCTGGCAATGAGGTTTACATCCACGTCGAATGTATCAAGATCGCTTTCTGTATTGAAGTGTTGCCCCTGACCGGAGGCCAGCAGGTTCACAGAATTTCTTTCGTCCTCGTAGTTGATTTCCACTGCCGGAAGGATTTCGTATATCCAGTCGCTGACTGGTTTGTAGTGTGTAAAGATGATGTTGTCATCATAGGTGAGATGGGCGCCGAGCGACGGCTTTATGCTAGTCTCTGCCATTGCGTCTGCCGTGCAGTATATGGCAAGTAGCACAACGGCAATGCGGATATAACTTGACAGTCTTGATTTTGCAGGCATGTCATGGACTCTGATCTGTATCCACTCAAAAAGGGGGTGTTTGGTTGTTGCGAATGGCCGTCTGTTACTCATGTTACGGGACCAGTACCACATCTCCGCTTTGGAGTTCTATGTTCTGCTCAAGTCTCTTGCCGCTTGCTACGTCGTTATAATCAAAATCTATCTTGGTTTCCCCCTTGGGGGTATGGCGTATGATAACAATATCTCCAAGGTCAGCAAAAGGGTTGGTGCCCCCTGCCATGCTCAGGGCCTGAAGTACGGTTATTCTGGGAAGTACAACGAACATTCCGGGTTTGTTCACCTTGCCTATGACATACACTTTGTAGGATTCGATCTTTACCGGAGTTACAGTGACATTTGGCATTGACATGTATTCTGACAGGCGTTTTGCAACCTCTTTTCGCACGTCCGGAATGGTCCTGCCCGCGGCCTTTACCTCCCCGATAAGGGGAAAGCTGATGTATCCATCTGGTTGAACTATTACCTGCCTGGTCAGGTCCTGGTCTTTCCATACCGATACCTCTATGACATCCCCTGGGCCGAGGAGAAAGGCCGGTTTATCAGCAGCATCACTGGAATGCGGCGTGGCCAGGAGCATGAACAGTAAAGTCAGACCCATAAAGGGTAAAAAGAATTTCATGGGAAAGTTGCTCATCACAGGATACATGTTATTCCTCTCCTTGGAAAATATTATTAAAGATCACATATTTTATATATAGCATTATTTCATGAAATTGCATTGAAAAACAAGTGACCCTATCTGATCAACAGGTATCAGTACGGTTCAAGGGCTTTATTTATAGGTATCGGCAATCGCAGGTGGTGTATTAAGAAGGGTTTTGTCTCGTACACATTGAGCAGGTAGCTTCAGGTTTCCTGAAGCGACAAGGATTCCCTGCTTACCTCTGGAATACCTGAAGTACCACAAACAGTAAGTCTGCGTATCCTCTGTCTTGCGTCTTATGCAAACCTGGGAATTGTTCAATTCAGGTTTATGATGGCAAAAAAATGGGGAAGCGTACGCTTCCCCGTTTGGTATGTTTTCGGTATCCCTGTTATCTGTTGCGTTTACGAATACCCGCGAGGGTCAGCAGGCCAGCACCCAACAGATAGGCAGCAGCGGGAATTGGTACAGGCTGGGCATCTATTTGTAGTATTGCAACCCCATTATCCCAGCTAACCAGATGCTGTCCATAACTCAGTGCGAAGGCATCTGTGCCACCTACCCAACCTACTCCTGGGGTGAGCATGGCAAGCTGAAAACGGTTTGAATCCTTGAGCACAATGCCAAAGTCCCACTCTGGCAAATTTACATTGGATATGGCCCAGTCGTTGCCCACCTGGGTGAATTTTATGGTTTCACCGAAGAACGGTGAAAACTCTAGCGGGTGCAGACTGGAGAAGAATATGTAATGGGGGTCACTGTTACTGAGGTCAGACATGTCATCAAAGATGGCATATATTACGTTTTTGGTAAAACCAATGTACTGTATGTCTGTGTCACCTGAAGCTGTGGGCTCCCATACGGTTGAAGCCTGGGCATTCAGCACAGACCCTACAAAGAGTAAGACCATTGCAGCGAATACCGATAAAAATTTTCTTTTCATAGTACTTTCTCCTTAGTTTGTATGTTATTCGTATGTTATATGTTGCGGCGGCTAAAGCCAAAGAGTCCGGCAAGACCTGCGCCAAGCAGCCATGCGGCGGCTGGGATCGGGACGGGAGCAGCAGCAATATATGTAATAGAATCAGGTGATTTGGTTTCTATTATCGTCCATGGGCCTTCGTAACTTCCAGTAGGAGTAATTGAGTTAAGGTCTATATCTTGCAGTTCAAACGGATTAGAGGCTTCCAGTGAAATAACTATGCCTGGTTGGAAGTTTGTATCCCATCCTGGTATTTCGTTATAATAGTTTCTTAAAGCACTAACACCATAGTGGGTCAAGTAAATATCATAGGCTGTAATGCTTCCTGGTATATAATCTGGTGGTACTGCTCCATTTCGTCCATTAGGATCCGTTGTGCCTTTGGAATAAGTATTCATTGTCAAGTGGTGTAAAGGGTCTGAACAGTCATGGGAAACAAATAGATCAAACCCATCAATAGCATTGAAATCTATTCCTTCACCGAAACCAAAATATACTGTATAGGCTTGTGCACTTGATAGCCAACAGAAAAAAGCGACCATTAAAGTTAATGGAACAATTTTTTTAGCCATTTTATCTCCTCCAAATTTTCGCAAAAAGTTTATTGGGTTGTTTTATATTTGATACAGCTTCTGTCAGCTCCTGTAAGCCTGCCGTCGCTGTTACAGTCCATCCAGGGATGAAGAATATCATAACCGTTAATTAGATAATATTTTGTTGCAGAGCTATCAGCTCCTGTGACATAACCATCTTTATTTACATCCCCTCTTTCCCGGATAGTAATAGTGGTAAACAGGTCTGAACCATCCTGGCAGTTGCCATTGACATCCACAAAGTTGGAGAAGTTGCCGCCCTTGCCGATATCAAGCGAGATGCCAAAGTAGTCTTCCGGAGCAGTTG
>CAZXAK010000026.1:0-34570 GCA_964638145.1 uncultured Desulfobacterales bacterium | reverse complement strand
AGAAAAGGGGCTATAGCTGGTCAAGCTATAACCCCTTGATATTACTGGCGCGCCCGGAGAGATTCGAACTCCCGACCTACGGATTCGTAGTCCGGCGCTCTATCCGGCTGAGCTACGGGCGCTTTGAATGATGTGTGGCCTATATAATGTATCAGGCGTGAGTATGCAATACCCGGACGCAAATTTTGTAAAGAGAGTCCGGAGAAACTGCTGTGTCAATACGCGTTAGAGACCCGCGTCCTTCAATGCCTTTACGAGCTTTTTCTGTTCCCTGTTCAGTTTGCCTGGCACGTCAACCATGACCCGTACGAACTGGTCTCCTCTGCCCCCAGCGGGTGTGGGAAGACCCTTGCCCTTGAGACGCATTTTCTGGCCACAGCGTGTGCCTGCCGGGATTTTGAGTTTTACATTTTTGCCATCTACCGTTGGGACCTCGGCCTTTGTGCCAAGGCATGCGGCAGAGAAGGGTATGAACAGGTCGGTCTCCACGTCGCTTCCCTGTACCCTGAAGCCTGGTCCTGCCGCCACGTGGATACGCAGATACAGGTCTCCCCTGCCGCCTGGGCCAGGGGTGCCCTTTCCGGTCACACGGATCTTCTTGCCATCAGTAATGCCCTTGGGAATATTTACGGATATTTTTTCCTGCGTGCCCCCTGTCTGGAGAGAGATTATTTTTTTGCCCCCTTCAAGGAGTTCCTTGGGGGTAAGCGTGAGGTCAAGGATTACATCCTGTCCCTTGGGCTGAGGTTGGTAAAAGTGCTGGCCTGCGCCGCTGTGGCATCCCCCGCCACAGCCGCGTCCCTGCTGAAAACCTCCTGTGAACAGGTCCTCAAAGGAGACCCCGCCGGTCCTTGCGCCATGACCTCCGGCAGTGTTGCCGAAGAACATGCTGAAGATGTCACCGCCCATGCCAATGTCACGGAAGATGGTGCTGAAATCCGCGTTTCTGAATATATCTTCCTGGCTATATCGGCGGTGGAACTCGGTTGATCCAAACGTGTCGTACTGCTTTTTCTTTTCCGGATCGCTCAGGACCGCGTATGCCTCGTTTATCTCTTTGAACTTCTCCTCCGCCGTCTTGTCCCCCTTGTTCTTGTCAGGGTGATATTTGATGGCAAGTTTCCTGTATGCCTTCTTGATCTCCTCTGGTGAGGCATTTTTTGATACACCAAGGATGTTATAGTAATCTTTGTTCGTTCCCATATTCAAACCATCCAGTTTCTGTTGAAATTTTTTATGTCAATGTGTAGCGTTAGCCTATAAGTGGATAGTAACTGTGCTAATACGTCCCTTTCCCTTATATTCGGAATACATGATCCACTGATTGATTCATGTAACAGGCTGTTATATTTGTCAGGCCACCTGAAATGTGAGAGCCGTTTGCGTTTTCATGTTTTGATTATGACCATATTGCCATTCTATCCACTGCAAAGGATCGTGGTTGATGAGTCTTGAGTACATGAAAAGACCGCATGCTCCCGCAGAGGTATCCTGCATGTATGCATGTTGTCAGGCAGCCATACTACATGACACCTATACGGCCAGTGGTGCTTTGCGAGCAGATATATTTCAGGCCGTTGTACAATAATAGCCGCAAAGAACCCTGTGAAGAGTTGTGTGTAGTATGGTCACACAGCAAAGGGCACTGTCACTGTGCACTGAATAGCTGTCGTAAACATATGCGGTGTCACGCTAAACAATAATTATCAAGGGCACAAAGTCAACCTGATGTTACCTGAATACAGGAGTCACCGAGCCGAGGCTGCCAAATCCCTGGTGCTGTTTGCCCCTGCGGGTCCTCCTGACCCGGTGAGATTGGAGCAGGGACTTGCGGTTGTGCGGGAGGAGTGTCCGGCAGTGGCCGCCTTGTTGAAGTACGATATAGGAGAGGTGACCGCGCCCTTTCCGTGGCTTCATGGGCCAGACAGGCACCAGGCTGAAAGCTTCTGCATGCTGATGCAGGAGTCGTCTGCCGGTTTCGCGTGGGCTGCGCGTGGCGGTTATGGCATCCTCCGGTGGATGGACAGGGTGCGCTGGGATCGTGTGTCTGATACCTCACCTGTAGTTGTGGGGTTTAGTGATGTGACGCTGCTGCATGCTGCACTTAACGCCAGGGGAGTGGCATCACTTCACGGGCCAATGCCCTGCACGCTCTCTTCCACATCTCGAAAATCACGGCAGGCACTGTGGGAGTTCTTTGAGTCAGGCCGCTTGCCCGTGCTTGCAGGCTCCCTGTGTGTGGCAGGCCAGGGTACTGTAACCGGCAGACTGGCAGGTGGAAATCTGTGCAGTTTGATCCACCTGATTGGTACACCGTTTGAGCCGCCGTGGCAGCGCAGCATCCTGGTCATCGAGGATGTAAACGAGCCCATTTACAAGATCGACAGGATGCTTACCCATCTGCTTCAGAGCCACAGGCTCGATTCAGTGGCAGGGATTGTGGTGGGCGAGTTCTCCGGGACAGGGGAGTCAGATGCAATGCTCTTCCGGCTGCTTGAGGACAGGCTTGGTGGCCTTGGGGTGCCGGTGGTTTGTGGTTTCCCTGTGGGACATGGGGAAAACAACATGCCGTTTCTCCTCGGTAGTACATATACCCTGGATGCGCAGGCCCTCACCCTTGTGCCGCATGCAGGCCGGTAGCCTCAGGATATCTGTCCACAGGCTACTACATCTACTGCCTCGGAGTCTTCGGCTTATCTGTCGGACCATACTATACAACACCTGTACGGCGGATAGGGCTTTTTAGCATGCTTTTAAAGCTCACCAATTGCAATGACCTGGTCATGATATATTTGCCTGCGGCCAAAACCACGAGAAAAAGCACCATCCTTCTTTGCCAATTGCTTCTGCATTTCAGGTCTCGTGCAGTATGCCTGTCGGACACTTGAAGTACAGGGAGTACTCCTGCCTACCCTCCACCTTGTATCTGTAGCCCTGTAAACAGATACATTTCAGACAGTTGCAGGATAATGCCCGCAAGAAAAACTGTGCCCAGTTACGCCTCAGGCGCTACGTCATGAGGGATCGGCCGTCGGCAAGTTCCCTGTCAGATGGCCACTGCTGGGCTGTGATCCTCGGGAATATTACGCAGTTGGTCCCAACAGTTACGCCAGGTGGTATTTCTGCCTTTTTCCCGACCAGTGTCAGACCAGCATAGAGGTGTTTTGGATACTCCCTGTTGGGGACAGAGGCATCACCAATACCCACTCTGACATCCTTTCCGAACATTACCCCCTTGTCACATACAGTGCGGTATATGGCAGCGCCACTTTTAACAGTGGTGTTATGCATGATGACGCTGTCCTTTATTGATGCACCTGCCTCTACGGTTACGTCTGGGGAAAGCACGGAGTTTTCTACATGCCCCGCAATGACGCATCCAGGCGATATAGCAGAGTTCTTGACCATGGCACCTGGAAGGATCCGGGCCGGCGCCCTGTCATAAGGCAGGCCGTCTGCCTCCACGTTGGTTACGATTCCCCAGCCTTCGGCATTGAGGGGTGCGGGTGTGCGAATCATGTCCATGTTGGCATCCCAAAGCGAGCTTATGGTGCCGACGTCCCGCCAGTATCCATTGAATATGTAGCTGTAAAGCTCCCCGTCAGCCATGGCCTTCGGGATGATGTGGTGGCCAAAGTCCACCTCCTTGGTGGCGCGAAGGGCATCCAGCAGGTACCTGGTGTTGAACACGTATATGCCCATTGAGGCAAGATTTGACCTTGCCTTCTCAGGTTTTTCCTCCCAGTCTACTATGCGCCCCTTTTCGTCCAGTATGCCTATGCCGAACTGGGAGGTCTGTTCCCATGGCACTGTCATCATGGCCACAGTTACCTTGGCGCCCACCTCCCTGTGGTGACGGACCATGTCGTGGTAGTCCATGAAGTATATATGGTCACCGGAGAGTATGAGCACGTCGCGTGAGGGACGGTCTTCTATAAAGTCGATGTTCTGGCGCACGGCATCGGCAGTGCCCTTGTACCAGTCAGAGTCCTGTTCGCCGGTGCGCGGCGGCAGTATCTTTACCCCTCGGGTGCGGCCTACGAAATCCCACGCAGAGCCGTCGCCTATGTGTCTCATCAGGGAGAGTGGCTTGTACTGGGTAAGTACAGCTACCTGGTTTAGGCCAGAGTTCATGACGTTCGACAGGGCAAAGTCGATAATCCTGAAGATGCCACCAAATGGTACCGCAGGCTTTGCCCTCTCCTTGACCAGTATATTGAGTCTGCTTCCAACGCCGCCTGCAAGTATCATGGCAAGTGTTTCTCGCATAATATGGCACCTCTCAGTAAAAGGATGTTCCTGCCTGCTTCAATGCCTCTAAAATATCATAATCCTGAAATTAAAAAAAGGGGATACGGAAACCGTATCCCCTTAGCTGATCACGAGGAATCGCAGGGCTTTGTTATCTGTATTCCCCGTCCTGTAGGCGGTCACATGGCGCTGCACATGCAAGGCCCCGGGCATCCAGACGTACTTCCTGTACCTCAACTGCCCGGCAACACGGCAGACGTGGCGCCCTTGGACCGCCTGTCCTCAATCAGGAAGTATGGTGGGAGGTCAGGCTTATGTCTCTAACAGCCTTCAATTAACTGTTTTTGCTTTGTCTTCATGGTTACCTTGGCGTCCTTTTCCGGTACGAAAGGCTTTTCGGGGATGATTACTGCCATTTTGCCCTTTTCGCCGGTTACGATGATGGCGCCGTTGTTGGTGACGGCTTCGCTCAGTGTCTTGAGGTCCGTACCCTTGGGCAGTACCTTGGCAACCCTGGCCATTACCTTGCCAGTGCCCTTGGCCTTCAGGATTACATCCTGGCCTTCTTTCATGGAGAGCTTTCTGGTGGCCTTTATAAGTACAGCGTTCTTTACCTCTTCACTCACTGCACAGGTACCTGCCTCGGTGCCTGAGAGCTGCGCAATGCTGGCGCAGACCTCATGGTGGCTGGTTGCGGCAGACGTTACGACTCCCTTGAGCCTTGCCGCAGACGCAGGGCCTGCAGAGAGCATGAGCAGTGAGACGAGAATAAGGGTCATAATAGAGAAATTGCGTTTCATGATGTCCTCCTTTCGTTGTTGAAAGTGGTTTTCAGGATCGGTGTACCGCCATGGAAGATTACTTGCCGTGGCATCCCTTGCAGCTTGTAGGGCCGCTCTTTTCGCCTGCCTTTTTCATGGCAGAGTGACATGATTTGCATGTGTTATGATAAAATTTTGCCATCTTTGCCGGGCCGCCCACAGTTTCAAGTTCTGCACCTATGGATTCGCACATCTTCTCCTTGTTGATGGCCTTGGCAGATGCTGCGCCAGGATGACAGGCAGTGCATGTGAGTTGATCTGTATACGGGTATTTTGAAAATTTTTCCCTGCCCTTCAGGTATTCAGTGGCATGTTTCCTGTGGGTGAATCCCTTGACCTGTTTCTTGTCTTTATGAAGTCCCTTGAGTCCCGGGCACTGCTGCTGAAGGTTGATGTCAACTGTTTCCGGTATGGTTACAGCCTCCGTTTTCGCCCCGGCAGTATCATTTGCCGTATTGTCTGCTGATATTGCCAGTAACGGCAGTGACAGAAGGGCGGTTAGGCATGTGCTGATAACCACTGTGCATGTTTTCCATGAGGTGTTGTGTTTCATGATGATCTCCTTTCATCCTGTCTGGTTTTTAGGTTGTTGCTTTCGGATATCCCTGTTGCCGAACAGACAGGCCCACTCGTATCTGTGCCTGTCCTGTGAGAAAGGATATTCACGCACTGCTTGGGAAAAAAGCTGACATGGGGCCATTCATGCCTGAAGGAGAAGGGCATTCAGGGACGATGTAGGGTGTGAATACCTTTTAAATCAAGCTGTTACTTCGTGGCTGTGTGAGAGCGAGGGTATATGCTCGTATAGGGCTATGGCACCTTACATGCGATATATGTTATGGTCTGAAGGCTCTATCAGGTTGGGTGGCGGGTCTGGTTATGCGCTCTGTACCGGGTGGCACCCGCTGGCGTCATTGGCAAGCAACAGTTGAAAAGGGGAATCAGTGACATGAAGGTTGTAACAGCAAAACAGATGCAGGCACTTGACAGACAGACTATTGAGGATCTGGGTATTCACGGCCTTTTGCTCATGGAGAACGCGGGGCGTGGTACTGCCGAGATAATAATGTCTACTTATGCTTCTGAACTTGCGGCAAAGGGAGCGCTGATAGTGGCAGGCCCTGGCAATAACGGTGGTGATGGTTTCGTGATAGCCCGTCACCTGGTTCAGGCAGGTGTTGAGACGGCGATTATTCTCCTTGCCCCTGAGGACAAGTTCAGGGGGGATGCCCTGGTCAATCTGGAGATTGTTAAGGCCCTCCGTATCCCCATAACATACTGTCTTGAGGAGTCTTTTCTGATAGACATGCAGGCCATGTTTGAAGATGCCGGTGTGATAGTGGACGCCATGTTTGGTACTGGCCTAAGCAGGCCCCTGGAGGGCAGGTTTGCAAGGGCGGTAAGGTTCATGAACAGGAGCAGGGCCCAGGTGGCAGCAGTTGACATCCCGTCAGGCCTGTCTGCCGATACGGGACATCCCCTTGGACATGCCGTCCGTGCCGATATTACCTGCACAATGGCATTGCCAAAGATAGGTCATGTGACGTGGCCAGGCTGCGACTATACAGGCGTGCTGCACGTGGTGGAGATAGGTATCCCCGGTTTTTTGGTGGATAAGGCCGGTGTCACGACAGAGACCTGGGGAAGGGATGAGTTTGTGAGCCATCTCAGGTCCCGGCCCCACTCTGGCCACAAGGGTACCTTTGGCCATGTGCTCATAGTGGGTGGATCCCGCGGAAAGACCGGAGCCGCGGATCTTGCGGCTGAAGGCGCTCTTCATTCAGGGGCAGGGCTTGTAACAGTTGCCTGTGCAGTTTCTTCCCAGACCGTGCTTGCCACAAAGCTCACAGAGGCCATGACCCATGCCCTTCCTGAGACAGGGGACGGTACGCCGTCTCTGCCTGCGTGTGAGGAGATAGTCAGGGCCTTGGACAGGAAGAAGGCCATGGTCATGGGCCCGGGATTGGGGCTGCACGCAGATACCAGGGAACTTGTACGCAGGCTGTTGAAGCAGGTGGATATCCCTGTGGTGGTTGATGCCGATGCTCTTACTGCCATGGCCGAGGCGATGGATGAGTTTTCAGGGGGATGCTGCGGTTCTCTTGTGCTTACCCCTCACCCAGGGGAGATGGCGAGGCTCTGCGGTTGCAGTGTTGAACAGGTCCAGGCGGACAGGCTTGAATCGGCGCTTGGGCTTGCCGTTAGGACCGGCGCTGTGGTGGTGCTGAAGGGGGCCCGGACGGTGACTGCATCGCCTGACGGGAAAATATGTATAAATATGACTGGCAACTCAGGTATGGGGACAGGCGGCATGGGCGATGTGTTGAGCGGCATGATAGGTGCCCTGCTATGTCAGGGTTATACTCCTTGGGATGCTGCAAGGATTGGTGTGTGCGCCCACGGCCTTGCAGGTGATATGCTTGCGTCAGCCAGGGGACCATGGGGGTGGCTCGCAGGGGACCTTGCGGAATGGCTCCCCAGGGTGTGGATGCTTGGGCAGGGCAGGTAAGGCTGATGCCGCATTTGCTCCATGTTGATTTTGGGTACGTGGTTTGCTTGTAGAATGGTGTCCATGGTTGTTTGTTGTATCGGCCTGCTGCGTGGCACAGGTCCACAATTTATCCGCCTATTTTATTACTTCTAAATGTATAGAGGAAAGTAAGATATGAAAAAACAGTTAGTTGCCTTTTTGTGTCTGTTGGTTTTTGCCGTAATTCCCCTTGATGTCATGGCAACAGGGGCCAGGGTGCTGTTCCTGCACCATTCAACCGGTGCCAATGTCTATAATGAAGGCAATGTCCCCCACTGGCTGCATACATATGACCCTGATATAGAGATCACCGAAAGGGCATACCCAACAAATGGCTATCCATGGGCAAACTATCCGTATGACTACTGGAATCTGTGGATAAACGGGAAGTGTCAGCCAGGTAATCCGAATATGGAGTGCCTTGGGAACATGGCCGCAGCGTATGACGTGATTATATTCAAGCACTGTTTTCCAGGGGCGGCAATCCTTCCGGATACCGGAACGCCTGATGTTACATCGTCACGCAAGAGCCTTGAGAACTACAAGGCCCAGTACCGTGCCCTGCGTGGTGAAATGGACCGGTATCCTGGTACCAAGTTCATCATATGGACCCTGGTGCCCCTGCACCGGCTGGCAACGAATCCTGATCAGGCCGCGCGGGCCCACCAGTTTGTTGAGTGGGTGAAGAGGGACTTCCTTACTGAGGACGGGAAATCACATCCCAATATCTTCATATTTGATTTTTTCGGAATCGTTGCGGAGAAACGGCCTGCCCCGCCTGAAGGGCAGCAGTACTGCCTGTGTTATGAGTACGAGAGGAGTCATACAGGTACTGATTCCCATCCCAATACCCTTGCCAATGAGACAGCAGGGCCGATATTTGCGAGATTCATAGCGGACGTGGTGCATGGAACCGCGCCTGCAGGCACCATGGCAAGGGCCTTTGGTACTGTTTCAGGAGATGAGAACTACAACCCTGCGGAGGATCAGCAGGGAGACGGGGATGTGGATGGCAAGGATTTGTTGTAAGGCGTAGAAGGTGAAAGGCCCTTTCAGGGGTGATGTGTTTCACCCCTGAAGAGAGAGGCTTTGTTATTCGTTCTCATACGAAAATATGGAGCATGCGCCTCTTTCGGCCTCGAGTACCTGCATGCGCAGAGGCGCGAAAATCTGTCTTCCCATTCCTGAACGGTGTGCCTTCAGGTCAGGGGCTGCGGACATGCGCCTGTCGATCTCCTGTTTTTCAACAATGAGTTCCAGTGTGCCTGTCTTCGCATCCATCCTTATGATGTCTCCGTCCTTGACCTTGGCCAGCAGTCCGCCAGTGGCAGCCTCAGGTGACAGATGGATTACAAACGGTACCTTGCCAGATGCGCCGGAGAGCCTGCCGTCAGTCACAAGGCCCACCCTGTAGCCCCGGTCCATCGCTATGGAAAGCGGGGTCATGAGCTTGTGGAGTTCAGGCATGCCGTTGGCGCGCGGTCCCTGAAAACGCACCACGGCCACGAGGTCCCTGTCCAGTTTCCCCTGCTGGAATGCATCCAAGAGCTCTTCCTGACTGTTGAACACCATTGCCGGTGCCTCTACCATGGTGTTTATGCCGTCTGAAAGGGCAGATATCTTCATGATGCCGCGACCAAGGTTTCCGCCAAGGACCCTTAGACCACCTTCAGGCAGGAACGGCTCCTTGACTGAACTGATGACAGCAGGGTCTGAGGCCTTTACAGGCCCCTCTTCCCATTCTAACAGCCCGTCTTTGAGTACTGGTGCCTTGGTGTAGGCAGATAGCCCCTTGCCTGCCACTGTTATTACGTCTTCATGCAGGAGACCTCCTTCAAGGAGTTCCCTGAACAGAAGGGCCATGCCCCCTGCCTCTTGGAATGAGTTGATGTCCCCTGGACCGTTGGGGTATATCCGCACAATCAGTGGGACAGCATCAGAAAGTTCTTCAAAATCATCCCAGTTGATCCTTACACCTGCGGCCCTTGCCTCTGCCACGAGGTGAAGGGTCTGGTTGGTGGAGCCACCTGTGGCAAGCAGGCCGACAATTGCGTTTACCACCGACTTTTCCGACACTATCCTGCCGATAGGGGTGTAGTTGGTGCCAAGATGTGTCATTGTGGTGATGCGGCGGGCGGCTTCACGGGTCAGGGCGTGGCGAATGGGAGTGCCCGGGTTGATAAATGTGGAGCCTGGCAGGTGCAGGCCCATCATCTCCGCAATGAGCTGGTTTGAGTTTGCCGTGCCGTAAAATGTGCAGGTCCCCTCACTGTGATAGGATTTGGTCTCTGCCTCAAGTAGTTCGTCACGGCTTATCTTTCCCTGGGCGTAGAGTTCCCTGATGCGGTTTTTCTCTCTGTTGGGAAGTCCTGATGTCATGGGGCCGCCTGGCACGAATATAAAGGGCAGGTGGGGAAATTGAAGGGCACCCATCAGCATGCCTGGAAATATCTTGTCGCATATACCCAGCAGTATGCCTGCGTCAAAGACGTTGTGGGACAGGGCAATCACCGTGGACATGGCAATGACATCGCGGCTCAGCAGGCTCAGGTCCATGCCCGGCTCTCCCTGCGTGACTCCGTCACACATGGCAGGCACGCCACCTGCGAACTGTGCTGCCCCCCCTGCCTCTGCTACTGCCTCCATAAGAATCTCGGGATAGTCCTTGAAGGTATGGTGGGCAGAGAGCAGGTCGTTGTAGCCTGAGATGATTCCTATGTTTGGGGTTGACTTGTCGAACAGCGTGGCCTTGCAGCCGGCAGGGCATGCCGCGATGTCATGTGCCAGGTTGCTGCACGGGATGGTGTGCCTGAATGGCATGTCCGCGTTGGCAGCCTCCATGTGCATAAGGAATTTTTCACGGTGTGGCCTGCTTCTTTCAACTATTCGGTCTGTGATCTTTTTGACAGTCTTGTTCATCGCTTGCCTCGTATAGTATGTGGGATCACGGTGCCCACCATACGGTTACTGGCACCTGTTTCTGGCGCAGGATGTACCTGATGGGCATTTGGGCCTCAGGTCCTTTTGCTGCAGCCTTTTCATAGACCTGCCACTTTTTCTCTCCTGTTATGTGAAGTATGATCTCCCTGGAGTTCAGCAGGGCTGGAAGTGTAAGGGTCATCCTCTCGTGAGGGGCGGTGACAGGGGTAATGGCCATGCATCGCCTGCCGCTGTCCATGGCAGTGGCATCTGCAAGCCTTGAAGCGTTGGGGAACAGGGATGCGGTGTGACCGTCACTGCCCATGCCAAGTATTACAATGTCAAAGGGAACGGGGATATCCCGCAGTCTCTTTCCGCAGGTTACCTCACCCTGTTCCGCAGAGGCCCCATCTGTCTTGAGACCGATGAAACGCGCCCTGGCTGCCTTGTTTTTTAAGAGATGATTCCGTACCAGACGCTCGTTGCTGTCTGCATCATCAGGTTCCACCCAGCGTTCGTCCGCAAGGGTGATGAAGACCTTTTCCCACGGTATGTCCTGTGCGGAGAGGTGTTCAAACAGGGGAAGCGGAGTGCTCCCGCCTGAGACCACAAGGACGCCATGGCCGCGTTTGGCAATGGCCTCTTTCAGCCTCTGGGCAACATACGCGGACAGACTTTCTGCAAGTTCTTCGGCATCATGGAACTTTTTCACTCTTACCCCATTTTCTGTTGCGTCCATTGCCTACTCCTCCCACTCACGCCCGTCCCTGGCAAGCAGGGCCACTGAGGCAACCGGTCCCCAGGTGCCTGCAGGATAGGGCTTGGGAGGCTCGTTCTGTAGGCTCCATGCGTCCTGGATGGAGTCGATCCAGCGCCACGCGCGTTCCACCTCGTCACGGTGTATGAACAGGGACTGGTCTCCCTGCATGGTCTCGAGAAGCAGCCTCTCATATGCGTCCGGGATGCGTTCGTCCTTGAACGCCTCGGAGAAGCTGAGATCCAGCCTGGTCTTCTGGAGTTTGATGCCAAGGCCAATGCCCGGTATCTTGTTCAGCATCTCTATCTCCACGCCCTCATCAGGCTGAAGGCGGATTACCAGCTTGTTGGGCGGGAGCCTTCGATAGCTCTCCACGAATATGTTGTGAGGCAGGTGTTTGAAGTAGATCACCACCTCAGATCGTTTTGTCACCATGCGCTTTCCTGTACGCAGGTAGAACGGGACTCCTGCCCACCTCCAGTTGTCTATGTCCACCCTAAGCGCAACGAATGTCTCTGTGGTGGAGTGGGGGTTCCCTCCCTCCTCCTCGAGGTAGCCAGGTACAGGTCCGCCTTTCAGAAAGCCTGCCGTGTACTGGCCCCGCACCGTACACTCTTCCACATTGTCAATGGTTATGGGCCTCAGGGCCTTGAGCACCTTGATCTTTTCGTTCCTTATGCTGTCTCCGTCAAGGTTTACAGGGGGTTCCATGGCTACCAGGGTCAGTATCTGCAGCAGGTGGTTCTGCACCATGTCCCTGAGCTGACCGGACTGGTCGAAGTAGCCCCAACGGCCTTCTATACCCACCTCCTCAGCCACGGTTATCTGCACGTGATCAATGGTGTTGTGGTCCCAGTTGGTGGTGAAGATGGAGTTGGCAAAGCGCAGGGCCAGCAGGTTCAGTACTGTCTCCTTGCCAAGATAGTGGTCTATGCGGAATACCTGGGTCTCGTCAAATACCTCAGCAACCGCGTCGTTTATTGCCCTGGATGATTCCAGGTCACGGCCAATGGGTTTTTCAAGCACGACCCTGGTTTCCTCGTTGACGACCCCTGCTGAGGCAAGCCCCTTGCAGATGGAACCGTATATTGAGGGAGGTACGGCAAAATAGTTCACCATGATCCTGTGTTCAAGGTCAACAGTATCCTTCAGTATGCTGAATTCATCCAGCTTGGAGAGGTCGATCTTTACATAGATGAACCTGCTCTCCAGCCGACTGGCCACTTCCGGGTCAATCTGACCTTTCAGAAACTGTTCAAGGCTTTCATGGACCTTCTCCAGGAACTCCTCCTGTGTCAGGTCATGCCTTGCAACGCCGAGTATGCGTGTGTCAGGGTCAATGAGGCCTGCCCTGTCCAACTGGTAGAGCGATGGGATGAGCTTTCGTCTTGACAGGTCACCGAGGACGCCGAATATGACAAAATCACACGGTTTAAGTCTTTTCTTTTCCATTGTCCGTTATGCCCCTTCCCTATGTCTGAATACAATGCCCTCTTCGGGTATCTTGGTCCATTTGAGCTTCACCGGGTTGGGTTTTACATGCCATATCTCCTCACAGTACTCCTTTATGGAACGGTCAGAGGAGAATTTGCCCATCCTGGCCGTGTTGAGAATGGACATGCGTGTCCAGCCGTCTATGTCCATGTAGGCCTGGCCCACTCGGTCCTGACAGTCAATGTATGAGCGGTAGTCGGCAAAGAGCATGTATTCGTCGTGAAAGAGCAGGGAGTCAACCAGGGGCCTGAACAGCTCTGTGTCACCATTTGAAAACAGACCGGAGTTTATTGTATCTATGGCAGCACGCAGCTCGTCGTCTGCCTCATAGTAGTCACGCGGATTGTAACCCTGGGCCTTGAGTTCCATCACCTCCTTGACAGTAAGACCAAAGAGGAAGAAGTTTTCTGCCCCGACCTCTTCCCGTATCTCCACGTTTGCGCCGTCCAGTGTCCCTATGGTAAGGGCCCCGTTCATGGAGAACTTCATGTTTCCCGTTCCTGACGCCTCCTTGCCTGCGAGGGATATCTGTTCTGACAGGTCGGCCATTGGATAGACTGTCTGACCGGTCTTTACGTTGTAATTGGGGAGGAAGAAGACCTTCAGCCTGTCAGAGACCTGCTTGTCATTGTTTATGACGTGCGCAACCGAGTTTATGAGTTTTATGATGAGCTTGGCCATGAAGTAGCCAGGGGCTGCCTTGCCGCCGAATACGAATGAACGCGGGGCTATATCTAAGTTGGGGTTGGCCTTTAGCCTGTTGTACAGGGTGATTATGTGCAGTACGTTCAGGTGCTGGCGTTTGTATTCGTGGATACGTTTCACCTGGACGTCGAACATGGAGGCAGGGTCAATCATGATGCCATGCTCCGCTGCCATGTCCGCGACGTCCGCCTTGTTGTCCTCCTGTACCTGCAGCCACGCGTCACGGAATGCCGAATCGTCCACGAATTTTTCCAGCTTGCGCAGCTCATACAGGTCCTTTATCCATCCGTCACCAATGGCGTCTGTTATGAGTGATGCCAGCCTGGGATTGCTCACCACCATCCAGCGCCTTGGGGTGACGCCGTTTGTCTTGTTGGTGATCTTTCCCGGCCACATGGTGTGAAA
This sequence comes from uncultured Desulfobacterales bacterium, assembly GCA_964638145.1. Classification (GTDB taxonomy): domain Bacteria; phylum Desulfobacterota; class Dissulfuribacteria; order Dissulfuribacterales; family QOAL01; genus S144-17. Next base: position 20,688 of record CAZXAK010000026.1, on the reverse strand, counting down.
GTCGTTAAGGGTGTATTCCTTTAGAAGCCGGGTGTGGATGGCGGCCACACCGTTTATGGCATGGGTGCCCACACATGCCAGGTTAGCCATGCGGATGAACTTGCTGCCAGTCTCCTCGATGATGGACATCCTGCTGATCCTGCCCTCATCATGGGGGAATTTTACCCTCACCTCATCTAAGAAGCGGCGGTTGATCTCAAAGATTATCTCAAGGTGCCGTGGCAGCAGGGATGCGAACAGGGGCATTGGCCACTTCTCCAGAGCCTCTGGCAGCAGGGTGTGGTTGGTGTATGAGAGGGTCCTGGTGGTGATGTCCCATGCCTTGTCCCAGTCCATGTGGTGTATGTCCATGAGCAGGCGCATGAGCTCCGGGACGGCCACTGCAGGGTGGGTGTCGTTGAGCTGTGCGGCAAAGCCCTGGTCAAAGTTGTCCAGGCTGTCGTTCCACATGAGGTGCATGGAGATCATGTTCTGAAGGGACGCGGACACGAAGAAGTACTGCTGCTCAAGCCTTAGTCGCTTGCCCTGGCACTGTTCGTCATTGGGATAGAGTACCTTGGTGATATTCTCTGCCTTGACCTTCTCCTCTATGGCGCCAAAGTAGTCTCCCACGTTGAAATCTTCAAAGTCAAAGGAATCCACTGCCTCTGAACTCCAGAGGCGGAGGAGGTTTACGGTGTTTACCTTGTAGCCAGGTATGGGCGTGTCATATGCCACTGCGTTGACCATGCGTGCAGGCACCCAGCGCACCCTGTATCTGCCCTGATCGTCGTGGTAGGCCTCGGTATGTCCGCCAAATCCTATCTCATAGGAGATGTCAGGCTTCTTGATCTCCCAGGGGTTTCCGTAGTGGAGCCACATGTCGGCAAGCTCCTTCTGCCAGCCATCCTCGATGGTCTGATGGAACATGCCGTGCTCATAGCGCATCCCGTAGCCTATTGCCGGCACTTCAAGGGTGGCGAGGGAGTCGAGGTAGCACGCAGCCAGCCGGCCCAGTCCGCCGTTACCAAGGCCTGGTTCCACCTCATGGTCAATGATCTCTTTAAGGTCAAGACCGGTCTCTTCAAGGGCCTTTGCGACTTTGCTGTACATGCCGAGGTTTATGAGGTTGTTGGCCAGGTGAGGCCCCATAAGGAACTCTGCGGACAGATAGCACACCACCCTGGTCCTGTTGTCCAGCAGGTTTTCGATGGAGTTTATAAACAGGTGCTGCATACGGTCTCTGACCGTGTGGGCCACAGCCATGTAGAAGTCGTTTAGAGTGGCAGCCTCAAGGGGCCTGCCCTGGTTGTAGAACAGGTTGTAGGCAAAGGCCCGTTTCAGTTCGTTTATCTCTCTATGGTCGAATTTTTCCTTGGCATCCTTGGGGGAAGAAGGTTTCCAGCTACTCATATCTTGGTCTCCTGTGCAGTACCTCATCAGTAGGTGACTGCGGTATAATGATTGGTCAGGGCAGAGTTGGCTATTTTTGCAAGGTGACGATTTCGATCCTGTGCTCCGCATCCGGATGGTGCCTGGAGGGACCTTCTGTCACAATGGCTGAGCCATCTCCCTGTGCAAATTCTTTAGCGTACTTGCGAACGATATCAGCCCAGTGGATGGGTTTGTCCGAACGGTAGATTGGCCATACGCCATAAGAGAACATGAGTCCCTGGCACGTGGCCTGGCTGGTACTTGGAGCAAATATCCAGCATGGCAGGCGAAACCGTGTGACACTCCTTGCCGTTGCCCCGCTGTCCGTGGGGCAGAAAACCGAGGCTATGTTCATGTTGTGAATTATGTTATCCACGCTTGAGGCAATTATATCCACGGTGCGCATGTCCTCTTTTGAGATCACAGGTTGCATGAACTGACCCCTGTGAATATATGGTTCAGTGGCCCTGGCAATCCTGGCAAGCATCTCAACTGCCTCAAGGGGAAAGTCCCCCATGGCAGACTCCTCAGAGAGCATCACAGCGTCTGTGCCGTCCAGTATGGCGTTTGCCACATCAGTGGCCTCAGCCCTGGTGGGCCTGCGGTTGTGGGTCATGGATTCCAGCATCTGTGTGGCAGTGATTACGGGTTTGCCCTGGATGTTAGCCCGCCTGGTAATGTGCTTCTGGGCAATGGCAATCTGTTCTATGGGCATTTCCACCCCAAGGTCTCCCCTTGCCACCATTATTCCATCCGATGCGCTGATGATCTGGTCTATCTCTTCGATAACCCTTGATCTCTCTATCTTGGCAATGATGAACGGGCTGTGCCCCATATCGGCTGCTGCCCTGCGTACATCTTTTATGTCCTGCGCGCTGCTTACAAATGACTGGCTCACAGCATCCACACCCTGAGACAGGGCAAACTCCATACACTCCCTGTCACGAGGTGTGAAGGCACTGGAGGCAAGCCTGATGCCCGGTATGTTGAGTCCCTTCCTGGAGCGAAGCTCACCTCCAACCACCACTGTGCAGATAATGTCTGGCCCCTGAACTCTTTCCACACGAAGCTGTATAAGTCCGTCATTCAGAAACAGGATGTCTCCCTTTTTCACTGCCTCTGGCAGTTCTTTCATGGTCATGGAGACGATCTCGTCCGTGCCTGTTACTTCCCGGGCGGTAAGCGTGAAGTGCGCTCCCTTTTCAAGCAGGACAGGTTCCTTTTCAAAATCTTTAATGCGCATCTTGGGGCCTGGGAGATCTGCCATGATTGCAACCCGCCTGTCTGTGGCCTCAGACGCAGCCCTGATTTTTCTGATGACCTCTGCGTGGGTGTCAAAATCTCCATGCGAGAAGTTCAGCCTGGCAACGCTCATGCCGGCCATGATCATCTTTTGGAGCATGTCCGGTGAGTCAGAGGCAGGCCCAATGGTGCATACCAGTTTTGTCTTGTGTGAAGGTAGTGTTTTCATGAATGATTTATTGTCATGGGCCGGCAGCTTGCCGGCAGTTTGTCCTTTTGTCCAAAGGGGGCTTTGGGTATCGGTGTCAGGGCCCTGTCAGCAAGGGCCGTAGCAACAGTGACATGGTTCTGATTGTGTCTTCTTAAAGACTGGATAACTACCTGTCCGCAATCAGCTTCAGTGTCTGGCTCGCTATCTCAAGCTCTTCGTCAGTGGGCACCACCAGTAGTGTAACCGGGCTGTCGTCCTTGCTGATCTTTCTGATACCGTTTGCGGTGGCACGGTTTCTATCATCATGAATACGGATTCCAAGCCCGTCAAGCCCCTGGCAGCAGAGATGCCTTACAACAGGAGAATTCTCGCCGATTCCCCCGGTGAATACTATGCAGTCAGCACCGCCAAGGGCGGCAAGATATGCGCCAATGTACTTTCTGATCCGGTAGCAGAACATCTCTAAGGCAAGCCGGGCCTGTCTGTCACCCTGATCTGCCTTCTCGGTGATGGTGCGCATGTCGTTTTCGCCGCATATGCCCTTGAGTCCACTCTCCCTGTTCAGGAGCCGATCAAGGGCCTCGATGTCCATGCCGGCCTGCCTGCTCAGATAGAACAGTATGGCAGGATCGATGTCTCCGGACCTTGTGCCCATGATCAGGCCCTCCAGGGGGGTGAGCCCCATCGAGGTGTCCACGCACTGGCCATGTTTTATGGCAGCGGCGCTTGCACCGTTTCCAAGGTGCAGGGTGATGATCATTGCCCTGTGGTACGGAATGTCCATGAAGCGTGCGGCCTGTTTGGAGACATAATGGTGCGATGTACCATGGAAGCCGTATCTCCTTACCCTGTAGTCAGTGTACAGGTCATAGGGCAGCGCATAGAGATAGGCATGTTCAGGTATGGTCTGGTGAAAGGCGGTATCAAACACCGCAACCTGGGGTGTGTCAGGGGCCCGTTCCATGGCTATCCTGATGCCCGTGAGGTTTGCAGGGTTGTGAAGTGGCGCAAGGGGCACAAGCTCTTCAATGGCATCAAGGACCTTTCTGTCTATGATCAGGGGTTTCCTGAAGGATTCCCCGCCATGGACCACCCTGTGGCCTATGCCTGTGACCTGGTTTATATCATGGCCTGTCTCTGTGAGGAGTGAGGCCATGACCTCCATGGCCTCCTTGTGGCCTGGAACGGCACATTCCCGTTCGATTTTCCGATTTTCGCCCGCACTGTCCGGACAGATGATGTGCGCATGTCCTGTTGGCTTTCCTATCTCTTCAACCATGCCTGTGGCAATTACCGCGAGGTCTGGTACTCCGAATAGCTGAAATTTAACGGAGGAACTGCCGGAATTTATAACAAGGATCATTGGTATCTATCTCTGTATGTTTGCGTGCCCTGGAGTAATAGGGCAACTATGGTATCAGGTTTGTCGGTAAATTGCGGATGAGCCTGGTTGTCATCCAGTTCGTTTGATATACAACATGAAAGGCATGAAGGGACCGCTGTAGCCATACGTGGGAGCCCACAGCTTCATGTTCGTTTTCTGGTTATTGTGATGATTATCTGTGTATGTTGTGGGATTGTTGCAGACAGGTATACTTTGCGCTATTAAATCGCAATGTCTCTATCTTGCCGGTTGCTGATTATATTCCGGGAGAGATGACCATACACAGGGATCATCCCATGGTAGGGAAGCGATGTCAAGAAGAATCATGCCAATGGTGTGTCGGTGTGCACAAGGTATCAGGGGTGTGGGATACACAGGGATACTTCCCTATGAGCCATAGTTACTGTCTCTGTTTTGCCACTACCTGGTCATAGGCCCTCAGGATATCTGCCCTGCTGAGTATGCCCCCCACCTTTTTTGTATTCCTGTCAAGCAATATCACAAGCTCGTCTGTGCCCTCTTCAGCCATCCTTGTAAGGGCAGTGGCAAGGGACTCCCACAGATAGACCGCATCCCGCTCCTCTACCAGGTCTGATGCCCTGATGTGGCTGTTAAGGCCAAACTCCACCACTGCTGCCCTGACCTTGAGTGCCGGAATTACACCTGTATACTCTCCCTTGTCATTGATTACGGGAAATGTGGAGTAGGGGGACCGGGACATGATCTTGATTATCTCGCGAAGCGGCATGTCCTTTTTTACAGGTTCGAAGTTCATGGTGGTGTAACGCTGAACCAGCTCATGAACGGTAAGCCTGCTCAGGATACCAAGCAGGAAGTCTGCATGGTGAATAGGCGTATCATAGCGTGTGGTCAACTGTTTTTCGTATATGCCGTATTTGCTCTTCAAAAGAAATGCCAGGGTGGAGACCCAGACCGCTGGCAGCAGGAGATCATAGTTTCCTGTCATCTCGCTGACCATTATCACAGTTGAGAACGGGGTGCTTGCCGCAGAGGCAAAGAAGCCGGCCATGCCTACGATTACATATGCCTGTGGGTAGGGTATGAGCTGGGGCCATATGGTCTTTAGGAACAGGCCAACTGCTCCGCCAAGCGCCCCGCCAATGACCACAGATGGTCCGAATACACCGCCACTGCCGCCTGATGCAATGCTGAAGGATGTGGTGAATATCTTGGCCACTGCCACCATGAGGAGTATCTTTATCCCCAGTTCCCCTTCAAGCCCCTGCTGCAGTACACCGTAGCCTGTGTATATGGCATCAGGCAGAAAGTAACCTATGAGCCCGGTAAACAGTCCTCCCAGGGCCGGTTTCAAATGGGGCCATATGGGCAGGGCAACGAACAGGTCCCTGATACCATAGAATATCCTGGAGTAGATGCCCGCGGCCATGGCGACGATCACCGCAAGTATGGTGTAGGGCATGAGTTCTGTGGCATGTTCAAATGCCATGTAGGGAGTGGAGAACAGGGTGGTGAAGCCAAAAAACAGGGAGAATACACAGTAGGCTATTACAGATGTGATGGCTGAGGGCACAAGGAGTTCATATTCCATGTCTATGTCGCGGTAGAGGATCTCTGCGGCAAATATGGCACCGGCAAGCGGGGCATGGAATATGGAGCCGATTCCCGCACTCATGCCTGCCATCATCAGGACCCGTCTTTCCTGGGCAGAAAGCCCCAGTTTCTGAGCAATTATGGAGCCAAAGCCTGCACCAATTTGGGCGATTGGCCCCTCACGACCACCTGAGCCGCCAGAACCTATGGTAAGGGCAGAGGCTATGGTCTTGATTATGGGGATCCTGTGTCTGATTATGGCATTTCTGAAATGATACCCCTCAAGGGCTGCGTCTGTTCCGTGCCCTTCTGCCTCAGGGGCAAAGGTGTATATGAGCCAGCCTGCGAGCAGGCCACCTACAGTAGGGACCACTATGAGCATCCAGCGAACAAACTCTGTGGTGGTGTGCCCAAGTATGGGGTGCTCCCCTCCAGGGCCTTCCGGTCTGTAACCTGCCAGGTAATCGAGGAAAAAGGTGTGCGAGATGTCCAGGACAGTGTAGAACAGCACCGAGCCCAGACCTGCGATAATGCCGGTAGGTATGGCGAGAATGAGTACACGCCTCATCCTTAGCCACAGCAGGGCCTGTTGTGAGATATGCTTGAATCTTTTTTTCATTAGTTAGTCCATGTGCATGCTACAGGGCGCCTCTGTCAATTGCTTCCGTATTTCATGTGCCCTGCAGTATGGTCCATGTGAGTACCCTGGTAATGTTTGTGCAGTACATGATCTGTGGCCGTGTCCCTACGGGATGTTGAAGAACAGTATAGTTGCTGGTCCATGTACGTGCAATCGGCATTCAGGCCGGGTTGCCCTGTGAGCAGAATTTTTTTCTGAGCTGGTGTATGCGCTCAAGTGATGCATCGAGCCTCTTTCTGGCAGTGCCGTCCTGTTTGCATATGGCCTGTATCTTGCGTACCGTGGCCTTTATACGATCTGGCCTGTGGCATACCAACAGCAGGTCATGGCCAGCAAGGAATGCCATTGCTGCCGCCTCCTCAACTGTACCATGCTCCGTGATACCCCCCATCTCCATGTCATCGGTAAGGAGTACACCCTGAAAGCCCATCTCCTTGCGGAGCAGGTCATGGGCAATGGCCCTTGAGCATGTTGCAGGGTACTTGCTGTCCAGGGCAGGAAATATCACATGGGATGTCATTGCTGCACTGACCCCTGCGTTTATGGCCAGTCTGAATGGTGTGAGCTGGGCGGCTACAGTGTCTGGATCTGCGTCCACTACCGGTCTTTGAAGGTGAGGGTCTACCAGTACCATGCCTATGCCAGGAAAGTGTTTGGCTACTGCTGCGATGGAGAGCCCCTGAATGGTGCGAATGTACCAGACTCCTGCCTGGGCTACTGCCTTGGGATCAGAGCCGAAACAGCGTCCCCTGAGTACACCTTTGGCCGCAGGCCCTGCAATATCCAGGACAGGCGCCAGGTTCATGTTGATTCCTGCTGCATTCAGCATGGCACCTGCCCGGCTTGCGAGTTCTGCCACTGCCTCCTGAGGGTTGGGGGCAGTTCCTGTGGTAGATGCAGATGGCAGGCTGTCCCAGAGAGGTGGGCCAAGACGCTGCACACTACCACCCTCCTGGTCCACACCGATTATGGGTGGGGGAAGTCCGGCGCGGTCGCACGTATCTTTAAGGTCTTCGCACAGCCTTTTAAGGGAGTCCGCTCCTTCTGAGACATTTCTCTTGAATATTATGAAGTTACCAATACCATAATCACGGATCAGGCTTATCGTTTCGGCATTAAGTGTGGTGCTTTTGATGCCGGCCATTATCAGTGTGCCGCAGGGGTAAGGTTTTGAGCGCATGGGTTTTACCAATGTTCATGTTACAGGATACGGAGACGACAGATGGTATTTTTTTATCATGCTTTTAAAGCTCATCAGTTGCAAGCCCTTATTTATGAGGTGTTTGTCCGTGGTCAAAATTATGTGTAAGAGCACCATTAATCTTTGTCAATTGCCTCTGTCTCCAAATGTCATGTAGTATGGTCGATGTTAAAAATACCTAAATTGAGCGATTCCCAAGTTTGCATGGGATGCAAGGGGGAGGATACGCCGACGTACTGTTGTACTTCAAGTATCCAACAGGTAAGCGAAGACTCCGAGGCAGCAGATCATGAGAAATTGGGAATCCTGCAGTGGTTTCAAATTATGTGGAAAGCAAAACAGTTACATCAAACCCATTGGGTTAGGGGTAATTTTACAAAAAAACAGCATTAACTTGCTGTAATTAAAGATAAAACAGTATTTCCCATGATTTGAAACGCTCAATTCAGGAAATAGTTTCCGGGTTGAAGCAGCAGGTGGGCTGCACTATGCTTGTCCTGTGGAACTGAATCCCGCTTGATCTTGATCTTGATTGTAGATATCTATAGGTACAAGGGGGCCATTTATAGATGCTACCTATCCTAACAGGAACAATAACAGATGACCAATTTTGAAGCCGTTTTCCTTGGTATCCTTCAGGGCGTCACAGAGTTTCTTCCTGTGTCCAGTTCCGGGCACCTCATCCTTGCGGAACATTTTATGGGCCTGTCAGATGTGCCACTTGCCTTTGATGTGACCTTGCACCTGGGTACACTTCTCGCTGTACTTGGGTTTTTTTACAGGGATTGGATGGACATGCTGCTCTCTCTCTTCAGCAAGGCAGGGAACAGGGCGGCAGACAGGCGCCTGTTCATGTACATTATGGCAGGAACTATCCCCGGTGCAGTGGTGGGATATCTCCTGGAAGATATAGTCTCCTCTGTGCTGCGCTCCCCCTGGGTTGTGGTGTTCACACTCTCTGCCGTGGCCCTGCTACTTGCCCTTGCAGAGCGTATGGCATCCAACAGGAAAAAGGTCAGTGACATGAGGCTCATGGATGCCCTTGTGGTAGGGACGTGTCAGGCCCTTGCAGTGGTGCCTGGCACATCAAGAAGTGGTATCACCATGACAGGTGCCATGTTTCTCGGTTTCAGTCGTGCAGAGGCAGCAAGATTTTCCTTTCTCCTGTCTGCCCCCATTATTGCCGGTGCCGGGTTGTACGAGGTCAAAAAACTGTTTGAGACCGGTGGCACAGTCCCTGGTGTTGAGTACTTTACAGGTTTTGTGGCAGCCGCTGTGTCCGGTTATGCAGTGATCGCCTTTCTTATGCACTACCTTCGGCGTCATACCTTTTATCCGTTTGTGATATACAGGCTGGTCCTGGCCGCTGTAGTGGCCTCAGCGCTTCTTCTCGGAGGACAGACATGAGACGTCTTCAGTGTGTGGAGGTCGTGGGGCAGTTATCCCTGTTGTTCATGATCCTCTTTGTACTCTGGCCGGGCACACAGTGCAGGGCCATGGATGAGAGGACGCGTATACGCCTCATAAAGACACTGTCGTCCTCTGTGGTGGGTGTCAACAGCACGGTCCTAAATGCGGGGGATCTGGTATCCCCCCAGGCAGACAAGGGGACGGGGTCAGGGTTTGTGGTGGATGCCCAGGGGCACGTAGCCACGTTGAGCAGGGTGATCGCTGACAGGCATGCCGTGGAGGTGGTGCTATGGGATGGTACCACCTGGCCTGCCATCTTCATGGGAGAAGATGCAGAAACCGGTATTGCCGTACTCTCTGTCCAGGCACCTCAAAAGGTGGTAAAGGCCCTTCCCCTGGTCCAGTTTGCCTCCCAGCGCAGACTGCTGATTGGTCAGGATGTGCTTGCCCTTGGAAGGACAGAGGGGGGAGAGATGCTCATGGCTGCCTCTGGCATGGTGGGCAGCGGGCCCAGGACCTTGATGACAACAGAGGGGGGGCTGCTTTACGATGTGGTCCAGATTGACCGGCCGTTTGCAAGGGTACTGGACGGAGGGGCGCTTTTTGACAGCAGCGGCCATGTCATCGGTATGACAGCATGTTCACTCATGGGCAGGGCAGGGGGGAAGCCTCAGGCCGGTTTTGCTATTCCGGTATCAACTGTCAAGTGGGTGGTGTCCTGTATCATAAAGGATGGAGAGGTCAAGCGGGCCTGGCTTGGGGCAAGCCTGGTGTCCGTAACCCCTTCACTTGCCTCTTTCCTCGGGCTTCCTGTATCAAGAGGGGCGTTGATAACAGAGGTTTCAAAGGGCGGGCCTGCAGAAAAGGCCGGGCTAAGGGGATCAGAGAAGACCTTATGCCTTGGAAACAGGGTCTATCCAGTAGGTGGAGATATCATTGTTGCCATGGGCAGGAGTGATATAAAGAGTGATGCCGACGTGATAAGAAAGCTCAAACAGTACAAGCCGGGAGATACCACACTGATCTCCGTTTACAGGGGGAGCAGGCTGATCCGGTTAAGAGTGACTCTGGGAAGAAGGAAATAACCCGCAGGCCCGGTCTTTCAGTTGGAAGGATTCCCCGTCAATTCCATACCCAGACAGGCCTCTTTGTCCCGTTCTGTTCAGGTGGTGGTTCTGATGATGCCTTGTATGAGTCAGGCCCCTTTTGTTCGTCTTCATGGCCAAGAGTCCTGTCTGTCCCTGTGCCAGCAGGTTCTGAATCTTCTCCCTTCCAGCTATCAGGCCACAGCCAGGAGAACCAGCCCCCAGAGTGTTTTGTGGTATCTCCCTTCTGTGACACTACCTTTTTGGCTGATTTGTCGTGCCGGGAAGTGGGATGAGATGCCTCATGTCCGGCTCCAGAAGCCTTTGCTGTTGAGCGCAGGTTCTCCATGTCAGTGGCATTGGGATACGTTGATATTTCAGGCTGGGCAAGCGATGCAGAGGGATCGGTCGGCGTAGAGGGAGTGGAATCTGCCTCCATAGCAGCGTTTATGTCTGCTGGTACAGGGTAGGGCAGCCTGTTTGCCGGTACAGGCTTGGGCATGTTGCGTCTTGGCTCCTGCACCACGTTACCTTCGTCTCCCTCTTGCTGGTCATTACCAAATGGCCACAGATATGACCACCAGCTCCGTTCTTTCTTTTTGGCCCCGGCCTTTAGGGTGGTAGCAGCCCTGGCCTGCTCAGGGACCTCTGAAGAGGAGTCGTACTCAGGTGGATAGTCTCCTGCAAAACTGTCATCGTCTTCAGATCCAGTTGTACCTGCCTCTGCCTTCTGCTGCCTGGAAAGCTCGTCATCATAGACTGGTGGATACTCAGGTGGCCAGTTGTCATCCTCCTGGGCCTCTGCCTGTGTTTCACTCGTTTTGTCCCGATCTGTGGCCGCAGATGCGCTTTTGCTGTCCGGCTGTTCTTCGTGCACCCCTTCTGCCCCCCCCTTGGCGGGGATATCAGCCTGGGTCTGCGATGTGGTATTTTCGGACATTGGGACCTTGTCGATTGGTGAGGCAGAGCCCTTCTGGTTGCGGGGGGTCTCCCTGTAAAGCAGATCAGGATGGATCCTTGAGAGTTTTAACTGCTCGTCTTCCATAAGGGATTCATCGGAATTTTGTACGTTGCTGCTGGTATCATGAAGACTTGATAATATGGTCTTCTGATTCTCAATATCTGATATCTTCTGGGCTATGAGAATGGAGTACCTGCCCGTTTCTGTAACCAAACTCCCAATGGAGGCAGGCTTTATCTCCCACGCCTCAACAGGTGATTGGGAGCCGTGGCTCTTGAGTTCAAGTTCAACCTTTATCCTATTGCCAGGGTCTCTTACCACTTGGCCTGTGACCATGTAATCTGCCTTGGGGGCATCGCGGAGAGAGTGTATGGCCCCTGCCGGCATGACATCGAGTTCTTCTGAGGCCAGTCTGCTTATGAGCATCTGTTGAATGGCAGGGCCGGTAAATGCGAGATTACCTGCCTGTGACGTGTCCAATGGCAATACAGCCACTACGGGCTTGGCGGCAGATGCGCATGTGGGAAAGATCATGAGCAGTAGTAGGGCCCAGGAGATGATTCCATATAGCAGTTTGTAAATCTTCATTTTCTGACTATCCACACTTGATTGGTTAAAAGCGGGAATCCGCCCTTGTAAATTGTCTCTGTCTCTTTGGTGTCTTTATGGTTCGGTTACCCAATTCTCATATTGTGCCGATTGCACCGGCAGTATTCCCGGTGGATGAAAAGTTACCGTTGCGACACTTCCCTGCATATGGCAGGTCTCCACGGTGTTTATGGAATGGATGCATTGGCGGGCTCTGGAGTGGAACTATAGGCAAGGCCTGTGTGTCAGGCAGCGGCCTCTCCCGAGCTGTTCCTTTTGACAGTCTTACGGGCAGAGCGGGGTTTCATCATCTTCATCTTTTTCATCTTCTCTATCAGGGTGGTCCGGTTCATCTTGAGCAGTTTGGCAGCTCTGTTTTTCACACCGTCAGTCCTGTCCAGTGCCTGGAGTATCAATGTCTTTTCAAACTGCTCCACTGCGGCGCTCAGGGACATGCCCTCTTCAGGAAGTATTGCTGCAGGTTCTGAGACTATGGGCACCGTTGCACTGCCTGATCTTCGGAGTATCCTGTCCGGTATGTCAGCGGCGGTTATGACAGGGCCGTTTGAGAGTATTACCAGCCGTTCCACGATATTTTCAAGCTCGCGTACATTCCCAGGCCAGTCGTAGGATTCCAGAATCTTCAGGGCCTCATCATCTATGCTGTTGGCATAGAGGGGGTTGCCCTTGGAGAATTTGTGGAGGAAATGTTCCACCAGCAGGGGTATGTCTCCCTTTCTTTCACGCAGGGGAGGCAGGTGGATGGGAATGACATTGAGTCTGTAGAAGAGGTCTTCCCTGAATTTCCCCTGGTTCACTGCCTCTTCAAGGTCAATGTTGGTGGCTGCAACCACCCTGATATCCACCTTGATGGTCTTTACCCCGCCAACACGTTCAAAACAGCGTTCCTGGAGTACTCTCAGCAGTTTTACCTGTAGGGAGGGGCTCATTTCACCTATTTCGTCAAGAAAGATGGTCCCCTTGTTTGCAAGTTCGAATCGGCCTATTCTCGTGCGTATTGCGTGGGTGAACGCACCTTTTTCATGACCGAACAGTTCGCTTTCAAGGAGTTCTTCCGGGATGGCTGCACAGTTGATGGGTACGAATGGCCTTGATTTGCGCCCGCTGGAGTAGTGGATGGCATGCGCTATCAACTCTTTGCCTGTACCGCTCTCGCCAGTGATCAGGACCGTGCTGTCAGTGCGGGCAACCTTTTCAACCAGTGCGAATATGCGTTTGATGGACTCACTCTGGCCAACAATCCTGTCAAAACTGTATCTGTCCTGAAGTTCTTCCTTGAGGGTGAGATTCTCGCGTTTCAGGTCACGAACTTCAAGCGCCTTTTCGATCACCACCACCACTTCGCTGGGCTTGATGGGTTTGCTCAGGTAGTCGAAGGCCCCCATCCTCAGGGCCTCCACTGCACCTTCGATGGAGCCGAAACCGGTGATCATTATACAGATGGTGTCAGGTGTGTTGGTCTTGATGTGCTGCAGCACTTCCATGCCGTTTTTCCTTGGCATGGCTATGTCTGTGAGGACTATGTCATAGAATCGTTTGCTCAGGAGTTCTATGGCCTCCTGGCCGTCAGTGGCCTGATCCACTGCGAAACCCTTGTACTTGAGGATTTCGCTCATGGTGGTCCTTATCTCTGGAACGTCGTCAACAACAAGGACTGTTTCGTTTCGCATAGGTTTTCCAAGAGAAGGTAATGTCAGGTACCTCTGTGCTGCAGCATTTTGGGGCTTTCAAATGTTTGAAAGAATTCTCACGATTCATGTACAGGACACAGGGACGGCAGATGGCGCCTTGGTTAACTGTCTCTGCTTTCAGGTGTCCTGCGCTATGAAACGGATCAGTCTACCTTCAGTCTGCATCGTGTTCAGAGTCAAGGCTAAATGCTGACCTGAAAAATTTAAGTTAAGGCCAAACCATATTGGGCTATTCCCGGGTTTACCTGGGAGCAAGGCCATTATCCCACGCCTGTTGGGCGTCGGGCAGTTTTATAAAAACAGCATCAATTTATTGGAATTACAAAGAAAACAAAATTTCACATGATCTGATACATTCAGATTAGGCTAAAAATACTTAAATGCCTATAATATGTCAATCAGTTTGTGACATTTTTTTGACACTTGTTGGATGCCTGGCAGCAATGGCCATGGCTGGATTTTTGACTGAAGGGACAGGAGGGTGGGGTAAAACCGAAAAGGGCCGGCTGATGCCGGCCCTTTTACGGTGAAAGCTGTTTCTGTTTGGTTAATTAGACCTCTTCAACAGTGATAGCGCCTACAGGACAAACCTCAACGCAGGTCTCGCAACCTAAGCAGTCGTCCGGCCTTGCGATAACGGGCTTGTCATCTTCAAAGTCATAAACTTCTGAGGGACATGCGTTGACGCATTCTTCGTCGCCCTGGCACTTGTCATAATCGATTGTAATCTGAAACATGGCTTTCCTCCTTGTTTTTTTTGGCGTATGGCCAATTAGAGCAGATGAAATCGTAAACTGATATAGACCATAGCAGTTTGAGTTGTCAACCAATTTTTTGAATGCCCATTCATAATTTTCCGCTTGACCTGTATGCCCTTGCTGCCCTTACTATGTTTTCGCCCCAGTCAGGGTGTCCCAGGGCATGAACGTGGGTGTAGGTGCCAAAGACGTTTTTTGTGCTGATCCCCTCCATTCCGCTGGAGAAGCCATTGCCCCGTTTCACCCTGCAAGTCAGTCGTTCAGCTCCATCAGAAAGGTTTTGACATGGTAAGGCCCCGTGCCCTGGTTCCGGTACAGAGTAATGGAACTCGTGCCCCTTGAGGATGGTACCACGTCTGAAGAACGGAGTCTGCTTCACCACTTCAAGGATGGTGTACCCGTGGCCTGCAGGTTTCTTGTGTACATGAAAGTCCCATGAGAGTATCCCTGTCATTGGCCAGCGTTTTCCCTCCCACACTATATTTTGTCCAAGGTACATGAGGCCCCCGCATTCGGCATAGATGGGCATGCCTTTCATGGCCTTTTCCCTGAGTGCCTGCCTGAATGAGGTGTTTGCCGCCAGCCGGTCTGCCTGGGTCTCGGGGAACCCGCCGCCTATGTAGATGGCATCAACGTGGTCAGGGATCTCAGTGTTGTTTATGGAGTCTAAGAATATGAGGTTGGCTCCGGCGTTTTTAATGGCTTCAAGATTTTCCGGGTAATAGAACTGGAATGCCTGGTCCCTGATTATCCCCACGGTTGGTCTGGTACCATCTTGTTGAGCGTGTGTCACTGAACCGGCTGGGATGTCCTGTACCTCTCTATTTGAGACCATATGCCCGCTGGCATTCTGCTGCGCAATGTCCATTATCCGTGTTATGTCAACGGATTCCCTGATGGTTTCTCCAAGGGTGTCCAGCAGTTCAGTGACCTTTTTGTGTTCATCTGCAGGGGTGAGACCAAGATGGCGCATGGGAAGGGGATCACTCTTTAGCCTTCGTATGGCCCCTACCACTGGTATGCCAGTGTAGTGTTCGATACTGCGTGCTACTATGTCCTGGTGCCTGGGGCGCACGATGTGGTTCAGTATGACTCCAGAGATATTTACGTCCCTGTCAAAATCCCGGCACCCCATTACCAGCGCAGCCACGGTGCGGGTGACCTTGGTGCAGTCAGCCACGAGGAAGACCGGCAGCCTGAGCCATTTGGCAAGTTCTGCAGTGCTGCATGTGCCTTCCACATCCACTCCGTCGTGTAGCCCCCTGTTTCCTTCAATGACACTGATATCCCCTGTAGAGGCCCTTTGTATGTATGAATTCTCTATGACATCCCTGCTCATCAGGTAGGGGTCCAGATTGTAACAGTCATGGTATGCAGCCATTGCTATCCACCTGGCATCGATGTAGTCAGGCCCTTTCTTGAATGGGATAACACGTTTGCCGCCAAGGGCCATGGCACGAATGAGTCCGAGAGTGGCGATTGTCTTTCCTGCCCCTCCCTTCATGGCAGCGATGATAATGCCGGCAGGGGCCTTTGGGTTGTCATTTTGCAAAGGGTTGTTGTCAGGAGTATTCATCTTGATAGTGTGCCTCGTTGAGCATATTTAAAGTTGCTGGTGTGAAAGTTCCTGGATGCGCTGGGTTAGTCGGGCATGGAGTTCGGGTTTACCAAGTAGTCTGCTCAGTTCGGCTGCGTGGCCCAGGCACTGTGGGTCCTGCTGAAATTTCAGGAAGGTCTCCAGTGCCTCATCCAGGCGGTTCATGTTCATGAGGCTTATGCCCATGCAGGTGTGTATCTGGACATCGGCAGGGAAGTGGCTGGCCCCCTGTTTAAGTATCTTTACAGACCCGGCAAAGTCTCTCTTCCTCTGAAGCAGCACGCCAAGGCCGAGAAAGGCCCTGCTGTCCGGATGGTATTCCAGTGCCTTTGAGAACAGGAACTCCGCTGTGGCCTCCTTTTCAGGAATGGCCGGGTTTGAGGCATAGTCGCCAAAGGCAAAGGTCATCCCAAGGCGCGACAGGAAATCTGCATGAAAGGGGTAAAGCTCTTCTATGTCAACGGGCTTGATCTGTCGCGCATAACGGCCGAGGCCCTGATGCCAGGCCTGCCTTAGCTGTTCGCCAAATCTCAGTACATCCTCCTGTCTGAGATTGGGATCGGTTTCAAAGTACATGATGTCTTCTATACGCTGGAGCCAGATGTCGTCTGTGACACCTGCAGCCTTTCTCCAGGTGTTGTAGAGTGCGGTACCAGGGAACAGGTCCAGGATGTAGAAGATGGCGCTGAGAGGCTTTATCCTCTCGATAAGGTTGATTGAGGCCCGGATGGTCTTTCTGTTTTCACCAGGTGCCCCGTAGATAAAGTATGCCCTGGGGAGTATGCCGTAAGATGTGCAGAGTTTGAAGGCCCTTTCAACCTGTTCGTCTTTTATCTGTTTGTTATAGATGGCCCTGATCTTTTTTGAGCCGCTCTCTACCCCAAAGCTTATTTGAACGCATCCGGCCCTCCTCATCCAGTACAGGATATCCGGGTTTATGCAGTTCACCCTTGATATGGCCACCCATGTGATGGCAAGTCTGCGTCTTATGATCTCCTTGCATATGTGAATCACCCGTTCTTCCCGTACGGTAAAGGTGTCGTCGGATACATAGAAGAAGTCGATTCCCTTGCGGTACAGGAGTTCCAACTGATCTACAAAGTATTCAGGAGAGTGGAAGCGTACCTTTCGTTTCCAGAAGGCAGGGGAGCCGCAGAAGGTGCAGTTCCAGGGGCAGCCCCGTGAAGAGACCACATGCTGAAAGGTAAAGTGGCGTGCAGGGTTGGGCAGGGAGTCTATATCTGCGATAAAGTCCCTTCCGGGGTTGCAGATGATCTTGCCGTGGTTTCTGAAGATGAGTCCTTTGATATGGCTCAGGTCCTTCTGGCCATCTTCTGTGGCCTGGACAAGTTCGGAAAAGGTTTGCTCACCCTCTCCCCGGATTATGAGGTCGATCTCCTGGAAGTTGTCCATGAGATGACGCCACAGAAAGGTGGCTCCTGGCCCACCAAAAACCACAGGTGTATCTGGCAGCAGCTCTTTGGCAAGGCGGGCGATCTCTATTCCACCCCATCTGTTGGCGTGCATTATGGAGATGCCGATCATGTCAGGCCTGTATTGGAGAAAGGCCTCCCTCATTTCATGGGGCCGTTTGTTGATATCATACCAGTTGAGTATGTGGCATTCATGACCTGATTCCCTGAGAACAGCACCTATGTAATAAAGCCCTATGGGTACAACCTTGATATCATAGTCGGTAAGGCGTTCCTCAAGGCAGTAAGGATTTATAAGAAAAATTTTCATTTGTCTGAAATGTGCATCAATCCGTTGTTCAATGCCGCGTTATGTAGAGGATTCATACAGCTTAAATGTTGTCTCATGGCCTTGGGCAAAAATGAATGCCCATGCATAAAAAAGGGGAGATATGCAGGGCGTACAATCTGTCCATTTCAGGGGCGGGGGCAGGGCCGGACGGCACGGGCTGAAATGCCAACCGGCAAGGCCTGTAGGCTGTTGCTCCTGCACCGCATAGGGATATCTGGTATTGATAAAATTCAATATAATACACCCGTTGCCTGAATTTTCCCACTGTTTAATGCAAGGCCAATGTTTGCGGCTGTTGGATATCACCAACAAGTATCTTGACATAATAATCCAAGTAATCTATACATAGTAAACTTCTGAATACTCATTCAGCTATGTAGGAATTTTCTGTCTTCTGCATCCTGAAATGAAGCGGCTGCCCGACTGTGAAGGCAGCTCAGAATGATTGAGCACAACCGGATACCCCGGTGATTCAGAAGACCAACGGCTTCATGTTCTGCCAGAGGCAGATGTACCTTTAGGAAGCTACCTGAGAGGAGGAACCCGTGGGCAGCGGAACCAAAAAATTGTTAGACCTTCTTGAGCAGAAGAAGGCAACCATCGTTGAGGCATGGATAGACAGGATCCACCACACCTACCCGGAAGAGACGGCAAACTTTCTTGATGAAGAAAAAAATCAGTTTGCAAATCCAATTGGCGCTTCAATAAAACAGAGCGTGTGGCCGCTCTATGACGAAATCATCTCCGGCCACGATTCTGACAACCTATATAAATGTCTGGACTACCTTATCCGAGTTCGTGCAGTGCAGGAGTTCACTCCTACTGCTGCCGTAGCCGTGGTCTCCTTTTTGAAGGATATCGTGCGGGAGGAGCTTCTTGAGACCATAGTCGAGCAGGAGCTGTATGAAGAATACCTTGCGCTGGAGAGCAGGATAGACAATGCCATTATGGCGGCATTTGATATCTACATGAGGTGCAGGGAAAGGGTATGGCAGATCAGGCATAACGATATAACACAGCGTCCCTTCATACTGTCGGGGGGCATGTGCGCTTCTTACATGGCAAGACGTGGCAAGAAGCATTTGGAGAAAATGAAGTGTGGCAAGAACCCAAGTCTAAACTGAAGCGAGGTGTGAGGTAATGGGCATCATTGTATCCCTATGTGCAGTTTTGGCGATTATGGTAGTAGCATGGATCGGAGGTTCCATATCGGGCCTTCAGCCCATATTTGGGGTTCTGGTTCCTTACGCTGCCTTTGCAGTATTCATCATAGGATTCTGCAGGAAGGTAGTGGGTTGGGCCAGGTCTCCGGTGCCGTTCCGAATCCCGACTACCGGTGGACAGGAAGTTTCACTTCCGTGGATTAAGTGGGCCAAGCTGGATAATCCCAGCACAACGGCCGGCGTAATAGGGCGTATGTTCTTAGAGATATTCTGTTTCCGTTCCCTGTTCAGAAATACAAGGGCGGATCTCAGGTCCGGGTATCTCTACTACAGCCCGTCAAAGTGGTTATGGCTCTTTGCCATCAGTTTCCACTATGCTTTTCTGATCATTGCCTTGAGGCATCTCAGGCTGTTCGTCCAACCTATCCCGGGTTTTATCGAGACCTTGGATGCGGTTGACGGTATGTTCCAGATAGGTATACCACCTATCTACATAACAGATATTGTGTTTGTGGGTGCGGTAACCGCTCTCTTCTGCAGGCGGCTGTTCCTATCCAAGGTAAGGTTTATCTCTCTTCCTGCAGACTATTTCCCGCTGTTCCTCCTGCTCGGTATTGGAATAACCGGTCTCCTGATGAGGTTTGTATTCAGGGTTGACATCATCTCCGTTAAGCAGCTCGCAAACGGTCTGGCCAGCCTGCACCCCACTGTTCCCGACAACATAGGTTCAATATTCTTCATTCATGTGGCCCTGGTAAGTACCCTGTTCGCATACTTTCCGTTCAGCAAGCTCATGCACATGGGCGGCGTGTTCATGAGTCCTACAAGGAATCTGGCCAACACCAACAGGATGAAGCGCCATGAGAATCCCTGGTGGACACCGCCTAAATTCCATACCTACGAAGAGTATGAGGATATGTACAGGGATCTTATGAAGGAAGCTAATATACCAGTGGAAAGGGAGTAAGGATTGAATCATGGCTAATTTAACACCTCAAGAAATACTGCGGATAGATCTCAGTCCACCCACCCAGGACTGGATGGATATCCCGGTGGAGATCAAACCGGGAATTTATTGTTATCCCGCCAAGCCGTCTAAGTTAGAGATCGTGGGTATGCCTAATCCCCACGAGTGGAGTCCGGTGGATGAGGACTGGAATCTTCCGGAAAACTGGAAGGAGACCTTCCTCGAGGGTATGAGGGAGCGGTTAGACAAGCATCGCTCATTCAAGATATTCATGGACATCTGTGTCAGGTGTGGCGCATGTGCAGACAAGTGTCACTTCTTTCTGGGCTCAGGTGATCCCAAGAATATGCCGGTGGTCAGGGGAGAGCTTATAAGGTCCCTGTATCGCGGCGAGTTCACAAAGGCCGGCAAGATACTTGGCAGGCTGGCAGGTGGCAGAAAGCTTACTGAAGACGTGCTCAAGGAGATCTGGTACTACATGTTCCAGTGTACAGAGTGCCGTCGCTGTTCGCTCTTCTGTCCCTACGGCATTGATACTGCTGAAATAACCATTATAGGACGTGAACTCCTCAATCTCCTGGGTCTCAACATCAACTGGATCCAGGAGCCGGTGGCAAATTGTTACGAGACAGGTAACCACCTCGGTCTTCTGCCGCATACTTTCAAACAGAACATTGAGTTCCTGCTTATGGATATTGAGGAGTATGTTGGCATCAAGATTGAGCCCACCTTTAACAGAAAGGGCGCAGAGATCCTCTTTATTACGCCTTCCGGTGACGTTTTCGCAGAGCCTGGTATCTTTACCCTTATGGGTTATCTTATATTGTTTGAACATATTGGGCTGGATTACACATGGAGTACATACGCAAGTGAGGGTGGTAACTTTGGTTTCTTCACCTCTCTCGAGATGGCCCAGAGGCTCAATGCAAAGATGTACCATGAGGCAGAGAGGCTCGGGGTAAAGTGGATACTGGGCGGTGAGTGTGGTCACATGTGGCGTGTGGTCCATCAGTACATGAA
>CAZXAK010000025.1:0-3854 GCA_964638145.1 uncultured Desulfobacterales bacterium | reverse complement strand
AAGCAACTGGCAAAGGCGGATGGTGCTTTTTCTCATGGTTTTGACCGCGGGCAAATATATCATTAACAAGGCATTGCAACTGATGAGCTTTAAAAGCATGATAAAAAGCACCATCCGCCGTATAGGTGTCGTGTAGTATGGACACAGCCTAAACTTTCATGTTACCCCGCTACACCGTTGGTAACACCCCGCCCATGAAAATCTCCGGCCACGGTCTCTATTTTCACAATAAAAAAAGGGGTATGACTGTTCAAGCCATAACCCCTTGAATTTACTGGTGCCCCCGGCATGATTCGAACATGCGACACCAGGATTAGGAATCCTGTGCTCTATCCCCTGAGCTACGGGGGCAAAAACGTCCTCTCGATACCATTACATCACCATATTGTCAAGGCCGTTATACGGCTGCCCGTATATTTCACCACCTTCTGACAGAAGACAGTCTGCCATACTATCTCCACAACACCTGAAGCCATTGCCAAAGGCAAATGGTACTTTTTTCGTGGTTTTGATCGCGAGCAAATTTATCACGTAGATGCTTGCGGCTCACCGGCTCTAAAACAGGAAAGAACAGCGCCATCCCCAACATGGGGACCCAGTGCCATTGCCGCTTGCAACAAGACCATACGGGCATTATATGCATGGTGCATGAACTGCCCACACAACATCCTTGCCATTGAAAGTTCCTGCGACGAGACTGCGGCAGCCGTGCTTCAGGACGGGACCCTCCTGTTGAGCAACATAATCGCCTCCCAGATAGCGATACACCGTGAGTATGGCGGCATTGTCCCCGAACTTGCCTCCCGTCACCACATGCAATCAATAGAACCGGTGGTGCGCCAGGCCCTGCAAGAGGCCAACATGGACATCTCCGATATCGACGGCGTAGCCGTTACCCAGGGGCCTGGCCTGGTGGGCTCCCTGATCGTGGGTTTCTCCTTTGCCAAGGCCATAGCGGCTGCCAGGCATATCCCATTCACCGGCGTTGATCATGTCTATGCCCATCTCTACGCCATATTCCTCCAGGAGGAGAGGCCAGATTTTCCCTATGTTGCCCTGGTGGTCTCAGGCGGCCATACCAGCCTGTACCTCGTTGAAGATTTCCATCACGCAAGGGTGCTTGGCCAGACCAGGGACGACGCGGCAGGAGAGGCGTTTGACAAGGTGGCAAAGATTCTGGGTCTCGATTACCCTGGAGGGCCTGTTATCAGCGCCCTGTCAGAAAAGGGCAACAGAACGGCCTTCACATTTCCCAGGTCAAAGCTCAGGGACACTCCCCTTGATTTCAGTTTCAGCGGCCTCAAAACAGCAGTGCTCACAGAGGTGAAAAAACTTGAAGATACAGGCGGGGTGCCCGTGGAGGATGTGTGCGCATCATTTCAGGAGGCGGTTGTGGAGGTACTGGTGGAAAAGACCATGCTTGCCGCAAGGCAGCAGGGGGTATCCTCAGTGGTTATTGCCGGTGGCGTGGCGGCAAACCTACGGCTCAGGGAGGTCATGGAAGCTGCCGGAGCAGACAGGGGGATTGCCGTATACTCCCCAGCTCCAAAACTGTGCACGGACAATGCAGCCATGATTGCCCTTACCGGGTATCACAGGCTTTGTAAGGGTATTCATACCGGTTATGATGAAGACGTCTACTCCAGGATGCCGGTTTTCAGAAAGGGCAAAGTCAAACCGCTGCCGCAGGGCTGATCCAGATACACAGAAGAATACAGCATGCACGGAGTTCATACATATGGGGTTTAGGGAGATCAGGGAGATAGAGAAACAGGGCGGCAAGACAGGAGGCAGGGGGGGGTGGAGACCTCTGGAGAAGGCCAGGTATTACTGGCTTCTGCTAAAGAGGATGCACGGTGATCCGGCAGTCCTTGCCAGGGGGGTCGCTCTTGGCACCTTCGTTGGCATAACCCCCACCATACCCCTTCACACCATTACGATAGTATGTCTCTCACCGCTGCTAAGGGCCAGCCCCTTTGCGGCCATAGTCGCAAGCCTCATCGTAAGCAATCCACTCACAATACCGCTTGAGTACTTTGCCTCATGGAAGATAGGCACCATGATCACAGGTTTCACCATACCCTGGACCGAGGTGAACGCCCTGCTTCACCAGGTGGAGCACACAGACATATGGAATGCATGCCTGCTGATACTCCACAAGAGCGTGAAGCTCATGGAGGCCATGATAACAGGCGGGGTCGTTCTGGCCCTTCCGGCGGCAACCGGGGCATACTTCGTATCACTTCACTTTTACCGCAGGCATCTGACAAACCAGGAAGAAGCGGCTCAGGACACCCATGGCACCAAAGAGGAGTAGGAGGAAGAAGAAAGCAGTCCCCATAGACAGGCCCAGACCCAAGCGCTCATTCGGACAAAACTTTCTAACACACGGCCCGACCATCAATACAATTGCTGATTTTGTTCAGATACCAGGGAACAGGACAGTGATAGAGCTTGGTGTTGGCCGCGGCGCCCTGACCCGTGCCCTTGCCCATAGGGTAGGTCCTGATGGCAGGGTAATAGGGTTTGAAATAGACAGGGAACTGGTAAGATGGCTCCGCGCAGAAGAGATACTTCCTGAAAACGTGGAACTGCGTCATGAAGACATGCTCACCATATCTCTAAGCCAGCTCCAATCCGAGACAGGGGGGCCTGTAGTCATTGCGGCAAACTTGCCCTACAACATCTCCACCGAGATAGTTTTCAAACTTATTGAAGAAAGGGACATGCTGCAACAGGCAGTGCTCATGTTCCAGAAGGAGGTGGCTGAACGGCTGATCGCAGGGCCTGGCTCCAAGAAGTATGGTGTGATCTCCGTACTTGTAGGGCAGTGCATGAAAGTCAAAAAACTTATGGATGTGCCGCCGGGCCTGTTTTCACCGAGGCCAAAGGTGGTTTCATCAGTGATTGAGATAAGGCCATCTGATAAAAGTATGGATGTGGGCAGGAAGGAGGTGTTCAGGCTCGTGGTAAAACAGGCGTTTTCCAAACGGAGAAAGACAATAAGAAACGCACTGCGTGACCTATATTCCGCATGCCCATCTATGCTTGACCAGGCGCTTGAGAAGGCTGGCATTGACCCTGCCTGGAGACCTGAGATGATAGACGTGAAGGCTTTTGCGCTGCTTGCCCGTTTTTCTCAGTCCTGCCTGAGCAAAGAGGATTAAATCTGTTGACAAAACATCAGATGATGAATTACAAAAATATATAAATTTAAAGCGAGTTACGACAGTTAAAGCACAGGGGAATTTGATGGAGAATGCGGCACACCGTCTGGATGAATACACAAGACCGTTTAACGGCCTGAGAGTGGCATCCTCAGATCCGGAACGTCTACCGGAACGTCTCATTGAAAGACTGGCAAGTGAAGTGGCAGGGGTTACAAGCACCATAGCCACAGTGGAGCTGTTCGGCAAATATGAAAAGAATGGAGAGGAATGGCTGCGCTTTCAGGTAGCCTGTTCCTACTTCTACCTGTTTCTCATAGAGGTCTCTCTTGATGCAGTAGACTTTACCCTCACAGACAAGAATCTCGACCTGTTCCGGGAAAAGGTTGCATCGAGAGTATACATCCGCCAGTACGCAGAGCATGAAAAATCTTCAGGCATGCTGGAGTATTTTCTGTCATTCTACTCATCCAACCTGAATCTCTGGTATGATAAGGCATCTGTGGCACGGGACAGCGAACAACTCATAGACACCTTCTGTCAGTGGGTTGCAGACTCCTGCCAGGTAGAGATCAACAGAGAGAGACTGGGAAACAACCTCAAAACCATGTGGGAAAAGAAGATAGTCCCAGCCATGACATCCTCCATAAACAAGTAAGGTATCTGTCTGTCTGAATTATATCCGAT
>CAZXAK010000024.1:0-94097 GCA_964638145.1 uncultured Desulfobacterales bacterium | reverse complement strand
AAAGGCAGTGAACTGGGCCTTGCCCTTCTCTGCCAGGACTCGGGTAATCGCTGCTGTCAGTGTCGTCTTACCGTGGTCAATATGGCCTATGGTGCCCACGTTGACATGCGGTTTGGTTCGCTCAAATTTTTCCTTGCCCATTGTTTACCTCCAGATATGGCCCTCACTCTTCTGCCTCACTCCTGAAGCGGCCATCAGTCTGTAATTTCATCAAATAAACTGTCTTGTAATATTTCTACCACCTGTAATGAGCAAACGCCTTGTTGGCCTCTGCCATCTTGTGGGTATCTTCTTTTTTCTTGAAGGCGGCCCCGCGCTCGTTATACGCATCAATAAACTCTGCAGCCAGCCTCTGCGCCATGGACTTCTCACTGCGTTTCTTAGCAAATCCAACCAGCCAGCGTATGGCAAGGGCCCTGCGCCTCTCGGGCCTCACCTCCTGCGGCACCTGATATGTGGCACCACCAACCCTCCGGGACCGAACCTCCACTACAGGCTTTACGTTTTCCATGGCCTTTTCAAAAACTTTGTACGGATCTTCTTTTACCCGGCTCTCCACCACTTCCATGGCATCGTAAAAGATCCTGCGGGCAGTATTCTTCTTGCCCTTTAACATCAGCCCGTTTATGAACTTGGAAACAAGTACACTGTTAAACTTTGGATCAGGTGCTATATCCCGTTTGGGTACTTCTCTTCTTCTTGGCATATCAACTTACCGCCTTAACATTGACTTAGAAACTTTCCTGTACTCGGCTTCAAACTGTAATCTACTTGGCTAAGACCTATTTGGGTCTCTTTGTCCCGTACTTGGAACGGGCCTTTCTCCTGTCCTGCACACCAAGGGCATCCAAGGTACCCCTAATGATATGATAACGGACGCCTGGCAGATCCTTGACGCGGCCACCACGAATCAGAACCACTGAGTGCTCCTGAAGATTATGTCCGATCCCTGGGATATAGGAGGTAACCTCCATACCATTGGTAAGCCTGACACGAGCCACCTTTCTAAGGGCTGAATTGGGCTTCTTAGGGGTAGTGGTGTACACACGGGTACACACCCCCCTGCGCTGCGGACAGGAATCCAGCGCCGGTGCCTTTGTCTTCTTCTTGATCTTCGCCCGTCCCTTTCTCACTAACTGGTTAATAGTGGGCATACTTATGCTCCTGATGCTTCTATCCCTTTTCAGGTTAAACAAAAACGTAAATGTAAGGGATGTTTCCTGTTAAAGCTCCTACGGTTAAAAGCGCAATAGAGGCCTATCCCATCAATTCCTCGTCACGCGCTTCCAGTACAAATGTGAATGAGGGATTGATGGTGCCCCAAAATCAAAGTCCGCTTTTAATAAACGGTTCGATCTTTCTTGTCAAGACCAATTATTTACTTTTCATGGCCTGATTAAAAATCATGGTGGAAAGAGTACATATATCATATAGTGCGAGTTGTAAAGGGGGCTCCCTTAATAGAGCAGGATAACACACCACATAGCTCCAGCACCGGTAGGACATTTTGCATCATGACTGTAAGACAGACAAACGGGCTTCTTGCCATAGATATAGGAAATACGCATACGGTTATTGGTCTTTTCATCGACACCAGGCTCATGGGAAGGTGGCGCATCAGGTCTGAAAGGGCCGCTACGGAAGACGAACTTGCCATCAAGCTCAATGCCCTTCCGCTCAGCGAAAAATGCCTCTTCTCCACGGTATCGGATGTCATAATCTCAAGTGTTGTGCCCCCACTTACCGAGGCATGGGAGAGGATGACCAGGAAATACTATGGCAATGAGGCACTGGTAGTGCTCAAGAACATTGACCACGGGATGCCTATCAGGTACAGACGCCCCTTTGAGATAGGGGCTGACCGTATAGTCAATGCCATTGCCGCATGGAACCGGTTCCATACTGCAGTAATTGCAATAGACTTTGGCACAGCCACCACCTTTGACTGCATATCTCCAAAGGGGGAGTACCTTGGAGGTGCCATATCACCAGGCCTGAAATTGGCGGCAGAGATGCTCTCCTCCAAGACCTCCAAACTGCCTCTGATCGAACTTGAGACCCCACCGGGAGCGGCATTGGCCCAGGATACCGTCTCTGCCATCCGAAGTGGCATTGTCTACGGATTTGCAGCACTGGCAGATGGCCTTTCAGAACGCCTGATGAAAGAATTTTCAGACCAGCCGGTCATCATTGCCACTGGTGGCCTTGCCAAAACCGTGGCCCGCCACAGCAGACTCATACAACATGTCCTTCCTGACCTCACGCTGGAGGGCCTGCTCCACATTTACCTTCGCTACAGCTCAGAAAACCACCTGTGCGATTGAGGACTACCTGAAAAGGACGCCTTGGCACTGGCCCGTGCCGGCAGAACATGGGGGCAATTCCTGGTTCCCCCCTTGACGCTGACCATTGGCACATATATTGTATAAATAAGGAAAAGCTTATTTATGAAGCCTGCATCAATATTCAGGAGAATGAAATTTATCTAATCAAAACAATTAATTGTTTATACGACAAAGGAGCTGCGATATACCTATGCAGCAGACACTACCTCTGTCAGTAGCTTCTGGATTTCAAGGGCCCCTGCAGTATGTGCATGATGAACCATGATGACTATTCATGCATGAGGGTAAGGCCCCATTCTCCATAATAGATTTTCAGAAAATGCAGGAAACGGATCAAATTAATCAAATTATGAGAGTCAGGAGGAACTGACCCTCTCAAGCAGGAACTGATAGCTTTTCCAAACGATATTTGCTATCGCCCATCCCGAAATTGAAACATCTTGTCCGATGGCAAGGCACGCAGAGGTTAAAAACGGAATGTGCCAAGGGCACATGGACTTTTTTCAATAGCAGCCAGCGCAGCCATCAGGCAAAGAGATCTATGGATGGACAAGAACTCTAAGGATACCTGAATTTACATATGGCATTAGAACTTCGTCAAAATCTGAAACTTGCTCAGCAGTTGGTCATGACGCCCCAACTGCAGCAGGCCATAAAGCTCCTCCAGCTTTCCAGAATAGAACTCATTGAGTCCATAAACCAGGAGTTGGAATCCAACCCTGTACTGGAAGAATCTACTGCCATGGATGAACCTTCCTCAGACAAGGCCGAGGGGGTAAAACCGGAAGAGGCCCAGGAATGGGACAAGGAGGCAATTCCTGCGCTGGCTTCCACAGAAGACCAGAAGACCCCGTGGGAAGAACAGGCAGTAAAGGACATTGACTGGAAGGACTACTGGGAGGATGAATCCAGAACCACACTCCCGTCTTACTCTTTCGAGCAGAAGGATACCCCCAACTACGAAAACATAATATCCAGCTCACAGAATCTGGCAGATCACCTCACGTGGCAGCTTCAGATGGCTGACCTGGACGAGGAAGAGATTGCTGCAGGCCTAAACATAATTGGCAACCTGGACAAAAACGGCTACCTCAAGGCCTCAGTGGAAGACATAGCAAAGAGTACGGGCATCCCTGTAGAAAAGGTTGAATCCACACTGAAAATCATACAGTCCTTTGATCCTATTGGCGTGGCAGCCAGGGACCTCAGGGAATGTCTTCTGATTCAGATAGACAGCCTCGGGTTTGAGAACAAACTGGTACGTCAACTGGTCAGTGACCACCTCCACCAGATAGAGCTTCACAACTATCAGGCCATTGCAAAGGCCACGGGGCACACAGTGGAAGAGGTGGTAGAGGCCATTGACATCATTACCAGCCTCGAACCCAGGCCTGGCAGACAGTACAACACGGATGACACCCACTACATCGTTCCTGACATATATGTCTACAAGGTGGATGACGAGTACGTAATCTCAATGAACGATGATGGCATACCCAACCTCCGTATCAGTCCCTACTACAAAAATGCGATCAAGGAGGGAACAGCCAGCCCAGAGGCCAAGGAGTTCATTCAGGACAAGCTGAAATCCGCTCTCTGGCTCATGAAGAGCATCCAGCAACGGAAAAAGACCATCTACAAGGTCACAGAGAGTATCGTGCGTTTCCAGCGGGATTTCCTCGATCATGGTATATCCCACCTCAAACCACTGATCCTGAGGAATGTGGCAGAAGATGTGGACATGCACGAATCCACCATAAGCCGGGTAACCACCAACAAGTATGTTCATACGCCGCAGGGCATCTATGAGCTGAAATTTTTCTTCAGCTCCGGTCTGCCAGGAAAGAGCGGCTCCGAGGTGGCCACCCAGAGCGTCAAGGACAGAATCAAGCAGATCATTGCAGGAGAAGATCCTGTCAAACCCTACAGTGACAAACAAATCGTCGAGATGCTGGCCAAGGACAACATAAAGATAGCGAGGAGAACTGTGGCAAAATACAGGGATATGTTAGGCATACTGCCCTCAAATCGCCGCAAGAGGCCCAGGACATCCCAAAAGACCCCAAAAAAGACATCTTAGGTTGAGCAAGGCCATGAGGCAGGCTGTATGTGCACAGCATCAAGATTAATAATCCCTAATTACGGAGGAACTCTATGCGGATAAAAGTTACATTCAGGCATTTGGATCATTCGGATGAATTGAGACAGTATGCTGAAAATCGGCTCCAGAAGCTCAAAAAATACAGCGACGGGCCCATGGATGTAAACGTGGTCCTCTCTTCTGAGAAGTTCAGGCAGAGTGCAGAGGTAATAATATCAGGAGACGGCGTAAGGGCCGCTGCCAAGGAAGAACAGGAAGACATGAAGGCGGCAATTGATCTCGTTTCCGACAAGATAGAAAGGCAGTTGAAGAAGTATCGGGACAAGATGGTAAGCAGGCGCAAGCCCAGCTCTCTCGCACAGGCTCCAGTCAAGGGAGAGGCTGCTACCCATGCCGATTACGAAGACGATGAAATAATAACTGTTGAAAAGATGGATGCAAAACCCATGGGAGTGGATGAGGCAGTGGACCAGCTCCAGATCCTGGGACGCCAGTTCCTGCCCTTTCACAATGCAGAGACCAACAAGATAAACGTGGTGTTCTGGAGAAACGACGGAACCCTTGGACTGATTGAACCTTGATGTTTTCACCCAACCTTGATTTTGTCTGTGACAAATGCATACTGCCGGACTTTCAGGCTGACTCAAAAGAAAACGCGCTGCATCTCCTTGCCGAGCATGCGGCGCGTATTCATTCCGGCATTGACAGCGAAGAGATATTCAATATCCTCCAGGAGAGGGAGAACCTGGGAAGCACGGCCATAGGCCATGGACTAGCCATACCTCATGGTAAGATACCAGGCCTTGACCGCATGCTCATAATCGTGGCAAGGAGCAGGAAAGGTGTCCCGTTCAATGCAGTTGACAACCAGGACGTGCATATCATTTTTTTGCTCATCGCCCCTGGAGATGCTGCCACCACATATCTGAAGGTCCTGGCCCGGGTATCAAGGTTACTCAAAAAACCCGGAGTATATGACGCATTGCTGCAGGCTGAATCAGCAGAGGCCATAGCACACATCATAGAGGAAGCCGATGGCAGGCCCTGAGTCGTGCGGACAATCAGACAAAGGACGGCTCGTACAGACAGTTGTCATAACAGGCATGTCCGGTTCAGGCAAGAGCACGGCCCTGAAGGCGTTTGAAGACCTTGGTTACTACTGTGTAGACAACCTTCCCATTGCCCTGCTTCCAGAATTTCTACTCCTGACCGACAACAGCGCTGAGGCCCCAACAAAGACAGCGCTGGTAATGGACGTGCGGGAGAAGAGTTTCCTTGATCAGTACAGGTCCATTTTCACACGTATACGGGGTAACGGCTTTCATCTTGAGGTGCTGTTTCTTGACTGCAGGGACGAAATAATAGTCAGGCGATTCAGCCAGACAAGGAGACGGCATCCTCTTGACCGGACAGGGGACATACTTTCAGGCATCAGGGAGGAGCGTAACCGGCTTCGTGGACTCAGGGAATTTGCTGACCGTATAATAGACACATCAAACTTCAACGTACATCAGCTCAGAGAGGCCGTAATTACCCTGTACTCCTCACGCAAGCGTCTGGATCATCTGATGATTCACGTAATGTCGTTCGGCTTCAAGTACGGTGTCCCTGCTGATGCTAACATAGTGTTCGATGTACGATTTCTTCCAAACCCCTACTTTGTGCCTGAACTCAGGCATCTGAGCGGGTGCGACAAGGAGGTCCAGGATTTTGTACTTGGCCAGCATGAGACAGCGGAGTTCAACAAGCGCCTTACATCCCTTATAGATTTTCTGATCCCCCAGTACAGAAGGGAAGGGAAATCCTATCTTGTCATTGCCATAGGGTGCACAGGCGGTCGTCACAGGAGTGTATCAATAGCCCAGTGGCTTAAGAGTTATCTCACAGAAAAAAATGAAGAAGTCCTGCTTTCACACAGGGACATGCAGTTGGAGGAATAAATGGTTGGAGTGGTAATAGCGGCACACGGTGCCCTTGCAGAGGAACTCCTGAAAACAACGGTTTTCATAGTTGGGGATATACCCAACATGGTAGCAATCTCAATTGATCCGTCCCGCCCCATTGATGAGATCCAGAAGAGCATAAAAACGGCCATCAAAAAGGTGGATACAGGAAACGGTGTGCTGATCCTCACAGACATGTTTGGCGGAACACCGGCCAATATGACTCTGTCATTCCTGGAAGAGGGACGGGTTGAGGTAATAACAGGGGTCAACCTTCCAATGCTCATAAAACTCTCACAGAACATCAAGAACAACAGCTCCCTTGAGGAGACAACGAGTACTGTTGTTGAACATGGCAAAAAATCCATCAACCAGGCCTCAGCCATTTTGAATAAATAAATAGGACTGGCGCTCTACCCAAATCCGCTCATTCACAAAAACAGAATCCTGCATTGTGCGCATGTATGGGGAAACTCCGCAGGGTAACTGTATCATTCACTGTTATGCAACTTGCGTGCTGTAACCCGCTTGCAGTGCGTTGCAGACAAACGGCAGACACGGATACGAGACGCACAGACATGGAACCTGCTCCCTGTACTTCAAATCTCGAATTTCAATTTTATATGTCACGGTCCTGGTGACAGTGGAATCATGGACAGATACCCTCTTGGAACAGGCGACGGAACACACCGGCTGACCAATCTTGTAATAAGGCCCTTCAAAGCGGCGGACGTGGATGCCATATGCGTCATAGAAACCCACACCCAACACGCCAGATGGACCAGAACAGCCATTGAACAGGAAGTGTCCACAAAATCTTCATCACTCATCCTCACAGCCATCCTGCCGGACAAGTCTAACAGTGCCCCGGAAAGGGCGGTTGGCTATGTCTGTTTCCGCATATTGTGGGAGGATATATATATCCTGAAGGTTGGAGTCCATCCTGACTTCAGGGGCAGAGGCATAGGCACAGAACTCATGCGGCATGCAGAGAGGCGTGGCCGGACTGAAGGCGCGAGCCGGGCAGTACTGGAGGTGGCAGATTCCAACATCCCCGCAGTTAACCTTTACAGGAAGCTTGGTTTTGAATTTGCAAAAAAAGATCACAGATATTCTGACAATCCTGCGGTAATGGTAAAATTCCTATGAACCTGAACAACCTCATTCTCTTGGCTGCTGGCATTGGCGTGGGCATTGGGGCTGCATTTACCGGCCTCGGAGGCGGTTTTCTCATGGTACCCCTACTCCTGTTTATGGGCTACCCGGCCCAGAAGGCCGTGGGGACCTCTTTCATGGCCATTTTGGTGATATCCATCTCGGCCCTTGTTGCTCACAACAAATTTTCCAATGTGGATTACAAGGTGGGACTTCTCCTTGGGCTTGGCGGCATAGCAGGTGCCCAGGTAGGTGCGCGTCTATTGGAACACGTCTCTACTGCCCAGTTCAGGAAGATATTTGCAGCCGTTCTCGCTGGCCTGGCACTCTACATATTCTTCAGGGATTAACGATACCAATATGAATACCACATCCCACAGAATCACATGAACTCCCAATCAGACCCAAAAGACAACGACAACGGCACTAACCCTTCGCACCAATATTCCCTGCGGAACATATTTATCATAGGGGGGATAATATTTGCCCTCTCTTTCTGCATCATCTCGGCAGTATCCACGGTAAATATCATAAGGGCGGAAAATACTGTGGAATCCCACTCCAAACTGGAAAACGAGATATTCTTCCCGCTGACACGGGCCATAGAGGAGATGTACAACTCCCTTGCAGACATCCAGTCACAGTTTACCCGGCGCCAGAGAAAATTTACGGTTCAGCAGTTCAAGTGGAACATGGAAAGTGCCATGGCAAACCTTGCCCAGGCCCAGAACGCCAGTGAAAAGCTCCTGACCCGCAACACGGACATCACCACGGCCGTATCCGAGACCCAGCGTGCTGCAGTACTGTTTCAGAGAAGTGGCATGAGGGCCCTTGAGCAGACATCAAGGCTCTTTGAATCAATGGACAGGTGCGACAAGAAGATAGACGAGATCACCACATGGACCCAAAGATTCTTTGCGCTGGTTAGCAGCCATGGCACCACAAAGGCCAATAATGACATGGTCACGGATAAGGATCACGACCAGGCCATAGACGCATTGGACAGGGCAAGAATCACATACCTGAAACTATGCGCCACCTTTTACAGACAGGTAATATTCTTTCACGATATGAACAGCGTTCCCAGGACCGATCAGCTCTGGAACCGACTCTTTTCAGAACTGGGCGACTTTGCCAGGGCCTACCCAGAACTTGCCGGACGGACACTGTTCCTGCAAGAGGAACTGAAGACCCTGCGCTCAAACATGCAGGATGTCTTCTCCGCAGCAATCGCAGCCACTGCCAGCATCGAAAAGGCAAACAGCCTCGCAGACGAGCTTGGGATAAACCTGGAACTGTGCCGCCAGGCCATTGCAGCCACCAACATGGAGATACAGAAAGAAACAAGGCAGTTACGGATCACCATGGGGGTATCTCTCGCAGCCGCCATCATATTTTACATCATGGCAGCCCTGCTGACGGCACGCTGGCTCAGGAAAAATGTGATACTGCCCTTAGACGAATTCAATGCCGCTATAGAACGCATTGGCGTAAGCGACCAATACATCACGGTCAAGACTCCGGCGTTACGGGAGATATCGAGCATTGCCCGGCGCTTCAACCTAATGACTGTACGGCTCAGGGAACGTGAACAGAGACTAAGACAGGCACGTCAAAAGTGGGAGACAGTGTTCAGGGCAATAGGTGGGCCCGCCATGCTACTGTCTCCTGACTACAGGATACTGGAGTACAATGAGACACTACGTGATCTTTTAGCAGCAAAATATCCTGATAATGAACCCTCTGACATAAAAGGCAAGAAGTGTTTTTCAGTGCTTTGCGGCACCAACGCACCGCGGAAAGAGTGCCCGGTCACCAGTATGGTTCCTGGCAAAAAGGGACAGATATACTCCCTTGAAAAGGATATAGGGGGAAAGCCTCACTTGGTAACCCTATCCCCCAGTATGGACAGTGAGGGGCGCATAGAGAGTATCGTAATGGTGGCAGTGGATCTGTCCCTGCAGAAAAAGCTTGAAGAACAACTGCGCAGGGCACAGAAGATGGAGGCCCTTGGCACCCTGGCAGGTGGAGTAGCCCATGACCTCAACAACATACTCGCAGGCATAGTGACCTATCCTGACATTATGCTCATGCAGCTTCCTGATGACAGCCCATTCAGAAAGGCGCTCCTAACCATAAAAAAATCCGGTCTCAAGGCCACGGCTGTGGTACAGGACCTCCTGACCCTTGCACGCCGCGGCGTTGAAAACCGTACGGTCCTGAACATCAACGATATAATCAACGACTATCTTGAGAGTCCTGAGCTGAAAAAGACCCTTGAGGCAAACAGGGGGGTGAAAATCAAGACGAGACTGGCCCCTGATCTCATGAACATACAGGGTTCTCCGGTACACATAGCCAAGACTATCATGAATCTGGTGACAAATGCCGCTGAGGCTATGCCTCACGGCGGTACCATAACCATATCCACCACAAATGTTTACGTGGATACACCCATACCCGGATATGACAAGGTGACCGAAGGTGACTACATACTGCTTACTGTGGCAGACAACGGCACAGGCATATCAGAACAGGACCTCCCACACATTTTCGAACCATTCTACACCCGCAAGGTGATGGGACGAAGCGGCTCTGGCCTGGGCATGGCTGTTGTCTGGGGTAGTGTCAAAGACCACTTTGGATACATAGATATTGAAAGCACGCCGGGGAAAGGCACTACAGTCAACATCTACCTTCCTGTGACACGGCAGGAGAGGCCGCGTAAGGAGGCAAGGTCCTCATTGGATCAGCTCAGGGGGAACGAGTCCGTCCTTGTGGTGGATGACGTGAAGGAACAGAGAGAAGTGGCCCGATATCTGCTTGAAACCCTGGGATACCAGGTCTATTCAGCATCAAGTGGAGAGGAGGCAGTAGTATTGTGCCGTGCCAGAAAATATGACATCATAATTCTCGACATGATAATGGAGCCAGGGATCGACGGACTTGAAACCTACAGACGGATATTGAAGATCAGGCCAGGACAAAAGGCGGTTATTGCAAGCGGTTTCTCAGAGACAGAACGTGTGAGGAAGGCCCAGAACATGGGGGCAGGCGCATATATCAAAAAACCATACACCATGGAGAACCTGGCCAGGGCTGTCAGGCATGAACTTGACAGTTAGTATCTATCCAAAAATGAAAAATTCCGTTCTATGGCAAGGCAAGGGGAGATGAAAAAGCGGGGTGGGTCCATATGAGCATTTTCACCAACGAGCAACGTGGCCACAGGACAAAGGGCCATTTATTGATGAACATTTAAGGGCAGCACCCTGCATAGGCAGCAAGAAATCATGATATGCAGACCGCTTAGCTGTATGCTTTGCCCTACATCCAATAAAAGCAAAAAACGGTCTCCATACACGGGAAATTATGGCTAATTCCTCACATTTTCGCTGGAAACAATACATTTTTTCTTTGAAGGTACCCATCTTTCCCAAAAATGGTATAGTATGTGTAAGCCGTAGGGCTGGAATCAGTCTTGGGGAAATATATGGAAACTGCGGGCCACATCATTATGCCTCAGAAACATAGCCCGCATCTGGAGCATTAAATGACATCACAAAAATCACGCATCCTCGTAGTGGATGACGCGGTGGATATTCTCGAAGTAATCAAAATGCGTCTTGAACTGTTGGGGTACCATGTAGATGCCGTAAGTGATCCTCTTGTTGCCCTCAAGAAGTTTCATGACGGGGAACGCTACGATCTTCTGCTCACTGACCAGAAGATGGATGGACTTACAGG
Source organism: uncultured Desulfobacterales bacterium (assembly GCA_964638145.1). Lineage (GTDB taxonomy): Bacteria > Desulfobacterota > Dissulfuribacteria > Dissulfuribacterales > QOAL01 > S144-17. The sequence goes on along the minus strand of CAZXAK010000024.1, from coordinate 82,806 downwards.
CACTGAACTCATGGAGAAGTGTCTTGAAATAGACAGCACCCTTCAAACCATCATATTTACGGCATTCGGCACCATTGAGCAGGCTGTGGAGGCGGTCAAGAAGGGGGCTTACTCCTATGTAAGCAAACCCATAGACCATAATGACCTGTCTGTAAAGATCGCCCAGGCCATTGAGAAACGGGCCCTGCTCAACCGCATGTACCACTTGGAAAATGTCATAGGAAACCAGTTCCGCTTTGTGGACATGATCGGCAACAGCCCTGCCATGAAAAAGGTGTTCAGCAAGATTGCACAGATTGCCACCACAGAAAGCACCATAAGCATCTATGGGGAATCAGGCACAGGCAAGGAGCTTGCTGCCCGTGCAATACATCTGCACAGCAACCGGGCAGACGGGCCGTTTGTGGCCATCAACTGCGCCGCCATTCCAGAGACCCTGCTGGAAGATGAACTCTTCGGGCACATAAAGGGTTCGTTTACAGGTGCATCAGGCTCCAAGGACGGTATGTTCCGCACTGCTGACAAGGGCACCCTGTTCCTTGATGAAGTGGGCGAGATGAGCGAGGCCATGCAGGCAAAGCTGCTTCGGGTCATTGAGACAGGAGAGATAAAACCCCTGGGTAGCGACCGGATCATAAAGGTTGATGTACGCCTCATCGTTGCCACCAAACGCAACCTCAAGGAGCTGGTTGAAAAGGAAAAATTCCGTGAAGACCTGTTCTACCGCATCCACGTGATCCCGGTCTATTTGCCGCCTCTAAGGGAGAGACGGGAAGATATCGTACCGCTTCTGCAACACTTTCTCAAAAAATACTCTGGCAGCTCAGGACGCAAGATAGTCCGGGTGGAACAGGGAGTAATCGAACGGATGATGTCATACCACTGGCCAGGTAATGTACGAGAACTGGAAAACATGGTGGAATACCTGGTGGCAATGTGCAAGAGTGATGTCATCACAACAGATCTGCTGCCAGACCCAAAGGTGGAACCTGCCACCTCATCCTTTTCAGAAGAGAACACAAACTTTCGCCCGTTGCGGGAGGTCAGGGATGAATTTGTCAAGGATTATCTCATCAAACTTTTCAGGCACACAAAGGGAAACGTGAGCCAGGCAGCCCAGATAGCCGGTTACTACCGTGCCGACTTTTACAAGCTCTTTCAGAAGTATGACATCGACCCCAAGGCATTCAAGGTGGCTGCAGGAAAGAAGGGGAACAAGGAGACCCATATGGATCTGGAGCTTTAGGGAGAGACCATACTGCAGGACACCAGAAAAACGGAAACGATTAACAGAGCCGATGAAGCTCTTTTGTCGGTCTTGATCGCGAGCAAATATATCATTACCGAATCGTTGCAACTGGCAAGCTTTGAAAGCACGACAAAAAGCACCATGGGCTATATGGATGGCCTGTATATATGGCAAGAGGCAGCAGAGCAGTTCAGACCTGCTCACAACATATCAAACCGATCTCCTCACTTATTGAATCAAGAATGACCTCAAGCTCGCTGCCTGTGCCTGAAACGGCCCGTATGAGAACCACACCATCTTTGCAGTTGAGTGTTGTGGTTATGAACAGGTTGTCATATCCCTCAAGTATGAACTTCAGGAAAAATACCCGGTCTGGATCCATCCTCACAACAAAATGATCCAGTGGCAGCGGATCGGTTGAGGAACAAAAAGGGGCAGCCACATTGGCTGCCCCTTTAACAGTACGTGTTCCCATACCTTACCTTATCCGGATGGCAACATAACGGCCATACTCACCGTCACGGATACGGAAAAGCACGCGTCCTGTCTTTTCTGAAAGCTTCAGTGCCTCCAGGAACTCCTTCATGTTGTGAACAGGTACGCGGTTCGTCTCCTCTATGAGCTGGCCGGGCCTTATGCCAACGCTCGCAGCAGGACTTCCCGCCTCTACCTCTGCCACCAGCACGCCCTGGCCCTCTTTGTAGCCAAACTGCTGGGCAAGCTCAGGCGTAAGGTCCTGTATCACCAGACCCAGCTTGCCAAGGAGCTGGTGATTGGCCTTTGAAACTATCCTGCTGTCAGGCTGCTCACCTATCTTGACACTTACAGTCTTCTTCTTGCCATTCCTCAGTATCTCGAACCTGACCTTTGTACCAGGGGCTGTAAGCGCTATCTTGTTCCTGAGTTCTCCTACATCATTGACCGGTTTCCCATTGAGTTTCAGTATCACATCGCCCTGCTTCAAGCCCCCCTTGGCAGCAGGAGAATCAGGGGATACCTCGGCGATCAGCACACCTTCAGAGCTCTTGAGGCCAAACGACTCTGCCAGGTCCTCATCAATATCCTGGATGATCACACCGAGCCATCCACGGATCACCTTGCCGTTCTTTATGAGCTGATCCTTTACGGCCTTGGCCATGTTCACAGGTATGGCAAAACCGATTCCCATGGAACCACCACTCCTTGAAAAAATGGCGGTGTTCATGCCCACAACCTCCCCCCTGATGTTGATCAGGGGGCCACCTGAATTACCCGGGTTGATGGCAGCATCTGTCTGGATGAAATCTTCATAGTCATTTATACCGAGATGGCTCCTTCCCTTGGCGCTAACCACACCCACGGTTACCGTATGGGCCAGGCCAAACGGGTTTCCAATGGCAAGGACCCATTCACCAACCTCAAGCTTCTCAGAGTCCCCAAGGGGTATTACCGGCAGGTTCTTGGCGTCAATCTTGATAACAGCCACATCTGATTTGGGGTCTGTCCCCACAACCTTGGCCTTGAACTTTCGTCCGTCTGACAGTTTGACGTCTATCTCATCTGCTCCACCCACCACATGGTTGTTGGTCATGATGTAGCCGTCGCTGCTGATAATGAAACCGGACCCCTGGCCCATCTGTTTGAACTTTCTTGGGGCACGCTGACGCGGCTGGAACTGGGGACCAAAAAATCTCTGAAAAAACGGATCGTTGAAAAGACCGAAGGGATCTCCTGCTCCAGCCCTTCCCCCCTTAATGGTCTTTGAAACCTGCACGAACACCACTGCAGGCTCCACCTTCTTTACGATCGAGGCAAAGGCATCTGACATACGGCTGAGAAGCTCGATATTGGAATCCCTTGCCGCAGCAATGCCTGCTGTGCTGCCCAGCAGGCAGCATGTAATAAAAAATGTCCACACCATCAGGTGCAGACGGCTTGAAAACCGGAGTCTTTTCTCAGAATTCATCTTATTCTCCTTTACTGTTAGTTACTTTACTCACGAACATTGAGTCTCGCACTACAACAATGTGACAAATGAGCAACTATCACCCCTGATTACGCCACCTATCATACTATTGTACCTCATGATGATCAGCGGCATCGACTCCTCTATCTCTCACCATATCTTCAAACTCGGAAGCAGTTATAACTTCATCTACAAGAAGTTTTTCTGCCACCTTATTAAGTACCCTCCTGTTTGAAGCAATGATATTTTTGGCGCGCTGTTCCTGTTCTGTCAAGACCTTACGGACCTCTCTGTCCATCTGTGCTGCCAGCTCCGGACTTATGGATTCGCGCTGTTCAAACAGCCCTGGCCCCTTGAGAAACGGACTGGTCTCCTTGGAAAGGGCAACAGGACCTATGGCATCACTCATACCAAATCTTGCCACCATGCTGCGCGCCATGTCAGTGGCGCTCTCCAGATCATTCTGGGCCCCGCTACTCTGTTCCCCCAGCACCTCGAGTTCAGCAGCCCTTCCCCCCATTGACACACATATCCTGTCCAAAAGCTCACTCTTGGTAATGAGGAAGCTCTCCTCCTCCGGAAGCTGCAAAGTATATCCAAGGGCAGCCTTGCCCCTTGGTATGATGGATATCTTTGCAACAGGCTGGGCATTAGGGCAGTGATACGCCACTATGGCGTGTCCGGCCTCGTGTACTGCCACACGCCGCCGCTCCCTGTCTCCAAGCCTCCTGCTCTTGCGTTCAGGCCCTGCAAAGACCTTCTCTGCCGCTGCCTCAAGCAGTTCCTGGGTAATCTCCATCTTACCGCTTCTTGCAGCAAGCAGTGCTGCCTCATTCATTATGTTGGCGAGGTCTGCACCGGAGAAACCTGGAGTCCTCAGGGCAATGGCATGCAGGTCAACATCTTCAGCAAGGGGTTTACCCCTGGAATGTACCCTGAGAATAGCCTCCCTGCCCTTGAGGTCAGGGGCATCAAGCACAACCTGTCTGTCAAACCTGCCAGGACGGAGCAGTGCAGGATCAAGCACCTCTGGTCTGTTGGTTGCTGCAAGCAGTATCACGCCTATGTTGGGCTCAAATCCGTCCATCTCCACGAGGAGCTGATTAAGTGTCTGCTCTCTCTCCTCATGCCCGCCAGGCATCACCCCGCCACGAAATTTTCCTATGGCATCGATCTCATCTATGAAAATTATACAAGGGGCATTCTGTTTTGCCTGATTGAACAGGTCTCTCACACGGGCTGCCCCCACACCCACAAACATCTCAACGAACTCTGAACCCGAAATTGTATAAAAGGGTACACCTGCCTCACCGGCAAGTGCCCTGGCAAGAAGGGTCTTGCCTGTACCAGGAGGTCCTACCAGCAACACCCCCTTTGGAATCTGGGCACCAAGGGCCTCATACCTCTCTGGCTCCTTGAGGAAGGATACCACCTCCTCCAGCTCCTCCTTGGCCTCCACGCATCCAGCCACATCGTCAAAGGTCACCCCTGTATCCTTTTCCACTGCTATCTTGGCCCTGGATTTGCCAATGGACAAGATCCCGGCACCTGGTTTTCCCATGCCCTTGATGAGGAAAAACCAGAGCCCTACCCAGAAAAGCACGGGCAGGATGGTACCCCAGAATATCTGCTCCAGCATACTCTCCCTGACACCCTGGTACTCCACGCCCTTGCTGTCAAGCTCCCTGATGAGATCAGGATCCTTTACCCTGACAGTTGAAAACATCTCAAATGAGTTGGCAAAACCCGGATCCTTGCTCAACTCCCTCATGATATCTTGCAGAGTCGGGCCTTCACCTTCAGAGAAAAGGCTCCTTGTTATGGAACGGCCGGATCTCATCCTCTGAATCTGCTCCCGAACTCCGTCTAAGTTCCTCTCAGGCCCGGTAAAGGCAATTCCCCTGATGGTGTCAGGTTCAAGACGTACCTCTATAACCCTGCCCTGCCTGAGCAGGACCTTGAACTCTGAATACGTAATGTTCCTGGTCTGGAGATGCAGAAGCAACTGGGGCAGGCCAATGACAAGCAAAAGTCCAACGATCCAGTATATAAAGGAAATGACAACCTTTTTCTCAGGTTTTTTCATACCTCAAGGAAATAGTGTTGTAGGAGAAGCAAACTTGATCGCCCAACACGCACACATCTGTAAATATGACGGGCCAGGCCCCTATAGCACAGTGGCAATCAATCACAGGGTTACCACACCATCTTGCCATAAACAGATAATCTAATCACCAACACCACTCTATATCAACACGTTTGTTGGAACTTCCGGAATAAATACATAAATCAGGAATACGCAACAGGATACCCAGACGGTAACCTTTGGGAATCGTTTCCAGATATTAGGTGTACAGATGCATGTAACCAGTAACCGGGGTATTAAACTTAAACTGAACGTTCTGTCAGCAAGAGAAGGCATGGTGTGGAAAAGAGAGTTTCACCTGAATTGAGCGTTTCAAATCATGTGAAATCCTGTTTTATTTTTAAATACAGCAAAAAAAAGCTGTTTTTTTGTAAAATTGCCCGTCACCCAACGAATTTGCCGTAACTGTTTTGCTTTCTACATGATTGAAACCGCTGGGGGATTCCCGATTTCGCATGATCTGCTGCCTCGGAGTCTTCGCTTACCTGTCGGATACTTGAAGTACAACAGTTATGTCTGCGTATCCTCCGCCTTGCATCTCATGCAAACTTGGAAATCGCTCAACTCAGATTTCAGATACAAGAAAGGCAGGCACGCAGGCATATTATTTTTCAGTACTGCCATACGTGCCTTTACAGCTAATGCCCATCCAGGAATGATATTGTTCGATGACAAGGCACAAGTCGGCAAAAAACGGGGGTACTGGGTGTACATGAACATTTTTTACCAACGAGCAACGCGGTCATCGGACCAAAAGGCTTCTTATGGATGGATACCAGCTACTTGCCACCTGAATAGACAAGATCGGCATGCACCTCTGGTTTATACTTTTTCTCAAGCTGCTTCAGTACATCATTCATTATCTTCCGCCTCTTCTCCTTCAGGAGCTGACTCTTGACTGTCTCCCTGACCTCTGAGAGTTTCTTTTGATGCGCTGGCTTTCTATCTTCAAGCTTGATGACATGGTATCCAAAGGCCGTCTTGACAGGCTTGCTTATCTCACCCTTTTTCAAGGAAAATGCTGCCTTTTCAAACTCAGGAACCATGCGGCCTTTGGTAAAGTAACCAAGCTCCCCACCCTTGTTCTTGGAGCCCGGATCATCAGAATACTTTTTGGCAAGTTCTGCAAAACTCTCACCCTTCAAAGCCTTCTTCCTTACCATCTCTGCCTTCTCCTTGGCAGCCTCCCAGGCCTTCTTGTCACCATTCTTATCCACCTTTATCAGTATGTGACTGGCCTTTACCGACTCAGGTACACGGAACTTGTCCTTGTTGGCCTTATAGTACTGCTCAACCTCCCTGTCAGTAACATTCACATCTTTGCCCTCTATCTCTTTTCGGAGATATGCCCTTGCAAGTATGGAGTTGGCCGCATCCTCGAGCTGAACCCTGACATCAGGCTGCCGGTCAAGTCCCCTGTCCCTGGCAGCAAGGGCAAGCAGGGTCACCTGTACCCACCTGTCAAGAAACTGCTTTTTAAGGTCAGGACGCTGTTTCAAGGCCATCTGAAGCTGGGGGGGCAACTCCCTGACCTGATCCTCGAACTGCTTGAGTGTCAGGGTATACTTTCCAACCCTCGCGACTATATCCGTATCCTTTGCCCAGGATACAGTAGTTACCAGCATGGCCATGGAGACGGCGAACAACAGAATCATCTTGAACCTTGAAAAGTTAAACATTTAACAGATTCTCCTTAAAATTTATGGTTTTTTTATATTACCTTGAATGGACAGGAAATGCTCTGAACATAGAAGGCACACATTGAGAAATAAAACTTGTGATACAAACTTAACTTATCTTATTATTGATCTTGCAGCGTACACCCCTGGAGCTACTGTAGTATTTGGTGCAATAAGCGAACCAGGCCCTATCACGCTACCCGGATTGGTCACGGAATTGCAACCGGTTTGTACCCTGTCTCCGAAAATTGCCCCTATCTTCCTTCTGCGTGTATCTATACGCTCCCCATTAACGGTTATGAAAACATTGCCAGGTCCGAACTTGAGGTTGGCCAGTTTGGTGCCAGCCCCCATATTGACGTCGCGTCCCAGTATGCTATCACCTACATAGGCAAAATGACCGGCCTTGGCCCCGTCCAGAAACACAGAATGCTTGACCTCTGTCGTATGACCCACCACGCATCTTGCACCCACAAGACAATCTCCTCGCAGGTAGGCCCCCTGCCGCACCTCGCTAAACTCCCCTATGATGGCAGGTCCCTTGACAAGGGCACCAGGTTCAATGGTCACCCCTTGGGCAAGCTCCACATCGATACTGGCAAAAACGGCACCGGCGCAGATGAGAATGGCATCAGGCACCAACTCCCCTCCTCTTCTTACCAGAAATCGCCCCTTTGTCTCAGGGCTGCAAACCACATCAAAACCATGGTCTGCCCATTGTCCCTGAATCATGGCCATATGTCTATCAAGCGGGACACCTATTAATATCGTATCAGGGAGGTTGGGCGAGATGGTATCGCGGATAAACTCCTTGAGATTATTGAGTGCGGTCCATGCCGGCTCATGTTCCTGGAACAGTCCCAGCTCTCTATGAATACCTGGGAAAAAGGCATCTGTCTCCACTGTGATACTCATAGCCCATCACTCCTTCAATGCCTGGGCCCTTGTCTCGTCCCGTATCAGTCGTATTGCCACCTCTATATCGTAGAGATGAAGCGGTGGGCCACCTTCCCGCTTCTCCTTTCTGTATAACTCTGCAGCCTGCTGTATGGCGCTATAGGGAAGCCACTGGTGATGCTCCCAGGTCTTTGGATTGTCCTTGTCCCACAACCTGAACTCCACGTCATCATCAACAGGCCTCACATACATCCTGATATTTTTTTCACCGAGCACAGGATAGTAATAAATTCCTCTTTCATCACGCAATGTTCATCTCCTCCTTAGAGTTACATGGATTACATGAATACATACTTGGCAGAAAACTATTTTATCTTGGAACTACACACAGTGACACGGTCTATTTCATGCATGAGGCACCATCTATTCCACCGTGATAAGGAATGAAAATTTTAAATAAGTTTAAGCTAACCTCTTGCGTCTTTATGGTCAATATTTTATCTCTGTATGCCACTTTGTGCAGGTCTGATTCATACCTGTATGGACCGGGCAGCACAGAGTCCATATTTTATGGCCATAAAACAGCAAGAGACAATGGGATGCCAGCAGCCAAAACTCTACACATCAACAAGATGATCTTCCACACCAGCTGATATCTACCTATGCACAAGACATTTGATCCCTCAGAATTTTCATGTCCTGCTGGCATTACAGACTGTCCACTGAGGGAACGTATCTCAGAACTCGAAAACAGGTGCAGGGAACTTGAAGCCCTGGTAGAAAGAGACCCCCTTACCGGCCTGTTAAACTACAGTGCCCTGCGGCACACCCTGTCTGTTGAGATGGAAAGAACCAGGCGAAACGGCGACCCTTTTGCTCTGATCATGATGGACATCGACGAGTTTAAGCAGATAAACGATACATATGGGCATGAGGTTGGCAACTGCGTGATCCAGCAGCTTGCCTCTCTGATAGACGGTTACACAAGGCAAAGTGACGTTGTCTGCAGGTACGGAGGGGATGAATTTGCCATAGTGCTTCCTGGTTCCGGGCTGTTCCGTGCAATCAGGACCGCAGAGAGGTTAAGACGCACTATCCAGAATACCCCCATTGATCAATGCGGCAAAGAGATTCACCTGACCGTAAGCTCTGGTATTGAAATTTTTACAAAGGACTGTGACCTCACTCCAGCCCACATGATCAAACGGGCCGACAACTTTCTCATAGACGCCAAGAAGCATGGCAAGAACCGGGTATGCGCTCCCAAACCGAAAGAAGGGGGCACTGATACGGAAATTACCCCTGAGGAGAGACAGGCCCTTGTGGGTAAAAACGACCTCTGACCACTCAACCACCCCATAAACCGCTTACAGGATCATATCAATGTCTGCCTCCACCCCTGAATATCGTACATGCCAAGATTACGACACCTCACCTGGTCCCCTTAAAGTCACGTGGGACAGCAACGTACTGCTGGCCGACTTTCACATACACTCCTGTTACAGCAGGGCAACAAGCAAGGCCATGAGACCGGTGGAAATAAACAAGGCAGCAAAACGCAAAGGTATTCATATAATAGGTACCGGGGACTTCACGCACCCAGCTTATCTAAAGGAACTACGCGAAACCCTTGAAACTGACGGTTCCGGTCTGTACGTATGCAAGGACGACCCTGAGGGGACTAAATTCATACTCACCGCTGAAGTGTCCAATATATTTACCCAGGGTGGCAGGAGCAGAAGGATACACACAGTGCTCTTTGCACCTGACCTCGAGGTGGTAGAAGACATCCAGCACAGGCTCGACGCCATAGGAAACATACGCTCTGACGGCCGCCCCATATTCGGATTCCCGGTCAAGGAGCTGGTACGGATAGTAATGGAGGCCTCCCCTGAATGTTTTGTTGTTCCGGCCCATATATGGACCCCGTGGTTCTCTCTCTTTGGTGCCAAGTCAGGCTTTGACTCAATCGAGGAGTGTTTTGAGGAACAGGCCTGTCACATCCATGCCCTTGAAACCGGTCTGTCTTCAGACCCTGAGATGAACTGGCGTCTATCCGCCCTTGACTCCTACACACTGATATCAAATTCAGATGCCCATTCCCCAGCCAAAATCGCGCGCGAGGCCAATGTCTTCTCATGCCCCCCTACGTATGCAAACATAATCAATGCCATAAAGAAGAATGGCAAAGGTTTTGAAGGCACCATTGAATTTTTCCCTGAAGAGGGCAAGTATCACTTTGACGGCCACAGGGCGTGTTCCATCTGCCTCAAACCCTCAGAGACCATCAAATTGAAAGGGATATGTCCTAAGTGTGGAAGGCCCCTTACCGTAGGCGTGGCCCACAGGGTGGAGGAACTTGCAGACAGACCCGAAGGATACATACCCCCATGCGCAAAACCCTCGGTTCACATTGTTCCGCTTGAGGTGATCATAGCACAGGCATTTGGTGTCAAGTCCATTACAGCAAGGGTCATAAAGGAGTTCAACCGCATAACCGATATAGCCGGTACGGAGATGGAGATCCTCATGTGGAAGAGTGAGGATGAGTTGAGGCCAGTAATATCCGAACGCGTATTCCAGGGCATCATGGCCATGAGACGTGGGACAATAAAGATATTCCCCGGATATGATGGCGAGTACGGCAGGGTCAACCTGTTCCAAGACAATGGAAACCAACAGGGAAAAAGGAGGGAAAAGAAAAAGGGCTGCAAAGAATCGAGGCAACTGGAGATGTTTTGAGCACCCGGTATCAAGTACATTCCCTGCCTGTCCCGCATGTACATTACGTTGACCTATTATAGAGATACAGCTATGATTAGCCCTATCCATGCTTAACCGGCCTTCAAGGCCCAACTATCTTTTATGACCATGCTGCAGGAACAGGCAGCACAAGAGCTTGGAACTCTCACAACCATGATTGGAGTGCAAAATTGAGCAAAAAATCCCTCTACACCCAGGCAGGAGTGGATATAGACAAGGCCAATGCCCTTGTAGAAAGGATCGGCCCTGTTGTGGCATCAACATTCAGAAAGGGGGTTATCACTGAAATCGGCGGCTTTGCAGGCATGTTCTCCCTGGATACATCAAAGTACCGCCAACCCGTCCTGGTATCCTCCACCGATGGGGTTGGAACCAAGCTCAAACTGGCCTTCATGACAGGTATCCACCACACCATAGGTATTGACCTTGTGGCCATGAGCGTGAATGACATAGTGGTTACCGGTGCACAGCCCCTGTTCTTCCTGGACTACTTTGCCACAGGAAAGTTGGACCCGGAGGTCGCGGAGGATGTAATAAAGGGCATTGCACAGGGCTGCCGCTATGCAGAATGCTCCTTGATAGGCGGAGAAACCGCGGAAATGCCGGGCATGTACGGTGAGAACGAGTATGACCTGGCAGGTTTTGCAGTGGGTATCGCAGACCGTGACAAGATTATAGACGGCTCTGACATAGGCGTAGGCCATGTAATCATTGGACTTGCATCAAGCGGTCTTCACAGCAATGGCTACTCCCTGGTAAGGAAGATATGTTTTCAGGACCTGGGTATGTCAGTAAATGACAGCCCGCAGGAATTCCAGGGCAAGCCACTTGGCCAGGTCCTGCTGGAGCCCACGAGAATATACGTCAGGGCAGTGCAACACCTGCTCAAGCAGTTCAGTATATCCGGCATTGTACATATTACAGGCGGGGGATTCCAGGACAACATACCACGTGTACTGCCTGATTCATGCAAGGCAGTCATAGCTCTCAATTCCTGGGAGATGCCACCCATATTCACCTTCCTAAAAGAAAAGGGACACATACCTCAGGATGAGATGCTCCGCACATTCAACTGCGGTGTTGGCATGGTGCTGGTGGTCCCAAGGAAGGAGGCTGACGAGGTGATGTTCCAGCTTGAGGCCCTTGGCGAGAAGAGCTTTGTGCTTGGCAACATAGAAAAACGAGAAGGCCATGAACCGTCAGTAATGTTCCTGTGAATAACTGCTCACAGGATATTCCAGGACTCTGTTGTCATCCAGCACGTAAGGTGATATCAAACTTCATGCATCCTGTACTGATAAGCGCCTGCCTGCTTGGCATCACATGCAGATACGATCAGGGCAGCCGGCCTGTGCCGGAACTTGCAGAAAAGCTGTCCAACAGTCACATTATTCCTGTATGCCCTGAACAGTTGGGAGGACTCCCCACACCAAGGCCAGCAGCTCACATAGTAGGTGGGGATGGTTTTGACGTACTGGAGGGAAAGGCAGGGGTATTTGTACGCATGGACAGTGACATTAAGGCAGGTAAAGATGTCACTACCCAGTTTGTCAAAGGTGCCGAACAGTGCGCCATGCTTGCCAGGATGTTTGATGTGCGGCGCTGTTACCTCAAGGCCCGCAGTCCTTCGTGCGGGCTCTCTCCTGTCACAGGCGTAACAGCGGCCAGGCTCATTCTCTCAGGACTGGAAGTTGTGGAAGCCGGATAACCGGCCTTTGGCCTTATCACCAACCTCCAAGGCCTGCACATAGTGTAGAGGCTCAACACGTCTGAGCGCTGGCCCAAAACCATCAGGATGAAGGCGCCCCCTTCATTACCCTCTCCTTCAACTCCTTGCCTACCTTGAAGAAGGGGAGCTTCTTTGGTGCTACCTTGATTTTTTCACCACTCTTGGGATTTCTCCCAACATAAGAATCATACTCCCTGATACTGAAACTGCCGAAGCCACGTATCTCTATACCTTCGTTGTTTACCAGTGCCTCGGTCATGGCCTGAAAGACCTCCTTGACCACTGCCTCGGCAACCTGTTTATGCAAACCAGTAGTCTCAGACAGCTCCATTATTAGTTCTGACTTGTTCATCCTATCCTCTCCGATTATTTACATATGAACATAAGACATTATGTTGTTAAAAACCTTAACCTCCCGCAAGCCCTAACAGGCCCTGTCCAGGGGCACGCAGGACAAAAAATACATGGACTTCCCATGCACAAATAGTACATGCTACAATGATCCTGACAAAACATAGCCCAACACAGACCAAAATGACACAGCTAAGGCAGACAATAATCTGCGTGACAGTCTCCTTTGATACAGAAAATTCGTGCCAATAGACCTGTAAGGACATTACTTTGTTGTCCCCGGCTGTTCGAAACACGATTTATTCAAATTATCAGATAAAGTGACAACTTGACAAGTCCTTGAAAAAAAAAGGCTAAAAAAAATTTATACTGTTTACTGTGAAAACACTTGGCATTCGCAGCACACATAAAAAAGGATTTTGCAATCATGAAGACAGGAGTGGAAAGATCAAGAAGCGGCTTTATTGCCAAGATGGACGCACTGCTAACATTCAAAAAAGAGATCGACCCGGAACTTCTTGACGAACTGGAAGAGGTCCTGGTCATGGCCGATATGGGAGTTACCACTGTGCAGGAGATCTTTGACCGTCTTCGCTCAGAGGTCAAGAGAAAGGAACTCAAGGACCCGGCAGCCCTTAGACAGCGCATAAAAACCTATATACGCGAGATGCTGGAACTGCCTGAGACCAAGTCCATTGAACAGCATATGGAGGAGGTATCCGGTCCATTTGTCATCCTGGTGGTGGGTGTCAATGGCGTAGGCAAGACCACTACCATTGCCAAACTTGCCCATATTTTCAAGGAACAGGGTAAAAAGGTACTGATCGCTGCGGCAGACACCTTCAGGGCTGCTGCCATTGACCAGCTACAGGAATGGGGCAAGAGGCTCGATGTGCCGGTCATACATCATCAGCCAGGTTCTGATCCGTCTGCTGTGGCATTCGACGCAGTGGAGGCGGGCAAGAGCCGTGGTGTTGATGTGGTCATTGTGGATACTGCTGGCAGACTGCATACGCAGGTCAATCTCATGGAAGAACTCAAGAAGATCAGGCGGGTAATGGGCAGGAAGATACCAGAGGCACCGCATGAGACACTTCTGGTAATAGACGCCACGACCGGCCAAAATGCTGTAAGTCAGGCCAGACTGTTCAAAGAGGCGACAGAAATCACAGGCCTTATTCTTACAAAACTTGACGGAACTGCCAAAGGTGGTATAGCAGCAGGCATTGTGCACGAGATGCAGATACCAATACATTTCATTGGTATTGGTGAAAAACTGACAGACCTGCGCCCATTTAACCCAGATGAGTTTGTAAACGCCCTGTTTGCGTGACAGCCCCCTAAATGGCCCATCAAGCATGAACCCAGAAGCACGTACTCCAATGAAATATCGAGAGAGACAGGACAGGGATCAGCACAGGCCATGCAGGAGATCACGCCGTGGCATCTCCCGCGACGTGTCCCTGTTCATATTTGTTGTGACAATCTCCATACTCTACGCCCAACAGGCACTGGCTTCTGTTGATGCCTGGCTTGATACAAACAAGGTCAACATTGGCGAGAGCGTACAGCTAACCATCAAGGCTGACGGCAGGGTAAGCGGGGAGCCGGATATCTCGCCTGTTGAAAAGGACTTTGACGTACTTGGAAAGTCAAGCAGCACCAGCGTCAACTTTATAAACGGCAGTCTGTCCACCAGTACCACCTGGTATTACACACTGTCTCCAAAGAAAAAGGGCCGGCTGGTCATTCCTCCCCTTGATGTCAACGGAGCCAAGACCCCTGAGCTGGTCCTGGAGGTTACAGGCACCGGTACACCGTCGGCAGATTCGCCAAATGACATCTTCATTGAGACGTCATGTGAACCCAAAGACCCTTTTGTACAGCAACAGATCATATGTACTGTCAGGCTGTACGCTGCCCAGGAGATAACAGACGGAACCCTGTCCGAACCACAGGCAAAGGATGCAATCATCCGGAAACTCGGAAAGGATCAGGAGTTCAACCGCATCAGGAACAGCCGCAGGTACAGGGTTATTCAACGAAAATATGCCATTTTCCCTCAGGAGTCAGGCAGGCTCACCATCACATCGCCGGTCTTCTCAGGGACTATCGTGGTTTCAAATAGCAGGTCACCAAATGACCCGTTTTCCGCATTCCTGAACAGAGACCCGTTCTTCAGCCATGCCCTGCCTGGCCTCACGGCAAATACCAAAGAGGTCAGGACAAAGGGCAAGGATATTGACCTGATGGTCAAACCCAGACCGGCGGCCTTTACAGGCAGATACTGGTTGCCTGCCACGTCCTTGAAAATCTCCGAAAAGTGGGAACCAGAAAGCGGGAACATCCATGTAGGTGACCCGGTCACACGCACCGTCACCGTGGTGGCCCAGGGACTCACAGGCGAGCAGCTCCCGGACCTATCTCCTAAGTATGTCCCTGGTTGCAATGTCTATCCTGACAAGCCCCAGATAACAAACACCGAGCACAGCACAGGCATTACAGGAACCAGGGTCCAGAAGGTGGCATTTATCCCGCAAAGGCCGGGTACCGTGACACTCCCCCCCATTGTCCTCAAATGGTGGAACACAGACAGGGGGCAGGCAGAAACTGTCTCGCTCCCCGGGAAAACCATAACGGTTCTACCTGCAAGCAGTACGGGCCAGAACAGACCTGCTCCCCACACTGCCTCCTCATCTGCCGCTGTACCCGTACAGGCCAACAATCCAAACATGGCAAAGGGTCTGAAAAAGACTCCGGCACCCGCCACATCGGCTGGCCAACATGACAGGACATCCACTATCTATATGTGGACCACATTTGCCTTTGCAGCAGCCTGGCTGATTACGATATTGCTTCTGATACATGAAAGATGCAAAAATAGCAGCAGCCAAAAAGGCCCTGAAGACACTGGCAAAACTCCAGGCCAGAAGGAACGTATCGGACAGATAAGAAAGAAATTTCATCAGGCATGCAGAAATAACGATGCGGTCAGGGCCAAGGATGCACTGCTGAAATGGGCTGCAGCCGTATATCCGGATGACCCGCCTGCAGGCCTGTCAGAACTTGCCAGACGTATTGGCAACAGTGAGGCGGCACAAGAACTGGAAAGGCTCAACAGGGTACTTTACCATAAACCTGCACAGGGCTGGGACCGGGGACCTATACTTGAAAAAGTGATCAGGGATATGCCAGTAGTGAACCGTAAGGTTAAACATGCATCATGTGCCACATCCCTGCCCCCCCTTTATCCAGGCAGGGGCGTGGACAGTGATTCCTCTATCTGAGCCTCTACAATACATCCGTTACGACTCTTTCAAGTACAGGGGTAACCTGGGTATACAAGGCTGTGGCCCAAAACTACCAACGGTCAGTTACAGGATTTAGACATGATTTTCCTATCATTCAAATATAATCTCTAATGTCTGGGGCTGTTAATCTTCCCAGCGGACAACAAGGAAGCTTGGGGAACCAAACAGATGGCATCGATAAAAAGGGGCGCTACTGTCCTTATCGTGGAAGATTTCAAGGATACTGCCGATATAATCTGCAGACTGCTCAAGAAAAAAAACTTCAGGCCCATACCTGCCTATACCCTGGCAGAAGCCAGGCATAGGCTCAGTATGCACCACTTGGATGTAGCGATACTGGATATAAACCTGCCCGATGGCAGTGGACTTGACTTTCTGAGAGAGATCAAGGCAGTCCGCCAGGAGCTTCCTGTCATAATGCTCACAGCCTATACAGAATTGGACAACGCCATCCAGTCCCTTCGTGAAGGTGCTGACGACTTCATCACCAAACCCTTTGAGAACGACTATCTCATCCACTCAATCACCAGGGCACTCGAAAAGAAACGACTCACTGACAGACTTCGCCAATCTGAGAAATTCCGGCTCATGGGAGAGCTCGCTGCCGGGGTAGCCCATGACTTCAACAACCTCCTGAGTTCCATCAGCGCCCACCTCTACCTACTGAAAAAAGACCTGAAGTCTCAGGGATACAGGGGCCAGAAGCACATAAAGACCATTGAAATGGCAATCAATGACGGTGCCGCCATTGTTGCACGCCTGAACTCCATAGGACGTAAAAACACGAACAACAGGCAGGTGATCGACTTCAATGACCTGATAGAGGACACGGTCATAATGACAAGACCCAAATGGGACCATGAACCTCGTCGCAAGGGGCGTCGCATCAGATTGAAGACAGAACTGTCTGAACTGAAAACGGTGTGCATAAATCCGTCTGACCTGAGAGAGGTGCTGACCAACCTCATCTTCAACGCGATAGACGCCATGCCCTGTGGTGGGGTACTCACCATAAAGACAGAAGACGTGGGAGAATGGATACTGTGTTATGTATCAGACACCGGCATTGGCATAGCCCCGGAGATCAGGAACAGGATATTTGATCCCTTCTTTACCACCAAGAGGCAGGGCACAGGAATCGGTCTGTCCGTCTCATATGCAATAATGGAAAGTCATGGTGGTTCCCTCACAGTAGACAGCATTCCAGGCGAAGGTACCACCTTTACCATTGCCCTTCCTGTCAGCACCCATGATACCTGAGAAACTCCTCCACAAGCCTGTTCTGCGCATCTAATGGCGACATGCCCTCCTCATATACCAACATCCAGACGCACCGCATGAATGCCCTGTAAAGATCTGGCCGAACGTGCACGATCATTGGAACAGAATCCTCCACCGACAACTCATGGCCACAACCTGCCCTCTCCAGTTCCTTCATAATACTCTTGTACCGTTTGCCTTTAGATCCCAGGTATTTCTCTCTGTCTGATTCATTCATGTATTAGCCTTGAAAGCATGTCACTATGAAAAATTCATATGGTCCTGAATTGAGCATTTCAAATCATGTGAAATCTTGTTTTATCTTTAATTACAGCAAATTAATGCTGTTTTTTTGTAAAATTACCCGTCACCCAAGAGGTTTGCTGTAACTGTTTTGCCTTCTCCATAATTTGAAACAGCAGTACGCCTGCCTATCCTCCGCCTTGCATCTCATGCAAACTTGGGAATCTCTCAATTCAGTATGGCCTTAACCCGAACCGGCTACCTATCCTTGATGGTGACAGGGCATGCGGGCAATAACACGTTCCCTAAATCAGCACATGATCAATCTCCAGAGATTCAGTCTCAATCAGCGCCCAGCCGGCTGGTTCCTTCTTGCCCATGATCTCCCCGGGATTGAGAAGGACGGTATCTCCCACCTGCTCCTGCATCCAAAGATGGGTATGACCAAAGAAGACCATGTGGAAATCACCTGATCTTGCAATGGCCATGGCAAGATCAGGCGCATGCACAAAGGCGAGCCTTACTCCACCTGTCTCGATCTGGCCAAGCCAGCCATGAAACGTCACCTTGGCCTCCCTGGTCCTGAGCCGCTTCATCAAAAGCACCTGATCCCCACTGTTGTTCCCGTGGACCAGATGAATATGGCCATTGAACAGATCAAGCTCCTCCAGCATGAATGGCGATATCAGGTCGCCGCAGTGGACCATAAGCTCCACCCCTGCCTCATTCGCCTGTCCCACCATGCGTCTCATATTCCATATGTGATCATGGCTGTCACTTACCACTGCAATTTTCATGTTCATGCCTCAACAGTAATTCTTTTATCTCCAAACCAGACGAAAAACCTGTAAGAGTGCCGCCTGCCCCGATCACGCGGTGACATGGGACAAGAAGCGGGACTGGATTTGCCTTCAGGGCCTGACCAACGGCCCTGGGAGAACCACAGCCAACGGCCCTGGCAATCTCTTTATAGGTCGCCGTGGAACCGTACGGTATCCGGCCAGTAACATCCCAGACCCTCTTCTGGAATTCAGTACCTCTGGCGTGGTGGCGTACTGACCGGGCATCAGCCCTTCCATCAAGGATATCCTGAAAAATCTCCATCAAATCAAGAGGAACACCAATCCCAACTCTGGGGGAAGGGCTGCTCAGGGAAAGTCCAACGCGGATTATTACCCCGTCTTCAATGGAAACGTCAATGCCAAGCCAATACCCACCGGCCTTTAGCAAGAAGGAATCCCTGCAAGACACGCCCATCTGTCAACCAATCCTAACTGACTCCACGGACAAATATATCATTAACAAGTTATTGCAACTGATGAGATTTAAAATCATGAGGGAAAAGCGCTATCCGCCGTATAGGTGTCGTTCAGCATGTTACCAATACAGGCGCATCAGTGTTCATACCCCTGGAACGTGATCTCTGTCCTGCCCCCTGCTGTGGCAAGCCAAACACCTCTGCCATCCACCATCCTGCCCAACAGAAACGGGGGGCTGCCTGTAAGGGCTGTCACCTGCTTAACCATGCCTATATGCTTTTCAGGAGGAACGGCCCAGAGCAGCTCGAAATCCTCACCACCGAACAGGGCGAGGTCCATTGGATCTCCCAAATCTCTCCACCTCCTGCATGCCACCTTCAACGCCCGCGACAGGGGCAAGCGCCATGCATCAAGCACCGCACCTGTACCACTGGCCTGGCACATATGGGCAAGATCAGTGGCAATGCCATCCGATATGTCCATTCCGGCAGATGCCAGGCCCTGGGACACGAGCAGCCGACCAAGCCCTACCCTGGGGACAGGGTCCAGATGCCTCCTTGTGAGACAGCGTGTGACATGACGGCTTATACCCAACTTACGCACAACTCTCCCTCTGAACCGCTCAAGAAGGCGCAGTCCGGCAGCAGCCTCTCCCAGAGGACCGGAACAGTAGATCATATCCCCTGGACAGGCCCCGCTTCTCCTCATCCAGCCTGCCTCGGATACCCTTCCCATCAGGGTAAGACTCACCATGATGGCATGGGGAGCAGCCACAGTATCCCCTCCGGCAAGTATGGCGCCATAACGGCCAAGCACAGAACAGAGGCCTGCGGCAAACGGCCTTACGAATGTCTCCATATCCCGCCTCCACCTGTCTGGAAGGGCAAGATTGAGAAAGGCCCACTGGGGAACAGCCCCCTGGGCTGCCATGTCACTTAAATTTACAGCGCCAAGTTTACGACCAACAAACCACGGCGTGAAGTAGTCCATACAGAAATGTACTCCCTCCACCATGGTATCAGTGGTGACAGCAAGGGCGGCACTTCCTGAAAGCGGCGGCAGCACCGCACAGTCATCCCCAATGCCCTCAAAGACCGGAAGCAGCGATTCTGACCCCTTAGCCCCGCAAACACCTGCTATGGAAGTGATTATTTCTCTCTCATGCACAGTTGAGTCATTCATGACGCCCACTTGTCATGATGATTAGTCTGGCGGACTGTGGTAAAATATATTTGTTCATTCATGAATGTCACTTAACAGATGGCACCCCATTGCATGCTTATCATTACATTTCGATTCCTTGACTTCATTTTTCCCATTGGTTAGATTAGTGATTTCCAAGAATTGGCAGTGACATTTTTGTGCGAGAGTGGCGGAACTGGTAGACGCACTGGACTTAGGATCCAGCGGCCTCGTGCCGTGGGAGTTCGACTCTCCCCTCTCGCACCACCTGCAGCATACCCCTGCAGCATACCATAGTACAGGACATCTGAAATACAGAAACGGTTAGCAAAGGGCGATGACGCTTCTTTCTCATCGCAGGCAAACATATCAAATCGTTGCAACTGATAAGCTTTAAAAGCATGACAAAAAGCGCCATCGGCCACATCGCTGTCCTGTAGCATGACAGCATACGAACAGGAGATCAAGACAAAAGTCAACTCATGAGGCCATATCCGGCCTGCAACCGGTTCAGCTTCAAATTCACAGTTCCCCCCCATTTTGGGGTACTGTAGAACAGTATGGCCTGAATTGAGCGTTCTAAATTATGTGGAATTTTGTTTTATTGGGGATCACTCAATTCAGACATGGATTAGTGCCTGCGCTTGTCCTAACCCGGGTACACAAATGCACGGACGGAGCGACAGGTAAGGGTACCGCAAGGACATGAATCCCTCTTATGAGGCAGCTTCAGGGAATCAGAGTTATGCCCACAGTGCCTAAAAAGCGATCAGCAACCGGTTCAAAGGGAATACGATCCTGTCTGATATCTCAGGTCTTGTCTGCATAAACCGGACAGGCGGATGCGCTGTTCAACAGGGGGTGTCACCAAAGGGTACCCTGCACCACAGGCAACAGGCACATGGCAGCTATGCAAGAGTTCCTTATATTCGGTATGTTGATGGCTGAATCGAAGATATATTAAATTTTACCCAATAATCTATCAGAAAGGCTGAATATCTATGAAAGTAACCGTTGAAGACGTAAGCCCCGTGCAAAAACGCATGAAAGTGGAACTCCCGGTGGAAACCGTTTCAAAGACATATGCCGAAATATACAACCAGTTCAGGAAGACGGCATCCATAAGGGGCTTCCGCAAGGGTAAGGCACCCAACTCCATACTGGCCAGAGAGTATGGTCCTCAGATAAAAGGTGAAGTACTTGAAAGACTCATCCAGAATTCAATAGGCGATGCCATCAAAGAAGCCGGTGTGGTCATGGTCCTGGAGCCCCAGCTTGAGGATGCAGGCGATCTTAACGAACGCAAGCCATTCTCCTACACAGTTCTCATGGACATTGTCCCGGACTTTGAGATAGGGGAGTACAAGGGGCTCAAGCTGGTTAAACCCCATGCTGAAATAACAGATGAGGAAGTAGAAGAACAGTTGCAGGCCCTGAGACGCCACTTTGGCTCCATTGCCCCGCTGGAAGAAAATCGCCCCATTGGGGAAAACGACATTGCCATCCTGGACATCAAGGCATACATAGATGGTGAAGAGGTGGAGGACCTCGCTCAGGAGGATTTCTACATTGAGGTAGGGTCAGGGAACTTCAATGAACAGTTTGAAAAAGCCCTTGTGGGAATGTCAAAAGATGACGAAAAGGATATTGAGATTACCTATCCAGAGGATGCTGTAAATTCCAAGGTTGCAGGGAAAACGGTAACCTATCATGTCAAGGTAAAGGATATCCAGGAACGGGAACTCCCGGAGCTGGACGACGAATTTGCTCAGCGTATAGGTACAGGGTTCAAAACTATTGACGACGTGAAGGACAAGCTCAGAGAGCAGATACGGAAGGACAAGGAAGAGGCTGTACAGTCCAGCCTGAGGCGGCAGTTGTTCGACAAGCTGCTCGAAGATGCAGATTTCCCTGTACCTGACCGTCTTGTTGAGAAAAAACTCGACCAGATGATTGACAACATTGCCGGTCACATGCAGGAGCGCGGTGTTGATCTTGAACGCGCTGGCATTGACGAAACACGCCTGCGGGAAAAGATGAAAGACGACGCAGTCAAGCAGGTAAGACTCGAGCTTATCTTGGACAAGATTGCAGAGGCAGAGGACATCTCCATACCCAATGAAGAACTGCAGGGATATGCACAGTACATCGAGAACAGCTACAAGGACATGAATGTAAACAAATCAGAGTTGCAGTCTGTACTGTTCGATACCGTAGTACCCAAACTCAGGGCACAGAAGACCATGGATTATCTGTTGGAACAGGCAGAGATGGTTGAGGCACCTGAGGAAGAGGAGCAGGCTCAGGCAGCCGAGGCATCCTGAAGAGACTGGGCAACAGGCTGACGCACTGCTGCAACAAGGAAGAAACTGTGCAATCTGGGTGAAACAAGAGTCTTTATGAAAGTCAAGGGGTTGAAAAAATGCCATTAATACCTATGGTAGTAGAACAGAGTCCTCGTGGTGAGAGGGCTTACGACATATTTTCAAGACTGCTCAAGGAGAGAATAATATTTCTTGGAGGGGCAGTAAATGACGAGGTGGCAAATCTTATTATTGCTCAGCTTCTCTTTCTTGAAGCAGAGGATCCCAAGGCAGATATCACCCTGTACATCAACTCCCCCGGCGGGGTTGTCACTGCGGGGCTGGCCATTTATGACACCATGCAGTACATCAAACCTGATGTAAGCACTCTGTGCATAGGCCAGGCTGCCAGCATGGGAGCCCTGCTTCTTGCCGCAGGTGCACCGGGGAAGCGCTATTCGCTTCCCAACTCCCGAATCCTCATTCATCAGCCCATGGGTGGTTTCCAGGGTCAGGCCACGGATATTGACATCCATGCCAAGGAGATCCTGAAACTCAGGAAGAGGCTTAATGATATCTTTGTAAAGCATACAGGCAAGAGTGCAAAGAAGATACAGGCCGATACTGAACGTGACTACTTCATGGGCGCCGAAGAGGCCAGGAAGTACGGCATTATCGATAACGTAATAAGCAGCCGGGAAGCAGAATCCCAGGAGGAAAATGTCTGATGTCAGACAAAACAAAAGACCTTGAACTGCAGGGTGACCTTGCATGCTCATTCTGTGGAAAGGGCCAGGGCGAAGTAAAGAAACTCATAGCAGGTCCCAATGTCTACATCTGTGACGAATGCATTGATCTCTGTAATGACATCATTGCCGAAGACTACGAAAACGATGACGAGATCACAGGGACCACGGCAATAATGAAGCCAGCGGAGATAAAGGCCCATCTGGACCAGTATGTGATTGGACAGGAAAATGCCAAGAAGATACTCTCCGTGGCTGTCCATAACCACTACAAGCGCATTGACTGCAATGTCAACATGGAGGATGTGGAGCTTCAGAAGAGCAACGTTGTGCTCATTGGCCCTACAGGCAGCGGGAAGACCCTTCTTGCCCAGACCCTTGCAAAGATACTCAATGTACCCTTTACCATTGCTGACGCCACCACACTCACAGAGGCTGGCTATGTTGGCGAAGATGTGGAAAACATCATCCTTAACCTGCTGCAGGCTGCTGATTATGATGTTGAACTTGCCAGCAGGGGTATTGTCTACATTGACGAGATCGACAAGATAGCCCGCAAGTCTGACAGCCCGTCAATCACAAGGGACGTTTCTGGTGAAGGTGTTCAGCAGGCCCTGCTGAAGATCATCGAGGGTACAATGGCAAACGTACCTCCCAAGGGGGGCCGCAAGCACCCGCAGCAGGACTTTGTAAAGGTGGATACTACCAACATCCTGTTCATCGTGGGTGGTGCCTTTGTAGGGCTAGAATCCATTGTCAAGGCACGCATGGGCAAGTACTCCATCGGATTCGGTGCAGAAGTGGATGAAAACAGGGATATGTCAGTGGGTGAGCTCCTCAGGAAGATTCAACCTGAAGACCTCATCAAGTACGGGCTCATCCCTGAACTTACTGGTCGTATATCAGTGGCTGCCACCCTTGAAGAGCTCAAGGAAGAGCACCTCATACGCATACTGCGCGAGCCACGGAACGCACTGATAAAGCAGTTCCAGAAACTCTTTGCCATGGATGGTGTTGAACTTCACTTTACTGACAGCGCCGTAGAGGCCATTGCACGTGAAGCCATAAAGCGCAAGACCGGCGCAAGGGGACTGCGCTCCATAATGGAGCAGGCCATGTTAGAGGTGATGTACGAGCTGCCCTCGCGTGAAGGGATCAAGGAGTGCATTATCAGTGAAGATGTTATACTGAACAATGCAGAACCAATCCTTATCTATGAGGATGATACTGAGGAGAAGAAAAAGATTCTCGCATCCTGAGTAAACTGTATGTAACTGTTCACAGTATTATTTGCGTGTATTATTGTACAACTGTCTGAAGTGTATCTGCTTGCTTGCAGGATGCCAGATACAAGGCGGAGGATACGCAGGCGTACTCCATGTACTTTAAGTGCCCGGCAGGTAAGCGAAGCCCCCGCGGGGCAACAGATCGGTACCCTGTGAACATAATGAACATATACATACTCTTTATGACTAACGCTTAGATTAAGCAGGGGAGGAGACCTTGCCCTTTGACAGGCCATGGTGACAGTGGGGTTGACAGGCATTGTCATGGATGAAGTGGGCTCTACTCCTGTTTTTTCACGTCTCTAACTCTCTGTTTCTGCTGATATTCACAACAGATACATGAGATTTGATGAATCAGACAGAGACCCCACTGACAGCCGTTTGCCTGCCATGCACACAGCACGCTTATGGTGGTATAGATAGGCAGGCAACATACTCATCACAGGTATCAGGCCCTGAATTGCATAGCAACCTTGCAATGTCACGGACCATCATGTTGGTTATCCGCGCACCCTCATTCAATAGCAACAGAATTTTTCTTCTTGCTAACACCCATTCTGCAGGATCAGCGGTGCAAGCAAACTTCAACGCAACATTACGACGGTAGATATATGAGTGAAAATAAAAGGACCACAAGATATGCCATGCTTCCACTGAGGGACATGGTACTTTTTCCCCATATGGTGGCCCCTCTCTTTGTGGGCAGGGAGAAATCCGTCCAGGCCATTGAAGAGGCCATGAACAATGGACAGGAGATATTCCTTGCGGCCCAGAAAGATGCCAAGATAGACGATCCGGCCCCAAAAGACATCTACACTGTAGGGACCATTGGGCAGATACTTCAACTGCTGCGTCTGCCAGACGGCACGGTAAAGGCACTGATCGAAGGCAAGAGACGGGGCAGGATCAGGCAGTTCGTGCCTGAGGAAAAGCACTTTACCGTTGAGGTGGAAGAACTTACAGAAAAAACCGCCCAGGGCCCTGAGATCGATGCGCTGATCCGGGTCACAGTGGAGGCATTTGAAGACTATGTAAAACTCAACAAGAAGATACCACCAGAAGTGGCCCTTTCCATTGCATCCATCAAGGATGCATCAAGACTTGCTGACACCATTGCCTCACATGTTACCCTTCAGGTGGCAGACAAGCAGGCTGTGCTTGAACTTCTCCACCCTGGCAAACGCCTTGAAAAGCTATACAGCCTCATGACCTCTGAGTCCAAGATCGCTGAAATGGAGCAGCGCATCAAGGAACGGGTCAAGAAGCAGATGGAGAAGAACCAGAAGGATTACTACCTCAACGAGCAGATACGGGCCATCAAGAAGGAGATGGGGCAGAAGGATGATGCCAACAGCGAGATAAACGAACTCAAAAAGCGCATCAGACGGAAACGGCTTCCAAAAGAGGCGGCGGCCAGGGTGAGAAGCGAGCTGAAGAAACTGAGTCTCATGCCTCCCATGTCTGCAGAGGCCACGGTAGTCAGAAATTATATCGACTGGATACTTGACCTGCCCTGGTATGACAGGACAAAGGACAAGCACGACATTGAACAGGCAGAGGCCATTCTCAATGAAGATCACTACGGGCTGGAAAAACCCAAGGAGCGTATCCTTGAATACCTCGCGGTCCAGAGCCTGGTAAAGAAGATGAAGGGGCCCATACTCTGCCTTGCAGGCCCTCCAGGTGTGGGAAAGACCTCTCTGGCAAAATCCGTGGCCCGTGCACTGGGTAGGCATTTTGTACGTCTCTCCCTGGGTGGTGTCAGGGACGAGGCTGAGATCAGGGGCCACAGGCGTACATATATCGGCGCTCTTCCTGGCAAAATCATACAGTCCATGAAGAAGGCAAAGTCCTGCAATCCCGTGTTCTGTCTCGACGAGGTGGACAAGATGAGTTCGGATTTCAGGGGAGATCCTGCCTCTGCCCTTCTGGAAGTGCTGGATCCTGAGCAGAACTTCGCCTTCAACGATCACTATCTCGACCTTGACTACGACCTTTCGTCAGTTCTGTTCATCACCACGGCAAACGCCCTCCATACCATCCCCCTCCCCTTGAGAGACCGTATGGAGATCATAGAGTTGCCAGGCTACACCGAGGAGGAAAAACTCGAAATTGCCAAGGGCTATCTGATCCCAAGGCAGCTTGAGGCCCACGGACTGAAGCCTGGCCAGGTACAGATCACAAACGGTGCAATCACTGACATAATCCATCACTATACCAGGGAGGCAGGGGTCCGCAGTCTGGAGAGATCCATTGCCGCCCTTTGCAGAAAGGCGGCCAGGAACATCGTCAAGGAGAAAGACATGGACAAGGTGGTGAAGATCGGCCGCCAGTCCTTGCAAAAGTATCTTGGCGTACCCAAATTCCGTCAGAGCCAGGCAGAGGAAAAGGATCACATAGGCGTAGTCACAGGCCTTGCCTGGACGGAGACTGGGGGCACGCTCCTCCAGATAGAAACGGCCATCATGCCTGGCAAGGGCAACCTCACAATAACAGGCAAACTGGGAGACGTGATGCAGGAGTCGGTTCAGGCTGCCATGAGTTACGTGCGCTCGCGGGCCCACCAGTTTGGCCTGCCGTGGGATTTCTACCAGAAGGTTGACATACATGTGCATGTGCCCGAAGGGGCTATTCCAAAGGATGGGCCATCTGCAGGTATCACCATTGCCACGTCCATAGTGTCTGCCCTGCTCAAGATACCTGTGCGGCATGATGTGGCCATGACTGGCGAGATTACCCTGAGAGGCAGGGTGCTGCCCATAGGTGGGCTGAAGGAAAAACTGCTTGCCGCCCGCAGAGGAGACATGGACAGGGTGCTCATCCCTTCAGAGAATAAAAAAGACCTGAAGGAGATATCAGGGAAACTCCTGAAGTCCCTGAATGTGCAAACTGTAGAACATATGGATCAGGTACTGCCGCTTGCCCTTGCCATGCCTGAGGCAGAGAAGCTATTCTCAGGCATGGAATCGGTAGAGCCACCTGATTGGTTCAAGTTGCCGCAGGATGACGTCAAAGAGGCCCCGCCTGCAGCTCACTGAGCATGGCAGCCCGCCATGAAAAGGGAAAGATAGAAAGGCAACGGTATGGAAAAACAACCTGGAAAGCAGTGGTTTGCCATAAGGACACAGGCCATGAAAGAGGCCCTGGCCATGCTCCATTACCAGCGCCAGGGCTATGAGGTATGGTGTCCGAGGATACGAAAGACAGTCAGGCATGCGCGAAAGATCAAAAAGGTCCTGCGCCCCCTGTTTCCCGGCTACCTGTTCCTTAACCTTGCTCCAGAGGAGAGAAACTGGGTCTCCATTGCCTCCACCATCGGGGCCATAGGCCCGGTAAGGTTTGGAGAGTACTATCCTCCTGTACCTGAATGGCTCATCCAGGAACTCAGGAACAGGGAGGCAGAAGAGGGTTTCATCCCCATGCCCTATGATGAATCCCTTGGGATAAAACCCGGAGACAGGATCACGATAACTGACGACAATAACACGGAGATTCAGGGGATATTCCAGGCCCTCAAAGGTACGGACCGTGCACTCATACTGATAGATATCCTGAAACGTGAGGTGCCTGCCGTTGTCCCCCTTGCCTCTATCAGGGCAGCCTGATGTACGAAAAATTTTTTGGATTCAAAGAAAAACCCTTTTCCATCATCCCTGACGCATCCTACTTCTACCAGAGCAGACAGCACAGACTTGCCCTTGCCCAGTTGGAGTACGGGCTGCTCAACAGGGTAGGCTTCATTGTTATCAGTGGCGAGATTGGAACAGGAAAGACCACGTTGATCCGTACGCTCATGACCAAGTTGGACAAGGACATCAACGTGGCCAGTATCTTCAACACCACTGTGACCCCAAGCGAGTTCCTGGACCTTGTGCTGCGGGAGTTTGGCCTTGACCCAGGCAAAGGAAACCGGTCGGCCAAGCTCAACAGGCTCAGAGAGTATCTCACAAAACGACACGAACAGGGCATCAGGTCTCTCCTCATAATTGACGAGGCACAGAATCTCAGCATAGAGACCCTGGAGGAGATAAGGCTCCTGTCCAACATGGAGAAGGACAAGGAGTACCTGCTGCACATTGTAATGGTAGGACAGACTGAGATCAGGGAAAAGCTCCTACATCCTGCACTTAACCAGCTTGCCCAGCGCATTGCAGTCCATTACAATCTCGCCCCTCTCAACGAGGAGGAGACTGAAAACTACATCATGTACAGGCTTTCAGTGGCCTCGGCAAGTGACAAGCCAGGTGTCATATTTGCCAAAGAGGCCTTAAGGGCCATTTACAGATATACCAATGGCATCCCACGCCTCATCAATGTGCTGTGCGACCTCTGCCTTGTCTATGCCTATGCAGACGAACTCAGGGGCATCAATCTTCAAGTGGTTGAAGAGGTTGTAAAAAATCAGGAGGCAAGCGGTTTCTCCTCCCTGTTCACAGTCTGTGAGGACAGCACGGCCAGCACTCAGGATGAGGCGCTTGAAACAGCCAAACATGAATCCCCGGTCCTCGCATCCCTTCAAAACGATACCCTACGCGTACTGGAGGCCAAGGTGGCAGACCTTCAAAGCGGTCTGATAGCCATCAACAGGACAGTACAGGACTTTCTCCTTGAGGAAAACGGGAGGACATCGCGCAAACAGGAGAAGCGGGAGAAGGCACTCCAGAAGACCATTGATGTCCAGAAGGTAGAGATCGAAAGGCTCAAGGCAGAACGCAAAGAACTGCTCAAGAGGATATATGAGCTTTCTAACAGACTCTCCAGGCAGAACGATCGGGGAATAGACAGCGAAACAGGGGCTGAGACACAGCCCACAGACAGGCATGCTGCCACCACCGCAACCCTGCCGGGCATGGAACAGGCCGAACCCCTCAACATGAAGAGGCAGCGTGTGCCTGCGGGCAAAGGGACATCACGGTACTGGCTGTGGGCCGGGGCGGCAGCCACCATTGCAATCTGTTCGGCTGCCCTGATGTACGAACCCCTGCGGCAGCAGGTCCTTCATGCAGTACTGGTGAGCCTTCCCTTCTAACGCAACTTCACCATGGGACCTGCCTTGAAAGGCTACATCTTCGCCCGGCAGGGATGACACGGTTGATGATCAAGCCTTGCCAAGGCCAAGCAGTGGTTCCAGATATCTTATGGCTTGCTGGAGAAGTTCCTCCTGGGGACGTGATGCATCCATGCGCACTATATACCCGTCCTTCAGGCTGTTGAAATTCTCGGCCACCTTCCTGAGATATTCCTCCTTTTCAAAACTGTTCAGTCTGTCTCCCCTCCCACCTGTAATCCTGCCTATTGCCTGATCCACCGGCAACTCCAACAGGAAAACTACGTCAGGTTCAGGGGCAAATTCCTGATTCTGGCGTCTGATTTCCTCCATATCCATACCGCGCGCACCCTGATAGGCCATGGTGGAAAAATAGTACCGATCA
Source organism: uncultured Desulfobacterales bacterium (assembly GCA_964638145.1). Taxonomy (GTDB): domain Bacteria; phylum Desulfobacterota; class Dissulfuribacteria; order Dissulfuribacterales; family QOAL01; genus S144-17. The sequence continues at coordinate 53,025 of CAZXAK010000024.1, read as the reverse complement.
CATACAACCACCTTACCTGCCTCCATGGCAGGCATAAGCGTGTTCATAACATGATCCTGCCTGTCCTTGATGAAAAGCTCCAGCTCCTCATGGGGACGCAACCTCTCCGGACTGGCAAAACTCTCCCTTAGCCTCTTGCCCCACACGCCATCACTGGGCTCAAAGGTACATAGACAATCCACACCACGCCGCATCAACTCCTGCTGCAGTGCTGCAGACAGTGTGCTCTTGCCTGTACCGTCAATGCCCTCTATCACTACGAACAGTCCCCTGCCCCTCTGTCCCACTATCTTCCCTCCTGGATTCATATGGTTCCCAAATTGCCAAAGGCACCCTATGTATACCACAACCTGGGTTTCTTGCGTCTCTTGCGGGGGGCAGGCCTCTGACGCAGCAGAACATATGTAACACCAGGCCCCCCATCCCAGCTTGGCGCACTGCTATATGCAATAATATAGCGTCTCCATCTGCCAGTACGCAGCCACTCATGTACCATCTTCTTGAGCACAGGTCCCCGCGGCGATGACAATCCCCTGCCATGAATGAAGGCGATACATGACCTGTTGGCAGCAATGGAACGGGACATGAACTCCTCACACCACTCCAACGCCTCCCTGGCAGTCAGGCCATGCAGATCACAGTAACCCTGCACAGAAAACTTGCCCCTGCGGAGTTTGCGGACGATCCTGGGATTGCTGTTTATGACAGGACCCTCAGCATACTCAGGTGTATACTCTACGGGTATCTGTCTCTTTCCCTTGATAATGGCCTCAAGCTCACCCCTGCAGGCAGCCTCTTCCTGCTCACATGCCAATTTTTCAGAAACAGGCCTCACCTCTGCGGAAAAAGCTGTATCCACCACCCGTGAGCCCTGGGATAGGGGCCTGACACCATCCATTGCCTGAAGAAACAGACTGCTGTCATCATCAGCCCCGGTGGTAGGGCCGGTATCTTCGGTTCCGGTTGCCCTGTTTGCAGGTCGCCTCTCTTTTGTTTTTGTTCTGGAAGCAGGGGCTGCCCGCCCTGTTCCACTGCCAGTCCCCATGGATGGCAGACACCGGGCCTGTTCCAGCTTGTCCTTGAGTGTCGCAAACGGTGTATTTTTAAGCCTGCGGTCTCCTGTCCACTGCACATCTTTATCTGATACAAAAGCAGCATCATCCAAATCCGACCACAACGACCTTTTATATTTCTTTTTTCGCGCCATGCCTGATTTATACATGATAAAGAACTCAATATAAAGAACTCGATGAAACCCCAGACGTCTCCCCTCCCCACACCCCACACATGCACCTTGTTGCCTTATCCACACTATACCACTATCCTCTATTCCGGAACCTTCACAAGCATGCTGCACACAGGAGGGACAGAATGAACAGGCGTCCATCATTTTTCCATGGCCCACGAGAGAACCTTCTTGCATTTCCAATAGCCATGATATGGGGGGTGGCCACCCTGCTCCTTACGGTACAGGCCACATCAGCCACAGCGCCTGCAAATTCTGGATCAAAGGGCTGCCTCAGATGCCACAGGGGCATCTCGGTCATCAATGACAAGATGCAGCCCTATCTGCTTGCCAGGGCCGTGGAGATGTACGGCCAAGGCAAGGGGTTCGAATGTGCGGTTTGTCACGGCGGCAAACCGGACGCTTTGGACAGGAAGCTGGCACACAAAGACATGGACCCAAACCCCTCAAGCATGTGGGTGCTCCACAAGGGCAGGGGGTGTGCCCAGTGCCACGATGGACATGACACCATCACCTCTCTGATGGGTAAGGCCATACAAAAGCCTGGGGGCGGAAAAATCATGTCCCATGTATCCATGTTTTCCGATCCCACAGGGCAGACGGGCATGAACTATACCTACCGCCTGTCCCGCTCACTCATGGCACTTGAGACCGGCAAGGCCAACAAGACGCTCTCCTCAAACGGTATCATACCAAAAGGTACATTTCCTTTTGCCGACTTCGACATGGACGATCCTGATGGTGCAGAGCCAATATCAGGCTCCATGGTTTACAAACAGTGGATCAGAAAGGCCATAAACACCGGATTCATAAAACGGCTTGAAGAGGTACGGGAGGTCCCTGATTTTTCACACGCAACAATGCTGTTCAAGTCTGAAGAAAAGGCCGGATTTGCAGATATTCACAGAAAACAGTGCGCAAGATGTCATGTATGGGGAGAGGGACGAGATAAACGGGGTGACAGACGGGCTGCAGGCTGTGCCGCCTGTCACGTGCTGTACGACAATGAGGGGCAATACAAGGGCGGCGACCCGTGCATCCAGGAAAACTCCCACAGATATCACCCCATACGCCATCGCATAACAACGGCCATTCCATCCACCCAGTGCACCCATTGTCACACAAGAGGCAAACGGATCGGCACCACATTCACCGGTATGTTCGAATACGACTATGTGAAGGATGGCAAGGCACCGCCCTTTGACAAAAAGGCTCGGCCCCAGAGGCCCCTTTTCACAAAGGAGTACATGTACGTAAGCCCTGACATACACTTCAAAAGGGGCATGCAGTGCATAGACTGCCATACTTCAACAGATGTCCATGGTGACGGCAACATATATCCGGTTACCTGGTATCAGGTGGAGATTAGCTGCTATGACTGCCACGGTACCATAGAGGCTTATCCGTGGGAGCTTCCTGTTGGTTTTGGCTCTCCTGTGACCATGGAGCAGCCACGCGGTACTTTCAGGCATGACAGTACAGATTATCTCCTTACCAGCAGGGGAAATGTCAGGCGAAACTGGACCCGCAAAGGGAACCGCGTGGTGATTGAGAGCATGCTCTCAGGGCAACGTCATGAGGTCCCCCTGCTCAAGAACTTGGCCAGGACCAAAGGTTTCAAGAGCCCTGCAGGCAAAACGGCCATGGTCTCCATACCCCACCTCAAACACTTAGAGTGCTATGCCTGTCATGCCGTATGGGCCCCCCAGTGTTTTGGCTGCCACATAAAGTATGACCGCAGAAAACCAGGCACTGACTGGATAGTCACATCCAAGACACTCCAGCCAAACGGCAGACAGACCATAATCGCCACTCCAGGCAACATTGCCATGGAAAACCGCTCGTTCCTCAGATGGGAAGATCCTGTACTTGGTGTAAACTTCAGGGGCAGGGTCAGCCCCTTGGTGCCGGGTTGCCAGGTCTTTTACACCTTCATAGACCAGAAGGGTAAAATAAGGTGCCTGAACCGTCACTATACCACATCCACAGGTCAAAACAGCCCGACCATGGCCCCGGAACAGCCCCACTCCATCAGCCCTGTTGCCCGCACGTGCGAAAGCTGCCATACGACCCCCAAGTCCCTGGGCTATGGCACAGGCAACAGCCGCAACGCCATGCGTATCATCGGAAAATCCCCGCTGTTTTCCAACATGAGCAAAGGCATTTACGGGGACATACCAGGTGACAATGCCCCATGGCAGGTACCACCAATAAAGGACTTTCCTTTTTCACTTGAACAGCTCATCACCAGGAAGGGAGTTCAGGTTCAGAACATGCCACTTCCTGCAGACAGGCCATTGGACTCTCGGCAACTGGACCTTGTGGAGAGAGAGGGGGCATGTGCGGCCTGCCACCAGTTTGCTGGCACAGATACGTGGCAGCAGATACTCAGGAGATATGGCAGGGCCAAGACCCCTGAGGAACATGACAGGATGATGGAAAAGGCACTCAGGGCACTGGCAAAACCATGAGGCTTTGCCTTGCGCAGAGGGCCGTGATATTATCCATGGAGCTATACTATTCGTTCCATATCTCAACCAGTTGAATCCCATCATATTGCAGGGGATTCAGCACTCAAACACGCCTCATGAGACGTTACATAACGACAGGAGAACCGCTGACATGAAAAGCTATTACAAGGAACTGTGGTACGAGGTGCCCACACGCAGGGCCTTTATCAATATCACCCCGCAGGTAGAGGAATGCCTGCGGGAAAGTGGCATCAGAGAGGGGCTTTGCCTGGTCAACGCCATGCATATCACAGCATCGGTCTTCATCAACGACGATGAATCAGGCCTTCACCACGACTATGAGGTATGGCTTGAAAAACTGGCACCCCACGAACCGGTATCGCAGTACAGGCACAACGGTTTTGAGGACAATGCCGACGCCCATATGAAACGCCAGATCATGGGGCGCGAGGTGGTAGTGGCTGTGACAGACGGCAAGCTACACTTCGGGACCTGGGAACAGATATTCTATGGCGAGTTTGACGGCCGCAGGAAAAAACGGGTGCTGGTAAAGATAATTGGTGAATAACTATTGTGACGCAGGACCGGAAAGGTACCGCAGCTCCATGGAAACTGTCACCACAAGGACAGGACATGCCGTTATGAGGGTGGTGGTACTCCTGCTGATGATGTGCCTTATTCCACGCGCTGGTACGGCATCCGGTCTCTCTCTTCTTGCCCCTGATGACATTGCGTTAGTGGTAAATACCCGCAATCCCCACAGCAAGACCTTGGCCCTCTACTATATGCAAAAAAGATTTGTTCCGTGGAGGAACCTGATAACCATTGACACAGTTGAAGGGGAATCCTGCTCACGGCAGGAGTATGAAAAAAACATCGCAATGCCTGTAATGGCTGCCATCAGAGGGCTTGAGGCCAGGGGACAGAAGATACGCTGCATCCTGCTGGTATATGGCATACCGCTCAAGATCCGCCAGACAGGGCCATATCCTGAGGACAGCAACCGCCTTCTGGAGCTTAAAAGGGAAAAGCGTCAACTCATGGAGGACAGGAAACAGGCCAGGTCCTCAAAAAAATCCCAGGGAGAGGTGGCCAAGATCACGGAAAAGATCAGGAAGGTTCAGCTCCAGATCAACAATCTGACCAGACGCAACACACGGGCCTCTGTTGACTCTGAACTATCCCTTGTCATGGCAGGCATGTATCCCTTGGCAGGCTGGATACCAAATCCGCTTTTTCAGGCATATGGCAACGACTCTGCATCAGGGATCAGGCCAGAAGATGTAATCATGGTCAGCAGGATAGACGGACCAGATCCGGCTACTGTTCGCAGAATAATTGACGACTCCATCACGACAGAGAGGACCGGGCTTTCCGGCATCGCCTATTTTGATGCCAGATGGAAGGAACCAAAAGGCAAGAAAAGGCTCAGTGGCTATGCACTATACGATGCTGCCATTCACCATGCCGCTGACCTGGTGGCAAAAAGCTCCCTCATGCAGGTGGTTATCGACAATACGCCAAAGCTGTTCCAGCCTGGCCAGTGCCCCCATGCCGCCATTTACTGCGGCTGGTACAGCCTTGCAAGATATGTGGATGCCTTCCAGTGGCAACGGGGCGCTGTTGGCTATCACATTGCGAGTGCCGAATGCAGCACACTCAAAAAAAGGGGCAGCAAGGTATGGTGCAAAAGGATGCTGGAAAAGGGCGTGACTGCCACTCTGGGGCCGGTATTTGAACCGTATGTCCAGGCATTTCCATTTCCTGACATGTTTTTTGCTACCCTTATCTACACAGGGGCAAGTGTTGCGGAGGCATACTGGTCCAGCCTGCCCTATACATCCTGGCAGATGGTACTCATAGCAGACCCCCTTTACCGCCCCTTTGCAAGACGTACCTCAAGGGGTTTCAGATAGTCAGTATTTAATACAGCTTTCTGTTTACCATGTCATAACCACAGTACCTCTGTAATACAGAGACAATTGACAACAGTACTGCCACATCTGGCAATTGTATGACGCAGGCATTATAATTGGCATATGATCATGACCCTGAGACAACACATTGACGCTGCCAGTCTACTGCAGGAATCCATTCCAGGCATCCAAACCTATTATCTAAGCAGGGAGCAGGATTCTGGCGGTTTCAGTGCGGGCAGATATATACCTGCCACAGTGGAAGATACATACCATGCCATCAAATGTCTCCACTACCTGACCAAATTCATCAGGCAATCAACCAATTCAGACATGGAGTGTGTTTTTCCCAACTCCATAGCAGTGGAACGGCACATAGACTTTCTGAAGGGCCGCCTTGACCAGGAGTGGAGCAGCTCCCGCAGGCTCTATCACCTTCTATTCTGCGTGAACACTCTGGACAGCAGGCACACCTATGACATATGCCCTGACAAGGAAAAGATAAGGGAATTTCTCCTCTTTAGGGTCAAGGAGATGCCTGCGCTTGATGAGTGTTTCTATACCCTCAGGATTGCAAGCCTGTTTGAGCATGGTCTATCCATTCCCCTTGACATTTTTCCACACCTGTCTGATTATTCAGTAAAATCTGTATCTGAACTCCGCATGCTGCTATATCTTTCCAAAAGGCAGTGTCACAGTGCGGAGAGGCAAGCAATTTGCCAGCAGTGGATACCATGGCTTCATCTGTGCCGAAACGGAGACGGGGGATACGGATTCTTTCCTGGTACCACCTCATATATTGAAAATGTCTTTCATGCAGTCATGGCATACAGGCTCATGGGATCGTCTCCTGAAAAGCCGTATGAAATCACCGGTTTCATAAGGGCGTGCCGGAGCGCACGAGGAGGGTTTGGAAGAAGGTGTCAGGGCGTCCCATTCCCTGACTCCACCTGGTATGGCACAGGAACTCTTATCCACCTTAACAGCATCTGAGTTTTGCCCTTTGGTATGCTCCAGGACACCTAAGTTGCATATGGAACCCCTGTCAATCGGTTCTGCATCGCAGATGTTCTGCAAGTATCACTCGTGTCCCATACCAAGAGAGAGACAAATTTAGCAAAATCATAAATTTTTTATAGCCATATATATGAACATGCAATAATTTAGCAAAAGGAGTCTATCCATGAAAAAAAATCTCATCTTACTATCCACATGCACCTATCTCTCCCTGGTTCTTCTGTGGGCCATGTCCTGTCAGGCAGGAGATCCTCCCTCTCCCTGGGAAGTGAAACTTCCCTTCAAATCAGCAGTGATAGAGTACAAGATCACTGGCATGGATAACGGTACCCAGACTACCTACATCAAGGAGTATGGAAGGTATCGTGCCACCCACAAGAACACCAGCATGAAGATCATGGGTATGACCACCAAAATCAAGACCATTGATATCACCACTCCTGACTGGATTTACTCCATTGACCTGACTGCCGGTACTGGCACCAAGAGTGTCAACCCCACCAAGTACATGATCGAGGAGTACAACAAACTCTCCCGCAGGGACAAAAAGAAGGTCATGGAAAATGCCAAAAAGATGGGCATTACCATGATGAACGGGGTGCAGGGAGAGATCAGAACGGGAAGCGCCACTATCCTTGGGTACAAATGTGATGTAATGAAAGTACCGGGCATGAAGATATACAGCATTGCCGACACTGACCTACCGCTTAAAACAGAATCAAACATGTTTGGGGCACCAAGCGTCATACAGGCAGTAAAAATCAGAAAGGAGGCGGTGCCCGACGACAAATTCATACCTCCCCATGGAATCAACATCGAATACGACAGGGCATCCGAGAAGAGGGCCAGGGAAGATGCCAGGGAAATGGTCCAAGCACTCCTCACAGGCAAACCTTTGGGGACAATGACCAGACCACCCCATGTACCCAATGGCGAAGTGTCCGGCACCTCCCATCACCAGGACATGCCCGCAGCGCCTAGTGGCAATGCAGGACCTGACATAAACGAATTCATAAAAGCGCTCAAGGGCCTCACCCATCAGTAGCATGATGGCTATTCCCTGTTCATCCCATATACCCGTACTACAGGACACCTGCATGAGCGATGTAGTTCTTTATCATGCATTTAAAGCTTATCAGTTGCAATGATTCGGTAATTCCCCACGGCCAAAATATGAGAGAAGGAAGTATATTGGCCTTTGACAAAAGGCTCTGCATTTCAGGTGTCCTGCAGTATGCTCATATCACTGACAAGTGCGGGACAAACGGGAAGGGCTGACACAAAAAAATAACAAATACCGGAGATGACCATGTTGGAAACCGTATGGAGTACCCTGCTGCACGCCCTTATGATCACAGGGTTTGTGTTCATGATGATGGTGCTAATAGAGTATCTGAACATACTCTCAGAGGGAGTCTGGCAGACAGGGCTTGAAAAGAGCAGATGGAAACAGTACCTCCTCTGCGCGTTTCTTGGCGCTACACCCGGCTGCCTCGGCGCCTTTGCGGTTGTTGCCCTGTACAGTCACGGCACAGTGACCCTGGGAGCTGTAGTTGCAGCAATGATTGCCACCAGCGGTGACGAATCCTTTGTAATGCTGTCCATGTTCCCTGAAAAGGCCCTTGGGATATTCGTCCTCCTTGCGGTGATCGGCATAGCAGTGGGCATTATCACTGACGCACTGTTCAAGCCTGAAAGTGCAGGGCCTCCCCAGTGTAAAACAGGCTTTCAGATCCACGAACACGAGACATTCTCCTTCTTTTCACCTGTCTCTATCCGAAAGCACTGGCGGCACTGTTCTCCTGCGCGCGGGGTCCTGTGCCTTACACTACTTTTGTTCCTGCTCGGTGTCATAAGTGGCCATCTCGGTCCACCAGTCTGGAACTGGATAAGGATCACACTGGTCTTGGTGGCTGTGATCTGCCTGTTCATAGTAGCCACCGTACCTGAACACTTCCTTGAGGAACATCTGTGGCATCACGTGGCCATGGAGCATGTGCCACGCATATTTCTGTGGACATTCGGAGCGCTTCTCTTCATGCACCTGATAGTGGACCACTTCCATATGAGGGCCTGGTTGGACAATAACAGGTTCATGGTCATGATCATCGCCTGCCTCCTTGGCCTCATACCTGAATCCGGTCCTCATATGATCTTTGTTACCCTGTTTGCCGAAGGGGCCATACCGTTCAGTACCCTGCTTGCAAGCTCCATCGTGCAGGACGGACATGGCATGCTTCCCATGCTCGCAGAGTCGCGCAGGGACTTTGTGAAAGTAAAGGGCATCAACCTCGTGGCCGGCTTCCTTGCCGGGGTAGCAGGCCTGCTGGTGGGATGGTAAACAATGAAACCCATTCTACACGCTTATTTAGCTGTTTTTTTATATTAAACTTGATATTAGCCCAAATGAGAGTTATTAAAGGAAAACATTTTTTCAAACTACCAGTCCATGCGGTGTGGCACTGACTTGTTCCGTGCGGGAAATTCATTGACATGCTGGTAAACTGTACGTTTTCGCAGTTAATCAAAACTTTCCACGGAGGAGACCCTTATGAACATTTTGATCTTTGGACCCAACGGAAGCGGCAAAGGAACCCAGGGAGCTATCATTAAAGAGAAATTCAACCTGCCTCACATTGAGTCAGGGGCGATTTTCCGTAAAAACATAGGAGAAGGCACTGAGCTGGGCAAAAAGGCCAAGGAGTACATTGACAGGGGTGACCTTGTTCCGGACGATATCACCATTCCAATGATCCTCAATCGCCTCAAGGAAGATGACTGCAAGAACGGCTGGATACTCGACGGCTTCCCGAGAAACAAGGTTCAGGCTGAGACCCTGGCAAAGGCTCTCAAGGACGAAGGCATGAACCTTGATTACGTTATTGAGATCGTACTGCCAAGAGAGGTAGCAAAACTCCGTATCACAGGCCGCAGGCTCTGTGTTAATGACCCCAATCACCCCAACCACATTGCCTTTGATGCTATCAAACCCGTTGAAAAAGATGGCAAGCTGGTCTGCCGTGTATGCGGAGGAGACCTGAAGACAAGGGCTGATGACCAGGACGATGCGGCAATCGACAAACGCCATGACATCTACTACGATGACAAGACAGGTACAATGGCTGCGGTAAACTTCTTCAAGCAGCTCGAAGGTCCCAAGGTTATCTCAGTCGACGGTCAGCCTTCCATCCAGGAAGTCACAGAATCCATCATGAAAGAGCTCAAGTAGGCAGCTCTACTGAGAACGAAATTTACAGGCAGGTAACCTGACAGGTTCCCTGCCTTTTTTTATTTGGAACAACCCCACCATACTACATACCACCTACAGGGCGAATGGTACTTTCTATCACGCTTTTAAAGCTCTCTCACAAACTCACTTTGCCTCTGACCATTACAGGCTTACAAGACGGGAAAATAAATTTGTTTAAAAAAACAACCTAATTATTAGCCTGCTTGCCTTATCTGCCCTTCTCCCAAAGATATAGATATCTTTTTTCACATGAAATTATTTGTGTAACATTAAGAACAAAGTCAAAAAATTGCATTGCAATCGGAACTAAATGTCCAAAAATTGCAACCCTGTAATGGAACCATATCTCTTGCTGGTTATCAGACTGGATAGTATATTCCCCACGAAACAATATATACCCCATTGACTTGCTTGCTTTAACCCCTGCACCAAACACCCGGTTTCAAGTGATCAGATTTTTCATAAACATAGCCAGTCTGATAGACAGTCTCAGCGAGATCACAGGCAAGGCAGTCTCATGGCTTACCTTCCTCATGGTGATACTTGTGAGCGTTGATGTAATCCTCCGCTACCTGTTCCATATCAGTTTCATAGCAGCGCAGGAGATGGAATGGCATCTCTTTGCCCTGATATTTCTTCTTGGCGGGGGGTACACCTTGCGGCACAACGCCCATGTGCGTGTGGATGTGGTGTATCAGCGCCTTGGGAAAAAGGCAAAGGCATGGATAAACATAATAGGCTGTCTCTTTTTCCTTTTCCCTGGCTGTTACCTCATGATCCGCACATCCATCCCCTTTGTCCACTCATCCTTTGCACTTCACGAGACATCCCCTGATCCTGGAGGCCTGCCCTGCAGATACCTGCTGAAGATGGCAATACCAGTGGGATTCGGCCTAATAGCGCTTCAGGGCGTCTCTCTTCTCATACACAGCATAATGGAAGTGGCAGGTATCCATGACCAGGCAGGCCACAACCCGCAGGAGGAACAGTAATGGACTATCTCTCAGCATGGATGTTCCTTGCCCTAACGGTACTGCTTCTATTGGGATTCCCTGTGGCCTTTACTCTGATGGGAACAGCGCTGGCCTTTGGCCTGATGGGGTTTGAATGGAACTTCTTCAACATGCTTCCCATGCGGATTTACGGCATTATGAGCAACTACACGCTTATTGCCGTCCCACTGTTCATATTCATGGGGGTGATGTTAGAGAGGTCCGGTCTTGCCGCCAACCTGCTGCAAGCCATGGCAATGATCTTTGGAAGGTTAAGAGGCGGGCTGGCAGTTGCCGTGGTGGTCGTTGGCGCACTCCTCGGCGCGTCCACAGGCATAGTGGGTGCCACAGTGGTAACAATGGGGCTGCTGGCCTTGCCAACAATGATGAAACACCAATACCAGCACGAACTGTCCACCGGCACCATTGCTGCATCTGGCACACTGGGCCAGATTATCCCTCCCAGCATCGTACTGGTGCTGCTCGGTGATATCATTGGCGTGTCGGTTGGGGATCTGTTCATAGGAGCGGTGCTTCCTGGCCTCTTGCTGGTGGCTGCATACATCATCTACATACTAATATTCTCGGCGCTCCGTCCGGAAGCCGCGCCTCCTGTACTATATAAACCCGACGATGAACACAAGGGCGAGGGCCTCGCAACCTATGTACTGAGGGCATTGATTCCCCCCCTGCTGCTTATGATACTGGTTCTCGGGTCAATTTTCGCAGGCATCGCATCCCCCACAGAGGCCGCAGGCGTGGGAGCTGCAGGTGCAACCATACTGTGCATTGCAAACCGGAAATTCTCACTGAAAATTCTCAGGCAGGTGATGGAGGCCACCACCCAGTTGACCAGCATGGTATTCATCATCCTGGCAGGTGCTGCCGCATTTGGTCTGGTCTTCAGAGGGCTTGGTGGAGATATTGTAATCAGGCAGTTTGTGACTCACATACCCTTTGGAAAGTGGGGTGTGCTGCTCACAGTGATGATGGTGATATTCATTGCCGGCTTTTTTCTCGACTTCATTGAGATAACCTTTATTCACATCCCAGTACTGGCGCCTATCATGAAGTCGTTTGGATTTGATCCGGTATGGTTTTCCATACTGTTTGCCGTAAACCTCCAGACCTCATTCCTGACACCACCATTCGGGTTCGCACTGTTTTATCTCAAGGGAGTATCACCGCCAGGCATAGAGACAACGGAGATATACAAGGGAATTGTACCGTACGTGCTACTTCAGGTAGTGGTACTTGGAATAATAATACTCTGTCCGCAGATAGCCACCTGGCTGCCATCAGTCATGGCAGCCAGGTGAACTATAATTGATTAGAATGTACTTATTAACAGATCAATGCGCAGATAGACCAAGCTGCGCACACAGAGAGGTCCTACAGCCCGACGGCCTTCTGCATGAGTTCTGCCACCATGGCGCCCCCCTTCTGTTTGCAGTAATCCACCACTACGTTGGTAAACTTGCCCATCATCTGTTTCTCAAGCCCCAACTCATTGAAGCTCTGGGCAAGTTCTGCGGTGGCACCCAGCTTTGGAGATACTCCCTTTGCCATGGCAGTGAGGGAACCAAACGCACCTGAGCTCTTCTTCTCAGCCACCTGAGGAGCTGCCTTGATCAAGGAACCGGCCTCAGGGACTGCGCTCTCTATCTGTTTGAATTCATCAGGTTTCAGGTTATGCTGCGCAGTCTTGAAGATTGCGCCGGCACCGCCTGTGGCCTGCTGCTCGGTGACACCGAGCTGGCTCATGAGCAGGTTAACAAGCTCACTTGCCTGTGCCATGCTGGCAAGGCTGAAAAATGCAAACAGTGTAATGGTAAAAACTGCAAAGGACTTTCTTGTCTTCATCTATTCTCTCCTTTTCCCATTAAAGGGCAGGTGCAGGACCGAGCCTGCATTTTAATTGGATGTTGCAACATAACTTACAAAACCAGGCAGAAAAAAACTGCCGTCATAATAAGGTGTTACACATCAACAAAACCACCTGCAGGTGTCGTGGCTTATATTTTCTTATGCAGGATCAGTACCAATTACAGATCAAGGACCTGCTTTTCTCATGATGCATCCTCTGCCAATGGAAAACGGCAGTGCTTCAGAGCACACCTGCCTTCTCAAGGGCAAAGAGGGAGGCCCTGTAAGAGACCACTACAAGGACTATCCAGGCAATTATCAGAAATGTCTCCATCTTGTTCTCCTTCTGTATAAGCTATCAGTAAAGTTCGGCATTCTCTGCCTGCACATCCTGGGCACCCAGCTTCTTCCTGTCCATGAGATACCAGACATATGCAATATAGGCCAGGACAACAGGGATCACCATTGCCACATAGGTCATGGCAGTAAGGGTATAGTGACTGCTCGATGCATTGAAGATGGTGAGGCTGGACTGCAAATCTACCTTGGAAGGATAAAACGGCGTATTGTTGTAGCCTGCTGTAAGAAACAGCCCCAGTCCCACAAACACCGTCCCAGGACCTGCCATCCAGATGCCTGCCCTGCTCTTGAATACACTGGTTGCCACCACACCTGCAACCACCAGTGCAAGCCCGCCAAAGAGCATGGCTGCTACCAGCGGCATGGCTACCAGGTTGTGAAGATACTTTCCTGATTCCATGAACACCTTGCCTGTGACAGGATCAACAGCATAACCATCCATGAACACCAACATGCCCAACACATAGACCAAAAATGGCAGGCCGCATATGAGGTTCACTATGGCACCACTGCGGACCCTTGCCTCAAACTCTGGCATTCCTGTGAAATCAAGGTTGTTGGTAAGGTACATGGAACCCAGGGACCTGGCATGGAATACCAGGAATACACCAAGGGATACATTGAAAAAACTGAAGGCTGCCTCAAGCCCCCTTAGAGGTGAGGTCCAGTGAACCAGGTTATACTCGTTCAACACAAAGTTGGAGCCGGTAAAGAAGGTACCCACTGCAGCGCCAATGAGAAGCAGGCCGAGACTGCCGTTTATGAACAGGAATGTCTCATAGGTACTGGTACCGAGCAGATTTCCCGGCTTTCTCCTGTACTCGTAGCTTACAGCCTGGATGATGAAGGTAAACAGGATCACCATCCATACCCAGTAGGCCCCACCAAAACTGGTGGCATAAAACTTGGGAAATGCCGCAAACAGGGCCCCGCCAAACAGTACCAGGGTGGTAAAGGTAAGCTCCCACTTACGCCCAAGGGAATTTATCACCATATTTTTCTCAGTATCGGTCTTGGCTATCTGCCACAACAGCGTCTGTCCACCCTGCACAAAGGTCATAAACAGAAACAGGGACCCAACCACTGAACACAGAAGCCACCACAACTGCTGAAGAACTGTTGTCTCAAGATTTCCAATCATATCACTCCACCTCCGGTCCTTTCTTGATCTGGGCCAGCATTATCTTGACTTCAGCCAGCAGAAGCACTGTAAACGTGACAAGGAACATAAAGAAAGTTGTCTTCACTGTACCGGCAGTAAGATTGGACCGGGCCACAGTAACAGGCAGGAGGTCCTGAATGGCCCACGGCTGCCTGCCCACCTCTGCCACCACCCATCCGGCCTGTGAGGCCATAATTGCAAGGAAGAAGGATATCAGCCCCACTATGTGCAGGGGCCACATTCCATTGAGTTTGTCCTTGACTCCGCAATACAGGAAGACCAGACAGAGCAGGATGAACATGGTGCCGAGTATTACCATTATATGAAAGGCGTAGAACGAAAGAGCGACAGGGGGCACAGCCTCTTCGGGAGCCTTTAGATATCCGTATCCAAGGTCCTTGCTGTACTGGTTGAACTCCGTGAGCGCCGCCTGCATGGCAGCCACGTCCTTGTTATTCTGGGCATGCTTGTAGGCGGCAAGGGCCTGAATGGCCTTCTTGCCATTTTCCATGCGCTGGGCCGCGCCAGTTATACCCTGTTCCGGGTTACCATATACCAGATCGTTTATACCCGGCACAAAACTGCCCAGGTCCCTGTTGGCAAGCAGGGACAAAAGCCCCGGAATCCTTACCTCGAAACTGAAGGCGTCCTGTTTGTCTCCAGGCCGCTTGTCAGGATTGATGATACCTGCGGCAACGATACCTGCACTATTCTCACCCTGCCAAAGCCCTTCAAATGCAGCAAGCTTCATTGGCTGGTGATGCGCTACGGAAAACGCGGCCTCATCACCAGTGCCTGCGGCAAACAGGGCTGCCAGCAACCCGAATACCGATGCAACTATAATGCTGCGCCTGGCCAAAAGGGTATGCCTTTTCTTGAGGAGGTACCAGCTTGACACAGAGATTACAAACATGGACGCAAGCAGGAAGCTGGAAGTGGTGGTATGGGTAAATTTGCTTATGGCCACAGGAGAGAGCACCACATCAAAGACGTTCTGCATCTCGAACCTGGCGGAATCAGGGTTGAAACGCATGCCTGTGGGATACTGCATCCAACCGTTTGCAACCAAGATCCACAGTGCGGACAGGTTGGAGCCGATTGCAACCATCCATGTGGAGAAGAGGTGGAAACCCTTTGAAACCCTGTCCCAACCGAAAAACATAACGGCGAAGAATGTCGCCTCGAGAAAAAAGGCCACGATTCCCTCAATGGCAAGAGGGGCACCGAAGATATCACCGACCATCCAGGAGTAGTTGGACCAGTTGGTACCAAACTCGAACTCCAGTATGATACCTGTGGCCACCCCAATGGCAAAGTTGATGCCAAAGAGCTTCATCCAGAACTGTGTGAGCCTCCTCCACTCAGGATTTCCCGTGCGCACATATATGGATTCAAAAAATGCGCAGAGAAACGAGAGGCCCAGGGTCAACGGAACAAAAATCCAGTGATACATAGCGGTAAGCGCAAACTGCGCCCGGGCCCAGTTCACCATTGTGGGATCAAACTGATCAATCATGATGGATCACCTCCATGTGTTGAAAATCGCCCAAAAGTCCCAAACCCCTAACAATGACCGTCCATTGTAAGGTCTAATCATCTGACCAGGTGCCACTGCCTCTGCAAGTTTCAGACGCAGGGGCAGTTACCACGGAAAACACATGCTCAACCCGTTCCTGGTCAGTACTGTATCTGGTATGTAGGTAATCCGGGCAGAAAAAAACCCTGATTACAGCAAAGATAACAAAGATTTTGATAATAATGATTTTCCACAGGGTCTTTCCAAGGGTCATTGATCTAAACCCCTGAACATAAAACTGGATTATTCCCGAAAACAGGTCACGCATCAATGTCAACTCTGGTTGGGACGTCCTGCTTTTGGCTCAGGAGGAAAACAGGCGCCCTGGTCTATCAGAGAGGCAAAGGTCACACTTGCCAGCGTCTCCCTGAGCTGCTTTCTGGCATACTGCCATACCTTGTGAACAGAACAGGTCGTACTTGCATCACAAGAACTTGGCCTGCAAACACAGTCATTGAGATATATTTCACCTATCATGGTCTCTACTACGTCAAGAAGTGTAATGTCGGCTGGATCCTTGATAAGTATAAACCCTCCACGCACTCCCTGTCTAATCTCAATGATGCCTGCTTTGGCCAGCTCCTGTGCTATCTTGGCCAAAAACTGGGCAGGAATGGCTGCCTTGGAGGCAATCTCTTTCCTGCTGACAAGTACATCCCTTCCACTCATGGCCAGATATATCACGCATCTGACCGCATATTCACCTGCCCTTGTAAGTCTCATAATGCTCTTTTTTCTCTCTTTCTTTCCTTGAACTATCTGCAGATCCTTGATTCAGGCATAGATTCGTCCGCCAAAACTTTCATGTTACCCTGACTGAACGGGCAATATCCACTGTGCATAAAAGTGCAAACGTGAACACCATGCGCCCCATGACAATTAAGACAAAAGAGATTTAGCGGATATAAATGATCTTATACCACCAAAAACAGGACAGGTCAAATCCTCATTTTTCCTGTGCCACTCTGGACTTATCCTGTATAGTTAGGTACGTTGAAACCCTCAGGGTCTAAATAGAGGGCATCAGGACCTTGGCGTAAAAAAACGCCTTCTATTCACACAGTGCGCACTTTCATACATTCATAGCGCTATACCATTTCTATGCGGACATACTACTGGAGACCTTAAATACAAAAATAATTGGAAAAGGCTGATAACGCTTTTCCCATGATTTTGAGTTAAGACTCCTATATGTAGCATGCCTGGCAGAATATCATAAAAATTTTGGTCATCTGCAGATTCGGCCTCAAATTTCATAAAATTATGTTATGCTTCAGGAAATATACTTTTGATAACAACGGTTCTTTATTGACTTTTCCTAAAGTGTACAGCAATAAGCAACCAAATCGTTAGGTAATAAAAAATGAAACATCTTATGATCGTTATCACTCTTCTCTGTTTATGCGGCTGTTCAGTTGGCATGGCTCTATCGGGAAAAAATGAACCAAATATTGGAGCTATCAAGATAGGTTCCACGCGTGGCGAGGTTGAAATGCAGCTTGGCCCCCCAACAACGTCAACGACCCTTGAGGACGGAACACGGATTGATATTTATGAATATGAACTCGGCAACGAACCGAGTGCCGGCCGGGCAATCGGTCATGGTGTAATGGACGTTTTAACCCTAGGCCTTTGGGAAATAGTAGGAACTCCCATAGAAGGCATTCAAGGTGAAAAAAGACAAATTACCATCAGATACGATACCAACGACCATGTCAAGTCGATAACCGGTACAGCCCCAAAGAAACAATTTTGATTGAATGGATTGAAGCATAACAACAACTTCAACACGGACGGGCTTTTCCGCTGCGCTCCAAAGCCATCCGGTTAAGCTTTATGATGGAGGTTGTGATATGGGCAGGCTCAAATCTTATGCCGGAATATCAAGGGTTCCGTTCCTACTGCTTCCAGTGGCACTGGTTGCCCTGGGGACAGGCGCTGCTGCATGGGATACAGACCGGATCAATCCGGCACGGGCATTCCTGGCCCTGTTCGGGCTACTGGCGCTCCATGTGGGCGTAAATGCCATAAATGAATCATCTGATGCGAAACGTGGCATTGACAGGGAGACAACCCCCACGCCCTTCAGCGGAGGCAGTGGCACAGTACCCTCTGGCAAAGTATCCATAAGGGAAGCTGCTCTCTTTGGCTTTACAGCCACTGTCATTGGTCTGTTCGTTGGGCTGTGGTTCCTATGGATACTGGGTTGGATAATGCTTCCGCTGATAATCCTGGCTGCAGTACTGGTCATTGGCTACACTGACTTTTTCGCACGTATCGGCCTGGGTGAAATTGCCGCAGGCCTGGGCCTTGGGGCCCTTCCTGTAATAGGCAGCGCACTGGTACAGAGCGGCACCCATAGTGCCACTGCCATAGCTGCAGGTATAGTATCGTTCATGCTCACCTTCAATCTGCTCCTGCTGAACGAATTTCCTGACAGAAAGGCTGACAGCAGGGGGGGAAGAAAAAATCTGGTTATCATGATAGGGCCGGAAAAGGCAGCGCTCGTATGGCTCGCTGTTGCTCTTGGCGTGCCTGCACTGATCCTGCTGCTGGGAATATTGGGCGTGCTGCCCTGGCCATGTCTCATAGCCGCCGTACCTGTGGTACTGCTCAAACAGGCCATAGAGTGGGCAAGGGAAAAGGTAAAGGTGCAATCCACACCACCCCTTCCTGTACTCGGAGCAAATGTGTACTGGAACCTTGCCACCCACGCACTGCTATCTGCCGGACTCTTTGTGGCATGGGGTATCAGATAGACAAACAGCAACCACACAAGCAGCGTACTACAGGACACAGACATCTCTTACCTAAAGGAGAATACAGGATATGAATTCACTAAAACACGCCGTTATCTTCATAACCACTGCCGCACTGCTGCTTCTGTGCGCCAGTACGTCGCTTTGTGCCCAATCAGGCAGCAAGGCAAAAGCTCCCCTGCTCAAGAAACAGGCCATGCCCTTTCTCATCATAGGCAAGCTGCCGCACCTCACCGGCATTCTGATGAAGCAGTGGGACAACCCCAGGCTTGGGCTCACGGAAAAACAGAAACGCTGGCTCATGGTTGTCCGCAAGGAGACCATAGCAGACGTCATGAGGCTTGCGAAGAAGGTCTCTGCCCTTGAGAAACAGGTGGTAGAGGGCATCAACTCAGGCAAGGAGCCTGATGAACTCTATCCCCTGGTGAAACAGATTGCCAAGCTCAAGACCGAGGCCACCATGGTTCACCTAAAGTGTATATATGACACACGCAAGATACTGACTCCTGAACAGATGCAGTGGCTGATGAACCAGTGGAAGGCCACTGCATCCAAACCCCAGGAATAGGACCACAGCCATGTTACAGATCATCCCCTCACCCAATGACGACGTAATTGTTGTAAAGGCAACCGGACTTCTATCTGATGAGGATTACAGGGAGTTTGTCCCAAAGTTGGAGGAACTCATAAACAGGCAGGGCCGTGTGTGCCTGCTTGTGGAGTTTGAAAATTTCAAGGGGTGGGACCCCAAGGCCTTGTGGGCAGACTTCAAACTGGGTTTGGAACACCCTGATAACTTCAAGAAGATCGCCATTGTAGGTGAAAAGGCGTGGCATCACCTCTTTGCCGTAGTGGTCAGGGCATTCTCAGGTGCAGAGGTCCGTTATTTCGAGCACGACCAGATCAAAGAGGCCTGGGAGTGGATACGCGAGAAGGAGGCATCAGACAAGGAGCAGGCTGGAGCAGAAGATAACGCTGTGCCACAACATCTTGTTCCGCTTAAACCATACTCCCGCATAATAGTTGCCATGGACTTTTCGCCCCATGCGGAAAAGGCCCTTGAAAGGGCAGTGGAAATAGCACGCCACTACAACGCCTCCATCGCTGTGGTTCATGCATGCGAGAGCCTGATGCGCTATGCCATTTATCCAGACGACCTCCTGGGACCGTCCCTGTCCCTGCCCATGTACGATCCTGAGCTTGACCAGCAGATATTCGACTCGGCGAAGAAACGCCTGGAAGAGATGGTACAGAAGACAGACTACCATGATATCAGTGCCGAGGTGATCTGGGGATCACCTGCATCCACTGTGATATCTTATGCAGAGTCCCAGGAGGCTGACCTGATTGTCACAGGTTCTCATGGAAGAAAAGGTATAGCCCGACTGCTTGGCTCCACAGCCAACAGCATAATGCACTCTGCAAGATGTGACGTACTTGTAGTAAGAATTGACTGAAACGCAGCAACAATACAACAAGGGATCTGCTACTCTATGATAGAAATCGTATTCATATGGCTTGTAACGGCGGTTGGCCTCTGGATTACCACGAAGATCGTAAGGGGAATCAGGGTGAGGAGCACATCGGGACTCCTTATAGCCGCGCTGGTACTTGGACTGATAAACAGCTTCATACGTCCTCTGCTCCTGTTCTTCACCTTTCCCATAACCATATTTACATTCGGCCTGTTTGCACTGGTGATAAATGCCCTTATGATCAGCCTCACGGCGGCTATTGTCCCAGACTTTGAGGTCAGTGATTTTGGCTCAGCACTTCTTGCCGCACTCATAATGGCCCTGCTGTCATTAATGGGACTGCTGATATTTGGGATGCTGTTTGCCACTGACATGCAGTGGATGTTCTGGCATGGACAGACCACAGGCTGCCGCATAGCCATATAAAAAACTCAGGATAGAGATGCACAAAAAAGAGTTCAAGAAACACATACCCCATCCCCCCCACGCCAGGAAACGCAGACAGCCCCTGCCCTGGCAGGCCCCCAAATCCATTGAGGATGATCCGGCAGCCCTTGAAAGGATACGTCAGATCATGGACAGTCCCGGTTACCGTCAGGCAGACCAGGACATCGACTTCCTGCACCAGGATGAAACCCGCGGAATAAGGCTTCAGATCGATTACCTGAAACCGCAACTCCTGCTTGAAAAGCACGGCATCAAACACACTATTGTGGTATTTGGCAGTACACGTATCGTTGAGCCAGAAGCAGCGAAACGAAAGGTCAGCAGGCTCAGGCGCCAGCTTGCGGAACACCCTGGGGACCGCCACCTGTCAGCCCGGCTCAAGGTGGCTGAACGGATCCTCGAAAAAAGCCGCTACTATGAGGTGGCACGGGAGTTCGGCCGTTTAGTTGGAAAATTTGGCAGCGGACCGGAAGACACCAGCATAACCCTGTGCACAGGAGGAGGACCAGGCATAATGGAGGCTGCGAACCGCGGGGCCTTTGATGCAGGGGCCAAATCCATTGGCCTCA
Organism: uncultured Desulfobacterales bacterium; assembly: GCA_964638145.1. Classification (GTDB taxonomy): domain Bacteria; phylum Desulfobacterota; class Dissulfuribacteria; order Dissulfuribacterales; family QOAL01; genus S144-17. Next base: position 31,919 of record CAZXAK010000024.1, on the reverse strand, counting down.
ACATCACGCTCCCGCACGAACAGTATCCCAACCCGTACATCTCGCCTGAACTGTGTTTTCGTTTTCATTATTTTGCCACGAGGAAACTGCACTTTCTGCTCAGGGCAGCGGCCTTGGTGGCCTTCCCGGGCGGTTATGGCACCTTTGACGAACTCTTTGAGGCATTAACACTGATCCAGACCAGAAAGATTGATCCCATTCCTGTTGTTCTGGTTGGAGAGTCCTACTGGCGCAGGGCTGTGGACGTGGATTTCCTGGCTGCTGAGGGTGTGATAGATCATGAAGACAAGGAGCTGTTCTGGTTCGCCGAGACCGCAGAAGAGATATGGGAGGGCATCAGACACTGGCACCGGGTCAACGGCAAGTCATTATCTGAACTTGCTGGCAAAACGTCAAGATAACCGGCATCTCTGCCAAATCTGTATATCGCAGGGCCTGTAACGGTAACATTTGAAACAAAATCGCCCTGCTGTACCCATAAAAACTGCAGCCCCTAACATTGAGGAGAGAAAAAGATGTCAAAAAAGATCGTTCTCTGTTTTGATGGGACCTGTAATGACCCTGGTGACGCCAAACAGGACATGAACCTGAAACTTGAACTCAAGGACAGCAGCATCACCAACATTTTCAAACTGCACCTGCTCCTTGGCGGGGAACCGGAACGCGGGAAACACGCCTTTGATGACCAGCTCTGCTTCTATTATCCCGGGGTTGGCACGTACGGCCACAAATTGCACCAGCTATTCAACGCTGCCCTTGCCCTGCCCAATCAGGACGTTGGACACATCATCCGTAATGCCGCCAAAGACCTGGCAAGATCCTATGAGCAGGGAGACAAGGTCTTCCTGTTCGGTTTCAGCAGGGGGGCGGCCATAGCGAGGCGTTTCGCTGCCGTGGTCAATGAAAACGTAAGAAAATACCGTGCCGACTGTCCGGAAATACGTATCCGCTTCCTCGCAGTCTTCGACACGGTAGCGTCCATAGGGCTCCCCAACCTCGACGATGACAAAAAACCCATGTCAGACGTGGTGTTCGAAAACTGTACTGTGGCACCCAGTGTGGATGAAGCGCTCCATATGGTCGCGTTAGACGAAAAACGCACTGCATTCATGCCTACACTCATGGCCTATGACAGCAAGAGGGTCACTGAGCTATGGTTTGCAGGCGCTCACTCAGACATAGGAGGCGGGTTCAGGTATGACGGGCTTTCAGACATCACACTTGACTTCCTCCTGAATGAGCTGACAATACGCAGACTTGGCCTCAGCATGCGCACGCCCACCAGTCTCCACTTTGACTCCCCATCCTACAAAGAGATTGGCCTTGCCTACGATGACATGGCCATACAGCCCAATCCACTGGGCAGGATACATCAGCAGGAACGGGCCTGGCTGCTCAGATGGACACTGTCTGACCGTGACCTGAGGGTACACATCGAGGATGAAAAGCCGTCTGATCCAGTAGAGGCATATCCCCTCGTCCACTACACCGTTGTGGAACGGATCAACGGCGACAGGGACTACCGTCCGGTCTCTCTGAGCAGGAGAAGCCTGCACGGCAAGGTGGAAAATCAGGTGCCACACCGCATATGGAGGCCGGATGGCGGCCCGTATCAGGTAGTAATGGGCCTGGAGGAACATCTGAGGAAAGGGCCTCCCGCTCCCAAGAAGTTTGCTGTTGGAAAGTCCAGGCTGGTTACTGTCTATGCCAATCAAAAGTTCAACCGGAGTTACATCCAGTGCAACAGGGGTGAGGAATACACCTTCAGCGTTGACATGAACCAGACCTGGTTTGACAGCGGAATAGCCTGCGGGCCTGAGGGATGGGACCGCGCCTCCCAGGATTTCCCCTGGTATCAGGACATCCCCATAAAGTTCATGGAGGATGAACGCCGCTGTCCTGATGCCAACTGGTTTGAGATAACAGGTGTCATTGGCAGGAAGGACCAGGAACCCTTCCGTGTGCTGCACCACCTTGACGGCATGGCCCCTTTGTCTATCAACAGGTCAGGAGAGATGTTCCTGTTTGCCAATGACCTTGAGGACAGATACTCCAACAACCTGGGATTCATACAGGTACGGGTAAAGAGGGTAAAGTAGACAGGTGGTGGCACACCACAGGATGATCCGTACCAGACGCGTGTCATGGCCGGCATCAGGCAGACGGGGCATCTGCCCTGATGGGGGACGGCCAGCCTGCACGAACTGAAACAGGAGGAAAACATGAGAGGCTGGCAGGGAAAGGTACTCGATGTTGATCTCACCACAGGCACAGTGGTGTGGCGGCATACAGACGTTACAGTGGCCGAGCGGTTCCTCGGGGGCCGGGGCATGAACTCTTACACGCTCATCAAGAACATCTCTTCCCCCACGGACCCACTGGGACCGGACAACATCCTGTGTCTTGCGCCAGGGGTCCTTACAGGCACTCCCCTGCCCCTGTCAAGCCGTATAGAGGTGAGCACCCTCTCGCCGTACAGTGGCATACTTGGCGACGGCAGCGCAGGCGGCATGTTCCCCACCTACCTGAAGCTTGCAGGTGTGGATCAGATAATCATAAGGGGGGTATCTGACAGGCCGGTATATCTCCACATAGAAGACGGCAGGGCCGAGCTGAAAGACGCCACAGGGCTTTGGGGCCTTAACACATGGGAGACCGTGGATGCGTTGAAACAGAGGCATGGCAGACAGGTCAGGGTTGCATGCATAGGCCAGGCAGGCGAGAATCTGGTACGTTTTGCCTCTACAATCGTTGACAGGCACTCTTCTGCTGCAAGGGGAAGCGGTGCCGTATGGGGCTCCAAAAGGCTCAAGGCAGTCTCTGTGACAGGGACAGGCAGTGTACGGTTAGACAAAGAGGACAGGTTCAGGGAGCTTGCCCGCGAAGACCGGGAATTTTTCCTTCAGGATGACTTTCAGCGCAACACAGTACGAAAGTATGGCACGCACATTGGAGTACTCACATGGGAGCCCGGGTTCAGACATTTCAGGAAATATCTCAAGGCAGAGGAAATCCCGTCAGACCTCCTTCCGGAGGCATGGAAGAGATTTGAAACCGGCCGTTATGCGTGCTATGGATGTCCTGTAGCGTGCAAAAATCGCTATACCATCCCTGATGGCCCGTATGAAGGGGAGGAAAATGCCGGCCTCGAGTACGAATCCATCAACTGCCTTGGCCTAAACGCCGGGATCACCGACCCTGAACCCATCATGGTACTATCCAACCTGGCGGACAAGTACGGGATGGATGTGATTGCCCTTGGGAACACCATTGCCCTTGCCAAAGACCTCTTTGACAGGGGCATAATCACAAGCAGGGATACAGGCGGGCTGGAACTCACGTGGGAAGACGCGGCCACAGAGATCGAACTGGTACACCTTACGGCCATGCGCCAGGGGTTTGGGAACCTCGTGGCCGAGGGGCTGTACAACATGGCCAAACTCATTGGCGGCAAGGCCCCTGACTACTGCTACCATGTGAAGGGACTGTCCAGGGGAGTCCATCCGCCAGGCATATTCGCCCTGGCCCACGCCACATCCACCAGGGGGGCGGATCACCTCAGGGGCCGTACATGGGCATATGGAGAGAATGACGGGGAGCTATTCACCAACTTGGTGGCAAATGGCCTGATACCGGATGTGGAAAGGGATGTGGTTGGCTGTCTAACCCTGTGTGAACGGGTAACTGCTGTCACTGACGCCATAGGCAGGTGCAAGGGGGCAGTTACGAGCTGGGTTGCGGCTGTGCCACTGGTCTGGAAATATCCGTTACTGGACGGTGTGGCAAGGCTCATGACCTGCGCCACAGGCGTAGGATACACTGAGGACGACATCCTCACAGCAGGCCAGCGCATATACATCACGGAACGCGCCTTCAACGTATGTCAGGGCATAAGCGCTACACATGACCGCATCCCCCAGACAGTGGAGGTTCGCGACTCTGAGCAGGGCAGCGAAGAGCGAAAACAGCATGCTGACATGCTTGTCCAGTACTACAGGGAGCATGGTTATGACGAGAAGACGGGCATACCCACGATACAGCGCCTCAACGACCTTGGGCTTTCAGACATTGCAGATATCCTGCACGGCACCAAACGCATGGACCAGTGGGACGGCCCGCCTCTCTGGGACCTGTCGGAATATCCACATGGTGGCGCCAGGAGCTGACGCCCCAAACCGTGCAACAGGGAATACCTCATAAAAAATTCACCACCATAGGAGAGGAATCATGGGTTCCTATGACAAGAAATTCCGGATAAACAATTTCACGCGGCTTCGTTTTGAGACGACGAAGGTCAGACTCGCCGATATCTTCAACCATGACCCAGAGTCCTACCGTACGAAGATGGAGGAACTTGGCTTCAGATATGTTGAAGAGACTGACCCGGAACTGGAGGAGGAACACAGGGCCAGGCCTGAAAACCACAGACAGGCCGAACTTGTTGCCTTTTTTGAAAACCAAAGGGACCTGAACTATGAAATCTTTGAACACTACTCCATGGAAAAGGCTTCGGAGGCCCCCAACTACCCACTCATGAGAAGGTACTTCAAGACTGCCAATGCCAACCTCAAGGCGCTGCTAATCTATGGACTTGAAAACTATCCTGAGCGTATTGATCTGCTTGATGACCTGTCCTATTTCCACGAGTTTGAAAACGTCCTGGACCTGCTCATCAAATATTACACCCGTGCATGCGTGATGCAGGCCAACATGGAGACTTTTATCATCCTGGCCCGGGACTTCTACTATGCCACTATTGAGGATGGCTACGACGCGTACCGCGCACTGCGGGAACTCATGGACCCCCTGTCCACACAACGGAAGGTACTTGATTTCATGATTGAAGAAGAGGAAGAGGCCCTGGTACAAGCCCCGCACACGATTATTTCATAGGCACGTTATCACATCCAGCAGTAAAAAAACAAACATCCTCTCCCCTGCCATGTCTGAATCTGCAGAAAACCACAAGACAATAAAAAAAACCCGTACCTGCTCACACGGTACCACATCTACTGCATAGAAGTCTTCACTTACCTGTGGGGTACTTGAAATACAGGGGGTACGGCCTGCGTACCCTCTGCCCTGCACTGCAGCACCATGTAAACACAAATATTTCAGCCAGTTGTACGATAATACCCGTCAAGAATCCTGTCAGGAGTTACAAAAGCCGCAGGCCACCCCAACAGGAGTGGCCATGCGGCAGATTTGCAAAAATACCGAATTTACATCTGTCTCCCTGTGCCAGGGAGAGACGCAGCGGACAAAGACAAGCCTTGAGACCTGCTGCTATCCCTGACCGCCTGGGTGATGCACCTCCTCGTAGCCCAGAATCATGGCCTTGAAGTGGGCCCAGAAGGTGTGGCCAAGTGTGCACAGGTACATATGTACGGCAACGAATGAGATAAAGATGTATGCCGTGATGAGATGCAATGCATCAATTACCTGCACACCGCCAAATATATCCATCACGGGTTTGAACACCCTGATGTTGTAGAGGAGCACCCCTGTGACAATCTGCAACGGTACCAGGAAAAACATGATGTAGAAGTAGGCACACTTCTGCAGAGAGTTGAACTTTTCATCAGGACTGGGTTCAAACGGGGGCAGCTCACCCTTGAAGTACTTGTAGAGGTAGAATGCCGCCTGCTGTGGCAAGCCCTTGGTTATATCAGTCTTAGGAGGTACGTACAGTGTCCTCAGCTTTCCTGTGACAAGATAGAAACCGAGCCACAGAAAGTAGTCAGCGAGCACCAAGAAACCAAAGAAATTATGCACTGCCACAGCAGTCTGGAAGCTTCCAAACAGGCTGATAATGCCTGGAAAGTGGAGCTGTATACCGGTAAGCACCAACAGAACGATACCGGTCGCATGGATCCAGTGCCAAATCCTCACCGGGAGTGGATGGAGATATATTCTGTTACTTTCTGACATGTTGCCTCCTGTTCTTTCTACTGTTGCCTCCGGATATGGGGGCATATTCCATTTTATTTGTCACTATCATCATGGATGTCATGAATGTTCCTCTGGCGGTTCTTCCTGGTCAGTATCCTGAACAGGGTATGCAGCCCTACGAATCCAAAACCGCCGAGCACTATCATGGCCCCAATAATATCAATCCACCTGAACCCTATGGATTTGACCGTATACCAGAGCTCCTCAAGGTCTCGCGCAGTCATCCTGTGCTCGCCAAGCAAATAGAAATCACTGGTACCACTGATACCGTGGACACCTGTGAGCACACTCCTGTCCAGAGGAAGGGTCTGTACACCACCATCCACCTGCGGTATCTCAAGGAGCACTGATGAATAGAATGATGCGTTGGCTGAGTGACAAACCGTACACTGTTTGGCCTTTATGCCCTTGTCAGTGAAATTGTGTACTGGCTTCAGGACGATAAGGTGCACGCCCACATCAATATATTTGAGGTTGTTTACACGCTTTATGTGGCTATTCAGTTTCTCCAGGAAAGAGGAGAGTTCATACGCGCTGACCTGACTGGCAGGCCCCTTGTGAATGAAGTGCGCTATGTCAGGTTTGTCCTTGCCCAGTATCTCGGCAATGGCCTTGTAGGTGAGCCGGATCGCACGGCCGTCTGCAGTAATGGCCCTGAAGTAATATACGATACCCTTCTTGACATTGGGGCTGTGACACATGGTGCACTCCAGGAATTTGAAGTGGACCTTGGCCTGGGAAAGCCACTTGTGTTTCTTCAGGGCATCATTGTGACACTTCTGGCATATGGCCTTTCTCTGCTCAGCAGTCATCTGACTGATTGGTTCCACTGCATGGGGATTGTGGCAATTGTAACATATCTTCTTGCTTACCCTGTAGTGAAGGCTCTTCTTGTAATTTTCCACTATTTCAGAGTGACAGTCAGCACACACCACAATGCCAGGGAACTTGACCTCTGTCTTCCCCCCCTTCTTTAGCACCTTCAGCTCAGAGTGGCAGTCCAGACAGGTCACTCCGTTTTGCGCATGCACAGAATTGAGATACGCGTGCTGGTTTGGAATGGGAGGCATCTTGGCCAGATACTGCCTGTCAACAGGATACTTTTTGAACCCTCCATCCTTCTGGGGTACTTCCACCTGCACCTTGTTGTAGAACGGTGAAACAGAGGTGTGACACATGGCACAGTCTTTGATGTTCTTTACCCTGTCTGTAAAGTTGTGATAGGGACTGATTACCAGGATCTCCTCCTTGAAGGTAGGGGAATTCAGGCCTGCATCCTTGAGGTGATTTATCACCACCTTGATCTCAAAGGGCTCAAGCTTGCCATCATGATTTACGTCGATCACTTTGAACAGATCGGGATCATCTGTTCCCATTGCGTTTGCAAGCTGTGCATATGTCAGGGGCACAAGCTTGCCATTCTTGTCAAAGGCACAGAACCTTAGAAACATGCCCTTGGTGGCCTTTGGAGAATGACATACCGTGCACTCAAGGTACTTGAAGTGGGTAGCAGGCTGGGGCAGCCAGTCATGCGGCGTGCCCTTATGGCACCTGAGACATATTGCTGTCCTCTGCTCATGGGTCAGCTTGTCAACAGGCAGTTCCTCGTGTGGATCGTGACACGCCCAGCACTGTTTGTGACTCTTCTTGAAGTGGCGGCTCTTCTCATACTGATCCGTAACCTCCTCATGACACATGCTGCAGTTCACCGGCTCGAGATACTGCTTGTGCGGCAGTTCATTGATATCAGTATGGCACGCCGTACAGCTCATATCTCCGTGAACAGATGCTGCATAGTGATCAGGATTCACGAAGAGGCTCGTGACCCCTGGCGATACACGCCTGACCTTGCCCTCCACCGGCACCACCATGTCAAGTCTGTCAGAAGCATCCATGTCAAGGATGTCAGAACTGCCGTGACAATCGAAACACTCGTCATTACTGATGGCACAGGCAGTACCTGCAAAACCGGGAGCCTGAAGAGTGATGAAGAGGGATACAAGGACCAGGGTTAAACAACAGTTTGTTTCAAGTCTTTGTTTCATTGACAACAACCCCTTGTAATGAGATTTAGACCTGCAGAACCAGGATCTGTAATTTACAGCCGGCCTTACCGCATCACACCTGACACGGGATGTTCCGGCATTGAAACAAGAGAGCAGGACAAAGGCATCCATGCTCCCTGATGACCATTGATAATCTTATATTGCCCGGAGGGCACCCCATAACAACAAGAAATATATTAATTAATTGCCATCATAAGAGTATACGCAGCCCTTGTTATCAATCATGATCGTCGCAAGGGAAAGATGCGGCACAAAAAAGAAACCGAACAAATGATAAGTTTAACGAAAAATGTTTTTTAAGTCAAATTAATCAAAATTTATTTGTCCCCTATCCATTACCCTTCAACTACCACCAACTGCATATATGTATTTTGAAACCATCGCACAGGTACAGCAGCCAGGCTGGTTCCATACAAAACAAAAATGAAAAGTTTTGTTCGGGGACAAGGGACAAAGAGGGAAAAAACGGAATGAGCGGGAAACCAGACCCTAAGCCCTCTCTTTCCTGTCCACCCAGGACAGGAAAGACGCCAGCATGGAGCCTGAGAGATTGTGCCACAGGGAGAACACAGCCCCAGGAAGCGCGGCTGTGACAGAGAAATATTTGAGCGTAAGTGCCACGGCAAGACCTGAGTTCTGCATACCCACCTCAATTGCAAGGGTACGGCAGATACGCCTGTCCCAGCCTGCCAGCATGGGCAGGAGATATCCTGCTCCAAGCCCTGACAGATTATGAAGCACCACTGCCACAGCCACCGCAGGTCCTACATATCTGAGATTTTCATGATTCAGCCCAACCACTATACCTATTATGAACACTATTGAGCCCACTGAAAGCAGGGGCAGGGCTTCCTTTATGGCATGAAGCCTTGGACCAGCCAGGGTATTTATAACTACACCGGCTGTAACAGGTATGAGAACAATCTCAAGGATGGATATGAACATGCTGAGAACAGGCACAGGAACCGTATGTCCGGCATAAAGCCATGTGAAAAAGGGAGTGGCAACAACCGAAAGTATTGTGGAACAGGTGGTAAGGCATATGGACAGGGCCACGTCACCTCCGGCAAGGTAACATATGACATTGGAAGCAGTGCCCCCAGGACACGCACCTACCAGCACCATACCAACAAGGAGTGCGGGGCCAAGGTGCATCAGGCAGGATATCACCCATGCGGCAAGCGGCATGAAGAAAAACTGAAGAAGCACCCCTGCAACAATCACCACTGGCCTCTCAGCCACACGCACGAAGTCCCTCCACTGAAGTGTCATGCCCATGCTCAGCATGATGACCCCAAGCAGCGGAACAATGGCTGGCCTGGCACTGACAAACGGCCCAGGCCACAGCCACGCAGCACATGCCACGGCAACTGCCCACAGCGGAAACAGTGAAGTACAGATGAATAGTGCCATAAATACCTCTCAACACCACACGACATAGTGACTGGCAGCCTGTCCAGGCCGCCCCAATACCTGCCGTTACATACCATCACCCTCAGGACATTGCGACAATCCACGCAACAACAGGGATCACCAGTGCTGACAGGCCAAGCCACAGCCCTGTCCTCGGAGAAGGAAAACCCCGTGCCTGAACCAGCAGGCCGGCAGCCGCACCTATCATCAGTCCTGAGATAAATCCGCAGGCATGTGCCCCAATATCCGTATGTTTGCCTGCGCTGCCAGTAAAGCCGAGAAGAGCCAATCCGGCTCCAAGGGGCAGCGCAAAGCCTCTGATACCTGAAGACCGGTCCTGTATGGCCCTGAACGCTGTAACAACACCGGTAAGACCGAATATAGCAGTTGAACTGCCAACCGAGACATGCGACATTGGCTGGATGGCGGCATTCATAAGATTGCCTGCTATACCTGCCATCACAGTGAGAAACCAGGCCATGCCCGTTCCAAGATAGTTACAGGCATGGACCATCATGAACCCGCCGATGACCATGTTGCCAAGCAGATGGGACGGGTCTGTGTGCAATGTGAGTGCCGTTACTGCCCGCCACCACTGGCCATGCACGATCCGTGCAGTCCATGCTGCACCGGCCTCCTGCAGATCCCGGTTCTCAGGACAGATCATAAACCCCATCACCGCTGTTATGGCAAGGATAATCCAGATATTCTTCTCTGTATCGTCCTTTGACCGGGGCATGGCACGTTGCAAAGGCCAGTTGCGGTTTTCATGCTCATAGGCATCTATTTCTGCCACTGCCATATCATAAAGGTCATCAGGGACCTCCAGGACATAGCCACGGGTACCAGGGGGCATGGACGAAATATTGTGGGGTATGTTGCGGGCAGTCAGAACAAGGGACCAGGCAGCTACCTGGTCCCAGGAAGGAGTGGCAAGACAATCTGCAAGTTGTCCGTCATGACGGACAGGGGCATCTGGATTTTCATTAGACATACCGTATGGACCAAAATCACCTTTGCAACACAGTGATAGCTACTGCAGGAATCCGCGGATAATCCTGTTGACCGCCTCATCATATTCAAGGCCAAGGCTCATGAGCTTCAGTAGCTGCTCGTTCGCGATCTTTCCTATGGCAGCCTCATGGGTGAGTTCAGCCTCAGGATGAAAACTCCTGAGTGCCGGGATGGTCTCGTTGGTACCGTTGTCCATTACTATGGCATCACACTCCACGTGGCCGAAGCACCTTGCCTGGGCCTCTATACTCGCATAGAAGTCCTGGTTCGAATCCCCCTTTATCACTGACCTGGAGATCAACTCGCACCTGCTGTCCGTGCCCTCAAGTATAATGGTATTGCGTGAGGCAGCCTCCTGATTGCCATCGGTCATGACCCTCTCTGTTATCAGCAGGGATGCCCTCGGTCCAAGCACCGCCTCGTTCACACGTTTGGCCACGTCCACACCGCCAATCTGCGCAAGCTCCATCTCAGCCTGTGCCCCTTCGTCCATAAAGACCTTGGTTGTAGGACTAAGGGTCCTCTTGCCCCTGCCAGGGCCTGTGGCAACATGCTTCTCCACATAGCGGACCCGGGAATTCTTTTCCAGCTTGAACTCATGAACACCTGCATGTCCCTCTGGTTCGTCAGAACCGCAATGGATACCGCAACCTGCAATAATGGTGACATCTGCATCCTCGCCAATGATAAACCGGTTGTACACCACGTCCATCAGTCCGGCCTCACTGAGGATGACCGGTATGTGCACAGACTGGTTCCTTGTCCCTGGCCGCACCATTATGTCAATCCCGTGCATCTCATCATTTGTTACTATCTCAATGTCTGCCGTAACTTCCCTGGCCAGCAACTTGCCATTTTTGCGAATGTTGTAAGCACCTCTCGGCAGGGCCTCAAGACCGGCTACTGTACTCAGAAGTTCCTTATCTATGGCATCTAACATCGAATTCTCCTTCACACAGCTCTTTCCAGTTACAAAAATCCATATCTGCCAGCGCAGGCCGTATCTCACCGAATCCACCGGTCATGTCTATCCTGCCGTCCCTGATGAGCACAACCTGGTCTGCCACCTCGAGGAATCTTTCATTATGGCTAACTACGATGGTGGTAACGCCCTTTTCCACCTGCTCCCGCTTGAGCAGCTCCACCATCGGGCCAATGGTCCAGAGGTCGATTCCAGTATCCGGCTCGTCATAGATGGCAAGCCTGGGATTCCTGGCAATGGTAGTTGCAAGCTCTATTTTCTTGATCTCTCCGCCTGAAAGCCTGCTGTCCACCGGTTTGTCGAGAAAATCAAGGGAACATATCCCCACACGGGCAAGAATGCGCACAAGGACCTCCTCATCCGACGTCTCTGCAGCAAGGCTGAGCAGGTCCCTGAAGGTCATGCCCTTGAACCTGGCAGGGTGCTGGAAGCTGAATGCTATGCCCATACGGGCACGATCCGTAATGCTGGCATCTGTAATGTCCTCACCCTCAAGGGTGATGGTTCCTGTGGTCACAGGATTGATTCCCATGATGAGTTTTGACAGAGTGGTCTTCCCACTGCCGTTTGGACCGGTAATCGCATAAAATTTCCCCTTTTCAAAGGTGAAACCTATACCTCTGATGATCTCTTTCGTCTCTGCATGACCACTTTCGTCTTCCACATCTATGGAAAAGGTAACATTGTCTAAATGAAGCATGGTATTCTCCATCGTATGTGATACGCCCCGATCTATTTGCCCCGAACAGACAGAACCGGGAGAAAAAGCGCTACCACCTTGTCAATTGTTTCTCCCAAACTGGGCATTTCAAATCATGTGCACTTTTATTTTATCTTTAATTACAGAAAATTAATGCCATTTTCCATAAATTGCCACTCACCCAACAGACAAATCGGAAATCGTTCAATGCGGGTTTCCGTATTTCAGGCGTCCTGTAGCGTGTTGCTGGGCAAACAGGAGATGCCCCTCTGTACCGATTTAAAAGCAAGAACTGTTCAGTAACAGCATACATGATATCTATTGCAAATCAAATCTTTTTTATCCGGTTATCTTGAATGCACAATACCCCAGGATTAAAGTTTTCATCTTTTATTGAACCGCTATTCATCATGGTGTAATAAAACACAGAAATAGAGTTTTATTGCAGGATTCGGCCATATTTGCCTCAGGGGAGAAGGCTATGGCATGGACAGTGAAATTTAATGCCACTGTCCCCTGATCCACCACCCAGACAGATACTCGGCGGCCTCTCATACCAAGAGATTTCCTGTCAAAAGCGTGTGGCCATGAAAACATGGATCAGCGTCTGGATCCTGTACCAACATAGAATCCAACACAGGGAGGGAGTCATGAAATTCAGACACAGACTTTATGGAATCATTTTTGCCTGTATGGCAGTTTCCTTGATTGTTTCCGCACCAGCCACGCTGCTGGCAGGTGGAGGCCAGGCCTATCCAAACGGTGCAGAGGCATTCATGCCAGGTGCCGCACCACCGCCTGGCATCACCATGATAAACTACTTCTTCTACGGACACGGAGGCAGCTTCAAGGACGACAATGGAGACACCATAAAGGCAGGAAACAAGGACCTCTTGAATCGTGTGGATGTAATAGGTGACCTTGTACGGCTGATCTATATATCCAAGTTCCAGATTCTGGGGGGCAACTATGGACAACACTTCTTTGCCGGCCTGCTATACACTGGCTCAAACTTCAACGTCCCTGTAGGCTCCATGTCTCAGGAATCATACTATGACTTCAACTCGCCCTACTTCATCTACTCTCCGTTCCTCCTCACATGGCACCTCATGCAGGGCAGGTTCCACGTGGCCACAAGCCTGTGTGACATCTATGTGCCGTTTGACAATGAAGACGAGGACAACCCCACATCGGTTGGCAGGAACTTCTGGACCTTTGAGCCTGTACTGGCCCTGACCTACATGCCCACCAAGGCCTGGGAGTTCTCCACCAAGTTCATGTACGATTTCAACACAAGACAGGACGATTATGTATCTCCCCTTCCTGTCACTGCTGACCGCACTCCTGGCCAGGAGTTCCACATGGACTTCAACATCTCGTACATGGTGATTGACAACCTCAGGGTAGGTATCAACGGGTACTACTACCAGCAGGTCACAGATGACGATTTTGGCGGTGTTCCAGCAGGCTGGGAACCTGTCTTCAAGGAGATGGAGGGGCAGCACTCGAGGGCAGTGGCCCTGGGACCTGGCGTATTCTACCAGGTACGGAACATGATGTTTACCCTGCGATACCAGCACGAGTTTGCAGTTAGGAACAAGGCTGAAATGCAGAACCTCTGGTTCAAATTCATATACGTATTTTAGGAGAAAATAATGAGTGACAGCTACAGAATCATACTGGACGACAGGGACATGCCGAGGGCATGGTATAACATACTGCCCCATCTGCCTGAGCCCCTGGCACCTCCCATAAGCCCGGCCACAGGCCAGCCTGTGACCCCTGACGAACTAAAGGCCATATTTCCGGATGCACTCATCCAGCAGGAGATGAGTCCAGAACCCTACATAGAGATACCTGAAGAGGTGATAGACATCTACAGGCTCTGGAGGCCCAGCCCGCTGCACCGTGCCCGCAACCTTGAGAAGGCCCTTGGCACACCTGCCAGGCTCTACTACAAGAATGAAGGGGTAAGCCCTCCTGGCAGCCACAAGCCCAACACTGCCGTGCCACAGGCGTACTACAACAAGAAGGCGGGTATCACCAAGCTGTCCACTGAAACAGGGGCAGGCCAGTGGGGAAGCGCCCTCTCGTTTGCCTGCAACTTCTTTGACATGACGTGCACGGTCTACATGGTAAAGGTCAGCTATGAGCAGAAACCTTACAGACGCATACTTATGCACACATGGGGAGGTGAAGTCTATCCCTCGCCCACTGACAGGACGAATGCAGGCCGGGAGGCGCTGAAGAAAAATCCTGACTCACTTGGCAGCCTGGGTCTTGCCATCTCAGAAGCTGTTGAGGCCGCAGCCACCTCTGATGACACCAACTATGCCCTTGGCAGCGTGCTGAATCACGTGCTCCTCCATCAGACGGTCATTGGCCTTGAGACCCAGAAACAGCTGGAACTCGCGGAGGACAAGGCAGACATCGTCCTTGGGTGCGTTGGAGGCGGATCAAACTTCGGAGGCATGATCGCCCCGTTCGCAAGGGACAAGATGCAGGGCAAGAGCGATGTCGAGATCATTGCCATTGAGCCAAAGAGCTGCCCTACCCTTACAAAAGGCAAGTACGAGTATGACTTCGGCGATACCATGGGGCTAACCCCCATGATGCTCATGTACACTCTGGGACACACCTTTGAACCTCCAGGCATCCATGCAGGCGGACTAAGGTATCATGGAGATGCCCCTATCCTGTGCAACCTTGTGAAAAACGGTGTGGTGGAGGCCAGAGCATACACACAGAACCCGGTTTTTGAGGCTGCGGTCCTGTTTGCACGCACTGAGGGTATCATCCCTGCGCCAGAGACGTCACATGCCATAAGGGGTCTGATCGACGAAGCACTCAGGTGCAAGGAAACAGGTGAGGAAAAGGCCATTGTGTGCTGCTTCAGCGGACACGGCCACTTTGACCTTGCTGCCTATGACGCATATCTTGAAGGAAAACTTCAGGATTACGAATATCCTGAAGAGAAAATATTGGAGGCACTGAAAGACCTTCCCAAGGTGTCACCACCAAATCAAGATTAACAACCAGTTTTGCCGGGGCCGCGCACAGGGCCCCGGCCCTTTCTTCTACCCCGCAACACC
The DNA here is from genome assembly GCA_964638145.1 of uncultured Desulfobacterales bacterium. Classification (GTDB taxonomy): domain Bacteria; phylum Desulfobacterota; class Dissulfuribacteria; order Dissulfuribacterales; family QOAL01; genus S144-17. The sequence continues at coordinate 16,700 of CAZXAK010000024.1, read as the reverse complement.
TGTTATAAAACCGTCACTCATAAAACATTCTGCCCAAATTATGCACTTCCACACTACACAACACCTGAACAGTACGTATGCGTATCCTCCCCTTGCATCTCATGCAAACTTGGGAATCGCTCAATTCAGGTAATAGATACTGAACCTTTAAGACTGGATAATATGGTGATACGACTCAATCGAAGGGAATAAGATGTCTGATTGCAAACAGTACAGGGAAAAAATAGGCCTGATTCAGGGTGACATTACCAAGCTCAAAGTGGATGCAATCGTAAATGCAGCCAATACCTCTCTGCTGGGGGGAGGAGGCGTTGACGGTGCAATTCATCGGGCAGCAGGGCCAAAACTCCTTGCAGAATGCAGAAAGATAAATGGCTGTCCTACAGGCGAGGCCCGCATCACACACGGATACAACCTGCCTGCCCGTTACGTGATTCACACGGTAGGACCTGTATGGCGAGGGGGAAACAGCGGTGAGCCCGAGCTGCTATCATCATGTTACCGGAACACATTCCGCCTTATGGATGAATATGATCTGAAGACAATAGCCCTGCCGGCCATAAGTACCGGGGCGTACAGGTTCCCCATGGACCAGGCGGCACGCATCGCACTGAGAGAGGCATGTACCGCGCTGCAGACCTATCCTGATATAGAACGGATAGCCTTTGTCTGTTTCAACTCCCAGTGCATGGATGCGTACCAGAAGGCCATGAAAGAACTTTTCTGACATACTGCCATGTGCCATGCCTTCAAAGAATCCACCATGCATACGGAACCTTTCAACAAACCATACGCACCTTGCCATGCCCCCTACACCATCATGGTCCCGCATGAAGGAACTGTCCCTATTTCATAACAGGGGCAGGACCGAACGGCCTGTAGTTTCATGGTAAAGTCGCAATTAATACCCCAAAAAAAACAAAAGGAGATTCACTAATCATGAAGATGCCTAAACTGTTTGTCCTGCTGTTGACGTCCTTCTGTCTATTTTCGCTCAATGTCCAGGCGGCCCAGAGCCGGATTGACACCATCCTGAAGAGGGGGACCCTCATAGTAGGCACAACCGGTCACTACCCCCCACTTACTGTTGAATCCAAAACCGGCGACCTGATGGGACTTGACATAAACATTGCAAAACTTATGGCAAAGGCCATGGGAGTAAGGGCCCGCTTCAAGAAAATGCCCATTGACGCACTGTTGTCCGCGGTGGAACGTGGAGAGGTGGACATGGCAATGGCAGGGCTCACAATTACGCCAAAACGAAACCTGAGAGTGATCTTCGTTGGACCCTACTTCGTAATCGGACAGAGCCTTCTTACCACCAAAAACCGGATTGCGCAGATAAAAGGGCCTGATGACATGAACCATCCTGGTTTCAGGCTGGCAGTACCGGAAGGCACCACCAGTGCAGAGGTGGCACGGAACCTTGCTCCAAAGGCCACCATGGTCAGGGCGAAGAATATGGATGAGGCACTTGATATGCTGCTCTCCAAAAAGGTGGATGCTGTCATGGCAGACCAGCCCTTTTGCGTGGTTGCAGCATTTCTCAACAAGGACAAGGACCTTGCCGCATCAGATCCCTTCACGTTTGAACCCCTTGGCATAGCCCTTCCAAAGGAAGATGTACTGTTCATGAACTGGGTACAGAACTTTCTTATGATGATAGAGGCCAACGGCCAGCTCAAGGAACTCAAGCAGTACTGGTTCTCCAATCCTCAATGGATGCAGAACCTGCCTGATTCAAAACGAAGAGATATAATGCGCAAACCAATAATATAACATGATACAAGACTGATATAAGGCTCCCACGCCAACGCCTGGGAGCCAATCCATCCCCTGAGGCAGATACTCTCTGACAGGGACAGGTGCTTTACCCGCCCTCTCCCCACTCTCAAAATGGACAATTTCATAATTATAATCACATTCCTAATAATAGGCATGGTAATAAAACGCCTGCCAGCTTTCCCAGCGGAGACAGGAAATGTTCTGAATCTGTTTGTAATCTATGTCTCCCTGCCCGCGTTGATTCTGCTCAAGTTCCCGGGGCTGAAATTTACCAAAAATCTGCTGGTACCTGCACTTATGCCCTGGGCCATGTTGTGCCTCTCCTGTACGCTTGTATTGGCGCTGGCCAAAGTCTTTAAATGGGACAGGGCCACCACAGGCTGTCTCCTCCTGCTGATCCCTTTGGGTAACACCTCTTTTCTTGGAATTCCAATGGTAAAGGCTTTTTGGGGAGACAAGGCCATTGCCTATGCACTCCTTTATGATCAGCTTGGTTCATTCCTGGCCCTGGCCACCTATGGCTCAATAGTCCTTGCCATATATGGGACAGGAGAGAACAAACCAAGTCTGCGGGGCGTGATCCACAAGATCATCTCATTCCCTCCATTCATAGCACTGGTCCTTGCCTTCCTTATAAGACCATTCCACTACCCCCCAACTGCTGTAAAAATATTAAAAATGCTTGCATCCACCCTGGTACCGCTGGTCATGATAGCTGTTGGCTTTCAACTGACCCTGCGTCTGAAAAAAGACGTAATATCACAACTTTTCACTGGATTATCCATAAAGTTGATCGCTGCCCCCGTGGCGGCATTACTATTTTGCAACATGATTGGCTTAGAAGGAAAAGCTGTCCAGGTCTCCATCTTTGAATCAGGCATGCCCCCTATGGTATCAGCAGGGGCGCTGGCCCTGCTGGCCGACCTCTCCCCTGCACTGTCCGCGGCTTTGGTTGGCATAGGTATTATCCTCTGTTTTGTCACATTACCCGTTCTTTATCAGTTACTTTTATAATCCCGCCCCTGGCCGCATGCCCCCCAAATGGGCTGATCTGGCCCCAGCCAAATTATTATAGAAATTTATTCCTCTTTAGGAATTTTTTTTCATCAGAAAAATTCTTTTATAATTCCATAGTTACATCCAAACAACAAGAATAATGGTATCTTTTTTCACCGCCCAGGCCTCGCACACCACATTAACCCCAATAAAAACAGATAATTACACTCAACACACCTGGCATGATTTTTGATGGACATCTTTCAGTGACTTCAAATCATGCAGCACGCGGAGAGAAAAAGGCACGTCCCTTGGCCACATAGATCAATCAACCATCAAACTGAATTTTGGACATAATTCTGTTGGGTGAGGGACTATGCTGTGTGATCAAGAAAGATAAATTGGCAACTTAACCATCTTAGGGAATACAGAAATACAGGAGGATAAAAAAATGAAAAGATTAACCCTAATACCCTTTATTGTGGCGCTATTTTGGGTCTCAACAAGCATGGCCGCTACCGTAACTGTCGAGGCCACAGTAGATAGCCAAGCAGGTCCATGGAATCCAATCATAAATACCGACTATGATTATGGCACTCACGACAACGATGCCCCTACTGTCATTGATGAAGGGTGGGGCCTGAATTTTTCAGAAGGCCACACACTGACAATCACTTATGTATCCGGCACTGTCAAAGCCGGGATCTACTTTCCATTGGTTGATGCGAATGGTGACCCCGTGACCACAGGCGAGCCCCTGCTCACAAACGACTTTCCAGGAAGCAGCGGCACACTATTTCCAAGCAAGTATATGCCGGCAGACTGGGATACCTATCTAATGGCTCTTGTTGGAACATTTGCCAACGACAGTGGAATAATAGTGGGTACTCCGTTTGAAGTAGGAAACGGCCCTGTCAGCGTATCAGTACCTTCTGGAGCCACCCGACTTCAGCTTGGGATAAATGACGATATCTTTCATGATAACAGTGGCTCTTTTACCGTCAAGGTAGAGGGCTCTCCAGTACCCATCCCAGGGGCGATCTGGCTGCTTGGCGCAGGACTCGCCGGACTTTTCGGCCTGCGGCGTAAAAAAATTTAAACCATTGCAGAAACTCTATCCGTTTGGCAAAAGAGTGTTCCAACCCACGCAAATAACTGACAGAAATCACCTGGTCCATACCGGGTGAGTATCTCTATCCTGTCCCTGTGACACTTTGTCACAGGGACAGGATTGGCGGTAACAGAAACCTGCCGGTAAAAGCAGGACGTTGCCACTGGAATACTACCACCTCACCTGCCACCAATGGCCATCACATTATCCTTACTCAAAACGACACCCTGATATCTGTCATCACCAGAATAAGGGGGCTACTTGCCAGGGAAAGGGCAAAAATTGGAGTCCTTTCAATATTGACACATGGATACTCAATCAGGATAAGTAAAACAACCGAACTCTACGGAATAGGTATTTTCTTCGGCAGGGATATCATAGTGGACAAGAGCAGCAGGGCCTTTAAAATCCTCGCCCGCTACAATGCGTTTCCCGACCACACACCGGTCCATTATCACAACGCATTCAGGAGGCTTCGTGGACATTTTGCGCACAGAAGAAAAGTTGGCATTGAATTCTTGAGCTGTGCCGCGGCAGCACGAAAAAAATTTCAGATAGGAATGGACAGGACGCGCCATGCAAACACGCCCTGCCCTCTCTCCATATGAGATACCGTACCCTACCGCTACTTCATGGCACTGCAGGGCCTGGCATGAGAACCATACGGCATACCGTGGAACTTCATATTCATGAGCGTCTCCCTCTGATCTGGAGTAAGACTTGCCATAAACGCGGCGCGGGCGTCTACTGCTCGATCAAACGCCTCCTTATAATCGCCATGATACTCATCCTTGATCCTGTTGGCCACTGCCTGAAAATCCGGGTTTGGTGACGCAAGCTCTGCCCTGAAGAGTAACATGGAACGCATCTGCTCCCTGCTTCTCATGCACTTTGGGGTAATGCCATCTGGACACTTCTTTTTTCCATAATCCATATAGGCCTGGTGCATATCCTCAAGAAGGGCCTGCTGCTCATCTGTCAACCCGAGCCTTGTCTTCATCATGGCCGCACGGGTACCATTAGAGTTGGCAGGGCAGTTCATACCCGGCATGCTATTACCGGACTGGTAGGCACCGGCCGGACCGTGGCCAAACGATATCCCTGACATAGAGATCAACATGGCCATTGCCAAAAGCAAGGGAGACATACTCTTTAAAGAGGCTCTCTTTCCATTCATATCCTTTTTCTCCTTTCATAAAGACTGACTTGTCTGCCACATACTGGCAGTGAAGTAAAATGGAGGGGGTGAAAATTGCTCATTGACACAAGGATAACCACTGAGTGTAAAGATAATATGTGCTGAACACTGTACTTTTGTAAATGTTTCGTAAAGATTATCCCATAGATATTGCGCCAATGCCTGAAATTGGGCATAAAATAGATGATGTGTACAGACATGGTACAGACCAAGATACTCATTGTGGATGATGACAAAAAACTCTGCCGTCTAATAAAAGAATACCTGTCTCCAAAGGGTTTTCAGGTAGAGAGCGTATATACAGGAACAGAGGGGCTTAACCGCGCACTGAACGAAGAATTCGATGCCGTCATCCTGGACATAATGATGCCTGGCATGGACGGGCTGGAAGTGCTCCGGAGGCTACGGGCGCACTCATCTGTGCCAGTGCTGATGTTTACTGCCCTGGGTGACGAGACTGACCGGATAGTAGGCCTGGAGCTTGGAGCCGATGACTACATCCCCAAGACTTTCTCCTCCCGAGAGCTGCTTGCCCGCCTGAAGGCGGTAATAAGGCGCTCCAGGATGAGCACAGGACATCACCAGGATCAAACAGAAGGGACAACGGAAACTGACCAGATAAAAGTCCAGGACATAGTCATAGACAGGGGCAATCGCACCGTCCGGCAAGATAATACCGCCATAGAGCTTACCCCGGTTGAATTCGATCTCCTTGCCCGTCTATCTGAAAATGCGGGCAGGATACTGTCCCGAGACCAACTGATAGAGGCTGTGACAGGAAGGGATTACAGCGTATTCGACCGCTCAATCGACGTCCATATCTCATCTCTCAGAAAAAAACTCGGCGATGACCCAAGGCACCCCAGGTACATAAAGACCGTCAGAGGGGCAGGTTATATGTTTCTTGCCGGGTGACATAATCATGAGGATAAGACTCTCCATATTCTCAAAGCTGCTCATCTGGTTCTTTCTCAACCTGGTACTGCTGGCAACAATATTCGTGTTCTTCTTTCAGATACGATTTCATGTCCCGCCTGACTCAGTACTGGCAGGTACGACATCACACAAGACCATCTCGCTGTATCGCATGATACGTCACGATCTCGCCTCTACACCGGAAGATCATTGGGATGACCTGCTGAAACGCTATGCAGACGGTTTTGATGCAGAACTCACCCTGATCACCTTCGATGGCCGTATAATAGCAGGCAGCAGGGGCCCAATACCAATTGAGGTGACGTCAAGGATGTGGGCTTGGCACAGGCAGTTTACATGCAACATGATGGGACCTGGCATGAACACCCAAATCATGAGGCACAACTTCAGACGAATACTCAGGGTACGCACAGTAAATCCTGTAAGGTACTGGCTTGGCCTTCCTATGCCCCTCTCCGACCGTATCCATCACAGGTTCATGCCTGCCATGCTGCTCATAAGCACTGACTCGCTTACGGGATCCGGTTTTTTCCCTGACATCATACCGGTAGCAGGCGGTGCGCTGGCCATTATCGTGATATCCCTGCTTTGGTGGTTTCCTATGGTGCGGCACATTACCAGACCACTGAAACGTATGACCAGGGCCACGGAAGAGATAGCGGACGGCCATTTTGGCATAAGGGTGGATGACAGGCGTCAGGACGAAATCGGAAGACTTGGCAGGTCCATAAACATAATGTCAGAGCGGCTGGAAACCTTCATTACAGGACAGAAACGGTTCCTGAGTGACGTGGCCCACGAACTGTGCTCCCCGCTTGCAAGGCTCAAAATGGGACTTGGCGTGCTGGAAGATCAACTGCCGCCTGAAAACCAACACTGCCTGAGAGATGTTGCCGAAGAGGCTGACAACATCTCTGAGCTTGTAAACGAGATACTGTCATTTTCCAGGGCAGAAATATCCCCCAGCAAGGTCACCATATCTCTGGTAAACATCAAAGAGGTGGTGGCCAAGGTGCTTGAGAGGGAAAAAAGCGGAAACGTACAGATCATCAGCGACATACCGACAGGCATCTCTGCCATGTGCAACCCTGACCTGCTTGCAAGGGCCCTGGCAAACCTGTTGAGAAACGCAATACGCTATGCAGGAGACTACGGACCAATAAAAATAACCGCTAACCGTACAGACAACACGGTCACCATAGACATCTTAGATTCAGGCCCTGGAATTCCTGAGGAGTGCATCAACAGGATATTCGACCCGTTTTTCAGAATAGATCAGCACAGAAACAGGCAAAGCGGCGGGACAGGACTTGGCTTAAGCATTGTGAAGACATGTATTGAGGCGTGCGGTGGAACCGTCCGTGCACAAAACATGGCACATGGAGGCCTTAAGATGACAGTAGAACTGCCTGCCGGGGTGTAACTGATCACAGGGCGTCAGCACCCACCTGTGATCAGCTACATCACAATACCAGCAACCTAAAATTCAGGGGGCATCACTCAAGCCAGCCATAAATTGAACAATTCAAATCATGTGGCAGACAAAACAAATTCAATATGATTTGAAATGCCCAATTGAGTGTCCATCCTGTTGTCCGCACGGTACGCACATATATATGGCTGCTGGTTCAGGCATCAAACCCTGAAGGCCGAGATATCTTCTTCGAGCCTGGCGGAACGTTCCTTAATGCCCTGCGCGGTCTCCAATATCATCTCTGCCATCCTGATGGTATCTTCACCACCCTGAACAATATCGTCAGTGAGCCCGGACACACGCGACACCTCCATACTGGCCTCCTGAGAACGGCTGCTGACCTCGTTTGTTGTGGCACTCTGCTCTTCGACCGAGGCTGCCACACTGTCTGAATACTCTGCCACCTTCTCAATGGTGTCCACGATAAGCTTCACTGCGTCACTGGCCTTGTGGGAACCCTGCACAATATCCCTGATCACCTCATCTATTTCAACTATGGAATCAGATGTCTGTTTGGCCAGCTCCTTAACCTCATTGGCAACCACCGCAAAACCCTTGCCTGCCTCTCCTGCCCGGGCAGCCTCTATGGTGGCATTCAAAGCCAGAAGGTTGGTCTGCTCCGCAATGGAACCTATGAGCTTGCTTACCTCCTCTATCTTCTGTGATGACTCCACAAGCCTTGCTATTACCTCCTGGGCACCTTCAGCATCTTCCTTTGCCATCATGCTGATATTTTTGGTCTCTGCAGTGTTGGCGCTTATCTCAGATATGGTGGCTGTCATCTCCTCCATTGCAGCAGCCACACTTCCAACATTTTCATTGGCAGTTACCATGCCTTCCTTCATCTCTTCAACCAGCCCCCTTGATCTCTGGGACAGCCTACGAAGGTCTTGTGCGAGTTGATTGAGATCATCACTCTTCTTATCGAAATCTACTAAGGAAGTAAAGGAATCTCCAACCATTTTTCTAAGGTTTTCCACCATACGATTCATGGCACTACAGAGCTGACCGATCTCATCCCTGCTCTTCACCTTGACGTTGGCTGTAAGGTCACCGGAGGCCACCTTCTGGATAAAAGCAAAGGCGTCATTAATGGAAGCAATTATGTTGCCAGTGGTCAACTGAGCAAATATGGCAGAAAACAGAAACACGCACACAAACACGGTAACAATCTCCTTGCCGATACCCTCTGTGGTTGCCTTAAGTGCCCCGATGCTGTCCTTAAGGGCCTCCTCCTTGTCGTTTATAAACTCACCTATCTCTTCAGAAAGTCTGGATGCATAGGGATCAAACTGATCCATCACAGAATTTCCCTTGGCCGGACCTCCTTCTATATAGGCAGATGCCATCTTCTTGCCCATCTCATAATAGCTCTCCAAGTCATCCCTGAACTTCCCGAGCTTTTGGGCAGTCTCATGGTGGCCGCTCTTCTCATGATCCGTGATTGCCTCATTGATCAGGCCCAAGGCATGGCTATAGTACCTCTCTGCCTGAGCAAAACCGTCATCATATCCCTCAGCCCCCCTTGTTGCAGCCATATCAGTAAGCCACTGCTGAATCTGGATTATATCTTCCTTCAGTGTCCTGTACTTGAAGGCACGGGTCAGGGAGTCGTTCTGAAGGGTGGATATATCCCTGGCAAGCCCGCTTGCACTCCAATATATGTATCCGCCTGTGAACAACAACAGAAGGTTTATGGTTACACAGGGGATGGTAAGCTTCTTCCTTATTGAAAGATCGTTCCAAAATGATGTTAATGACATGTTTTCCTCCTTTGAAGAAAATTTCGATAGTCCCGGCCTTGCATAGAACAGAAGGCAGGAAATGTCTGACGGCCCAATGAATGTGCCTGTTACCACGCCGCAAATTATTATCGCACGCCCAAAACTTCAACAGATACACGCCATTCGCTATCCGTTAATGGTCATCCCCTCATCCGGGGTAATGGTAGATTTGCCGCTACTGAAGCTAAACTGCAGCGTACAACGCAGACATCAACAGGCAGGGCTGGATTCAGAATAAAAGAAGACTCACTCCGCTGTGACAATTGGGCAAGGCACACAAATGGGGCAAGCATACCTTGATTTTATCAGACAATATCCATCTATCCACAAAAATGAATGTACAATGATTAAAAAAACAAATATCCAAAACCGCTCATTTATCCTGATCGGACATTAAGACGCCATACATTAATCTTATGTGACAGCCGGAGAAACTGTGCCGGACCATAGTGGCAAGACGCAGACATGTGACAAAGCTTACATAACGTTACAAATAGAACACTCCGGCCTTGAGTACCAGCTCGTCATAGGCATTCAGCACGTCTGTCTTTTTAAGGATACCCTTTACCTTCATGGGAGCAAAATCATCCACCACAGGCATGGAGGATATGTGGTGTCTGGCAAAGAGATGGAATGCCTGTTCAAGGTTGTCCTTTTCCCGCACTGTAACCGGCTCTGCAGTCATAACATCCCGGGCCGTCATCTCTCTGATCTCCATATCCACATGACCGTCATCTGTGGATTCACCACCGCTGCCCATGATGCCTATCATGTCACGAAGGGTAAGCATACCCTTCAAGACCCCGTTGTCATCAACCACCACAAAGTGCGGATATGAACTCTTTCTCATCATCCGGGCCACCTCTGTTACAGGCATATCCACAGGAACTGACTGGAAATCCCTGGTCATGAACTCCCGCACTATCATGTCTCTCAACCTGTTGGCAGCATGGCCCCTGGAGATACAGACCCCCTCACTTAGAAGCTTGGTCTCATATATGGAATGGCCATGAAATATCTTTACCACCAGTACTGCCGGTATACATGCGGCCATTAGAGGAAGGATCACCTGATAGGTATATGTGAATTCAAATATGGTCATTATGGCGGTAATAGGGGCCAGGGTCGTTCCGCTTACCAGTGCCCCCATGCCCACCAGCGCATAGTTGCAAGGGGCATGGACATTTTGCGGCCAGATCATCATGGCAATGCTACCGGCCGCTGTCCCGAGCATGGCACCTGAAAACAGGGAAGGGGCAAAGATTCCGCCGCTCATACCGGAACCGAGACAGCATGAGGTAACCAGCATCTTTGCTACAAGCAGTACAATCGCGGCCCTCAGGGCTATGCCTCCTGTGAGAGACGCGTGAACCGTATCGTATCCAACCCCTGTAACCTGGGGGAGCAGCATTGCCGCAACACCAGCGGCAACACCGCCAACAACAGGCTGAAACGCAGGTGGGATGCGCAAGCTTCTGAGGCAGACCGGGATAATGGAAACCAGCCTGATCATGGCAAGACTCACCAGCCCAGCAGCAATACCGAGCAAGAAGTAGATCACAAGCTCTGCCGGATGTACAAGGCGGAAACCTTCTATGAAGAAGACATGGAAGTCACCAGCCAACACCTTTGAGGTCACAGTGCCAGTAATGGCTGCAATTACAATATTTGATAGAGATGCCACCTCAAGGTCGAACAGCAGTATCTCCACAGCAAAGAGGGTACCTGCCATTGGGGCCTGGAATGTGGCGGCAATCCCTGCGGCAGCCCCACAGGCAACAGCAAGGCGTCTGTAGCGATGATCCAGCCGGAGAAACTGGGTAATGGAAGAGCCTATGGATGCCCCTATCTGTACGATGGGACCTTCACGTCCTACTGAGGCCCCGGCAGACAGCAACCCTGCTGTTATAACTGTCTTCAGCAGAGTCACCCTGTGCCTGATCCTGCCGGCCCTCAAAGCCAGGGCCCTCATGACCTCAGGTACACCAGGACCTCTCAGCTCAGGGGCAACATAGGTAATGATTGGCCCGGCCAACCCACCTGCCAGCACGGGTATCAGAAATTTCCACGGAAGCGAAGTGGCAGCCACCTGCTGAGTGAACGTGGCCCCCGGAAGCCACAGGACTGTCTGCCCCACCTCTATGAGATACCTGAAACCAATTGCCCCAACCCCTGCGAGCACACCGATTACAAGGGCCATGAGAATGGGAAAGAGTGTATCTCCCAGAGAACCTTCTCCTGCACATGGCCCCCTTTTCCTCAATGTTCCCTGTCCCCTGCCTCTCCATCAAGGTCACACTGGATGTCACTCTCCCAGGTAACGATCCGTACCCCCGCCTCCTTGAGCAGCTCCTCGGCGGTGCCCCCATGGCTCTGGCTTACAATTACCTCGTCCGGCTCCACTGACCGCAACAGCCACTTGCCAACGAGGAATCCCCTCTTGCGTGCTGCATCAGTGTGAGGATTCTTGTAAAATTTCACATCTGTAACAAGGCCAGAGGAGTTATCCACAGTCTCTACCCTGAACCATGGCGCACGTGCCATATGGGGATATACTTCAGTGGCCTCTGGCGTTTCCACTGGTATGACCCTTGTAACCACAGACCCCTCCTTGAAGTGGGGGCGCACCCTGGCCATAACCACCCTAGGAAAATTCTTTACTATGTCTTCCTCCAGCGTATCCGCAACCCTGTCCGCAACCCTGTGGGACGGGGTTCTGAGTAATATATCCATATCCACAATGAATCTGCCTCCGGCAGTTCTGCTGAGGCACTGCTTCACCCGGCTTACAGCCGGATGGGATTCCACGAGACGTATGATCTCACGCTCAGTCTCCCTGTCAATGGACGCATCAAGCAGGTCCCTGAGTGCGGTGATCAGGAGCTGAGATCCGGCACGAAACACGAATAGGGAAACTATGGCCGCTGCCCACCTGTCCAGCATTACCCCGAACATGCTCCCTACCAGACCGGCAAACACAACCGCAGTGGACATGCTGTCCGCAATGTAATCCTTGCCATCAGCAATGAGGGCAGGTGAATTCAGCCTCTTGCCGGCACGTATCTGGTAGTAACCGAAACCTGCCGAGATCAGGAGGGATATCATGGCAGAGGGAAGCGCTATGGTTGTATCAGGGATTGAGACACATCCCAACAGGGCCTGCCTGCCTATCTCGTAGGCGGCAAGCAGTACAGCAATGGAGCTGACCAGGGTTGCCACGGTCTCTGCCTTGTAGAGACCATACGGGAAAGATGGATGCTGCCGGGAGGCTACCCACAGACCTAACCATGCGGCAGCAGAGGCGACTACGTCAGATGCTGAATGGACAGCATCACTGACAAGGGCTGTACTGCCTGAGATATAGCCGGCAACGCCCTTGCCAACAGCAAGGAGAAGATTGAGCGCAACGGATATGGCAGCCCTCGTCCTTGCATTAAGAATTTCTTTTTGTGGAATTTTTTCAGGCATGTCTCACAACAAAAGGGAGAAAATGTGGTGAGCCAAAGGTTCACTTCGCTCACCATGACATCAATTGTTAAAGTTATACAAGTCAAGTTTACCACAACTTATCCCGAGAACCATACTCCTGAATTGAGCAATTTCCAAGTTTGAATGAGATGCAAGGCGGGGGATACGCAGATGTAGTGTTGTACTTCAAGTATCCGACAGGTAAGCGAAGACTCCGAGGCAGCAGATGTGGTAGCCTGGGAGCAGATACCCAGGAACTGGTTGACATGTGGCCCATGTGCTGATACCTCTTGCATGTGTACAATAAAGGGCATGTTCCTGCCATGCCGGCAGGGGAAACCATACGCAGGGCAGATTGGCCTGTGTCAAGTTTGTATCCATCCGTAAAATGGAAAATTTTGCCTGCTCCACCCAAACATAATCTATTGGCAATGCAGTATCCCCGGAAACAACACCCTGGACCATGACGGAGAAAATATTATAGATGGCTGAAACTATAGACGAAATCACTATCAAATATGAAGATGAAGACGGCAATCTCGTTGTAAAGGAGATTGACAAACAGGTCCTCACCAGGGGGGCCTGGACCACAATAATGTTCCTCTACCAGGAGCTTGACAGAAAAACCGGGGATTTCGGCCCCATGAAGGTAAGCATACGCCGCTACAGAAAGACCGGAAATTACTTTCGGCAGCAGAGCAAATTCAACATATCCAACAAGAAACAGGCTGAAAAGATATGTACCATACTCTCCGACTGGCTTGAACAGATGTAGCTTCTGCAACCGCAGCCTGGAACATTTCCTGTCCCTTCATCCCGCACAAACAGACAGGTAACTGCATCAGTGTACTGCGCACGTGATACAAGGGTCCATGGCACGTATCAGGTCCTCTATGAGTTGCACCTTCTGGTCATCAGGTACTGACTCATATGCCCGCAACAACAATTCAATTTCTTCATCCAGGCCGGACAGATTCAGATTGGTAGGGGGAATGATATTGTAATCAGAGACTGTTCCGTCCTTTTCGATACTGACATCATGGAACAACAGCCCCCTTGGCGCCTCTATTGCACTGACACCGCGACATGGCCATGGTCCCTGTTTCTCAAGCGCCTCCTGCCTTATTGTGTTACGGTCTGCAATGGCGGCCTTGAGGTCTGTACCCTCCATGTCTCCCAGCAGGCAGGCAGCCTCCTCAAGGTAGTGGAGCAGTTCCACTGCCTGGGCAATGTTATTGTGGAATGGATTTGCAAAATCCATCATGGAAGCGTTGAAAGCCTCTTTGGCAAGGGGATTCAACCTACTGAAAAAACGGGAAGTGCGGGCAAGCGCACCGGTCTTTACAGGTTTGTCAGCCATCAGGAATCCTATCTTGGCCGGATGATCCACAAGCACCTGCTCACAGATGTAACTCCTGTATCCCTGCACATCAAACGGTTCAGGCCCATTGAAATAGACCCTACTCCCAAACATGGGATATGCCTCATCCCCTTTGTCTGGCTCCATGCACAGCATATGGCTCACTGTTGATGCCTCTGGCCACCTCTCATAATGTGTAAACAGGGCCACAAGCCTCTGGGCATTGGCCAGTATGTGAAGGATATCCCTTCTAAGGGCTGCAAGCTCAGCATCTTCAGGGACCTTGGTAAAGCCCCCGGGAGTCAGAGAAACCGGATGAAGACTGGCCCCTCCAATAAGCCTGAATATCTCCTCGGCAGCCCTCTTCACCCCCTTGACCAGTTCAAATTCATCTGGATAACGCTTGCTGATCTCAATACTTGAATGAATACCAACCATGGAAGGAAGTACCATGAAATAGAGATGGAGAAGATGACTCTGAACCATCTGACCACACTGGAAGACACGGCGCAGGCCCTGCGCCACATCAGAAACAGGTATGCCCAAGGCATTCTCAATGGCCATGATGGAACAGAGACAGTGGGCAACAGGGCATATACCGCAGATCCTGCTATGCACCTTGGGGGCATTCTGGTAGGGCTTACCAACCACAATTGCCTCCACGAAACGCTCCCCCTCTTCCGGATAGAAATGCGCGCGTTTCTGCTCAAAATTCACATGAAGCTTGGCATGGCCTTCTATCCTTGCCACATAGTCAGGGGTCAGCACCTTGATATCCCTTGAAGATACCGGATGTTTACTGAGATCGTCGAGAAGCTTGCGTATTGCATCGACATTTGCAGGACATCCCCGTATCACATGGTCCACCTTGACTACGTGGGAAACAGGCTTTACGAACTGCGTAACTGCCCTGTGTCCCGGACCATAAACCCTGGCGTTTATCTGCTGGTAATTTTCAGGCTTCAACTGAGAGAAGATATTGCCCGAGGCCGCGCACGTACCAAATGCCACCAGTACTGCACTGGTCTCCCTTGCCTGCTTCAGTACCTGCACCTGTTCCTCATTACAGGCATACCCCTCCACAAGCACCACGTCATAATCAGCAGGCGCATCATCCTCGAGCATCCGCCAACTCGTGACCTCAAAGTCATGCACATAATCAGAAAGGGCTGCATCCGTACTGAGCAGATTGGCCTCACACCCAGTACAGCATGTAAGGTCCAGCACTGCTATTTTCATCTTTCTTTGCTGTGCCACAGTTCCTCCTTGGAAATTCACTGATCACCCGAATCAAACAGACCAAAAATTTTCATGTTATCCTGACTGACCGGCCCAGACATGGAAACATGGCTGAACAGCACATATTTCACAGCAGCATGGCAACACCTTGTCTGAAGAGTGGTCACCACCATGCCTGCTGAAATAACATGGAAGCTCCACATGAACCAGGGCCCATAACCCGAACGCTAACACCTCCTTACCCCAAAATCTACTGGCATGACAGGACTGTTTTTGATGTACGAGGAAAAATAATCCAGATTTTACTTGCAAAAAAATTGAATCTTTTTTATCTTTATTGAGTATTGAATCAAATACCTGTCCCAGCACTTTCATGCCGTCCCCATTGGACAGGCAACACACAGGAACAGAAAAGCTATCGTGACAGTGTAGTCTTCACGGTAACACAAATAAAGCAACAAGGAGAATATCATGAAAAAATTCAGATGTACTGTATGCGGTTATATCCATGAAGGTGACACACCACCTGAAAAATGCCCCCAGTGTGGTGCGGCAGCGGACAAATTCGTGGAGGTCACAGGTGGACCCCTGGAATTTGCAGACGGTCATGTCATTGGAGTTGCAAAGGATGTTGACCAGGATATCCTCGAAGGCCTCAGGGCAAACTTCACAGGTGAATGCACTGAGGTAGGAATGTACCTTGCCATGAGCCGTCAGGCAGACCGCGAGGGCTATCCCGAGGTAGCAGAGGCCTACAAGCGCATTGCCTTTGAGGAGGCAGAGCACGCGGCGAAGTTCGCAGAGCTTCTTGGAGAGGTGGTAGCTGCTGACACAAAGGCAAACCTCAAGGCCAGGGTAGAGGCAGAGTTTGGCGCATGCCAGGGCAAGAAAGACATTGCTGTAAAGGCCAAGGAACTCGGCCTTGATGCCATTCATGACACCGTTCACGAGATGTGCAAGGATGAGGCACGCCACGGCCAGGCATTTGCCGGGCTACTGAAGCGTTATTTTGGCGAATAACATCGGGATTCTGGATGTTCAAATGGCGCGGCGCATGGTGCCCGCGCCATCTTGGCCTTTCGGCCATTTTATCTGCCTTCTACCCAAACTTCATGTTACCCCGCTACACCGTTGGTAACACCCCGGCCATGAAAATCTCCGGCCACGGCCTCTATTTTCACGACAAATTGAGCGTTTATCATACTACACGACACCTGAAATGCAGAAGCAATTGGCAAAGGCGGATGGTGCTTTTTCTCATGGTTTTGACCGCGAGCAAATATATCATCATCAAGTCATTGCAACTGATGAGCTTTAAAAGCATGATAAAAAGTACCATCCGCCGTATA
>CAZXAK010000023.1:0-82022 GCA_964638145.1 uncultured Desulfobacterales bacterium | reverse complement strand
TGCCCTTAATGCACTGCACTGAAAAAGAGTTTGATAGCCAGGTCCCGCGCAACGAACTCCCCGCGAACCCCGCCAGGTCCGGAAGGAAGCAACGGTAGTGGGGCTCTTCGTGTGCCGCGGGGGTGCCTGGCTATCATTTTTTATGTTTCTATGTTCTGTTTCACCGGGACTGTGGGTTGTACAGCAAATTTTCTGTCTGTAATCCATTTTATTTTCTTTCATTCATCCTCATGTCCTACTTGGTTTTAGCACGTAAATGGCGCCCCCAGACATTTGAAGATGTTGTGGGGCAGGAACATGTGACAAGGACCCTCCAGAATTCCCTGAAGGAGGATCACCTTGCCCATGCCCTGCTTTTCAGTGGTCCCAGGGGGGTTGGCAAGACATCTATAGCAAGGATTCTTGCAAAGGCCATGAACTGTGAACAGGGCCCGTCTCCAATACCGTGTAACAAATGTGGCATATGCAAGGAGATTACAGACGGAACGGCTGTTGATGTACTTGAGATTGACGGTGCATCCAACCGGGGCATTGATGAGATCAGACAGTTAAGGGAAACCATCAGGTTTCAGCCAGTTAGATGCCGCTATCGGGTATTTATAATTGATGAAGTACACATGCTCACAAAAGAGGCCTTCAATGCCCTTCTAAAGACGCTTGAGGAGCCACCGCCACACGTATTTTTCATCTTTGCAACCACTGAACCCCACAGGATTCCAGCTACCATACACTCGAGATGCCAACATTATGAGTTTAGAAGGATAGAGACTGCCAGGCTTGCTGATCACCTTGATACTATTGTCAAGAGTGAAGGTATGGAGCTGCCAAGGGAGGCTACCCTTCTGCTTGCAAGGGAGGCAGAAGGAAGTGTTCGGGACAGCCTGAGTCTTCTTGACCAGGTAGCCGCATACGGTGCAACTTGTCTCGAGGACGTGCATGAGGCCCTTGGTGTGATAGGCACATCCGTAATGAGCAGGCTTGCATACGCCATAATGGAAGGAGATGTCCAGACCTCCCTTTCCATTTCTGCTGATGTCTACAGGTTAGGGATAGATTTTCAGAAATTTATTAATGATCTCATTCTGTTTTTCAGAAATTTGCTGATCTTGAAAAAGACCTCCAGAGAGAAGGGACATTTGTTGGTAGAGCTCGACGATGCTGAGGCCAGGGAACTGGATAAGAAATTTCGCAATTTTAGTGCGCATTCCATCCTGAATGTACTCAATGTCCTGATGAAAGGACAGTCTAATATATCCACAAGTTCAACCCCGAGACTATCCCTTGAGCTTCTGCTTATCAGGCTGTGTGGTATGCAGGAGGTGGTTTCGGTGGATGAGCTCCTGCAGGATATCAAGGCCGTGGTTGAGCAGGTGCCATTTAATCCGCCCACGTCAGGAAGATCTGTCTCCGGGACCCCTTCCATAAGGGAACCAGAACAGAACCCTGCAAGAACATATGGGGCCAGGTCCGGGGCAGGCAAACGCGAAGACCTGTCTCAAGGCCGTAACGGTCTGTCTAAGTCAGCGTTGTGTTCAACGGCAGGGAATGAGGGACAGCAGGATGATGTTCCACGTGCAACAGGAAAAGGACACGGACTTACAGACAGCTCCACACATGATACAGCCTCAAGGCATTCTGCTAAGTCTCCTGTTCACGACAAGACCGGGAAGGCAACACAAACAGAATCATCAGGACCGTCTGTCAGACATACAGAACATGAAAAATCTGATGATGAGCAGGAACATGCAGGACAGACCCATAAAGAGATCAGGCAGCTTGACAAGGAATCGTGGAAGGATTTTATACGGTTCGTTTCAGGCAAAAAGCCGTCGCTTGCCACCGTGCTGTCATCGAGCAAGGTTGATATAAAGAAGGACACAGTAACCCTTAGGTGTGGTCAGGGGCTACATCAGGAGATGCTCTCTGACAGTGACTACAGTTCAGCACTTGCTGAAATGGGACTTCAGTTTTTTGGCTCTCCGGTTAAAATAAGGGTTGCAAAGAGTGATAGTCAAGTTACCTCTAAGGCCTCTTTACCAAAAGGTGCGGAAGACAGGCGGCAAGAGCTTATTCAGACCCCGCTTGTGCAGGAGGCCATGAGGTCTTTTGGTGCGAGAATAAGCAGCTTGCGTTTGTACCATGACAGAAGAAGGGGATAGATGTTAACAGGAATATAAAGGAGAATATGAAATATGCAGCCAAACATGAAAGAAATGATGCGTCAGGCCCAGGTATTACAGAAGAAAATGGCAAATCTGCAGGAAGAGCTTGCCAAGAAAGAGGTGGAGGCCACTGTTGGTGGAGGAATGGTAAAGGCAGTGGCAAACGGTAAACCCTCCATTGTCTCTATCACTATTGAGAAAGAGGTAATTGACCCTGAAGATGCCGAGATGTTGCAGGACCTTGTTGTAGCTGCGGTAAATGAGGCATTGACTCGCTCCAAAGAGATGGTGGATAGTGAAATGGCCAAGGTAACCGGCGGATTTAAGGTGCCAGGGATGTTTTGATCCATGCCTTCGGCATTTCCTCCAGCCCTCGAGAGGCTGATAAAAAATTTTTCAAGGCTTCCAGGCATAGGTGAGAAGACTGCAACACGGCTGGCCCTCCAGGTCCTGAGGTGGCCAGAGGACCAGGCGGCTGAATTTGCTGATTCCATAAGGCTTCTACATGGCAGAATACGCCTCTGTTCCACCTGTTTTACCTTTTCGGAGCATGACCCCTGCCCCGTATGTTCTGATCCACGACGTGACAGGTCCCTCATATGTGTGGTGGAAGATCCTGGAGATTTGCTTGCCATGGAAAAGGCCGGGGCCTTTCGCGGACTCTATCATGTGTTGCATGGCGTTCTCTCTCCAATGGACGGTATCGG
Organism: uncultured Desulfobacterales bacterium; assembly: GCA_964638145.1. GTDB lineage: Bacteria > Desulfobacterota > Dissulfuribacteria > Dissulfuribacterales > QOAL01 > S144-17. Next base: position 79,153 of record CAZXAK010000023.1, on the reverse strand, counting down.
GCCGGATCAACTGAAGATCAGGGAACTTGTAAACAGGGTGGAGAATGTAAGTGATGCAGGTGCACTTGAGGTGATACTTGCCACAAGCAGTACGGCAGCAGGAGAGGCAACAGCGGCCTACCTCTCTGATCTGCTCTCGCAGCACAGGGTTAAGACTTCAAGGATTGCGTGTGGAATTCCAATGGGAATGGATCTGAAATATGCAGACAAGATGACCCTGCAAAGGGCTCTTGAGGCAAGGACCAGTACGTAACGTAATTGTTCACAGGTTTTTTGCAGGTGGTTTGCAGTATAAAGGCTGCCAAGAGGGCAGGCCACTGTCGTATGGCTCAAGACAGGCTATACTGTACGTCATAGATATTTGGATCAAGCGCCAACTGTCTTGCCTTTTTGTTTTCAGTATTTATCACAACAGGACCGAGCATGTTTGCAGTAACAGACGGATTGCTGCCGTCTCTCCTGATGGTTACAAGTACAAGGGTCTGAACATTTGCAGCATCATGAATGTCCAGTTCCTGCTGTACATTGTCCGGTATTTCAAAAGAATAGTCGCGGTTCACTGTAAAAGGATTGATTGTTACAAAGGCCAGATCAGGATTGTCCACACTCTGGAGCCAAAGAAATGGAGAGTCTTCCCTGTGTGGCAGAAGGACATACCTCTTTTCATCAGGAAAACCAAGCAGGCCCTGAGAAAATGATATTATGGATGCCTCATCCACCTCCAGTGTACCAAATCTGCTTGTTTCAATCTTCATAATCCTCTTTTCTCCGGCTAAGGAATATATCCACGTTTTCAGGCATGTCCGCAGCCTGCAGGTTTTCCTTTCTGATGCGTTGAAATACCTCTTCCCTGTGTATCGGCATGCCAGCCGGTGCCTTTATCCCTATGCGTGCCTGGCGACCTTTGATTTCGAGTACAGATATCTCTATATCATCCCCGATTCTGATGCTCTCTCCTGTCTTTCTGGTTAATATAAGCATAAGCCCTCCCTGGCCTAAGCATTACTGTTTATTCAAGAAGCCGCCCCCTGTCATACGAAATCAGCCAGGCTCATGTTCATAACCTTTGATGCTGCAGACAAGGCGGCCTGGTAACCTGCATCAAGGGTTTTGAGGTCAGAAATCGCCCTGATGATGTCTGTATCTTCCACATCGGAAAGTCGTTCTTCAAGCGTTAATGAGAGTGAATTGGTAATATCCTCCTTGTTGTCCAGGGTGTTGCCCATTGCGCCAAGCAGAGCAGTCTGTTCACTGACATGGGTGATACTGATATCAAGCTTTGAAATGGACGTCTCTATGCTGTGTTGGCTATTGGCGTTGAGTGCATCCTGAAGCATGTCAAGGGCATCAAAAAGACCACTCTGTACAAGGGCACTTCTGCCGTCAAGGTTGATCTTCTGGGTCTGTCCCTTGCCGATGTCAATAGCAAGGTCCTCTTCGTTTCCATGATATGTGACCCTGCCATCTTTATCCATCATAAATGGTTCTTCACCATTGTCATATCCCTCTGTTCTGGTACCTGCAAGGATATAACGCCCTCCGATACTGGTATTTGATAGGGACACCACCTCATCGAGAATTACGTTGACCTCTGCTGCTATTGCCTTTCTGTCGCTTGCATTAAGGGTATCGTTGGCTCCCTCAACGGCCAGTTCCTTTGCCCTGGTAAGCCGGTCCTGAATCTGCCGCATGGTTGTCTCTGTTGCCTGAACCCATCCCTGTCCAAATACGATATTTCTATCATACTGTTTTGTATCTGCTATCTGGCTCCTGTAGCCAAGGGCATGTGTCAGTTCCACAGGTGCGTCTGAAGGCCTTCGGTAAATTTTTCCTGATGATATACTGGAGTTGGTCTTGGCCTCGTTCTCTACAAGCCTGGACAGGTCGGTGTTGATCTGATCATACAGGGAGTTCATGGTAACGCGCATGGCACTACCTCCTTGGTTAAGTAAATGATTTTATCTACTTTGCCTGTAGCAGGGAGGCAAACATCTCGTCTGCGGCCTGGATGAGCTTGGCTGCAGCCGTATATGCGTGCTGAAACTTGATAAGATCCGACATCTCCTCATCGAGAGACACGCCTGAGACAGAGTCACGTCTTGTCTCCAGTTCGTCAACACTGGCCCTGCTGAAGTCATAGTCCAGTTGAAATCCCCGCGAGTGGATACCAACCGTACCAACGAGTCCATGATAGAACTCGTTGAGAGTGGCACCGTCCAGTTCCTGGACCGTATGGCTGTTCAGGTCTCTTAGCTCTATGGCATTGAGATTGTTGGCAGGATTTAGGGTGCCGCCATTCGGAGTTGATAGCCCTAAGTAGTCTAAGAGTCCAGAGTCGTCTGTGCGAATGTAGAACCGTTCACCATCACCCTCTGCAGTGACCTTCAGCCTGCCATCCACGATCTGTGCTGATATGTTGTCAAAGGAATCAATGGCGGTTGCTATGTCAGAAAGGCTGTCGCCCGCATTGACGTTTATGGTCATACTTGGCGCTGGGGAATTGAGTATGTTGCCATCTTTATCCAATATGTCTATGGAAAAGGAATTTCCAGTGGTAATGCCAGTATCATAACTGCTCAGGACGTCAAAGGTCCTCTCCACCTTGAAGTTGGCATCAAGGGTGGATGCAGGACCACTTGGCATGTCGAGGAATTCAAGAAATCCTGTATCCACACCCCCTGCGCTGTCGTCAATGGCCACGGTATAGTCATTTTGCTCAGCTTCAATATGCACCAGGTTATCCTCTACATAGGCATGGATCCCGTCTATGCTATCCATCTGATCCAGCACGTCTTCCAGTGAGTCATTGTTACGATCAATGGTTATGTCTTTGGATGTTACAGAGTTCCCACTGTTGTCAAACAGTTCAATGCGGACAGTGCCGTTTCCGATACTGGCGTCAAGGGGTCTGTTTTCATCCATTACAGAAACATCACTAATGGCACTGTCTGTCCCATAGGCCTCTACCTGGGCAGCAGCTATGAGGCGAGGGTCTTCCACAAGTTTGTTGTTGATACCTATTGTTGAAGCATCCTCCCCTGTGAAGAATGAGTTGATGCCAAGGGCAGTGAGGACCCCTGATGTATCCTTGCCAAATGCAAATCCTGCAGCAGTTGCCGGAGGGCCATCCACACCTATTACCAGCTTGTTGTTTACGATACGGGCGTTAAGATCAGGGATGTTGGTGTTGATGTCATCCCTGATATCTTCCAGGGTGGTAACCCCCTTTGTGATATCAATGGTGTACGGGTCGTTGATTACGGTGCCGGCGTCTGCATCCATTACATTGCCGTTACTGTCGTAAAGGTAGATTTCAAATGAGCCGGTCTGTACCACATCAGAGAAGGCAAGACCGGATGAACGGTTGCTTACAGCCTCAGTGGTGTCTATTACACGGTTTTCAGCAGTAGTTTCCTGAAGGGGTATGAGTCCAACGCCCTGGCTGTGTACTCCGTTTACCGCCTTTATGAGTTCACTGGCCCACTTGTTTAACTGCTCAGTGTAGTTAAGAGGGTATGAACCATCGAATTTGCCAAGATCAAGGCCAGTGATTCCCCCTGATATGTCCTCTATCTGAAATGAGATGGGAACATCTCCTGGATCCAGATCTTTTATCTGTATTCGTCCGTCTTCAGTGATACTGGCCTCTGTATTTGGGAAGGCTGCCTCGATTGCACTGAGAAAGTCACCCACTGTGGCATTGGACTCGCTCGGTGGGGCAGTATAGTTAAAGGTTACAGGCCCTATAGGGTTACCGCTCTGATCCGAACCTGAGAAGGTGATTGAGAAGTCACCGGTTACGGTTACCCCATCTATTGCGTCCCACCGTGTTGAAGAACGGATAGCAGTGCCACCTGTTGAGTTGGGAACAGATCCGGTGAGAAGCGTGGTATCTCTCGGTGTTACCCGGTTCTTGAGATCCATCCAGCCACCAAGCTCCCCTCCCTGGATATCCTTGGTGGTCAGTTGGTATTCCTGACCTGCATTGCCAGTCCAGTAAATGTTACCGCTCCTCATTTCAAGCTGCCATGAATCAGAGCCTTCCACTAAGGGTTTGCCCTGGCCTATAAGTACCGTATATGAACCTCGATCCGTCTCAAAGTAGTGAATGTCTGCCAACTCTGACATCTGCTTTACAAGCTGATCCCTCTGGTCTCTCAAGTCATTTGCAGTGTGATGCCCTGATTCTGACGATACTATCTGTACGTTAATTTCTGCTATCTGATCAGCCAACTTGTTGATGGCCTTGACCGAGGTGTCTATGTTAAGGTCTACGTCGTTTGAGAGTTTTACGAGCTGGTCGTACTTGCCACCGATCTCCTTTACCAGCAGGTCGGCACGTTGCAGCAGGGTTGTCCTCTCCGGCATGGCCTCTGCAGAATTTGCCACATCGTCCCATGCGGTCCAGAACTCGTTTACCATCTGGTTAAGTCCGTTTTCCTCAACCTCGTTGAGTACGCCCTCAACCAATTTCATTCCAGACTGTCTTGTGTCAAGCCCTGACATGTCAGAGGTCTTTTCAAACAGGGTTTTGGTTATGAACTGGTCATAATCCCGGACTATTTCTGTGGCCACTACGCCGTTTCCAAGCGATCCGGCAGACATGGGGGTAGGAATACGGGCCCTGGTGATGGTATCCTGTCTTGAGAATCCCCTGGTGTTAACATTGGATATGTTGTGGCCTATTGTCTGAAGGGATGTCTGGTGTGTTACAAGGCCATTTTTGGCCACGTTTAAAAGTCCTGTCAAACCCATGATTATAACCCCTGTTTATCTCATTCCGTTTTGCCATAGGCCTTCATGGCCTGTTTTATCCTGTCCTTGGAAAATCCGGAGTAAAATTCTTTACTGCTATGGCCGATATCATCATGCGTATTTTGATCAGGATGGGTGGATGATGAGATAAAATTTCTGGGAGAGGCGGCGTTTTTGTTGAAACTGTAGATTATGCCATGCTTTCTTTTCCTGCCCGCGAGTATTTCTATAAGTTCAGAGGTAAGTTGTTGCTGTTCACTGATCCAGACCCACAATCTCCTGTTGATAACAAAAGCCCTGTTTTTTTCATTGGTGAGCCGGGATTTCCATGTAATTAGCCGCTCTTTTTCACAAGGCAGGGCTGTTTGCAGCAGGATCTGCCACCTGTTTTGGGGATCAGCGTTTGTTGATACAATTTTTTGTATCTCGTCGTCAATCCGCCTCTCTATGGCCTCAAGCTGTGAGGCAAGTTTTTCCTTTTGCCTGCCTATCTTCCATATCAGTTTTATCTCTCTGCCTTTCAGTACCTGCCACTCCTTGTGGAGAAGCCTGTTCATCAGGTCCCATCCCTCGATAAGTGCGTCTGCAAGTTGCCAAAATTTTACTGACAGGCCCGTGGGGTGTGATTCTGCATTGGACCTGGCAGATACCGTATCTTTCATCACTCTTTTCCCCTGTCTGTAAAGGTGGGTGCTTCACTGTATATCCCTGTGCTCTTTACTGTCTGGCCGCCATATGCCCGTTTCATCTCCTGGTAAAGTCTTTCCCCAAGACCGGTTCCCTTGCCTGCACTGGCAGCCGTCTCGGATATCTTTTCATCAAGCATGTCTGTGTATATCTCCTCGGGAAGACCACCATCGAGCAGACCGGATTTTGGTATGGTTTTACGCATGGTCTGCATGAGTTTATGGAGAAACAGGGCTTCAAAATCAGCGCAAGCCTTTCTGAGTTTCGCATCGTCTGGGCTGTTTTTTATATCGGATGCTATGTTGGTTGCCTTTGTCTCACCCCGTGCCGCTGGAGAGAGGATGAGTTTTTCAGGTACCGGAGAGATACAGTTCATTAAAAAATCCCCTTTTTTTATATCTCGTGGCTGGTTGTACTGTGGCATAATTCAGTGGATCATATGACTTCGAGGTCAGCCTGGAGTGCGCCGGCACTCTTTATGGACTGAATGATCGATATGAGGTCCCGGGGAGTCACCCCTACGGCATTAAGAGCGCTTACCAGTTCGCCTATGCTGCTGCCTGATTTCAGCACCACCAGCTCTCCCCCCTGTTCCTTTGCCGAGACTTCAGCAGGTGTGGTGACAACCGTCTGTCCCTGACTAAGCGGGCCAGGCTGTGATACCTGAGGGGTCTCCCTGATATTTATACTCAGATTTCCATGTGCTATGGCCACAGTTGATATACGCACGTCCTTGCCCATGACCACGGTTCCGGTTCGTTCATCCATGACAACCTTTGCCTGCTGTTCCGTGCCAAGGTCAATATTTTCAATGGCTGCCATGAGACCAACGGCATTTCCCTCATACTCCACTGGCAGGTTGACCCTTATGGTTTCAGCGTCGATTGCCTTTGCGAAGTCACCGCCAAGGGTATCGTTTATTGCGTCCACCGCGTTTTCTACTGTGGTGAAATCGGGTTTGAACAGACTTATGTTCAGGTGGTCCTGGTGGTTGAAATCCATGGGGACTTCCCGTTCCACAGTGGCCCCGTTGGGTATGCGTCCTGCCGTTGGGTGATTCTTGGTGGTGGAACTGCCGCCACCAGAGGCAGAGTAACCGCCAAGAAGCAGCGGCCCCTGGGCAAGCGCATAGATTTTGCCGTCAGGCCCTTTTAACGGGGTGAGGACGAGAGTACCGCCCTGCAGACTCTTTGCATCTCCTATGGATGCCACGTTCACATCAATCTTCTGTCCGTTTTTTGCAAAGGGTGGCAGTTCGGCGGTTACCATGACGGCAGCGGCATTTTTTACCTGTACAGAGTTAGGGTCAAAGTTTACCCCCATCCTTTCGAGCATGTTGGCAATGGACTGGATGGTAAATTTTGCCTGGGTGCCATCACCTGTCCTCTTGAGGCCAACTACAATCCCGTAGCCATAGAGCTTGTTTGACCTCATGCCCTGGATGCCGGCAATGTCCTTTAAACGGGCAGAATGCGCGCTGGTCACGGTAATAAAGCACAACATTGTGTAAATACAGCAAAAGACAAGAGAGATGTTTCTACTGTGCTTTGAGGGTATCATGGATGACGTTACTGTTTTTCGTGTTGAACCAGTGTCTGTAACAGAGGAAATGTTTCGTGTCATGACGTATGAAAGATTCCTGTTTTGCAAAATGCCGTGAATGAAGTCAATCAATACGGCATGTGATGAATTGTTTCAGGTCAGTTTCACACATGAGAACAGCAAAACACAGACCATTGTTTTCAGATCGCTTGACCGATGTTGGCAATTACGGCATTTTGCGATTTTGTTTCCGTGATTTCAAATAGATACAGATGGGGTAGGCTTCTGAAGACATAAGGTTCAGGGTAGGGATATCCCTGATACGGTATTAATGGTACAGGTGGGTGGGCAGATTTTGCCTGCGGTCACGACTGTTGGAACGGTCAGGGCAATGAGAAAGGGTGGCATCTTGCATTATGTATTTCAGGTGTTCCGCAGTATGGCAGGATGGAGGAAAAGAGGTTTTTTTATCGCCAATTACCATTTCAGCGGTTATATTCCCTGAATAACCGTTTATATCCGCGTCAACCTCAATATTACAACAACCGATTATATCCCGCATGAATATCTTCAGTTCATGATCCTTTTTAACTGTGATAACACGTCAGGTCCAATTTTCATCCCATGGAGTTGTTCTCCTTTTTTAACAGATATTGTTCCCTATGAAAGGATGGGTGCCGTTCATGAAACGCATCATGCTGTTATGTTCCCTGATGATAATGCTCGTCTTTCCTGCAAGTCATGTTCAAGCTGTAGATTCAGGAGATTATGTGCCTGAAATTTCTCTTGATATAAACATCAATCCCGGTTCCTCTGAAATTAAGGGCCTTGCCCGTGTCTGGATACCTGAACTCAGGCGTCTTGAGTTTTCCCTTGCAGGGATAGAGGTCTCCAGCCTTACCCTCAACAGGCATGACATAAGGGGTTCCATCTCCAAAGATGGAATGTTGCAAGTGGGACCGCTCAACAGCTCAAGGAAGCTGGTGATAGGGTTTTCCTGCAAGATTCCTTCAGTGACAGACAAACATGGCCAGGGAAACTTTATCAGTCCTGAAGGTGTGGTGCTTCTGGATCAGTGGTATCCGAGATTTATGGGCCTTGCCCGTTATGACCTGCTGGTAAGACTTCCTTCGGGCCTAAAGGCAGTTTCTGAGGCAGAGGAGATTGTGACGGAACGGCATGATGATCATGTGATTTACACATTTCGTTTTCCTCATCCCCGGGATGCGGTTACCCTTGTTGCCGGTCCATATGTGAAAAAGGTGGTAAAGTACGAGGGGATACAGCTTGAGGCCTATTTTTTTCCACAGGATCAAGGGCTTGCATCAGGGTATCTCGACAAGCTCAAATACTATGTAGACCTGTACAGGGACATATTGCCCCCTTATCCGTTCAGGCGTTTCGCAGTTGTGGAAAACGTGCTTCCCACCGGTTTTGGCATGGCTACCTATACCCTGCTTGGCCGTGCAGTAGTGCACCTGCCGTTTATAGTTGATACCTCCCTTGGACATGAGTTTGTACACTCATGGTTTGGAAATTCAGTATATGTGGATGAAAGTCAGGGAAACTGGTGTGAGGGGCTTACCACATATCTGTCCGATGCGCTGTACAGGCAGATGGCAGGAAGTGGCGCAGAGTATCGCCATGAAATACTGGTGCAGTACCAGGCATGGGTACACAGTGGCAATGCCATTTCTGTGGGTGAGTTTGTCCAGGGTACAGACAGGGCAGTCCGGGCTGTTGGCTATGGCAAGGCTGCCATGATATTTCATATGCTTGCAAATGAGGTGGGTAAGACGCGGTTCAGGGCCGCCATAGGGCGTTTGGCCAGGGATTACCGGTTCAGGGCCGTATCTTGGCAAACCATTAAGGATATTTTTGAACAGGAGTCCCACAGGGACCTGAGCTGGTTTTTCGATCAGTGGCTTACGAGAAAGGATGTGCCTGACCTGGATTTCTCCAAGGTAACGGTGGAAGATGGCAAGGCAGGAGAGAAGAGGCTCAGTTTCACCATTACCCAAAAGACCGGAACACCATACAGAATCAAGCTTCCCCTGCTGGTGGTCATGCCTGGTCAGGAAATCAAACACGAAATAAATATAGACAAGAGGGTTACACATGTGAGTTTTGAGGTGCCCAAGAGGCCCTACACCATTGTGGCAGACGAGGATTTCAACCTGATGCGCAGGCTGTTTCCTGATGAATATCCCCCTGTACTGGCAAGGGTGTTTGGTGCAGAAAAGAAATTTTTCTCAGTGAGGGATGAGGACCGTGAGAAGTATGGCCCCATCATAAAATTTTTTGAACAGCGGGGATTTGCAGAGAGAAAATCTGGCGGTCACAGTCACGAAGATTTCCGACAGGGGGCTTTTGTGGTACTTGGTCAGCCCGCAGGCGGCATGAAGATGCTTGCAGGCGAGACGACTCAGCCCAAAGAGGGCGTAAAAATAGTAGTAAAACCAAATCCTTTGGGCAGGGACAGTGTTGTATGTACCATTGAGGCCTCTTCCTCAGAGGAACTGGTGCCGATACTTCCCAAACTGCCGCATTACGGCAAGTACAGCATGTTGTCGTTCTCCGGAGGCAGAATCAGGGAGAAGGCCATATTTCCTGCTACAGACGGCATGAGACTTGAGATAAGCCGGGGGATTACTGCCATTGCTGCAAAGAGCATATTTCCTGTTAAGAAGATAGTGCGTTACATCTCAGGCGACCGGGTTATATACGTTAGTGAACAGCATGATCAGGCAGGTCACCACATGGCCCAGCTCAAGGTCATCAAGCTGCTCCATGAGCGGGGCATCAAGCTTGCCGTAGGAATGGAGATGTTTCAGAGGCCTTTCCAGAAGGTCCTTGATGCGTATTTTGCAGGAAAGATCGATGAACGTCGTTTTTTGAAAGATTCGGAATATTTCAAGAGGTGGGGTTTTGATTATCATCTCTATAGGCCAATTGTGGAGTACTGCCGGAAGAACCATATCCCGTTAGTTGCCCTCAATCTGAGAAAGGAGATATCCTCAAAGATTGCGAGAGAGGGGATCAAGGGCCTTTCGGCTCAGGAGAGGGCAGACCTGCCTGCGGAGATAGATACATCCAACAGGCACTACAGAGAACACCTGCGGGATATTTTCAGTCAGCATTCCTCTACGGATGTGGACAACTTTGACTATTTCTTTCAGGCCCAGTTGAGCTGGGATGAGACAATGGCACAGACGGTGAGCACCTATCTGTCAGAGCATAGGGACAGGACAATGGTGGTCCTGGCCGGTTTCGGCCACATTGCCTATGGGTTTGGGATCCCCTCAAGGGTGGAAAGGCGAATGCCCGGCATCCAGTATTCGATCCTGATAAATGACCCTGGTGATGACATGGTACCAGAGGCAGGGGATTTTTTCCTGTTTCCACCCCACGTTGAGGTGGAAAAGGCACCGAAGCTCGGCATAGTGCTCACAGACGATCACAACAGGATCGAGATCAAACAGGTAATATCCGGAAGCCCTGCAGACAAGGGTGGTGTAAAGGCAGGTGATGTGCTGGTGTCTTTTGACGGCCATCCGGTACACGATATCAATGACCTGAAGATAGAGCTTTTTTTCAAGAAAAAGGGAGAGCGGGCAAAACTCGTTGTGAAACGGGACGGCAAGTCTGTAGAGCTTGAAACAGGACCACTCAACTCGACGTCCTTTATGTTTGGTGCTGCACATGGTCCAGGTATGAGACACGGTATGCATCCAGGATCCATGACAAAGGAGAACATACATCCAAAGCCATGAAATCCGTCAAAGTAGCCATAACAGCCAATACACTGGTGTGTATTCTCAAATTTATGGTGGCATTTGCAGGTGGCAGTGCTGCCATGCTGGCAGAGGCCGTTCATTCCCTTGCAGATACGGCCAATCAGGCCCTGCTGTGGGTTGGTATCAGACGGAGCGAGATAGGACCCTCAAGAGAGTTTCCGTTTGGCAGGGGGCAGGAACGTTTCGTTTGGGGGCTTATATCAGCATGCGGAATTTTTTTCGTTGGAGCTGGTGTAACCATATACCATGGGATAATAGGTCTGCTTCATCCCGAGATGCCAAACATCGACCTTTGGACCCTGGCTGTTCTGATGTTTGCCCTGGTGGCAGAGGGTATATCGTTTCTGGTGGCCCTGAAGGAGAAACGGCAGGGTGATACTGCCAATCTTGCCGTGCTCATGGAGGATGGGGCTGCTGTGTTCGGTGTGTTCCTTGCCGGAGCAGCCATCGCGCTTACAAAGTATACCGGCCAGCCCTTCTGGGACGCCGTAGGCTCCATAATTGTCGGTTTCATGCTGGCTGTCATTGCCATTATCCTTATCAGGGAGAATCTTCTTTATCTTATTGAAAAGGCATCGCCTGAGGAGCTGCAGGAGGAGGTTAGAAGAGAGATTGAACACCTGCCCCTGGTGGAGCATATCAAGGATATTCGCATGATTGTACTTACACCTGATTCACACCACATCAGAGCAGAGGTGGAACTCAATGGCTATCTGCTGGTACGGGAGATGGAAGACAGCCTTCGCGAAGATTTCAGGGAGATCGAAAATTTTGGAGATTTCTTGCAGTTTTGCGCGTCCTTTGCAAACAGGGTGACAAGGACAGTCGGTGCGAAGATTGACGAGATGGAGGAGCAGCTCAAGAAGAAGATGCCATACCTTAAACATGTGGACATAAAACCTTCGTAGATATACGGGATTGATTTTGCCTGTTTCCACCCCTTCGCGCCTTGCCCCTGAACAAAATTTCTCATCTCCATGGAGACAATGGTTACGTAAGGAGTTGTTATGCAGAATGTCAAGACAATGAATGCAGATGATCCCTTTCTGTTTGACAGCGAAAGTCTTGAAAAGATTGCTTCAGACAACATCATAAGAAATGGACTCGCCATATTCAGGGAGAACAGGGTGGTTGATGTGGGGCATGATCCGGTCACCCGTGTGCTTTGGGGAAAGGTGGAGGGTGATGACCCTGATTACCTTCTTACCCCCAGGGCAGAGGTTGATGAGGCGGGGAAGTTGGTGTTTGCATGCGGTTGTGGAGAGTGTCTTTTCCACAGGGCATGTGAGCATGTGGTGGCACTGCTCTATGAATATGCTGACACGCATGATGAAACAGACAGTTTTCTCACTGCCAATGAGACTGCGCTAAGGGACAGGATAAAGCGTGGCCGTTCAGAGGTCAGGGTCAGGTCCCTTTCCGGCAGCCCGTGCTATGGGGAGTGGGAGGCATGGTCTCTTGCTTCCACAACCCATTATCCAATGAGGTACAGGGTCACAATTCGTACACTCAACAGGCGTGCCAACCTGTGTACCTGCCCGGATTTTGCCAACAATCAGCTCGGTACCTGCAAGCATATCGAGGCGGTACTCCATACTATCAGCAAACATCCTGATTTCGAGAGGTTTCGCGCTGAGCCCCCTGACTTTGCATACGTATATCTCTCCTGGGAAGGTAAGGAGGGGCCATCCATACGGATCGGGCGAAGGGCTGCAGTTGGTGACGATTTGCAGCATGTCATAGATGAATATTTTGATGAGCAGGGCGTGTTCAGGGGACGTGTGCCCGATGATTTTTTCCGTTTTGCGCAAATCGTTGAAGAACGGATAGACGTAGATACGGGAGATGACGTCCTGAGATATACGCAGCATCTTGCAGAAACCGCCTCGCGCAAGGTGCGTGTTGCAGAGATAAGGGAGCGTCTCAGACTGAACCACGACCGTGTTCCCGGAATCAGGGCCAGGCTCTATCCCTATCAGGTTGAAGGGGTTGCGTTTCTCGCAGGTACGGGGCGTGCGCTCCTTGCCGATGACATGGGGCTTGGAAAGACACTTCAGGCAATATCGGCAGCGGTCTGGCTCAGGGAAAATGAGGGGGTGAGGAGGATACTCATTATCTGCCCCGCATCTCTCAAGCATCAGTGGGCACGGGAGATAAGAAAGTTTACCGGGCTCACCTGCCAGGTGATACAGGGAAATCCTGCGATGCGTGAGGTCCAGTACAGACGGGAGGCCGCCTTTACGGTGGTAAACTATGAGCTGGTGCTGCGGGATCTAAGCGTTATAAATGAAAAATTCTGTGCTGATCTCATAATCATGGATGAGGCGCAGCGTATCAAGAACTGGCGCACAAAGATAGCAAATGCCGTGAAGCTTATTCACTGCCGATATGCCTTCGTGCTTTCCGGCACCCCCCTTGAGAACAGGCTTGAAGACCTGTACAGCCTTATGCAGGTTGTTGATGCCCGCATTCTGGGGCCCCTCTGGAGATATATGGTGGACTTCCACGTGACTGACGAGAGGGGAAAGGTCCTTGGATATCGAAATCTCACAATGCTCAGGAAGCGTATTGCCCCTGTGATGCTCAGAAGGGACAGGCGGCTTGTGGAGGACCAGCTCCCTGACAGGATTGTTCAGCAGCTTTCCGTGCCAATGACGCAGAAACAGTGGGAACTGCACGATGCTGCCCTGATGGCCGCAGGCAACCTGGCGCAGACAATGAAAAACCGTCCGCTCACCCCCTCTGAACACAATCGGCTCATGGCTGCTCTGCAGCAGGCGCGTATGGCATGTAATGCGGCCGGACTTGTAGACAAGAAGACCAAGGGTTCCCCGAAGATAGATGAGCTTGCAGAGATTATTGAGGAACTCTGCCTTGGATCAGGCTTGAAGGTTGTGGTGTTTTCACAATGGGAACTCATGACCCGCATGGTGGAGGAGCGCCTGATGTCCATGAGGGTAGGGTTTGTGCGACTTCACGGCGGCGTGCCCACGGCAATGCGTGGCGAACTCATGGACCGCTTTCGTGAGGACGATTCTGTCCAGGTCTTCATCTCAACTGATGCCGGTGGAGTGGGGCTCAATCTTCAGAGTGCATCAGTGGTGGTGAATCTGGACATGCCCTGGAATCCAGCGATTCTCGAGCAGAGAAACGGCAGGGTGCATCGTCTCGGACAGAAGAGAAAGGTGCAGATAATCAACATGGTAGCCGCTGATTCATATGAAGAACATGTCTTCAAGCTCCTTACAGGCAAGCAGCACCTGTTTGACAATGTCATCAGCGAGTATGCTACAGAAGATGTGGTTGGTATCTCAAAGAAGCTGCTTGAGACACTGGTGGATGATCTTGAAAATATCGAAGCGGCAGCAGAGAGACGTGATGATTCAGGAGAAGAGGGTCAGAAAGAAATTCCGCCAGGGCCTGAAGCAGGTGATGAGATGCCTGAACAGGAGGCGGCTACAGCCGGAAAGAGGCGGAAAAGTGAAGAGGAGGATGAGGAGGTCGAGCAGGCGATTACCGAGTGCATCGAGGATCTTCAGGAGGAGTTTGGTGCGGAAATCGAGAGGATATTGGGTGCTGGAGGTGGCCTGCTGGTAGTGCTGGACAGTGTAGATGAACATGCCGATCAGGTAGCTGCCCGACTCTCGGAAAAGGTCCCTGTGGCAGTAATTGACGCCCGTACACTCAAAGGTCTTCAGAGGCTCGGACAGGGTTCGCCTGCCTCTGATGCCAAGGTGCTTTTTGAGTCTGATTCGGAAGGGGACAGGGAAGATAGGGTTAGTTCACGGCTTGCGCGTCTTGCGGAGGAAAAATTCAAGGCCGCAGAACTGCTGATAAACCAGGAATATTTTGAAGGCGCTGTTGATCTGCTTATCGCATCGCTTCTTGCCGCGGCATCTGCAAGGGCCGGCCTTGAGAGGCCTGTGACAGTTGAGGAGGCAAGTGTGTGGTTGTGGGAAAAGGCCGTTCCTGCGGAGATTCTGGATCAGGGTGAGGCAGGTCTTGTGATGAGGGCCCTGACACTTGGACAGGCCCCATCCCTGCCTGAAAAGCTGGTGGTAGGACTGATGGAAGACGTCATGGGGTTTGTTTTTGAATGAATCTTAGAAAACAGATCGAACGTATTGGCGATCAGGGCCTTTTGGTCCGGCATCTTCAGCAGGCCAGGGTCATTGATCTCCTTTCTGGGGAAGACTTCCTCTTTGCCGTTATGTGACCAATAGAAAAGGCGTTGCGGCACGGTGGCCGTAACGCCTTGAAATTACTGGCCCGCCCAGCGCGACTCGAACACGCAACCTGTGGATTAGAAGTCCACTGCTCTATCCAGTTGAGCTATGGGCGGTATAAAAAGTCAATGTCTCATATAGCGGAAAATGTATAACCAGAGAGCGGCATGTTGTAAAGAGGAAACTTTTCGGGTCTGCCCTCATTTGTGTGCTGATCTCCTGGCCGACTTCTGTTCAATAAATCTGTAAAAATCCATCACCTGGTCTTGGAGCCGGTCCAAGGATCCGTCATTCTTTATAATGAAATCGGCAAGTTGTTCCTTTGTGTCTCTATGCATCTGAAGGGTCAGCCATCTTCTGGCCGTCTCTTCATCAACGTTGTTTCTGCGCATTATTCGTGATATGCACTGGCGTTCCGGGGCGGAAACCATGCAGGTGACGCTAAAGAGGTTGTCCCATCCGGCTTCAAATAGCAGCGGTACTTCAACTACTACCACATCTTCTCCCTTGGTCCGTATTTTTTGTAGATGATGATCCAGTTCTTTGAGGACCATGGGATGTATTATTTTTTCAAGCTGTATCTGGGCATCTTTTTTTTTGAGGATGAGGTCCAGCATTTGTTGCCGGTCCAGTTGTCCATCTTCTGTCAGGATGCCGGATCCGAAATGTTCGATGATCATTGTTAAGGCCTTTCCCCCCGGGCCTGTTGTCTGGCGGGACAGGGTATCGCAGTCTATGGTGGGCAGGCCCATGTCTGACAGCATTTGCATTACTGTGGACTTGCCTGATCCCAGCATGCCGGTGACTGCAGTAGTGACTGCAGGCCATTTGCTTGGTCCATATGGCAGGATTTGGTCTATGTATGCAGGGCTTACGCGAGGTGAGGTCATGGTTGCCGGTGTCCAGTGGCATGGTAGGGATGAAACAATAAAAAAACATGTAAATGTCGAGATGGATTTTGCATTTATTAAGAAAATATAGTATTTTTATTCACTGTATACCAGTAAGTATAATAACTTTAGTGAAAAAATCTGTATACGTCCTCATCCGTGGTTCCTCTGTCCTGCGGAACTGATCTGTAAGCAGGTATAATAGTAGGGTGATATTTACTGAAATTTTTATCATTCTATTAGTAAGGGTAACCGTTAAAGATGTTTGACAGACAGCCGTAAGCATTATTTCCAATACATAGAGGCAGCCGGTTGCAAACCCTGGTTGTCGGGAGAAGTTTGATGCAAGTAGAAAGAGATACAGTGGTAACGGTAAAATATACACTGAAGGTCAAGGATGGTGAGACACCCCCTGAGCTGGACAGACCTTATACGGCAAGGTTCCTCTATGGCAGGGATCGTGTTTTACCTGTTCTGGAGCAGGCCCTCTCTGGCAGGAAGAAGGGGGAGAAACTGGACCTGACCATACCTGCATCACAGGCATTTGGCCATTATGATGAAAAGCTGGTGAAGCGTATCCCCCTTAGTTCACTCAAGCATCCTGAGTTGGCAAAGGAAGGGGAGGTCTATGAAGAGGCGGGTCCAAATGGCCCTGAGATGCGCTTCATGGTCCGCCGTATACATTCAGACTATGTGGAGGCAGATTTTAACCATCCTGCGGCAGGCAAGGACCTTACCTTGCAGGCCATGATAGCCGATGTAAAGGCGGCATCTCCAATGGAGATACTTGCGTCTATCAATGCTACACGCGGTGGCGGCTGAGCCTGCTGAAGCACGGGGTTCGTGAAACCCCCAAGATATGGACAGGTTCATTTCCCTGATGTCCCCCTGAGAGAGACCCTGCTGAAAGATATATTGGTCAAGAAGGTCCAGGCAGTCGGTACTGAACGCGGGCTGTTCCAGAGGAAAAGCCGTATAGTACTTGCCGTTTCCGGTGGGGCCGATTCTGTATGCATGGCGCATGTGTTCGTGGCACTTGCCCAGGAGATGAAGCTCGGGCTTCATGTTGCCCATTTTGATCATGGTCTCAGGGGAGATGAGTCCCGCAGGGACGCCGATTTTGTCAAAGAGTTATCCATTGCGCTAAGGCTTCCATATACCATTGGCAGAGGCGATGTTAAGGGGCTGGCCAAAGACCTGAAGATTTCCATTCAGGAGGCGGCCCGTATCCTGAGATACGACTTCCTTGAAGACGTTCGCAAGGAAACGGGGTGCGGGCTGATTGCTACTGCCCATACCGCGGATGACCAGGCTGAGGAGGTGCTGGCCCGGCTTATACGGGGAAGTGGTCTACAGGGGCTTGCTGGCATACCCTGGAGACGGGGCGATACGGTAATCCGGCCCATGTTGTGTGTATATAAAAGAGACATCCGGGCCTTTCTATCGCGTCATTCCCTCTCTCATGTGGAAGATTCCTCCAATCTCAAACGCAAGTATTTGAGAAACAGGATTCGGCTTGATCTGATTCCCTACCTGAAGGAGAATTTCAACCCTGCGCTTACAGAGGGGCTTAACCGCACGGCAGAGTTGTTATCAGATGATCTGGCTGTGCTTGAAACCATGGCCGCAGAGGCATTCAGCACATGTCTGTCAGTGCCTGCACATGGTGAGCCGGCAAAGTCCCTGGTACTGAGTACTGATGAGCTTTTGAAGTACCCCCCGGCAATAAGGCGCAGGGTATACCGGCTAACCCTCCTGCGGCTTGGCCTGCTGGACGGGAGAATAACCTCGGTGCATCTTAGAGGAATTGACGCCCTTCTGCAGGCAGAGAGGCCTTCCGCTGCCATTGACCTTCCTCATGACGTAAGGGTTCAGCGTAACTATCACAGTCTTGTGATCAGGAGGTGTATCTCTCAGGCAGGTGCTGATATAACCTGTTTTGAGTATGAATTGAATGGCCCTGGTACCTACATGCTTCCAGGCAGATGCGGAGAGATAGTCCTGCGTACGGTTGAAAGGCCTGCAGGACATGTAATGGCGCAGGGAAAGTTTCCCAGGATCCTCTATCTCAGTGCCGAAAAACTCAGGTTTCCCCTGTGGTTGCGGTTCAGGCGTGCGGGGGACCGTTTTTCTCCTCTCGGACGGGGTTATGAATGCAAGCTCAAAAAATTTTTGATAAACTGTAAGGTCCCAAGGCATGTTCGCGACATAATCCCGCTTTTGTTCATGGACGGTGAACTGGTGGCTGTGGGTGGATTGGAGGTGGCTGAAACAGTGGCCATAGAGAGGTATGAGACATCATGTATCTCCTTTGAGTGGTCTGTTCAGTTGTCTGAATGCCTTGAGTATAATTGAACCGCTGCCTGTACGATGACTTTGTCATGGTTCAGGTATTGGGCAACAGATCAGTATTCGAGTAATATAGTTGTGTATGTGTGTGCCTTGCGCACTGCACCCTCTGAGCAGATACAGTTGATGAGCTTTAAGAGTGTGATGAAAAGCACCATCTGCCATATAGGTATCATGCAGGTAGGATATGGTACCAGTAAAATTGACTTGATCCATATTTCAATCTGATTCAGATCAGAGAATAGTTCCCATGTGCAGCTTCTGTCCAAAGAATCTCAAAGGGCTTTGTACATGGAAGGCACCCGTAGCCTTGCGGTAATGTGGTGTGACATCAGAAATAGGAGGCATTTTTTTGAATAATTTCTATAAAAATTTGAGTTTATGGCTGGTAATCGGCCTTGTAATGGTATTTTTGTTCAACCTGTTCAATACCCCTCAGACTTCCAGCCAGGAGCTGCCATACAGTGACTTCCTGGCCTTTGTGGAGAAGGGCCAGGTTACAAAGGTATTGATTGACAAGGATAAGATCCAGGGGACTTTTACCAACAACTCCCCGTTTGTGACCGTAATGCCTGCCAACGATCCTGATCTCATAAAGGAACTGCGGGCAAAGGGCGTGGTGATCCAGGTCAAGGCCCATGAAGAGGCTCCCTGGTACCTTACCGTGTTGATATCCTGGTTTCCCATGTTGCTCCTCATTGGTGTGTGGATATTCTTCATGCGGCAGATGCAGGGAGGTGGGGGCAGGGCCATGTCCTTTGGGCGCAGTCGGGCAAAACTGCAGTCCAGTGAGGACATAAAAGTCACCTTCAAGGATGTGGCAGGAGTGGAGGAGGCAAAGGAGGAGCTGCAGGAGATAATCGAGTTTCTCAGGGACCCACAGAAGTTTACCAAACTCGGCGGCAGGATTCCAAAGGGGGTGCTTCTTGTAGGCCCTCCAGGCACTGGAAAGACCCTGCTGGCCAAGGCCATTGCCGGAGAGGCAGAGGTACCGTTTTTCAACATCAGCGGTTCAGATTTTGTTGAGATGTTCGTGGGTGTTGGCGCATCCAGGGTAAGAGATCTCTTCCTTCAGGCCAAGAAACACGCCCCGTGCATAATTTTTATTGACGAGATCGATGCTGTTGGTCGTCACAGGGGGGCAGGCCTTGGCGGTGGACATGATGAGCGGGAGCAGACCTTGAATCAGCTCCTTGTTGAGATGGACGGTTTTGAGAGTACCGAGAGTGTAATCGTGGTTTCTGCTACCAACAGGCCCGATGTACTTGATCCGGCCCTGCTGAGGCCTGGCAGGTTTGATCGCCAGGTGGCAGTGCCTGTTCCAGATGTGAGGGGCAGGGAGGCCATTCTCAGGGTGCATTCAAAGAATACTCCACTGGCAGATGATGTTGATCTTGTCACGGTTGCCAAGGGAACCCCGGGGTTTTCCGGTGCAGATCTGGAAAATTTGGTAAACGAGGCAGCACTGCTTGCTGCCCGCAAGGACAAGGACAAGGTTGAGATGGCCGATTTTGAGGAGGCCAAGGACAAGGTCCTCATGGGGGCTGAGCGCAAGAGCATGATCCTGTCCGATGAGGAGAAACGCATTACCGCCTATCATGAGGCTGGCCACACCCTCATTGCCAAACTGCTTCCAGGTGCTGATCCCTTGCACAAAGTGACCATCATACCTCGGGGGTTGGCCCTCGGGCTCACGCAGCAGCTCCCTGAGGATGAGAGACATACCTATTCCCGCAGTTATCTCAGGAACAACATTGCCATTCTTATGGGGGGGCGTGTGGCCGAGGAACTGGTTTTTGACGAACTGACCACTGGCGCTGGAAATGATATTGAACGCGCCTCGAGCATGGCACGTAAGATGGTATGCGAATGGGGTATGAGTGACAGGCTTGGTCCCGTGGCGTTTGCCAAGAAGAATGACGAGATATTCCTGGGCAGGGATATTGGCCATGTAAAAGAGTACAGTGAAAAGACGGCTGAGCTGATAGACGTAGAAGTAGAGAGGATTTTGAAACAGGCCTATGAGAATACCACCAACCTGATCCAGGAAAATATTGACTGCCTGCACGCCATTGCCAAGGGTCTGCTCGAGAAGGAGACTCTGGATGCTGAGGCCATTGAAGAAATAATGCGCAAATGCCGAAACGGTGAACAGCAAGAGGAAGGGGTTGAGCAGGGTTCTGAAGAGATTCACAAGACCTCCACCGAAGAAGATCGGAAGCCGGGAGATGAATCCTGCCATACCAGTTCCAGCGCTGAGCACAGGGGCACCTCACCTGCCTCAGAGCCAGCAAAGGCTGTTGATACTGAGACGGGCCAGGAAAATGAATCTGTGTCTGATCATGGACAGGCCAACACCTCTGAAGTGATTGAAGACGCAGATGGATCCCGCAAGTCCTCAGGAGATGTCCAGGGTAACTGAGGGTATGGGGGCGTTTTCCTTGGTTGTTCATGGCAGGGGCCTTGAGATCGGCAGGCGTACCCTGATAATGGGGATCATCAATGTGACCCCTGATTCCTTTTCTGATGGTGGGCTATTCATCTCTCCTGAGAAGGCTGCGGAGCAGGCCCTGAGGCTTGAGGCCCAGGGGGCTGACATCTTAGATATAGGTGGTGAGTCCACCCGGCCGTTTTCAGAGCCTGTTAGCGTTGAGGAGGAGTTGGAGCGGGTAATACCTGCGCTTCAAAGCATAAGGGCTGTGTGTGATCTGCCTGTATCCATTGATACCTCAAAGGCTGTGGTGGCTGAGGCAGCTCTGGATGCCGGAGCTGATATCATTAACGATGTTACGGCCCTCAGGGCAGATGAGGCAATGGGGCCTCTTGCGGCAAGACGTGGCGTGCCGGTCATCCTCATGCATATGAAGGGTACTCCTGCCGATATGCAGGTCGATCCCAACTACCAAGATGTGGTGGAAGAGATAAAATCCTTTTTCAGAGAAAGGATCCGAGCTGCAGAAAGTTATGGAATCTCCAAGGAACAGATCATCCTTGATCCAGGGATAGGTTTTGGTAAGAGGCTCAGAGACAACCTTGAGATAATGGCGCGCTGCGGAGAGTTTGGGCTCTCTGTTCACCCTGTCCTGGTAGGGCCTTCGAGAAAGGCGTTTATCCGTGCCATCACAGGCGCTGAGGATCCTGCAGAGCGGGATACAGGTACACTCGGTGCCCTGGTGGCATGTGCTGCCCGCGGATGTGACATCGTCCGCACCCATAATGTAGGGCTGGCGAGAGATGCTCTGAAGGTTGCCGATGCGATACTTCGCACTACCCATGATACAAAAACAGATAGTATGAATATGTGAAAGACTGAGACATGATTGAGAGTCTTGCCCAATACCTTCCTGTAATCCGCTGGCAGGATATCCTTGATATCCTGATAGTTGCCTTTCTGATCTACAGGATCATTCTGCTGGTCAGGGGGACCAGGGCGGTTCAGGTGGCGGCAGGGCTTGCAGTTGTAATCGTGGTCTATTTCGTGGCCAGGCAGCTTGAGCTGTTCACCCTGCACTGGTTGCTGGGCACGGTACTCAACTCCATCTTCATACTGATAATTATCCTGTTTCAGGATGACATAAGACGGGTGCTCATGCAGATGGGCCAGACACCTTTTCTGAAAAATCGTGTCAAGACGTTTCAGGCCCTTGAGGAGATAGCCAAGGCGGCATCCATGATGTCCCAGGCCAAGACCGGCGCCCTTATAGTCCTGGAACGTGAGGTGGGGCTGGGTGATTACATGGAGTCCGGCACCTATATAAACGCCCAGGTAAGCGCTTTTCTGCTCTGTTCAATCTTTGAGAAGGGTGCTCCCCTGCACGATGGTGCAGTTATCATTCAGAAGGGGAGGCTGGCTGCCGCTGGCTGCGTCCTGCCCCTGAGTACCAACCCAGGCATCAGCAAGAGGCTCGGTACCCGTCACAGGGCGGCCATAGGCATAACAGAACAGACGGACGCGGTCTCTGTGGTGGTTTCAGAAGAGACTGGTGGAATCTCAGTGGCGATTGCAGGCAGGATTACCAGGGATATTGACAGTGGAACCCTGAGACGCATTCTGCACAATGCCTTTGCCTCTGACAAGAACGAGCGCAAGTCAAGACTCTGGAAGAAACTGGTGTAACCTGTGAAGTGGCGTGATGTCTTCAGATCAGACCTGTTCCTGAAATTTATCTCCCTTGCCTTTGCCATACTGCTCTGGTTCCTTGTGGGGGGGGAGGAGATGGTCCAGGTGACCATATCCGTACCCCTTGAAATCACCAATGTCCCCTCTGAACTGGTCATAGCCAACGATGTGCCGCCAGCCCTTGCAGTAAAGGTATACGGCCCCCGATCCCTTATAAACAACACCACCAAGCAACGGATATCAAAGGTTATAGATCTCAGAGGCGCACATGCCGGACGTGTAACCATTGATATTACTCCTTCAAGGCTCTCTCTGCCTGCAGGTGTCACTGCAATGAAGATTGATCCTGCGTCCATCACCATTGTTCTTGAACGCAGGCTCACCAGGGTTGTGCCTGTAAAGGCTGTACTCACCGGAGAGGTGGAAAACGACTATGAACTGGACAAGGTGATCGTAGAGCCTGCGCAGGTGCGCATATCCGGTCCGGAGAGTGAGGTGGCAGGTATAAGGGAGCTCGAGACCTATCCCATTGAGCTGGGACGGGCCACAAAGTCCTTTTCAAGGGAAATAGGTATCAATCTGCACGGTCTCCATATAACAGTGGATGGTGATGGGATAGTCAAGGTGAATGTGGTGGTGAGGCCGGTGGAAGGTACCATGCGTTTTCAGCATGTACGGGTAACGGCAGATTCAAGGGATGGCAGGCTGAGCTGGTGGCCTGCAGAGATAACGGTAATTCTTGAGGGGCCCAAGCCGCTTTTGAAGAGTATAACAAGTCAGGACATAGTGGCGAAAATTCCCAAAGATCTCAAGTTAGGCAAGCAGTGGCTGGCCCCGGATGTGATGGTTCCACCAGGCTTGATTGTAAAGAAGACCATACCGGAAACAGTAAGGATAACGTTGAGCAGAAGTGGTAAGCAGGAGGTTTCGCAGAGACAATGAGAAGGCTTTTCGGAACAGATGGTATCAGAGGCAAGGCCAATATTCATCCCATGACAACAGATGTGGCCATGAATATAGGCAGGGCCGTGGCAAAGGTCTTTCGGAGTAATGGCAGGAGCCGTCATCCAAGAGTGCTCATAGGAAAGGATACCAGACTCTCCTGTTACATGCTGGAAAATGCCATGTCCGCAGGCATATGTTCAATGGGAGTCGATGTGCTTATAGTTGGCCCCATGCCTACCCCTGCCATTGCCTTTCTCACCTCCAGCATGCGGGCAGACGCCGGAGTGGTGATATCCGCGTCTCACAATCCATATCAGGACAATGGCATAAAGATATTTTCAAGTGACGGTTTCAAGCTCCCTGATCACGTTGAGGCCAGGATTGAAGAACTCATAGACTCCGATACCCTGACCACCGACATGCCAACAGGCTCGGATGTTGGCAGGGCCTTCAGGATCGAGGATTCCCAGGGGCGCTATATCGTATTTGCCAAACACACCTTTCCTGCTGATCTGACACTGGATGGTCTCAAGATAGTCCTGGACTGCGCCAATGGCGCCACCTACAAGGTTGCCCCTGCTGTGTTTGAGGAGCTTGGCGCAGATGTCATAAAGATGGGCGTTGAGCCAAACGGGATAAATATCAACGATGGCTGTGGGGCCCTGTATCCTGAGGCCATGAAGAGCGCCGTTCTTGAGAGCGGAGCCGACATGGGTATAGCCCTTGACGGAGATGGAGACAGGTTAATCGTTGTTGATGAGAAGGGAATGGTGGTGGATGGTGATCATATAATGGCCATTTGTGCCAAATATATGATAGAAAACCGCATACTGAACTACAATACGGTGGTATCCACTGTTATGAGCAACATGGGCCTTGAGGTTGCGCTGGAGGCTGTTGGTGGGCGGCTTGTCCGGACACGGGTAGGCGACAGGTATGTGGTGGAGACCATGCGCAAGAAGGGATATAACTTCGGAGGTGAACAGTCCGGTCATCTCATCTTTCTGGATCACATAACCACAGGTGACGGTGTGCTTGCCGCACTCCAGCTCCTGGCCGTGATGCAGCGGACCAGGAGGCCTCTTTCAGAGCTTGCCGGTATTATGGAATCCTTTCCCCAGACCCTCCACAATATCAGGGTAAAGGAGAAGAAGGATATTGACGAGATAGAGGGGCTTGCAGAGAAGCAGGCAATGCTCGAAAGGGAACTGAAGGGCAGGGGCAGGATACTTATCCGCCCTTCAGGTACGGAGCCTGTGATCCGGGTTATGGTGGAGGGTGAAGACCAGGATCAGATAGAGTCCATCGCCCGGGACCTTGGAGAGTATATCAAGTCGGTTTGCTGATTTTCAGTAATACCTCATCAGCCCTGGTATCTGTCTGACAGGCATGGATCAGGAGGTGCTCCCTGTAGGTGCCGAAACGTGGTGTTATGCCTACTGATTCTATCCTTTTGAGATTCTTTTTGAAAAGTTTCCTGGTCTGCTCATTGGATAGGCCATGCTCAGTGCGGTAGAAGAACATCATGTTCATGGCAGGTTGGATCAGTTTCTGTTTGATTATTTTCAGTCCGTACAGTTCTGGCCGTTTGGCCACATCAGACCCCTCCATGAGGTTAAAGGTCCCCTTTGAAAGGGCATGTATGTAGGGGGTGTTCCTTTGCAGGAAAGAGATGGTGCACAGGAACTCATCCTCTGTTTCCCCTGGAAATCCAAACATGACAAACAGCAGATTTTTTATTCCTGTCTCTGATGCTGTCCGGATCACCTTTTCCACATCTTTGATCTTTGTGCCTTTTTTCATGATATCCAGTATGCGCTGACTTGCGGATTCGAGGCCCCAGAGGATGAGTCTGCACCCGGAATCGTGGATGGTTTTAAGGGTTTGCCCGTCAAAGTTTTTAACAGGTTTCCCATATGCAGAGTAGCGTATGTCAAGCCCGGCACTGATTATTTTCTTTGCAAGTTTTCTGAACCTGGCAGGTGGGATCATCTCATCTAACAGGTTGAAAAGCCGTACATCGTGCGTGTCGTTCAGGTATTTGATGTCGTTTATTACCCTTTCAAGAGACCGCTGTCTGTATCTCAGGTAGGAACGATGATGGGTGCAGAATACACATCTTCGCCATGGACACCCCCTGGCAGTCATAAGGGACAGTACAGGTTCGGGACATAGATATCTGTACAGATCAAAATCGGTAAAATCCGGGGTTGGCAGTTGGTTCATGTCTTCAGGTACAGAGGGAGCATTGTTGATTATTTTACCATCTTTCCAGTATGACATGTTGGGGGTGTGACAGAACCCCCTCCAGTCTGTGAGTTTAGAGATGTGCAGGAGGGGAATTTCTCCCTCTCCGGAGATAATTCCGTCAATCACCCTTCTGGCATGGGCCGTGTATCTTGCCTTGTTCGTCGTTTTTTCTATGGGAATCTGTAGTATCCGTCCTGGATCAGGGACAACGCCAAACCTGGCCCCCCCTATTACTATCCGTGCCCCTGTTGCCGCCTTTATCTTTTTTGCCAGAAGTAATGTAAAGGGCATCTGGGCGTCGAAGAGCACTGATATTGCCACAATGTCTGCCTGTTGCCGCGTGATTTTTTCACTGAGTTTTTGAAAGAACAGTTCCATGCCGTTTGGTACAGGCATGTCCATATAGACCCTTAATGCCATGTCTGACATTATGCCGTTGAAGACGTTTTCAAAGCTGAGAAAGATAGTGGCCTGACAGTGGTATTCCCTTATGTTTTCCCGGGTTGCAGGAGTATTTTTCAAAAAAGTGAATGCACGTCTTACCTGTCGGGCCGTATCTGTGTGGCTCCAGTTATAGATGGTCATCCTGAAGATACTGTTTTCAAGAAAATCCATGGCAAGGTAGAAGTAGTCAAGGTTCAGATCAAGACACCTTATGTCCACAAGGGGATTTTCTTTTTGCAAGAATGCCTTCAGGCTTGCAGGGCCAAGAGGAGGGGCGGTTGGCCGTATGGCGGGTGGAGATATCAGCAATATGTTTGATACCGGCCTTGCGGGATTAAGCATTGTCATCTGTAAGGGACTCTATTTTTGCCATATGCCATATGGTTATGAACTTTTTATATGGATGTTTGGAGAGTATGTTTTCCAACATGGACATTTATTGGCAGGGTGGGCGCAGGGTCTGCCAAGACTTGCGAACTTAATAGAAAAGACGGGTATGTAAAGATTGTTTCATGGGTGCAGGGACCTGTGACCAAAATTTTCATGTTACCCCCCACCGGGCAGGCAATACCCCGGGATATGAGAGGATAGGTGACGGTATGTATTTTATGGTGAAAAAATCAATGGACAGGATGTGTGAGTGTATGATAAAAACTTGACAACCAATTTAATGGTATTTATATATTTAGCAGTTTTAGCCGCTGGGGGATCGTCTAACGGCAGGACGGTAGACTCTGGATCTATTAGTCTAGGTTCGAATCCTAGTCCCCCAGCCATTTTTGTTTCTACAGTCAGTAAAATCTCCGTCTTTTTCATGAATTGCAGATAGCTTTCCGGGTTTAGCTTATTGCTGTTGTCAGGCGGTTGCAGGACAAGGGTATCTGATCACAGGGTACCCATGCTACGCTTTGTCGGGTACTTGAAGTACAGTAGTACGGCTGTGTACTCTCCGTATTGTATCTGTAGCACCTTGTAGGCAGATACATTTCAGGCATGCGTACGATAATACCCCCAAAAAAAACCTGTGAGGAGTTACGACAAAAGAGTTCCAGTGGCATCGCGTCCCCAATAAAGGGATTTTTTTACTAGCTGAGGTGTTATTGCCAAAGTGGCTTACTGTGGCCGGATAGTCCTGCCTGGATAGTCTTGGTGGTTGATGGTTTTGGCTGGTAATGATTCGTCGTACACGTCAGTCTTATTCATGAACAGTGAAAGACCTTTCAATATTACCGGTTCTCCAATGAAGATTCTCATAGCAGACGATGACCAGTCAATGGTGAAGAGCTTTGATCTTATCCTCAGGGAGGCAGGGTATGACGTTGTGGGAATTGCCCATGACGGCATGGAGGCTGTGGAAATGGCCAATGCCACCCGGCCGGATATTGTCCTCATGGATATCAAGATGCCCCGTATGGATGGCATAAACGCTGCAAGAATAATCAACAGCCGTGATTCCCATGAAAATCTTATCCCAATCATATTGGTGACCGCCTATGCAGAACAGCAGCTCGTCCAAAAGGCCAAGTGCTGTGGGGTGCTGGGATATTTGGTCAAGCCTGTGCATGTAGATGATCTTGTGCCTGCGATTGAGCTTGCTCACAATACGGCCCAAACCATAAATGCCCTGGAGGGCGTGGTTGAAAACCTCACAGAGGAGCTTGAGGCAAGAAAGCTGATAGAGAAGGCCAAGGGTATTCTCATGCAGCATCTATCCGTTCCGGAAGAAGATGCCATGAGGATGATGCAGAAGGAGAGCCGCAAGCAGCGTATCAAGATGAAGGACTTGGCTCAGGCCATCATTGCGTCTCACTCTGTGCTTTCTTGACCTGTTGCACCAAGAGAGTATAAGGTAGCTGTGTCCATGATAACAGTTTGTCATGACTTTTTGGTCATGGTGCACAAGATCAGTCTTGGATTTTAGCTGGGCAGCGTACGTGCCGATATACATAAGAGATGGGTATGATGCCCCTGGCTGCAAGAGCTGTTGTCAACATAACTGCGAGACCAAGATGCATTTTAAAAAATAACGATTGACATATTCTTTCCCTTGGTTTATTACCATGCAGCACGTTTGAGAAATATGCACAGACGTAAACTCTCCAGGGTTTAGAAATTGGCCCCGGTTTGATTGTGAGCAGATAATTATTAATTTTGTATCCTTAAAATAAATTGTAAATACCTTGGTTTAAATCTTGACAAATTTGTTTCAGTAAGGTAACATTATCTTAACAATTAAATAAGATTTCCCCTGCTGGTCCCTCTGTACCACCTCCAACAAAGACGACCAACATACCCACCTCCATCCTTCTTTGTGCCAGCAGGGGGATTATTTTTGCCAGCTTTAATCATTCTCCAATCATCTTCCTGATATCATCGTTTATATTTTCCTGAAAGATTTAGCTGTACCAACCATACCTTTTTAGAGGTGTTTCTCAGAGGGTACCACATCTACAGCCGCGGAATCTTCGTTTACCTACCAGACATTCTGGCTACATGGATTACGCTTGGCTAACCCCCCGCCTTCTATCTGTATCACCTTGTAATCAAAGACAAAGCAGGGTTTGTCATGATTTGAAATGCTCAATTCGGGTTTGAGGGTTGTATAAAGATGCACTGAGACGTTTCCTCCTTGGGGCTATGTCACCTCTGGCCACTGATATCTCTGTATGCTATGCTCCATTTAGAGTAGCAGCTTGAAAATACCGAATTATGCACATTCAAGGGGGTAGGATATGATGAGGATAGGCATGACCATATTGTTACTACTGGTCTCTTTCTCCACCCCTGCCTTTGGTTTAAAGGCAGGGCATACAGATTCCACGTCTGGGGACAAGGCGCAGGAATTTCCAACCAATCCTCAACTCTGCGAAAAGGTCAGGGTAAATGATACCTTTTGTTTCAGGCCCGTGGGGTTTTTCCATGCCCCTCAGAACCAGGAGGGAACCACACCGCGTCAGGGTGCCTTCTCTCCTGACAACAGGGCCACCATAGAGATCATGCCGCAATACAGAGAGGCCCTTTCCGGGCTTGACAGGTTTCAGTATGTGATTGTCCTGTACTATTTTGACAGGGTGAAGACCTGGACGTCATGGCTCAGGCCACCTTGGAACAGGAAGAAGACAGGGCTGTTTGCCACTCGTACTCCAAGACGCCCCAATCCGGTAGGTATGACAGTGTTGAGGCTGGACAGTGTCGATATGAAAAATGGAATTCTTAGGGTTAGCGGAGTGGATGCATATGACAAGACGCCTGTAATAGATATAAAACCCTTTGTGCCTGCCTTGGACTGTGCTGTTATGGGGGATGTCCGATAAGTCAGGTCCTGGCCAGTTCTTCACGGATGAGTTTTACTGTTCGATGTTTGTCATGTGACCACAATGGCCTGGCTTGGCCAGCATGTGGTGGCGGATCACCTGTAAGTCTTTGTATCACCGTATCTTTCGGAAGAATCTTAATGGCCTTGGCAACCAATTCCGCATATTCCCCCTGTTTCAGCAGAGGAAACGGCCTCTTTTTATACATCTGAAAGAGCTTGGTACTCTTCAGCATGTAGAGGTTGTGAAATTTTATCCCCTGGACCCCAAGATCAGCCAGCAGCCTGACAGTGTCCAGCATTTCCTCTTTACCCTGTCCTGGCAGACCAAATATGACATGGGCACATATAAGAAAACCTGCCTCCCTGGTCATGTTTACACACTGGATGAAATCTTCCACAGTATGACCCCTGTTTATGCGTTCAAGAGTCTCGTTGCTGGCACTTTGAAGCCCGTATTCCATCCAGACCATGCGCCCGTTTGTCACCTTGCCAATCATCTCCAGTACATCACCGGTGACGCAATCCGGTCTTGTCGCAATCGCAATGCCGACGATGCCGGCAAAGTCCAGTGCCTCACAGTATAATTTTTCAAGCACGGAAATTGGGGCGTACGTGTTTGAAAACGACTGGAAATAGGGCAGATAGAGCCTTGCACCGTATCGCTTGGCCACCCATTTAATGCCTCGTTCCATCTGTGCCCTGATACTTAGTCCTTGGGCTGCTGCCCCTGTGCCAGATCCCCTGTGGTCGCAGTAGATACAGCCGCCCCTGCCCTTTGATCCATCGCGGTTGGGACAGCCAAGCCCTGCGTCAAGAGGGATCTTCTGGACCCTTTCCCCAAACGTGGCCTTGAGGAACTGGTTGAAAGACAGATAAGGACTGTTCATAGGTGAATGTGACAGATGCGGTTATGTCCCGTTACCTGATTTTACAGGGCCTTGGCCTCGTCGGCCTTTTTTCTCTTTCCTGCAACTATCCACACGAGAAGGATGCTGAGTTCGTAGAGCAGAAGCAGCGGGCCTGCAAGCAGTATCTGGTTCAGTACGTCAGGTGTGGGGGTTATGATGGCAGCGGCTATGAATATGATCAGCAGGGCGTATTTCCTGTTACGTCGCAGCATTGGCGCGTCAACTATGCCCACAAGGCCCAGGAAGACCATGAATATGGGAAGTTCAAATGCGATTCCAAAACCCAACAGAAGCCTTATAACCAGCGTGAAGTACTCCCCCATGGATGGCAGGAGATCAAGGTTCGTGTTTGAGTATCCGGCCAGAAACTTGAATGCCGCCGGAAACACCACCATGTAACCGAATATGGCCCCGCCGACAAAGAATATGGTGGAGCTTATTACAAAGGGAAGAGCCCACTTCTTCTCGTGTTCATAGAGACCAGGGGCTATGAACGCCCAAATCTGATAGAGTATCACCGGGCTTGCCACAAAGACACCACAGACCAGGGCCAGCTTGATGTATGTAAAAAAGGCCTCTGGGTATGAGGTGAAAATTATGGTCTTTCCTGGTGGAAGTACAGCGTCCAGGGGTTTGGCAAGAAACGAGAATATGGATTCGATTACCGAGTAGCACAGGACAAAACCAACACAGATCGCAATGATTGACTTTATGAGCCGGTCCCTCAGTTCTCTCAGGTGTTCGGTAAGGGCCAGTTCCTTGTCATTGCCATTGGGGGCGTGTTTCTCTGATCCCCCCTGTTCTGCCGGCACGCTTTCCCTCTCTTTAGGTGAAGTCATAGTACCATCTGTTGCTGTTAAGAACCCTTAGGCCATTTTCTTCGATTAGCCCCATGTTTTCCAACCTTACCCCGCATACCCCCTCAATGTACACACCAGGTTCTACCGTGACCACCATGCCGCTTCTGAGTTTCTTCCTGCTACGCGGAGACAGTGAGGGGGCCTCATGAACGGCAAGTCCAACGCCATGACCCAGTGAGTGAACGAAATATTTTCCAAGCCCCGCCTTTTCAATCACCTTGCGGGCAACTGCGTCTGCCTCCTTGCCTGTCATGCCTGCCATTATGCACTCCTGGGCCACAGACTGGGCCTTCCTGACAGTGGTATATGCGTGTCTGATCTCTTTTGATGGATCACCGCCTGGTATGATGGTTCTGGTCATGTCGGAACAGTAACCATCCACTATGGCCCCCATGTCAATGATGACTGTTTCTCCGGGCTGAATGACCCTGTCAGTGGGCACTGCATGGGGGAGGGCCGCGTTGGGGCCGGATGCCACTATGGGTGGAAAGGACGGGCCTTCGCTCTTTTCTCCAAGCTGCCTGATGATATCCCATGCTATCTCACGCTCTGTACAGCCCGGCTCCATGCTCTCCCATATGTTGTTGAAGACCTCTTCAGCCACTGCTACGGCGCGCTGTATGGCCTCTATCTCATGGTCCTGTTTAAACGCACGCATCTTTTCGATTTTAGGCGGCATCTCCACAAACTCGGTATCCTTCAGGCTGGTCTTGAGACGTTTCATGGCTGCGCATGTGACTGCGGCAGGTTCAAAACCAATCCGCCCCAGGTTTATCTCCCTGGAAATGTCGCCAAGGCGAGCTGCGAGGCCCTTTTTGTATATCTCTATTCTCCAGCCTTTTGCCTCCTGTTCTGCCTGTATCTTGTAGCGGCCATCAGTCAGCAGGATATTTTCGTTTCTTGTGATGAGAAGCGCGCCAGCGGATTCCTGAAGGCCCATGTCATGGGCACTGAAACCGCTCAGGTAGCGTCTGTTTTCAGGTGAGGTGATCAGAATGGCGTCTATTTTGCGTGCCGCAAGTATGCCCCGTATCCGCGTCACAGGATGCCTGGAGTGCTTTTTCATAATTCTTCCCCTCAGGTGGATGATAAGGCAAGGATATAGCGAATTTTAATGGAAATTGCACGAAATATTCCCGGTAATTTTTCAACTCATACAAAAATTAATAGGAATAGCACCAGGCGAACCCTTATGACCTGCCGGATCGTGCTGGTCTTGGGCAGTGGGACCATTGATGGAGATTGGTGTTAGACTTTTTAGGCCAACAGGTGGTATGCTAATGGCCAGCCGGTATGATTCAGCAGTTCATGAAGGAGCAAGTCCAGTAGCTGTTTTCGCAAGGTGCCGTTATGTTAAGATATCTGTATACCATTGTCGTTGTCCTAACCCTTGCCGCATGCGCACCCATCCGCATTACACCTCCAGAGGTGGAGCTTGCGGGTATTGAGGTGCGCGACGCGTCCATAACGCATCTGAACCTCAATGCCAACATACGGATATTCAATCCCAACAGGGATACCATCAGGGTAGGCGCTGTGTCGTACAGTATGGAGTTGAACGGGGAAAAGATATTTTCCTCTGTTACATATGTGGATGAGCCGGTTGGGCCCATGGAGTCCATAGTGGTTCCTCTGCGCATATCCAGTGCATTTTGGGATATCATTGCCTTTTTTTCAAGACTCGGTACATATCACGCCCTCGACTTCCGTCTGTCAGGATCTGTTGAGGCAGGTCCGTCGCATGGAAGGATGGCATCCTTTGATTTTGAGCGTACAGGCAAGATTGATCTTGCAAATGGTCATCTGGTGCCTCCCGGCGTTTTGGCTCCACCACATCACAATGGGCCGTCACCTCTGCAAGACGGCCGGTCTTCTCCGCATCCTCCTGATGATTATATTTGAGATGCGTATGATCCAGTCAAGTTTGGAACCATACTGTGCTCCAGGACATCTATGGGGCAGATAATACCTTTTATCATGCTCTTAAAGTTCATTAGTTTTTCATTTCAGGTGTTGTGTAGTATGGGAATCGTACATAAATCGTACATAATGAGTATGTTATCCCTTTCCGGCGGGGCAACATGAAAATTTGGGGGTAAGGCAGATCATGGATACCAAATCAATATACATAGCCTCAATGGAACCAGGCAGTGGCAAGTTTATGGTTACTCTTGGTTTTATGGAACTCATACTGCGCCTGGTGGGCAGTGTGGGTTTTTTCAGACCGGTAATAAGGAAAGATGGCGCACAGGATAATGATGTGGCCACCATCCTTGCCCTTTACAACCTTGATATGGAGTATGAGGAAACCTTTGCCTTTCATGCAGATCAGGTAGAAGCCATGGCCGCTGAGGGCAAGGGCAAGGAGCTGATACAGAGCATCATCGAGAAGTACAAGCAGGTGGAGTCGAGATTTGATTTTGTGGTCTGTGAGGGGTTCGAGACCTCGGGGTTTGCTGCAAATTTCGACTTTGATGCCAACCTTGAAATTGCAAAGAACCTCGGTACACCTTTTGTTGGCACCATCAATGGGCGTGAAAAGGATGCCAGGGAGGTGGTGGATGCCATTCATCTTGCGTCCGATACCATCAGAGAGGAGGGCGTGACGCACCTGGCAACCATTGTTAATCGTCTTGATGATGAGGTGCTTGAGGAGGTAAGGGAACGGTTGAAGGGGCAGAGATCGTTGAAGGCCCCTGTTTATCTTTTCCCTGAGGTCGAGGAGCTGGCAAGCCCTACTGTGGGTGAAATAAAAGACGCTCTTGGATGCTCCATGGTCAAGGGAGACAGGAACATACTCAACCGTATAGTCAGGCACTTCAAGGTGGCGGCAATGACCCTTGATAACTATCTTCACTACATAGAGGAGGACGATCTGATAATAGTGCCTGGTGACAGGGCTGATATACTGCTTGGTACTTTATCCACGTTTTATTCGGGAAATTTTCCAAATATATCAGGTATATTGCTTTCTGGCGGGCTTGTGCCTTCAAAGAATGTCATGCGGCTTATAGAGGGGTTTAGGCAACTTCCTGTTCCGATAATTGGCGCAGAGGGTGATACCTTTACCACTGCAATGAAGGCAAGCAGTGTGCCTGCGTTGATACGTCATGAGAACCCGAGAAAGATATCGCTCGCACTTGGGGTGTTTGATTCCAACGTGGATCAGAAGGAGCTTGAGAAGAGGATAGCAATTACACGCTCCTCCACCATGACTCCCATAATGTTTGAGTACAGCCTGTTTGAAAAGGCACGGAAGAAGAAGCAGCACATAGTCCTCCCGGAGGGCGTGGAGGAGAGGATTTTGCAGGCAGCCGATCTGCTGCTAAGACGGGAGGTGGTTGATCTGACTCTGCTTGGCAATGAGGAAAAGATCATGGAAAAGGCCTCTCTGCTTGGAGTGGATATCGGGGCTGCTGATATTATTGATCCTCACACATCAAGCCTGACAGAGAGATTTGCCGAGGAACTCTACCAGCTGAGAAAACATAAGGGCATAACCCCAGACGCGGCCCTCGATGCGGTGCAGGGCCGTAACTATTTTGGTACCATGCTGGTCTATGATGGAATGGCCGATGGAATGGTGTCCGGTGCCGTGCATACCACGGGGGATACCATTCGGCCTGCCCTGCAGATCATAAAGACCAAACCCGGCTGCTCTTTGGTATCCAGCGTGTTCTTCATGTGTCTTTCCACCAGGGTGCTGGTATATGGTGACTGTGCCATAAATCCTGATCCTGACGCGAAACAGCTTGCGGAGATCGCTATCAGCTCTGCAGAGACTGCCCAGATGTTTGGCATAACTCCTCTCGTGGCCATGCTGTCGTATTCCACAGGCCACTCAGGCAAGGGGCGGGATGTGGACAAGGTGAGGGAGGCAACAGAGATCGTCAAAAGGAAGCGCCCTGATCTCCTCGTGGAAGGACCCATTCAGTATGACGCGGCTATTGATCCTGAGGTGGCAAAGAAGAAGCTGCCTGATAGCAAAGTGGCAGGCCGCGCCACGGTATTTATCTTTCCTGATCTCAACACAGGGAACAACACCTACAAGGCTGTACAGCGTTCCTCAGGGGCTGTGGCCATAGGCCCGGTCCTGCAGGGACTCAAAAAACCAGTAAACGATCTGAGCCGTGGCTGTCTTGTGCCTGACATCATAAATACGGTGGCCATAACAGCTATTCAGGCTCAGGCCACCCTGGATTCTTGATTCCACCTTTTTTATTGGATTGGCGTATTGATGTCGTGGGCATTCTTCCTCAGTTGAAGCAGGTTTGTCGCCTTTTGCTTGATCCTGTCAAACAGGTCGTAGAATATGGGCACATATATCAGGGTGAGGAAGGTTGCCACGAACAATCCGCCGATTGCCACCACGGCCAGGGGAGAGAGCCTCTCCAGTCCAAGGGCCCTTTCCGCAGCGATGGGTATCATGCCCACAATGGTGCTTGACGCAGTCATGAGGATGGGCCTGGTCCTTACCCGTACGGCCTGCTCTATTGCCTTGTGAATGTCAGCCCCCCTCGCTCTCGCCTTTTCGATGAAGTCTATAAGCAGGATGGAGTTGTTCACCACTATGCCGGCGAGCAGAATCATACCCATGTTGGCTGGCATGCAAGCGTGGCGGTTCACCAGGACAAGGCCCCATGCGGCGCCGATCATGGAGAGAGGTATGGCTACCATTATTGTTACAGGTGTCAGCCACGACTTGAAGGTTGGGGCAAGAGAGAAGTAGAGCAGGATGACGGCAAGTCCCAGGGCCTTGGCAAGTCTTACGCCTGCCTCATTCATGTTCTTGATCTCTCCTTCGTGTGAAAGGGTGTATCCAGGCGGCAGTTCAAAGCCTTCAAGTGCCTTGTCTATCCTTTCCTGCAGATGCGTGATTGATGCTGTGGCCCTGTAACCGTACACATCAACGGATGATTCAAGGTCTTGCCGAGTAAACCTGGTGCGGGTGAGGACCTTTTTGACATCTACCAGCTCCCTCAGTGGCACAGGCCCCTGGGCAGATGGAATGTATATCTCTTCAAGCCGTTTTATGCTGTTGCGGTTTTCAGACGGATAGCGCACGCGAATTACGTAACCGTCTTCTCCTGGCACCCTCAGCACGGAGGCAGGAGTTCCTGACAGGGCTGCCGTCAGCTCACTACTGATCTTTACGGGGTCAAGCCCATATCTGGCTGCCTTGGCAACGTCCACGTTTAGCAGCAGCTCTGACTTGTCAAGGGTCCAGGATCGGCTCACAGAGGTTAGTCCCCTTACGTTCATGAGCCGTTTTGCCACATTGTCAGCAAGTGAGTCCAGTACCTTGGGGTCAGGCCCTGTGATCATCAGGTCAACCGGAGCGGCAATGGAGGACAGCGGTGTGGCCCCAAAGTCGAATACATCGAGGTTTCTTATCCCCGGGATTTTTTCACACTCTTTTTTGATCTTTTCTTCAATCTGCCAGATGGTCTCCTTGCGATGAAAGCGGTCCACGAAGTGGGCTGTGATCATGCCCTGCTGCGGTATCCTTCCGGTCCCAAAACTGACAACCCCGGATTCTGAACCAACTGTGGTGGCAATGAGTTCTATACCCTTCATCTTTTTCAGCTCAGCCTCTATCTGCCTGGCCACCCGTTCTGTGGCCACAAGGGCTGTGTCCGCCTCTGTTTCAAAGCTTATCTTCACAATGCCAGTGTCCATGGGCGGCATGAGATCCCGGCCGGCAAGTGGCATCACGAGCCTAAGGCTGACTACGAGGAGTATGATTCCTGGTACGATGAACAGCAGCTTGTGAGACAGGGCGAACTGGATGAGATCGGCAAAGAAGTCCTTTATGGGGTCCACCACGTGTTTGTCAAACAGGGCAACTATTTTTTCCACCCTGTTTCGTCCTGTGGTTTGCCTCATGATGTATGGGGCAAGCAGGGGAATGACTGTCACGGAGACCACGTAACTTGCCAGTAGAGCGAGGGCCAGAACCACAGTGAACTGTCTCAGTATCTTCTGCACATATCCGCCCACAAACATGATGGGCACCAGAACAATGACCGTCGTGTATGTGCCAGACCAGTCAGCTACCAGTATTTCATTCAGCCCGTCGACCACTGCCTGGTGTATGTTTTTACCAAGTTCATGGTAGTGGCGTTCAATGTTCTCTATGACCACTATGGCGTCGTCAAGCAGCAGGCCAACAGCCACGATGACAGCTGTAAGGGTTACGATGTTCAGCTCATAGCCAAGCACGTACATGAAGGCAAAGGTGAGAAAGCAGGTGAAGGGGATGGATACTGCCGCAAGGAGTGACATGCGCATGTTGGCAAGCATCAGGAATATCACGCCTACAGTCATGATGATTGCGTCACGGAGGGCCTCTACCATATTGTCGATACTGGTATCTATAATGTTCTTCTGTGTATCAGCGACCTGTATGGAAACCTCGGGAAATGCGGCCCTGATAGCAGGAAGTGCCTGTTCCAGTGCCTTTATGGTGGTGGTGACGTGACCCTTTTCCGAGCGCATTATGTTTATGCCAATAGCAGGTTTGCCATTGCCCCTGAATAGGGACTGCCTTTCCTTGTAGGAGGTGAGCACCTTTGCCACGTCACCAAGGTGTACGTCTCCACCTGGTTCGTGTCCCACGATTATGGCTTGAAGTTTGCCTTTTTCCAGCATCTCACCAGCGGTTTTTACAAGGAGCTGCCCCTGTTTTCTTATGATGAGGCCATCAGGGATGTTTAGGTTCTGTGACCTTATGGCCATGATCACCTGTTCCAGTGAGATTCCATGGGCATGAAGCCTTACAGGATCCACAGCTATTTCCACTTCTGGCAAGTAACCTCCAAAGATCTCCACGTCCGCCACATTGGGGATGCGTAAAAATGCCTCTCTAAGTTCATTGTCAGCCAGTTGGCGTATCTTTGACATATCGAGGTTTGATCCAGGGGCAGGAGAAGCTGCCAGGGTAAATACGGGGGTGGTAGCATCACTCACTCTGAATATCTCCGGAGGTCTTATGTCCGGTGGGAGTTTTGCCTCGATACGTTTCAAGGTATTGGCCACATCTGTAGCTGCCGCATCGAGCCCTTTCTCGTACTGAAATTCAACGCTCACCGCAGCCATCTCGTCCTGGCTCACTGATTTTACCTTGCGGACCAGGTCAACGGTGGAGAGTTCTTTTTCAATGATCCGAGTTACCTTGTCTTCCACGTCACCGGCAGAGGCCCCTGGCCAGGGGATGATGACAGAGATCATGGGGTAGTTGGCATCAGGAAAGAGGTTCAGGGGCATTGCCTTGAAACCGATCACCCCAAAGGCCACGGCAAGCAGCAGCATGGCTGTGATCAGGTGGGGGTTTGAAAGATAATATTCTACGAATGTCTTGCGATTGTTCATCTTCAGATCTCACCGTCTGCCTTTACGATTTGGACCTTCTGCCCCTGGTGGAGCCTCAGCAGGGCGCTTTCCTGAGCAGTGATCACGGTTACGTTCCTGCCTTTCAGCTTCTCGGTCTGCACCACGGCCCAGTCAGTGCCTCTGTAGGTTACGTCAACAGGTATGATCCTGACCGTACTGTCTGAAACTGTGAATATGCATGCGGAGTTAACCTGTTCCAGCAGTGCCCGCAAAGGTACCCTCAGGCCAGTGTGTTCACCACTGGTGATATCGACATTTACGACAGCGCCAGAAGGGAGGTCAAAGGGCCTTTGTGTTACGTCTGCCTCTATAATGCCAAGGGTGCCGGTCCTGACTGCCGGATGTATCCTGGTTATCCGGGTTTTGACAGGTAGAGGGGTGTGATGCGGAACAGTGTGTGTATTGTCTGTGGTGTCGATCCGCAGGGTCAGTTCATCACCTGTGTGCAGTCTGGGTATCTCGCGTTGAGGCACCTTCACTTCAATGTAATAGCCGGCGCCAGGGGCCTCCATGGTGAGGATGGGCTTGCCAGGCATGGCTATGTCACCTGGTTCCATGATACGGGCCGTTATTATGCCATTGAACGGTGCCAGAATTCTTGTGTAGGACAGTATGGTCCTGGCGGAATCAAGCTGTTTTTGCAGGGTAATTACCTGTGCCTTTGCTGCGTCCCTCCTCGTGGTGGAGAGATCCAGGGACTCACGGCTTATGGCCTTTGCCTCGTAGAGTTTTTTGTCCCGTCTGAAGATGGCCTCCTGGACCTGCATGTTGCTTTTTGCAGAGGCCAGCTGGGCCTGGAGGGCGCTTACCGCGTCCCGCTGTTCCCTGTCGTCGAGCTGGA
Organism: uncultured Desulfobacterales bacterium; assembly: GCA_964638145.1. GTDB lineage: Bacteria > Desulfobacterota > Dissulfuribacteria > Dissulfuribacterales > QOAL01 > S144-17. Next base: position 39,831 of record CAZXAK010000023.1, on the reverse strand, counting down.
CCAGTAACTGTCCCTTGGTCACCTCTGCGCCTTCCCTGACCATTACCTCCAAGATTCTGGAAGATATGCGGGGGGAAAGCTCTGTGGCTATCTTGGGTCTTATGGTGCCGAGGAATCTTTCTGTAGCAGGGAAGGTTCCCCATTTTGCCTCAGTAACCGTGATAGGCAGGAGTGGCCTTTGGGGAAGGGGGGCAGAGGCCAGTTGGGCCTTCCTGTATTTGACAAGCAGGACACCGCCTGCAATGAGAAGGATTAAGATAATGATACCTATGATCTTTTTCAAAATACCCTTCTGGTCTTTTTGTGTCTTCATCTTTATGAAATCCCTTCAGCTTTAATCGGCATAAAGGTATCCTGCAGCTTGCCGATTGCGAAAAATCTTGGTTTTCAGTGTGACTTTCCTTGGCTTGCCTGGTAATCGGAGTCTATTACGCCTGTTGCAAGGCGCCATGCCACCTTGGCGGCGTGGTATTCGTACAGTGCCAGCAGCTTTCCCGCCTCGGCCTGGAACCAGGCGGACTGTGCCAGCAGGCTGTCGGTAATGGTGCCGGCGCCTGCCTTGTACTTGAGGTCTTCTATGCGCCATGTCTCTTTTGCTGTGGTCAGGTTTTTCTCTGCCACCCTGTATCTTGCCTTTGCCTCTCGCAGGCTGGATATGGCGCTTGCGACTTCAGTCATAGCGTTTAGCCTGGTATTTCTGAGGCGTTCCTCAGCGGCAAGGAGTTTTGCTCTGGCCTGTCTCACACCCGCCTCCGCACTGCCACCGCTGAATATGTTCAGGGAGAGCTGTATGCCGCCTGTCCATACCTCCTCGTCTCCGGCAAAGCCGCTTCCGGCGCGTCTGCCATAATCTCCCACCAGGTCCACAGATGGCAAATGATAACCCATGGCCTGTCGCACCTCGGCCTTGGCAAGCTCAACCTGCTTCATCGCCCGCCTGATGTCTGGCCGGATGGACAGATTCATCTCTGGGATGGCAGAGGGCTTGGCGGGATGATCCGAATCTGAGGGCGGAGACAGTCTTCCTGTGATCTGTGGAGACCAGCTCGGGTCCTTTCCCATCATCTGGGACAGAAGCTGCCTGGCCCTCACCGTTGCCTCCTCGGCGCTTACAAGGGCCTGTTCCTGCTCTGCCACCTGTGTTTCCATACGCATTAGGTCTACCTCTGGAATACGTCCAACAGAAAGTCGGACCTCGGCGTCAGCCTTTGCCTTCTTCAGTGCGTTCAGTGTGGCCCTTTGACTCTCGGTGAGTTTTTCAAGGTAGAGTATCTGGTTGAATGTGTTGGTAATGCCTGCTATGAGTTCCTGTCGCGTCAGATGCAGGGTCTCTCTGGATATGGCCTCTGATATCTCGGCTGCAGACAGCCTGGCCCAGAGCCTGCCCCCCTCGAAGATTGGTATCTTCATGGAGAGGCCATATGAGTAATGGTCTCTGCTGAACAGTGGAGGGGTACCCCCAAGTTCTTTTATGGGTACCACGGCAGAGGGGTCGCTGAGGCGGGTATATCCGGCATAGGAGTTTAGCTGTGGGAGCAGCTGGCCCATGGCTGCCTTCTTCCCATGGGTTGATGCCTCTGCCTCATAGGTGTTGGAGCGAACCAGAGGGCTGTCTTTCAGTGCCGTACTTATTGCCTGGTCAAGAGTGAGAGGCCCTGTTGCTTCTGCCTGGGCAGAGTTGAATAATACTGCACAGAACAGTACAAACAGCACGGTGGCTGTATGTCTTTTTTCATTCATGGAAAGCCATGTTCTCCTGTATTTGTCTTTTGCGTGTCCTGGAGAGTTCAGGAAACGGGGTAATATGATTTGGTATAGGGATATATTTTCTTTCACCCTATGTTTTCACGTTTAGTGTGTCCGCACTTTGGAAGGAACCGGAAATGTTGGCGGAATTTCCATAATAGAGACCCAGCCGGTATCGATGCCTTGAGGTGTCCATGTTGGATTTTTGGTCATACATTCTCGGTTTACGGTAGGTTCACAGGCAAAATATTGAGGTTTTGCCTGTCTGCAAATAATTAGATATCTTAACTTATTAATCTGATTTTACCACCCGATAAGAATAATAGCCAGATTTGGAATTATACCCCAAGTTGTTGACAAATGAAAGAAAACATGGCCTTGCGGTAATTTTCATCTGTTTGAAGCGATAATTTAACCGCGCTGTCACTTTTTTAACAAATATGAAAGCACTCCCTGTTTGTTCGGGATTAGGGTGTGCGGCCATTATTGCCAGGTGCGGAGTAAACAGCAAATAGCCCCTGATAAAGATGCAAGGAGCTACAGGGTGCTGCCAGAGAGCTGAGATGAATATCCTGGGAAAGAATCAAAGCCTGTTCTTTAATCTCGTTGTGGGCGTAGGTGTAATACTCTTTGTCTGTATGGGCACCTTTTCGTACATAAGTATCTCCTATGTGAAGGGGCATATAATGAGGGACGTGATGGAGGAGGTGGATCGCTTCAGTGACACCGTGAAGCTTGGGACTCACTATGCCATGATGAGCAATGTAAGAAGTGATATCATGGAGATAATTGGCAACATTGCTCGCCTTCCAGATGTGGAACATCTCAGGATATACCAGAAGAATGGCAGTATAAAGTTTTCGAATAGGCCCGACGAGATTGGGCGCCATATGGATATCAATGACTATGCCTGCTCCATCTGCCACAATCACTCCCCTCCCCCCAAGTCCCTGGACCTGGAGCAGAGGGTCCGTATATTCACATCTCCTGATGGGGGTAGCAGGCATCTTGGTCTTGTAAGTCCAATATACAATGAACCCGCCTGCTTTTCGGCAGCCTGCCATGTACACTCTCCAGGCACGACCATCCTTGGCATCCTTGACGTGGTAATATCCCTTGACCGCGTTGATCGTGAGATATCCTTTCTGCACAGGATATTTATACTGCTTACCGTACTGATCTTTATCATAACGGCTGTACTGATCTTTCAGTATCTTGCCAGGTTTGTTACCCGTCCTGTGAACAGTCTCATAGAGGGAACGCAGGAGATTGCAAAAGGCAAATTCTTCAATCCCAGGGCTGTAAGGCGGAACGATGAGATAGGACGCCTTGCAGAGGCCATCAGCAAGATGGGAGAGGAGATATCAAGGCAACAGGCGGAGCTGGTTCGCACCAACGATGAACTCAGGAAGGCCAATGATGAGCTTGAAGAGATGACCAGGATAGATCCCCTGACCGGCCTTTTCAACCGCCGTTATCTCATGGAGGTGCTGACCTCTGAATTTGAACGTGCCCGCAGATATGGCCATCTGCTCTCTGTGCTTATGATAGATGTGGATCACTTCAAACTGGTAAATGACCGCTATGGCCATCTGTGCGGTGATATGGTGCTCAAGGATATTGCCTCATTGCTTAAAAGTTCTGTCAGGAGTACTGACGTGGTGGCCCGCTATGGAGGAGAGGAGATGGTGGTGCTTCTCCTTGAGACCGATAACAGGAGGGCTGTTGAAGTGGCGAACAAGCTGAGACAGCTTGTGGCCTCAAGGCAGATCGGTTGCGATGGTACCGAGGTGAGCGTCACTGTAAGCATAGGTGTGGCCACATGGCCGGATCATGGAAAGTATGATTGCATGGAACTGCTCGAAGCCGCTGACCAGGCCATGTACAGGGCCAAGGAAGGGGGCCGAAACAGGGTGATCTCTGCATGAACCGGACATTGGTCACGTGGTATGTGTAGCACCTTGTAAGCAGATACACTTCAGACAGTGGCTATGATAATATCCGTAAAGAACCTTGTGAACAGTTACAGGGTCACAGGCTCAGGTGATTTGTGCGGGATGCCTCTATCGCTGGGCAGTCCTGCAACTCTTAACCCTCCTTATAGCTGGTAAAGAGGTTACAAGGTCACTTTTTTGCTGGCATCCTTCTTGCTTCATTTTTTTACAGACTGTCTGGTACAGGCAACTTCCCCCATCTTACAGTTAACTGGTCACTGCCCCTGACAAGATGCCCCGTGTTGCAGGTTTGCCTTGTCAGGTGCCATTTGAGCGAGGTGAAATACCAATGGAAAAGTTTCGTATCAAGACCATAAATGCCATTGCCCAGGAGGGACTGGAGCTGTTTAACGGTAACTTCACCGTAGATCCTGCGGAGGACAATCCCCACGGTATTGTGGTACGCAGTTCACCAATAGAGATCAACCGGTTTCCGGAGCTCTTGGCCATTGCCAGGGCAGGGGCAGGTGTAAACAACATACCTGTGGAAGAGGCGACATCAAAGGGTATATGTGTGTTCAATACCCCTGGCGCCAATGCCAACGCCGTAGTTGAACTGGTCTTTACCATGCTGGGAAATCATGTGCGCCACGTATATCAGGGTATCAGGTTTTGCCAGCAGCTTACAGGGCTTTCTTCAGGAGAGCTGAATGCAGAGGTTGAGGAACGCAAGAAGCGGTTCAAGGGTGTGGAGATGGCAGGCAAGACCCTTGGTGTCATAGGACTGGGACAGATCGGGGTTCGAATAGCCAATACGGGTGTGCATCACCAGATGCGGGTCCTTGGCTTTGATCCCTTTCCTGTAATGGCCAACATTCATAAACTCTCTCCAGAGGTGGAGCTTGCAAGGTCAAGGAGAGAGGTGCTCCTCCATGCGGATTATGTGACTCTGCACGTACCGCTGAACAAGAATACAACAGGACTTGTCTCCACAGAATTTATAGACACCATGAAGGATGGTGCCGTGCTTATCAACTACTCACGTGGTCCCATTGTGGATGAGGATGCTGTGTTGTCAGCCCTGGATACAGGTAAACTTCAGGGGTATATTACTGACTTTCCATCTGAAAAGTTGATAGCTGATTCGCGAGTGCTTGTGACCCCCCATCTCGGTGCCTCAACCACGGAGTCTGAGGAAAATTGTGCGTGTATGGCAGTGCGTGAACTGAGGAACTATCTGGAGTTCGGTAACGTAACCCATAGTGTCAACTTCCCCAATGTGGAAAATGTCCCGTCTGTGCAGGTGCACACACGACTGATCATGATCAACAGGGATGAGCCGGGAATGATCGGGCTTGCCACCAACATCCTTGGCTCCCACAGGATCAACATAATTAGCTATACCAATGAGAGCAATGGGGCCATTGGCTACAATATAATAGACTGTGATGGCCCTGTTTCAGATGATGTGTGCAGGCAGATAGAGGATAATGAAGGTGTGATCCGTACAAGGCTTATCCGGTTCAAATAGTCAGGGGGCACGGTCAGTGAAAAATTTTGAGGCTGGCCGGAAAGCCAGCCTCAAAATCGGGGGGTTGGGGGTAGGTTGAGAAATCGTTCTTGTTCAAATTATGTCGTGACGCATCAAATCTTCTTCTGTAAATCTCCGGCGTATAGGTTTTACACTGCCATCCTTCATTACCATCACAGCCATTGCAAGCAACCTGCCGTTATAGGGCATCATCTGTTCCAGTGTGTAGGCACCGGTGTCCATGAATGCAACCATGTCTCCCTCCTGCATGGAGGCAGGCAGCAGGCGGTGAAACCCCTTGTCTTCATTGGCTGCTACAGGAAAGATATCAGCGCCGTCACAGAGCGGGCCTCCAACGAGATAGCCTGTATCATGGGGCAGATGTTCCTTTCCGATGGCAATGAGGTGGAAATACCAGTGGTAGGAAAAGTTTTCGAGCAGCGTATTGAATCCTGCGTCCAAGAGTAGCCAGTCATGGCCCGTATCTATGTTTTTCTTTTTTCGTACCACTGTCGATACCAGTATGGCAGTTGGACCCACGATACATCGGCCTGGTTCCATCAGTATCTCTATATCCTGCGGTACGCTGTCCCTCAGTACCTGTGCAACATCATTCATGGAAAATCTGCGCTCAAATTCGGCCATGTGCCTGCTGGGGCCGGAACTGTGTGCACTGTGCAGATAATCCACAGGAAATCCTCCGCCAATATTGAAATATTTGATCCTTGTATCGGAAAGTTCCTCCACCTGCCGCCTGAATACCTTCAACTGTCTTGTCAGTTCAGCAAATGACCTGGCTGAACCGAGCTGCGAGCCAATGTGGCCGTGAATGCCAATGAGTTTCAGATGTCCTGCGTTGCGCACAATTTTGCATGCGTCCGGTATCTGCCAGGCAGGCATTCCGAACTTGCTCTGATAAATTCCGGTTTCAAGCCCCGGGTGGCCTCCGTCCTGTATGTCAGGTATGAGGCGCAGGGCTATGCGGCAGTCTCTATTTTGTTTTTCTGTTATGTGCGACAGGGCTTCAAGCTCTGAAAGGTTATCGACATTTATACAAAAGAGTCCCTGGTCCACTGCGTGGGCAAGTTCTGCATTGGTCTTGGCCACCCCGTTGTACATTATCTGTTCAGGCCTGTATCCTGCCCTGGATACCTGATACAGTTCACCAGGGCTGTTCACCTCCACATTCAGGCCCATATCCCGTACCATGCGCAGGATTGTCTGGTTTGCATTGGCCTTGCATGCGTAAAAGACCTGAAATTTCAGCCCGGCGCCCTCTATAGGTTTCAGAAAATCATTGATATTTTGTTCTATTCGCTCCTGAAAAAAGACAAAGAGAGGGGTCTGAAACCTTCTGGCAAGCCCTTTTATGTCAATGTTTTCAGGCAGCAAATTCTTTTTCGTATGGCTGGCCATGGGAATGCTCTATACCTGTGGTCCTGCTCCGGTTGTAGGATAACAGTTTGATATGCTCCTTCCTGCCCATGAGAGCCCCCTGAAAGTTGATGATTTCGCCGGAAAACACCCTTTCGGCCGGGCCGGTAAGGAACCAGGAGCCATCCTGCCTCTGGACTATCATTTCACCGCAGTACCGGACATAGCCGGGAATGGAGTATGAACCAGGGTTACGGTAATGGGACCCTTCACATACGATTACCGCCCTGCTTGACCTGATTATACCAAGCTCCATCGCGAGTGAGGCAACAGCCGTTGCACCAGTACCGCATGCCTTGGTGATGCCCCAGATACCCCTTTCATAGACCTGTACCAGAATGTGATTTCTGGTCTGCGCCTCGCACTGTGCCAGTGAGACATTGATCCCCTCTGCCGGATTGAAGACCTCTCCGGGTGACATGCTGCGCATCTTTTCATTGAGATAGTCTGCTATTTCCGTGAGCAGTCTTGAGCGAAAGGCTGCTGAACGGGCAAAGATGCCTTTCAGCCCGCAGTGTTCAGATACTGATGCCCTTTCCATGGTTGAACGTCCGCTGCAGAAGCACACGAGATGAGGTTCCCCTGTAAAGGTAACGTAGCAGTGGAGTAAGCGGGTGCCTGCCATGTCAGAGAGGCGCGGGGGAAGCGGTATGTCAAGGGCCTCTACCACAGGATGCACCTTTCTGGCATATCTGTTAAAGCCTGCCCCCTTAAACTGGTCTGGCAAGGGGCGGGGAGGCTGCATGCGGATGCGATACCTTGAGATGCCGGTGCGTTCCACCTCATATACGGAAGGACTGCCGGTTGTCACCTCTGCTATGATCTTGACCCGGTTCGTGTTCAGTTTGTTGCAAAGATAGTCTGCAACACACCTGAGACCGTTGCCGCACATTGCAGATTCCTGGCCACATGGTTCCAATATTCTCATAATGGCATGTGCTTCCGCGCTGTTACCGGCAATGAGTTCCCGAACGGTACGGTATGAACCGTTTTGCTGCCAGATACCACCATACCTGCCTGCAAGATCAATAAAGGTCTGATAAGTGGGGGACTGGACAAACAACATTGAATCACATCCAATGCCATATTCAGGGGCAGTATACTCCTGAGCAAAGAAAAGTTTGTCTTTCTCAGGCACAAGAGGCCTGTCTGTCTCGTCGAACAGGCAGAAATGATTGCCAAGGGCCGAATACTTGTGAAATGGTAATGAGAAGTGTGTGTTGTTCATGACGCCACCGTAATGTTGAATTTGCTCGCCATGTGGTGAGGTCGAAGGGCAATCTTGGCCTTTCTAAGGCTTTCTATGCCAAGGTCTTCCATGCGGTTGATGAAACGGCATTCAGACCAGTATCTGCGGCAGAACTCCTGATTTATGAACTGGCTCAGGCCGAGATAGGAGTGATCGCACTTCTCAATGTGGATTACAGCCATCTCCCTGTTGAGCATTTCACCAATTGTTATGCCTGCAATGGTTCCGTTGATACGGACCACCATGCCCTTGACATTCAGGACGTCCATATAGTCCAGTACTTTTTGGGTTGCACTTACCTCAGCCTTCAAGAAGACAAAGGCGCTTTCCTCCATGCCCCTTTCGGTGAACAGTTTCAATTTTGCGTCTAACCATTGCTGGCAGAATCGTTTACACTCCTCACGATTGTCCGTGGTCAGGTCCTCTACCGTGTACTGATATTTTTTCTTGAAACGGTTTATGAAATTTCGCTGGCCATTGTAGTGTCTGCCCTTGAGGAGGATCAGGTCCTCTGCCCTGTATATGTAGTCGGAGATGTCCTTGTCCTGCTCCACATTGAACTGTTCCAGTTCCTTGGCATTGTGGGTTATGAACTGTTCCGATGCCCTGCGGACAATGGGGGTTTTCCCATTGTCCCTGAGAAAATCAAAGCAGGTGTTGATAGTGTCTGCCATGCGGCTGTCCCCAAGGGGTGCAAAGAAGAACTGATCTTCAGGTGTGGTTTCCGAGGAGGCAAAGAGGATAATGTTGTCGTTTAATTGCGACAGTTGTATCTGGTAAAACGGCTGCCACATAAACAGGTTTGTGAAACATCGATCTGATATCTCCGGCTGGAGCCTTTCGAACACCGGACAGAGAAGGAATCTGTCCTCAAGCCCCAGGTCGCGGAACTCGGGGAATTCCGGCAGACTGATCTCCTTTTTACACTCAACTTTCATATTGGCTCTCCAGTGCCTTACCTCTGCGCTTCAAGTGTCCTGTGACCACTCACAAAAATATGCGTGGAGGACGCGTGATGTCCTGTTTTATAAAAAGTCTGCTTGAAGTATGTTTTTTCTGTTGAATTTTAACCAGGAACAAAAAACGGGCAGGTCTCTTCCCTTTACCGCCCTAAGTGGTGTGGAGGCGGCGCCTGGACTCGAACCAGGGATGATGGTTTTGCAGACCATTGCCTTGCCACTTGGCTACGCCGCCCTGTTGTACATCTGCTCAGAATACTTGCAACGCATGTGCCACTTTTGGGTCCTTTGACTATAATTTTTTGTGGCTCCCCGCTTTGTTTGGTGTAATTGGTTGATTTTTAAATAAAAATGTGCGTGGGGTGTCTCGTTTTAAAGAGTGCATGTCGATATTGTCTGATAGTGGGGTGTTCTGATGTATGTATGCATATAGTGGCGCATTATACCTTGCATGGTCGATGAGTCAGGCAATTGGAGGGGAATTATGCGTATGACAGGATTATTTCTATGGATGGCTGCGGGCAGGGAATATCTCCATATGGCATGTAGTATTTTTACTACGGGTTGGAATAAAAAAGAGACATGCTGGGTGAAGAGTATGGGTTGCAATATGGTGTCAGGTTGATCTGTATGGAAAATCAGTTTGTTAGACCGGTGTGTGCGACGGAAATATTGTTCCGGACAGTTTTTTGATGGAAAGATGGATGTTTTGTTAATGTTTTCTGTAGAAACAAAAAAAGCCCTGCAAAGCAGGGCTTGAATGGTCGCTATTTAATGGTTCTCTTATATAGTGCTTACATTTTCGGCAGCAGGGCCCTTGTTTCCCTGAACTATATCAAAGCGAACCCTTGCGCCCTCATCAAGAGTCTTGTAGCCATCTGTTTTGATGGATGAGTAGTGGACGAAAACATCTCCACCCTCATCTGTCTCGATAAAGCCAAAACCCTTGGAAGCATTAAACCATTTTACTGTACCTTCTGACATCTTGAACTACTCCTTTGTACTGGCCTCTTGAAAGAGGTCTTTAAAATAAAGAAAGATATATTTGGAATACCCACATTCGGCATTCCATTAATAACCACCCTACATGCACCGGATGTAAAAGTAAATCTTTTTCTTTGATTTTCCGTAATTATTTTATACAGGCGGCAGTGGCTGTCAGTGCCCCGCTTTGCTATATGCTATCCCTTTGATACTTTTGAACATTATGACTGCAACTACCGCAAAGGCCACACAGGCAGTGCCTGTCATGGTAAACCTGATACCCACATACTGGGCCAAGGAACCCTGCAGAAGGCTGCCCACAGGGAAGAGTCCCATGAAGCTGGTGGTGAATATACCCATGAGCTGGCCTCTGAGGTGATCAGGTGCATTCAACTGCAACAGGCTTATGGCACTGGTAGTGGTTATGACCATGACAAAGCCGCTGATGAATAGCAGGGTCATGGCCTGCCAGTAGGTGGCTGCCATACCTGTAAATACCAGGGATACTGGAAAGAGTACAGCGCCTGTCCACCACCAGCGTTCGCGACTTCCCCTGTGTCCGAATGTGGCGACGAACATGGCGCTTAGCAGTGCACCCAGGCCATTTGCCGCACACAGAAAGCCATACTCCTTTGCCCCCAGGCCAAGGATGTCCCTTCCGAGAGAGGGGAGCAGTATGGAGTAGGGAAGGAGAAGGATGCTGAAAAGTACGACTATGAGGAGCAGGGGGCCTACGATACGGTGGGAATGGGCGAACCCCAGGACCTCTTTCAGGGAGTTCAGAAATCCCTTTCTCTCCCTGTTGGTGGGAGGGGGAGTGTTCATGCCTGGAAGGGTGCGGGCTACAGCAGTCAGCATGAGTATTACTATAATGCAAGACAGGGCCTTTATGTAAAAACACGCATATAGAAGCCCTGCTCCCATGAGGAGTCCCGAAATGGCTGGCCCGGTAAATCTGGCAAGGTTAAATGTGGTGGAGTGAAGGGCAAGGGCGTTGGTAATGTCGTTGCGTCCCACAAGGTCATACAGCAGGGACTGTCTGGCAGGCACCTCAAAGGCCATGCCCACGCCAAGCATAAACGCAAGCGCGAGTATTTCATAGACATTGATCAGCCCAGATTGCACCAAGAGCCCAAATATTACAGACTGGACCAGCACTATGGTGTGTATGCCCCTGAGAAAGGATATCCTGGGGAGACGGTCAGCGAGCCACCCGCCCATGAATGCAAACAGCAGTATGGGAAGGCCTGCCACTGCCCCGAGAAGCCCTACGGCAAGAGGGGAGTTGGTAAGTTCGAGTATTAGCCATCTCTGCGCCGTTCCCTGTACCCACGTTCCGAGCAAAGCGGCTGCCTGGCCTGCAAGGAGCAGGGGAAAGCCCCTGTGTGACAGTGCGGCAAGGGCCTTGGGGAGGCGACTGTTCTTGCGCAGGAGCGCGCTCGAACTATCAGGCGAGGTATCCTGCGACGTCCTTGGCAAAGTAGGTGATTATTATGTCTGCACCTGCCCTGCGGAAGCAGAGAAGGGACTCCATGACTACCTTCTTCTCGTCTATCCAGCCATTTGCCGCTGCGGCCTTGATCATGGAGTATTCCCCGCTTACCTGGTAAGCGGCAATGGGCAGGGTAAACTCCTGTCTTAGTGCATGGATTATATCGAGGTAGGGCATTCCTGGCTTTACCATCAGGATATCTGCCCCTTCTTCCATGTCGAGAGTAGCCTCTCTCAGGGCTTCACGTGCATTGGCTGGGTCCATCTGGTATGCACGCCTGTCACCAAACTGGGGGGCACACTCTGCGGCGTCTCTGAATGGACCGTAAAATGACGACGCATACTTTACAGCATAGGACATGATTGGCGTGGTATCAAAGTTGTTTTCATCCAGGGTCTGCCTGATGGCATCAACCCTGCCATCCATCATGTCAGAGGGAGCCACCATGTCAGCACCTGCCCGCACATGGGACAGGGCCACCTTGGCCAGTAGCTCGAGGGTGGCGTCGTTGTTGATTTCAACATCTTCCGCGTTTGCAGCAGGTCTCTTACCCTGCTTTTGTCCACCCTGTTTGGATCTGCCTGGCTTGGACAACAGGCCGCAATGTCCATGGGAGGTGTACTCGCAAAGGCATACGTCAGTTATCACATATAGGTCCGGAACCGCCTGTTTCACCGCAGATACGGCCTGTTGAACAATTCCATTGCTGATCCATGCGTGGGAGCCACGTTCGTCCTTTTTTTCAGGTATTCCAAACAGCAGTATTGCCGGGATCCCAAGGTCCCGTAGTTTTCTGGCCTCTTCCACTATTATGTCAACAGACATCTGGTAACAGCCCGGCATGGCACCTACAGCCTCTTTTACCCCTTTGCCCGGTGCGGCAAACAGTGGATAGACAAGGTGGTCCAAGCTAAGGGATGTCTCCCTGATGAGGGAACGGACTGCTTCGTTCTTGCGCAGTCTTCTCGGTCTGTATTCAGGATACATCATTAGAGCCTATCTCCTTATATCACGCTGTCATGCTACAGGAACCTATATGGCAGATAGAGTCTGCTACACGAGCCCTGCTGTCCAGGTCATTCCAGGTCCTACAGCCATTTGCTCAGACCCTGTTGGATCTTATCAAGTGTTACAGGTTCTTCAACGCAGCCAGTGAGGCCGGCATCCCGAAAACGTTCCTTTTCGTCGCCGGTTACGCCTGAGCAGATTACAACCACTGGTATGTCCGCTGTGTCCTCTGTCTCTTTCAGCAATACACTCACTGAAAGTGCATCAAGCGCCGGAATGTTTTTGCGCATGATGATCAGGTCTGGCTTCTGCTCCTTGGCTGTATCAAGCGCATCCTGTCCATTTTCTGAAATGAGTATCTCCAGACGTTTCTGTCTTCCATACTCCTGCAGAATCTCCTGTACATCCTTCCGGTCATCGACCAGAAGAATCTTTTTAGCACCCATAAATTCCTCTCCTGTAGTGAACCTGCTGACCCGTGTCGTACTGCCATAGCGTATTGCCTGATTCCGGCTAACCTGTACTTCCTGTAGGTTGCGCATAAATGTCCGGAGTGCAGATTCAGGTGGCAAGAACGCAGTTGTGACACATGAGCACACGGACCCTCCCCTCTGCTCACTTCGATTTGGCAGTCTTTGCAGCAGATACCTCCTATGAATCGGATGTGTAACTCTGTCTTATCAGTCTGTTAATATATAGTTCGGGATTTTCTACAGCTTCAGATGAGATATAAAATACGTCCTGGCCAGATCTCTCCCTGACCATGGTGAGACCGTATTCAAGTATATTGCTGAGGCGTTCGCACTGGCTGTAAAGGCTGCCAGAGTCATACTGACATCCCTCGAGGAGCCTGTCTATGGCACTGTCATCAAACTCTATCCTTACCCCGCAACGGTTGAAGAAAGAGACCTCGTAACTCCTTATCTGGCGTATCCAGAACAGCACCTTGTCAGCAGCCCTTTCCACAGGCATGTCCTGCTTTAGGCAGAGATGCGCGATCAGTTCCTGGCGTTTTTCTGTCAGTTCCACACCGTCTTCCGCCCACTGTGGCAGCTCATGGTGTTTGAGGCCTGCGGCTATCTGTTCCTTTTCGTGGGCCACCAGTGCCTCGTAACTGCGAAGCAGACGCGAATTGAACGGATTTTCGAGAAACTTCTCCAGTTCACCCTCAGGGTCTTCAACCATCTCCCTGGTTACCACGAGGAACGACACATCCAGTGAAGGAAGGCGTTTTTCATAGGGAAGCAGGGCCTTTTCCACCACACTTACCAAGGCCCTTGCACCTGTCTTTTCCTCATATGCCTTGTGGGCCAGTAACCTCAATGCATCGGGTTCAAACTTCAGGTCAATACCATAGGCCCTGAAGTCGTGTTTTTTGCTGATTATCACATTGCTGTTGGGGTTTCGAAGGATGTCATATAGATCATCTTCCGAAAGTTCATGCAGCAGCGCAATTACAGGGATACGGCCAATGAATTCTGACTCAAAGCCGTATTCGATGAGGTCCTGAGGCTTGACGTGGGCAAGCCAGTCTATCTCTTCGTCCTTCTTGATCTCGGCACCAAAACCGATGGACTGTCTCGTGAGCCGCTTCCTGATTATGTCTTCTAAGCCAGAGAATGCGCCACTGACGATGAACAGGATATTTTTTGTGTTTATTGTGCGCCTGTCCCTCTTCCCTGTCTTTCTGTACCGTTCTATGGCCTCGAGCTGGGATATAGGGTCGTGGGGCGTCTTGAGTTCCACCTCGGTCTCTTCAAGGGGCTTAAGAAGGGCTCGCTGCACCCCGGCCCGTGATACGTCTGGTCCGTGCAGGTTGCGGGTGGCAGCAATCTTGTCTATCTCATCAATATAGATGATACCGCACTCGGCCCGTTTGACATCGCCATCTGCTTCCCGAACAAGATCTCTGACAAGATCCTCCACGTCTCCGCCTACATAACCTGTCTCACTGAACTTGGTGGCGTCTCCCTTTACAAAGGGCACACCGAGCCGGTCTGCAATGAGTTTGACAATGAATGTCTTGCCCACTCCGGTGGGACCCATGAGGATTATGTTGTTCTTGATATTGCCGACTGGCAGAGAGTCATGTCCGCTCTCATTCAGATAGCGAATACGGTTGAAGTGGGTACACACCTTTGTGGCAAGTATGGCCTTGGCCTCTTCCTGACGTACTACGAACCTGTTGAGATACTCCTCAAGTTCTTCAGGTTTGAGGTCAAAGGAGACGTGGTCTCCGTCTGGTCCAACTCCGTCACCCTCCTTGCCTGTCTCATCCGGCTTGAGATGTTTTGGAAAAACCATCTGGGAGACTATGCGTACCTTACCCCCGTATTTTTTTGACAGGTAATCTCCGATTTCCTTCTCAAGGTCCTCCTGCGAAGGAAGGGGAGAGAGGATTTCACTGGATTCATCCTGCTTTTTGTCGCAGCTGTCGCTGCCGGACTTGCGGGATTTTGCATCCCTGTCCTGGTCTTTTGAGATGTCCATGGGGTGTACTTTAACAGACAAAAATAGTTTTTCAATAATCAGCGTAGGGTCTATGGTAACCGTCCACCTGGAAACGGAAAATTTTGTTCGCTGGCAAGGCGCAGGGAGGTGAAGGAATCCCAATCGGTCTCTGCTAATTGCCCCTGTATTCCAGGTGCCCTGCAGTATGATCCCAACTATATGAAACTATAAGTATTTTTTGTAAAATTTCATCGGGTTTATCTGAAGATATCCATTATTATTGGCATATTATCACTTATGTGATAGTCTAACCAGCCAAACTTTCAGGTCACGCCACGTATCTTCTTGTGCTAACCTGCCACTCAGAAGGACATTGCCATGCGCCACCTGGCATGTAAATCTCCATACTATCAACATGTTAACCATTTCTCACAGTTTGAGAACATGGTATCTATGTTTCACACTCGTTATGAAATCTGACTTAACAGTACAGCCCCTGAGGCGTTTTTGAAAGGAGGAACTTTCATGGGTGAAAAAATAGTCATTGTAGGCGGTGTTGCAGCAGGGCCAAAGGCGGCATGCAGGGCAAGGCGGCTTATGCCAGATGCCGAGATTACCATAGTGGATCAGGACAACCTGATATCATACGGCGGGTGCGGGATTCCGTACTTTGTCTCAGGGGACGTATCTGACGAGAAGGAGTTGCGATCTACCAGTTTCCATATGGTTCGTGACGAGCGGTTCTTCAGGGAGGCCAAGGGGGTCAATGTCATGACCGAGACCCGCGCCCTGTCCATTGACAGGAAAGAGAAAGTCCTGCACGTGGAAAATGTCAGGTCAGGAGACAAGAGCACTCTGCCCTATGACAAACTGGTGCTTGCTACAGGTAGCAGACCCAATGTGCTTCCCATTGCCGGAAAGGACCTCAACAACGTATTCACCATCTCCAGCATGCACCCTGCAATGGCAATAAAGGAGCTGCTTGCCAAGGGCAAGGTGGGGTCTGCCGTTGTAATAGGTGGCGGTGCCATTGGGATTGAGATGGCTGAGGCCCTTGCCGATCTGTGGGGGGTAAAGACCACCATACTGGAGTTCATGCCCCAGGTCCTGCCACGTATCGTGGACAGGTCCATTGCAGGCATGGTTGAGCATCATCTCAGGGAAAACGGTGTTGAGGTGTTTACTGGCGAAGGGGCCCAGAGCTTCAAGGATGATGGTAATGGCAACGTATGTGCGGTGGTTACACCCAAGAGGGAGATAGAGGCGGATCTGGTGATTATGGCTGCAGGTGTGCGTCCGCGTGGTGAGCTTGCGGCAGAGGCTGGCCTTCAGGTATCACCAATGGGTGCCATAGTGGTGAATCAGAGGATGCAGACCTCTGATCCCTCCATATATGCGGCTGGTGACTGTGTGGAGACCTATAATCTAATATCAGGCAAAAAGGCCTATGCCCCGCTTGGTTCAGTTGCCAACCGCCAGGGCAGGGTAGTGGGTGACAACCTGGCAGGGCTGCCCTCTGTGTTCGAAGGCGTTGTGGGTAGCTTCATAATGAAAGTGTTTGATTGCTGTGTAGGTGCAACGGGGTTGAGTCTTGAGGTAGCATGGGCAGAAGGCTTTGATGCGGTTGGTGCCATGGCAGTGCAGTCTGACAGGGCCCATTTTTTTCCTACCCAGGCCCTGATGTTCAATCATCTCGTGGTGGACAGGGCAACACGGCGTGTGTTAGGCCTTCAGGGTTTTGCCAAGATGGGTGACGGTTTGCTTGCCAGGATCAATGCCGCAGCCGGGCTTCTGGCGCGTCGAGCAGATATCAGTGATTTCAGCAAGCTGGAACTTGCATATGCACCACCATTTTCTACGGCAGTGGATGTGTTGAATGCCGCAGCCAATATTGCAGATAACCTTGTGGAGGGCAGACTCAGGGTGATAAGCCCGGAGGAGTTCAATGCCTGGATGAATGGAATCACTGCTCATGAGGACTGGACGGCCCTTGACCTGCGCCATCCAACAGAGGCGGAACCCTTTGTCAAGGCATTCGGACAGAGATGGGTCTCCATGGTGTATGATCAGGTCAGGGAAAACTATAAAAAACTTCCAAAGGACAGGACGTGGATTATAATATGTAACGCAGGTACCCGTTCATATGAGATACAGCTCTTCTTGAAGAGTGTTGGTATAGATAATACACTGGTCCTTGCAGGCGGACTCAATGTCATTCGCAGGCTCGGAGTAAGGTGGTGGCCCAAGGATTGATTCCCGCAATCCTGCAAACCGTCTGGAATACAAAGGCAATTGACAAGGGCAGATGGTGTTTTTTTTATTTTCAATCGTTGTAAAAAGCATCATCTGCCGTCTATTTGTCCTGGAACATGGATTCTTCCCCCTAACAAAATTCCTATTGATGATACCTATTGATAAAGGAGCTGCAGTTACATGAACCCCAGATATATCCTATTACCTACAGTCTTTTTCCTCTCCTTGTGCGTGGCCTCTGTATCCGTTGCCAAAAAGGACGCAGGAACAGACAGTGCCGCATGTCCTGAGATATCCAAGGTCCAGAACATGATAAACAGGACCTTCCGCAAGTCCATCAGCGTGAAGAATGTTCAGCCAGCCAAGGTCAAGGGCCTGTGCCGGGTTGAAATAACATTTCAGAACAGGAAGAGGGTGCTGTATGTTGACTCTGCAGGTTCGTACATTATTCCTGGAGACGTGTACAGGACCTCAGACGGTATGAATCTCACCCGCGAGGCCATGATGGAGATTAACAGGTTTACCCCCCCCCAGATGAAGGTGCTTGAAAAACTCACCGCCTTTACTATAGGGGATAAGGGGCCTGTGGTTTATTTTGTGACAGACCCGCAGTGTCCTTACTGCAAGAAGGCGGAAGCCATTCTTGAACCTCTGGCAGAGGCAGGGTTGTTTCAGGTCAGGGTGCTCCTCTATCCCCTGAAATTTCATAAGGGGGCAAGGCAAGAGTGTGTATCCATAATATGTGACAAGAAGGGACTTGAGGGACTCAAGAGCCGTCACCGTTCCGACAACCAGTGTGCCGAAGGCAGGAAGCTGGTTCAGGATACCGTCAGGTTCCTTCAGAGCAAGGGTATTACCGGTACACCTACATACATCTTTCAGGATGGCCGGTTCCAGTCCGGAGTGCTTCAAAGAGACAGGCTGCTGAAAAGAATAGGCCTGGTGGCTGATGTGGAGAAATCAACTGAAGCGAACAGGAAGAAATAGGGTTTCCGGGTTGTTTCTTGCCCTGCCTGCTTATGGCAGGGCGGCCTTTTTCGCTCTTGTCATCTCTGAGGTCCTGCTTTTTGCAGGTATTGGGGTGGTAGGGGACTTTTTTTACCTGTTCGCATGGTGGCCATACATCTTTCTGTCCGATGCAATTATTTCTGCTGTTGAGGGATATTCTCCCATCCTGTCAAGGCCAAGGGCCTTTTTCTATCTCCTTCCCTGGTCAACCACCATCTGGCTGATATTTGAACTCTTCAACTTGCGGCTCAGTAACTGGCATTACCTACATCTCGTCTCCATCCTTCCGGTCAGGTGGACAGGCTATGCACTTTCCTTTGCCACAGTACTGCCCGGCCTGTTTGTCACCTCAGAGCTGCTGAGGATATCTGACAGGTTTCGGCATGTCGCCTGCCGGCCATTCAGGATAACAGGAAATCTCATGGCCTGGTGTCAGTTGGCCGGTGCGCTTATGCTCATTCTGCCTGTTATGTGGCCTATGTACTTCTTTCCCCTGGTGTGGGGCGGTTTCGTGCTGGTGCTGGATCCTGTAAACCTGCGTCTTGGTGCTCCGAGCCTGATCAGGGACCTCTCCCAGGGGCGTCCTGGCCGTATGATCAGGCTGCTTGTGGCAGGACTCATCTGCGGGTTGCTCTGGGAGTTCTGGAATTTCTGGGCCACGGCCAAGTGGGTTTATACAGTCCCATTCGTAGGCAATATCAAACTCTTTGAGATGCCTGTGGCTGGATTCCTTGGTTTTCCTCCATTTGCTCTGGAGTGTTTTGTGATGTATACGTTCATTACCCGGATGGGTGGTGCTGAGCCGCTGCCTCTCCATGACCTTCGTATGAGATCGCCTCTGCCTGTTCCGTTGTGGCAGGTGTTCATGGGTAATGCCCTGTTCTGGATGTATGCTTTTTATCTGATAGACAGGATGACAGTTATATCCTTTCGTTAGCTGAAAGACCTCTGACCAATTGCTTAATGTTTCTGGGGAAACTTGGCAATTGGATGTCAGTTGGGTTATAGTTGCTGACTGTATCAAAGGTACCATCAGTTATAATCCGCCTGTACTCAGGCATGGTTGATCCTGAATTGAGCGATTCAAATTCGGAGTCTTCGCTTACCTGCCGGATACCTGAAGTACAACAGTACGTCTGCGTATCCTCCGCCTTGCATCTCATGCAAACTTGGGAATCGTTCAATTCAGGTTGATATAAGTTTGCCTATTTTGTCAATTTAAGGAGAAACGCCATGACAGACATGAAGAAGATGTACAAGACCATACTGGGAGACCAGTTTCCAGAGGAGATGAAGATATCGTTTGGAGGTCAGGAGCTGGTTTACCGCAAACGTACATGGACCATCAAGAACGAGAGTACAGGGGAGATGGAGGAACGCGGTTTGCGCTATGGCGAGAATCCTGATCAGCAGGCTGCACTTTACGAACTGGTTAATGGAAACCTTGTGCTGGGAGACTGTCAGTACATTTCCCCTGGCAATGGCCTGGTCAGTGCCATTACTGAAGAGGATATGATCCAGGCAGGAAAGCACCCTGGCAAGATCAATCTTACTGATGTTGACAACTCTTTGAATATTTTAAAATTTCTTATGGACAGGCCGGCAACCGTCATTGTGAAACACAATAATCCATGTGGTGTCGCGCTTGCTGATTCCATTGAAGATTCCTTTACCAAGGCATTGAGGGCAGACAGGGTTGCTGCATTTGGCGGCTGTGTGGCCATGAACAGGGCCGTTGACAAGGCCACTGCAGAGGCCATCAGTAATCAGTATGTGGAGGTGGTTGTGGCCCCTGAGTATGAGGATGGTACGGTTGAGATACTTGCCAGACGCAAAAATCTCCGCATCATCCGCATAAATCGCATAAATGACCTGGCCTCTTTCTGGGAGAAGCGGTTCGTTGACTTCAAGTGCCTCATTGATGGTGGAATCATAATTCAACAGTCACCGGTGAACAAGATACGTTCAAAGGATGACCTAAAGCCAGCCGAGTGCGAATACAAGGGCAAGCTATACAAGATAAAACGGCTTCCCACAGAACAGGAGTACCAGGATATTATCTTTGGCTGGGCCGTTGAGCAGGGGCTTACATCAAACTCTGTCATATATGTCAAGGACGGGGTCACTGTAGGGATAGGCACAGGTGAACAGGACAGGGTGGGTGTTGCTGAAATCGCGGTTTACAAGGCATATACCAAGTATGCGGACATTACCTGTTTTGACAAGTATGGCATCTCCTACAAGGAACTGGAGCTTGCCGTGGAGAAGGGGGAGCGTGATGCTGCCCAAAAAGAGGAGATAGATGCCAAAGTCAAGGAGGACAGGGCCGGTCTTCCAGGCTCAACAATGGTGTCCGATGCCTTTTTCCCCTTCAGGGATGGTGTTGATGTGGGGTTGAGGCAGGGTGTTGCTGCTGTGGTTCATCCTGGAGGATCTCTCAGGGACTGGGAGTCCATCGAGGCCTGTAATGAGGCGGATCCACCTGCAACAATGGTATTTACCGGCCAGAGGGCATTCAAACACTAAGGGCTTGGCTGCAAGCGGTCCTTGCTGTCCTTCAAATACGTATGTGGAGGAGAGTTCCCGCTCTCTGTTTGTACAGTAATCCACCGGGAGTCTGGTGCCGATACGTTCCGTTCTCCCGGTTTATTGTTTCTTTGAGCATTTGTGAATCATGTTCCTTTTTAAAGAGGTATGATGACTACTAAACTACCAGAAGTATATCTCGAGTCATACCAGCTCCCCAATGGCCTTACGGCAGAGGTGTATGACTATTCCCGCAGGGTCGCAGGTGACAGGTGGCTCGTTGGTCTTATTATCCGGATTGATATTGAAGTTACCGAGTCTGATTTCGAAGAGTTTGAAAATGGCAGGGAGCTTTTTGAAAAGTTCAGGGAAGAGCATGGGGACTGTGTAACATTTGAGATCAGGAAAGAGCGAAATTTCATTGACCAGAGGGAAAAGGATGAAGTTTTTGCCAAACTCCTCAATAGTATCAAGGAGAACACACTGAAGTACATGGGGCATGACAGGCTGGCCTCTGCTTATCGCAGAAAAGAACTTATGGAATTTAAAGAGAGGCAGAACTGGTGGAAATAGGAGACCTGGCCGCACTGGAACGGCCTGAAATAAAAGATATCCTCTTTGACAGTACCTCTTTCATGCGCCAGGAACAGGAGGACATGCCGGAACTCAGGCATACTGACCTGTACACCATGACGGTTTATGCCCAGGATGGCACGCCGCTCAACTGCAGGGTATATGAGGGCAGGGCGGACAAGCCCCATATCATCTATTATCCTGCCGAGTATGAGACAGAGGAGACACTCTCCATGCTTGCAGAAGGCATGGGAGAGTATGGATTCAACCTGATAAGCCTTGACTATCGCGGGATAGGGCAGAGTGGGGGCAAGGCCTCCTTTACCGCCATGCCTTCTGATGCAGAGACGTTTTTCCTTGGAGTGAAGAAGTGGATGAAACAGGATGGCAGGCAGGGCAAACTATGTGTCATGGGCAGGTCTCTTGGTTGTGCCCCTGCACTTATGATGGCTGAAAAATTTGAGGATGATCTGCTCTGTCTGATCCTTGAAAGCGCTTTTGACCGTACAGAAGATTTCCTCAAGGGGGTAGGAGTACCCGTTGAGGTAGTAGATAAGTGCATGGAACAATGCGCTGACCCGTTTTCTAACCGGAAGCGGATGCAAAAGATCACCAAGCCCGTGATGTTTATTCACAGCCCTCGGGACCAGGTGCAGACACTGGCACAGGTAGAGTGGCTTGTGGCAGAGAGCAGGTCCAAGGCCACACAGTTTCAGGTTGCCCCTTCTGGTACCAGGGAGGATCTTGCGCATGTAGCCGGGCATCTCTACTGTGCAGCATTGAGACAGTATATCAATCTGCGCATGGGGATCAGACCGGCACGAAAACCCCGTCACAAACGAAAGGCTGTCAAGCAAGTTTTGCAGTAGTGGACCGTCCTTTGGGGTTCATGTCCATACGCCCTCTATGATCTCTCCACATGATGGGCATTTTCCTTCTGTGAGTCTGTTTGACAGGATGGTGTAACCGTGTCTGTTTATCAGGTCAGTACCGCAGGCCGGACAGTATGTATTTTCTCCGCCTGCGCCGGGTATGTTGCCCTGATAGACAAACCTGAGCCCTTCTTCAAGGCCAATCTCCCTGGCCTTTATTAAAGTCTCTGCAGGGGTAGGTGGGCTGTCCGTAAGTTTGTATGTGGGATAGAATGCGCTTACGTGCCACGGGATTGCCGGTGAAATCCCCTTGATAAAACGGGCGATGTCCCGGAGTTCCTCTCTGGAGTCGTTCCAGCCTGGAATTATCAGTGTGGTAACCTCCACCCATACACCAAGGTCATGCATGAGTTTTATGTTGTCCAAGACTGGCTGGAGCCTGGCACCACAGATCTCCTTGTAGAACTTGTCCGTAAATGCCTTCAGGTCGATGTTGATGCCGTCAAGTACACTTGCAAGTGCGCGGCTGACATCAGGGGCCATATAACCATTGCTTACAAAGATGTTGCGTACCTCGTATCTGCGGGCAAGTACTGCTGTATCCCGTGCCATTTCATAGAAGATGGTTGGTTCCACATAGGTATAGGCAATGCTTCGGGCCCCGACGGCAAGGGCATTGTCCACCACCTCCTGAGGTAAAACCTCTTCTCCGGCAATCTCTCCATTATATAGGTGCGGGTACTGGGATATCTGCCAGTTCTGACAGTGCCGGCATCTGAAGTTGCATCCTACCGTGGCGATAGAGAAAGATATTGAGCCTGGCAGGAAGTGGAACAGAGGCTTTTTTTCCACTGGGTCCGAGTTGCGGGATATGAGTCTGCCATACACAAGGGTCTGAAGTTCACCATCCCTGTTTTCTCTTACCCCGCATATCCCTCTTTTCCCAGAGGGAATTACACAGTGGTGGTTACACAGGCCGCATCGGACCTTTCCGTCTCCGGTCTTTTCCCAGAATTCTGCCTTTTTCATCAGGTATCCCTCCAATGGTTATTCTGTCTGCCTTGCCCCGGCTCCCTGGATTTGCCATGCCTGGTATGACGTGTCCTTGTTCATTACCCATACTCCAGGGCACCTGAAATGCAGAAGCAGTTGGCAAAGGCCATATGGGTGTCTTCTGTTTCGGGTTTCATTTAAAATTAAGCACTAAAACCGCAGATGTCAGCCTTGTTTCAAGCCACTGATTGCTGCTGTCCCAACGGGGGGTGAAATTGCTCTGTAGAAATGCCTTATCCAACCCAGGGAAATTCAAGAATTCAGAACTCCTCCCCGATGAGCATTAATAGGAGCAATTAAAATCCATTTACCGCGAAAATGTATGGCCAGCCAAATGGCCTTTCACGTCTATACAAGTTGTCTGTCTCCATTGGGGTGACATGAAAGTTTTGGAGGTCTTTGTCTTATGAGCAGGATAACCGTTCCTAAGGGGGGCTGTGGCATCACCGGCCGGGAGGCATCGGAGATAGAGGCCCAGTCACTGGGTGCCACTGTTGCCATCTGTATAAGCGATCCGGTGACCAGTATATCAGCCATGGCAGTTCCTCTGCTGCCTTCAGTCAATGGCATTGATACATCCCGGCTGTCACCTGCCTGTATCGATGTGGCTTCAAGTCTGAAGAAGGTGTTTCAGGATATCAAGGCCGCTGGTGCAGACAGGAAAAATCTCCTTATATGGCTGGTTGGCGCCGGCAGATTTATGGAAGAACCAAAGGAACTCTCCCTTGGGGTCCACCTGTACGCTGCTGCCAAAAAGCTCCTGCAGAAGAACGGACTTCCCGTGCGGGCTGAACACGTAGGGGGAAGTTTTGACAGATCTGTGGTGCTTGAGGCTGGTGCAGAATCTCTCAGTGTCATTCTTTCCACAGGCCAGGAGGTCAGCATATGAACAGTATCGCAGTGGAGGAATTCACCCTTGACTATATATTTGATTCCCTGAGCACGCTTCCCTCTTTTCCAAAAGTGGTGCAAAAGGCCATGGAGCTTCTTGACGACCCCAATACCACAATGGAACAGCTCGCAGATGTGTTGAGATATGATCAGGCCCTTACGGCAAACATACTTCATCTTACCAACTCTGCACATTTCGGCCTTGCCCGTCAGGTCACAAGCCTTGACACTGCCCTTGCCTTGCTTGGGCAGCAACAGATAAGGCAGGTCCTGGTGGCAAGCGCCAGCATGCCGTTCCTGTCGGAGAAGATTGATGGTTACAACATGCAGGCAGTTGATTTGTGGGCCCATGGCATGGGATGCGCCATTATATCCGAATGCGTGGCCTCTCGTTGTGGTTATGCCGAACCGGCCGTGCTCTTTACCGCAGCCCTTCTCCATGATATCGGCAAGACGGTGATGCATCTCTATGTGGGGCCTCGCCTCGGAGAGATCGTCAAGAAGGCCAATGGGAACAATATCACTTTTACCGAGGCGGAGTGGGATGTCCTGGGAGGTGATCATGCAGTTATAGGTTCTGACATACTGCGCAAATGGGAATTTCCTCCTGATATCGTCAGGGCTGTCCGTAATCATCATGATCCCGATCTCTATATGCAGGATGATCTGTCAGCACAACTGGCGTTGAGTGATATCCTTACCGTGCAGCTCGGAATCGGTGTGGGCGTAGATGGGTTCAGATACAAGGTGCATCCCGATCTTCCTGCACGGCTTGGGCTTGACCAGAATGATCTGCAGCAGTGTCTGTTGGATGGTTATGCCGGGTTTCAGGAGGCATCCGATCTTCTGAATCTTATCAAGGGGTGAGGTGTTTGACGTTTGGAGTATCCGGGTTTATGTTACGATGTGATGTAGATGTGATGTCCGGTGAGCAGATACGTCTTTTCGGATAGCAGACGGAGTTTTTACAAGGTGACAAGGTCAGATGATAGAGGTAACCCCTGTAGCCCTGCAGAAGATAAAGGATTATTTTTCACAAAACGGAATTGAGTCTGGAATCAGGGTAACCCTCCTTGAGGGTGGATGCCACGGCCCTGCCCTTGGGATCGTCCTTGATGATGCCTCTGACCAGGACAGGGTCTTTGAATCCGGAGGAATCCAGTTTTTTATACATCACTCTCTGTTGGCAGAGTGTGGTAATGTCAGGATTGACTTCGTAAAGCCGGACAGTCAGCGTGACGGCACCTGCAGTTGTGGTTCTGATGGCAGGTTTGAGATAACCTCGGAGCGACCTGTCACCCCTGTATCAGGCTGCTCCTGCGGCTCAGGGGTATGAACATGCTGTTTTTCCCTTAAGTGTCTGTCACAGCAGCCCTTCTGATTTTTCTCCGAATACCTCTGCGCTGAATATCAGTATCTGTGTCCCTGGGTCACGCCAGCACCCTGGATTCATGCCAGCCTTCATGCATGTCTGATCAAGGAAGGTGTACCTGTCCCACCCATATTCGGTTGCAACCTGCGGGAGCAGGACCCCGCTGTACGGGCCGTTTATCAGATAGATACCATGTGTTCCCACCTGAATACGCTCCACATCCTGTATGGGTTCAAGTGGACTCAGGGCTGAGATTTCTATATCAATTGTGTCGAATTCGTCAGCCCTCAGAGGTGGAAACCGGGGATCATGGAAGGCGGCAGACAAGGCCATGTCTGCCACGGTTTCATACAGTGGCCTGGGGCTTATGAAGTTGCCTATGCAGCCCCTTAGCTGTCCGTTCTGGTGTAGTGTTACAAAAGCGCCACGGTGTTCATGGAGGGCTGGGGAGGCGGGAGGGGCAGGCAATGTGAACGGTTTGCCTGCGAGCTCACATCTTATGGCCTCTCTTGCTACATTCAGCAGGAATCTTCTCTCCTTGTGTGAGAGTTGTTCTGTGACCATGATCTCCTCTCTTGATTAGTCTTTGTCTGCCTGTACGGCCTTTCATATCCTGGCTGACTATTTGTCGTGTGTGTAATGGGGTTGAAGATATGTCAGTGCTGCATGAGGTGTTATGTTTTTTTTACAGCCTCCAGTATTTGACATTATCCATGGGAAAATCCTTTCTGGAGAACAGCCCCTTGACATCTATGACGATTCCCTTGTCTGGCACCAGGAGGTCACGTATTGCGTCTGCTCCCATGTCCTTGTACTCCTGATGGGCTACCGCGGCAATTACACAGTCAGTACTTGCCGGAAGCTCACGGAGCAGTTTGATTCCATATACCTCCATAGCCTCTTTCGGATCTGCTACCGGGTCGTGGATCAGCGGGGTGATGCCATAGTCTTTTAGCTCGTCAACTATGTCCAGCACCTTGGTATTCCTTATGTCCGGGCAGTTTTCCTTGAAGGTGAGGCCCAGGATTACCACCCGTGCACCCTGTACCCTTATGCCTGCATGGATGAGCTCCTTGACAGTGCGTTGGGCAATATATGCCCCCATGGAGTCATTGATGCGTCTGCCTGCGAGGATGACCTCTGGCCTGTAGCCTGTCTGCTGCGCGCAGTAGGTGAGGTAGTATGGATCAACTCCGATACAGTGACCTCCCACCAGGCCCGGCCTGAACGGGAGGAAGTTCCACTTGGTACCAGCCGCTTCAAGCACGGCCTTTGTGTCAATGCCCAGCCTGTTGAATATGATGGCAAGCTCGTTCATGAGAGCGATGTTGAGATCCCGCTGGGTGTTTTCAATGACCTTGGCCGCTTCAGCCACCTTGATGCTCTCCGCCCTGTGAACCCCTGCCTCAACTACCATCTCATAGAGTTCTGCTACCTTGTCCAGTGTCTCCTGATCCTGTCCGGCCACCACCTTTACGATCTTTTCAAGGGTGTGTTCCTTGTCTCCCGGATTGATGCGTTCTGGTGAGTAGCCAACCTTGAAGTCCCTGCCGCATTTGAGCCCTGATGCCTCTTCCAGCACAGGGACACAGACATCTTCTGTGACACCAGGATAAACCGTTGACTCATAGATCACCGTGGAGCCGGGTGACATGTTTTCTCCAACAGTCCTTGAAGACGCTGTGATGTGCTTCAGGTCTGGCAGGTGGCTTTGGTTTATCGGGGTGGGGACTGCCACTATGATCATGTCGGCCTCGCGTATGCGCTGCGGATCGCTTGTAAATGTGATGTGCTTTGCGGCTGCAAAGTCCTCTTCATCCACCTCACCCATGAGGTCTATGCCCTTGTTGTAGTTTTCAATCTTGGCATCCGAGATGTCAAATCCAATGGTTGATATCTTTTTCCCAAAGGCAATGGCAAGGGGAAGTCCTACATAACCGAGTCCAACTACAGCTACTTTTTGAACTGACATTGTCTGTTATCTCCGTGGATATCTCAAATTTGAAGAAAATGCTGACGTTGTTCGTGGTTAACTTGGCAGTATATTTATCTTGATCGGTTTCACTGCATACTATCTTGACGTATTATGTATATTTCCTTACACGATTTGCCTTTAAAAATGAAGGTCATGCTGGTATTTTCTACGCAAGTCAGTCCATGATCCCACCTGTTAGGGTGTAATTCAACAGGGAAACGCAACTACATCAAAGGATTCCTGCCTGTCCCCTATTGCATAAGGGGCCGTTGTGGTTATGAGCGGTATGGGGTGTACAGGTAATGCTCCTTATCAACGATTAATGGCCTTAACATGAAAACAGACTTTCTCGACTATCTTGATCAGAAGGTCCTGCTGGCAGACGGTGCTATCGGGACCTACCTGTACGAAAAGGGCATAGCCCTTGGGACAAATACCGATCTTTTGAATATCCAGGAACCTGATCTGGTTTACTCGGTTCATGAGGAGTATATCCGTGCCGGAAGCAAACTTATAGAGACCAACACCTTTGGTGCCAACCGTTTCAAGCTTCAGGGACTTGGCAAGGGAGACCAGGTTAGGGAGATCAACCTTGCCGGCGCAAGGATAGCCGCAAAGGCAGCGGGCCAGGACATATTTGTGGCAGGTTCCGTGGGGCCGTCAGGCGCGGTAAATACGGCAGAGACAGGTACTGAAGAGGAGATTGCCCTCGTTGCCCATGAGATAGAAGAGGCGTTTGGTGAACAGATATCAGCCCTTGTGGAAGGGGGGGTGGATGTCCTGATCCTGGAGACATTTTCATGGCTTGAAGAGTTGCTCATTGCCATAAGGGTGGCGCGTGGCATTGTCCCTGGTATGCCTATTATTGCTCAGATGGCCTATCCGTCAGGTGGTAGAACCGCCTTTGGCCTTGGGGCACAGGAGTGTGGACGTCAGGCCCTTGATGCAGGGGCCGACGTGGTGGGCTCCAACTGTGGCAGGGGCGTTAAGGCCATGCTTGAGGCCGTTGAGAACCTCTCCATCCTCAGGGATCGTGCCCCAATATCTGCATTTCCCAACGCCGGAATGCCTGAGGTGGTTGATCACCGGACTGTTTACTCGACGCCTCCATCTTACATGGCTGACAAGGTGGCGGACATGGTAAAGATGGGGGTGCGTCTTGTAGGTGGGTGTTGCGGTACGACTCCCGCCCATATTCATGAGTTCCAACAACACCTTCATCTCAAGAAACGGGTTTCCGTGGTTGTGACCTCAGAGGCGCAGGAGCCAGGTGCCAAGAGGCCTGAGCCTTGCAGGAAGGCGGGTGCAGGTAGTTTGCTCAGGTCCATGGATGCCTCAAGGCTTCCTGTGCTGGTGGAGCTGGATCCGCCTCCTCATCTCGATGTATCAAGGGTGCTTGAGGGTGCAGATGCCCTGGCCACTGCAGGGGCTGATGCCATAACCCTTGCGGAAAATCCATTGGCAGTGCTTAGGAGTGATAACCTCTCTCTTGCGCACATTATCAAGGAGAGGAGTGGCATAGAAACTGTCATTCATCTCACCTGCAGGGACAGAAATGTACTTGGGCTTCAGACCCAGATCATGGGTGCCCACCTGCTTGGCATACGGGGAATCCTTGCGGTCACGGGGGATCCCGCCTCTTCTACCGATCAGCCCGGGGTAAGTGGCGTGTTTGACGTTAATTCCTTTGGCCTCGTGCGCATGATCTCCCAGTTCAACAGCGGATTCAATATGGCAGGAAGCCCAATGAAGGAGCAGACCGATTTTTCCATTGGCGTGGCCTTCAGTTATCGGCCCTCCAAACCTGAGCTGCAGGTAAGGCGTCTGGAAAAAAAGGTCCTGATGGGTGCCCATTTCGTCATGACACAACCCATATTCGATGCTGAATCAGTAAAGGCCATGATGGATGATACCTCGCATCTAAACCTTGTGATGTTCCCGGGTATCTTTCCCCTGATCTCTGCAAGGAGCGCCGAGTTTCTCCACAATGAGCTTCCGGGGATAACCATTCCGGAGGATATCAGAAGCACACTCTGGAAGTATGATAAGCTGGAGGACCAGAGAAAGGCGGGCCTTGAGATGACACGTCAGTTGATTGCCGATATTTCAGGTATTGTGGATGGCCTTTATCTCATAAGTCCTTTGAACAGGTGGGAGGTCCCTCTTGATCTGGTAAATGTCATAAGGGCAGAGGGCTGGAAAGGTACAGGGAAGCTTGCCCAGATACAGCAGGCAGCCTGATGGTCGTTTCCGGCTTTTTTGTTCTTTTGTGTTACTTGCATGGGGTGGCGTGATATTGGTGGGTTGGGTGTGATGGGGTTGAATGCTTGACATATTCATAGCTATATGACTATATAGTCAATATGATGTTGACTGATTTAAAGAGTGTTACAAGGAAGCTAAAGGCCCTGTCCGATCCTACCCGCATGAAGCTTCTTGCCATGCTCTCAGACAGGCCCCTCTGTGTATGTGAGCTAACGCAGGCCCTGGGTTTTGCGCAGCCCACCGTGTCCAGGCATCTGCAACAGCTTGAAGACGCAGGCTTTGTGGTGCGTAACAGGGAGGGGACATGGATCATCTACTCGCTTGAACCAAGGGACGAGTTGAGTGAGAGGCTGTTGTCCATTGTAATGGCACATGTCCTTTCAGACAGTCAGTGCAGGAGTCTCATTGAGAGCCTGAAGGGCATAGACCGGTTCAGTCTCTCTGGTGATGGCAGGTGCGGAAAGGGAAGGAGAAGGTGAAGAGGATACTCTTTTTGTGTACGGAAAATGCGTGCAGGAGCCAGATGGCAGAGGCTGTGGTATCCCGTGGGCTTGAGGGTCAGGTGGAGACCTGTTCTGCTGGTACTGCCCCTGGCAGGGTCCACCCTCTATCAATGGAGGTCCTGTCTGAGATTGGAATAGATAT
The DNA here is from genome assembly GCA_964638145.1 of uncultured Desulfobacterales bacterium. Lineage (GTDB taxonomy): Bacteria > Desulfobacterota > Dissulfuribacteria > Dissulfuribacterales > QOAL01 > S144-17. The sequence continues at coordinate 9,610 of CAZXAK010000023.1, read as the reverse complement.
CTCTTCTGCCAGATCCAAACACATAGATGAGTTCAGGGGGCAGGAGTTCGATCTGGTGGTGACCCTGTGTGATCAGGCCGCAGGGGCGTGTCCGGTATGGCCAGGACAGGGCAGGCGTATCCATGTTGGATTTCAGGATCCGGCCAGTGTCCCTATTGATGATGAAGAGAAGAGGATAGAGCCATTCAGGCAGGTGAGGGACCGGATGGTGGAGCAGCTTGTCCCAAGGATCAGGGAGGAGCTTGGGTTGTGATACCCCTCATGTTGCATGACACCTTGGCGGACTTTGCCTATTGCTTCTGCATTTCAGGGGGCGTGTATTTATGATGATGGATAATGTCCATGGTTAATAACGGCTGTCACATGCCCATGGTGGGGATCTAACCGTGCTCAAACTATTTACGCTTTTTGCAGATATCATAGTCTACAACTGGCTTGGTATGGGGCAGGGGAGCCATCTTACAGAGTCCCTGCATTTTTTTATTGAAGACACCACCAAGATATTCTTTCTCCTTGTCACCATTATCTCGGTTGTGGCGGTCATAAGGAGTTATTTTCCCCCGGAACGTACTCGCAAGTTCCTTGCAGGCAAGAGTCTGTTTGCAGGGCATGTACTCGCTGCCCTGCTCGGTGTTGTAACGCCATTCTGCTCCTGTTCAGCCTGTCCCCTGTTTATCGGGTTTGTGGAGGCAGGTATCCCTCTTGGTGTCACTTTCAGTTTTCTGATTGCTTCCCCCATGGTAAACGAGGTGGCTCTGATACTGTTGCTGGGCCTGTTTGGCTGGCAGATTGCGGCCATCTACCTTGTCACAGGGCTGTGTGTGGCCATTGTGGCAGGGCTTGTTATCGGTCGTTTAAACATGGAGAGATTTGTGGCGGATTATGTCTGGGAGATAAGGATGGGGCAGGCGGATATCCCTGAGATGGATTGGGGAGAGAGACTGGCCTATGCGCGTGGATACGTAAGGGATATCCTTGGAAAAATTTGGCTGTACGTACTTGCAGGAGTTGCCGTGGGGGCACTGGTGCATGGATACGTACCCCAGGATTTCTTGTTGCGATACGCAGGGCCGTCGAATCCGGTGGCAGTGCCTGTGGCGGTATTGCTCGGTGTGCCGTTATACAGTAATGCTGCTGGCGTGATCCCTATAGTCCAGGCCCTTATGGCAAAGGGGCTGCCGCTTGGGACAACGCTTGCCTTCATGATGGCGGTTACTGCCCTGTCCTTTCCTGAAATGGTAATATTGAGTCAGGTGTTGAAGAGACAGCTCATTGCCACTTTTGTGGGTATTGTGGCTGTTACGATTATCCTGGTTGGATACCTCTTTAATTTTATAATGTGATTATCGTCCATAAACTTCCATGAGTTGGTGTCTCCTCATGGTAAATCAGGCCACAAGGAGTGCGAGCCATGTATTTCCCGGTAGCCCAGATCGACGTCAATCCCCTGTTGCCACCCGCTGTGGCTTTCCTGATCTCTTTTTTTACGTCCATGAGCGGTGTTTCCGGTGCCTTCATGCTGCTGCCGTTTCAGATGAGCATCCTTGGGTTCACCTCCCCTGCAGTGAGCGCTACAAACCAGCTTTTTAACATTGTTGCCATACCTGGCGGTGTTTACCGCTATATAAGGGAAGGGCGGATGGTGTGGCCTCTTACCTGGGTGGTGGTGGCAGGTACCCTGCCTGGAGTGCTGGCAGGGGCCATCATCCGTGTGAAATACCTGCCAGATCCTACCAACTTCAAGATGTTTGCCGCGCTCGTGTTGCTGTACATAGGGGTGAGGCTTGTCCGGGATCTGTACGAGTCCAATCGCCATGGGGGCGGACAAGGTTCTGCAGAGGAGCGTTTTCAGGAGCTCGTAAAGAGGTTCAAGAGCATGCAGGGTGAGCAGGAGCTTCCCCGTATCAGGGTCAGGCATTTTTCCCTTACCAGCATATCCTATGATTTCTATGGAGAGAATTTTACCGTAAACACGCTTGGGATATCAGCCCTGAGCCTGATAGTAGGTATTGTGGGAGGGGTATACGGAATTGGCGGAGGCGCAATCATAGCCCCATTTTTCGTAAGTTTTTTCAGGTTGCCTGTGTACACGGTTGCAGGGGCAGCCCTTATGGGGACCTTTGTGACCTCTGTTGCTGGTGTGGCCTTTTATCAGTTGCTGGCACCTTTCTATCCTGGCATGGCCGTTGCCCCTGACTGGCTGCTGGGTTTTCTGTTTGGACTTGGGGGGACAGCAGGCATGTACTGTGGCGCACGTGCCCAGAAGTTCATGCCTGCCAGGGCCATAAAGGCCATTTTGGCCGCGTGTCTCTTCTTCATCGCCGTTAAGTATGCCTATGCCTTTTTGAATTAGGCCATGCTCCAGGATACAAATACGTAAACGCCTGACAATGCCGTATTGGTGTCCTGCGGTATGGAGTATATATATGGTTGGGTTATAGCACAAAAAAACCTGTGTGGAACTTTGCCACACAGGTTTTTTTTGGATTTTTTTAAACGTGTTCAGGCAGATTGTTACTGTCTGTAATCGCAGATGCCATCCCCGTTTTTGTCCACGAAGTTGGGGCCGTGTCCCGCATAGCCTCTCTGATTGGAGCCGTACTGGCGGCCCTGTCTGCCCCTGTTGCCCTGTCTTGGGCCTGATACCTGGTTTCCGTTTGCGTCATATCTGCCACGTTCACGGTCTGAGTTGATAATGGCATCCACCTCGTCCTGCGTGAGATACTGTGCCTGATAGTCCAGGCCGTAGGAGGCCAGCATGGCGCCAAATGACCTTAGGTGATTTCTGGAACCCTTTGCCAGGTTCTGATAGACAGTAAGGATGTCCACGTTATCCGTGCTGTTTATCAGCTCATTGAGGTCGAATATGTCCAGGTCTTCAATGGTGGCACCTACCCACAGGGCCTTTTCCACTGATTCGCCACCTGTTGTGGTGAGCTGATCATAGAGGGCCTTTATATTGGGATTGGTGAATGCGCCCACCGAATCATCTGTCACAGGGTCTTCTATGCCGTATCTGTCTATGAGCGCCTTTACCGCGTCCATGTGGCGCTGTTCACTCACAGCAATATTGGAGAAGACTGCGAGGTTCCATTTTTCGTTGAGTGTTATGTAGACATCCCGTGCCAGTTTTTCTTCCTCCCGCATCTTGACTATGCCGGCTGTTTCTTCGTCGTTTGGCGCATCATAAGGTAGTGAAGCGATGAGGTTTGCTCCGTTCTGGTTGCTGCTGATGTTGTTGTTTGCACGGCCATAACGTGCTGCAAAAACGGAACCTGCCGCAATAAATATGGCTAATGTGGCAAGTGCAAAAAATTTGATTTTCATTTTTCGGTCTCCTTTATGTAATAAGTATTGAGGTTTGCACCAAGGTATTTCTTTAAAATTAAAACAAGATAAACTGTATCTGCGTTAGTTATGTTTAAGCATGATTCGTGCCATCTTTTGCTGCCAAGGTAATATGCTGAAATAAAAGGGATAAGCCTGATAGAAGGGTGTGTTTTCTGTTTTGGGCGTTCGACGAAAAATGTCTATAATCGTCAAAAATGTCGAATTGTGTCAGTTTGGCTCTATTGAGGTGGTACCCTGTGAGCAGATACCGATCGTCTGCCCTCTTCCTGTGTATAAGGTGTTACGTAATAGGGGGTCCCTATTTAAAAGTTGAAAACAATATGCGCAGGTTATAGACTGCATATAAGGTGTATTTTGATGCTTTATCAACTGTTTGTCATGGAAATGTATGCCTTAATGGCAGATTTCATGATGAGGTTTTTTAGCCTGCCATGTCGGGCTAAGGTGAAAACGGGAGGGTGATATGAGTTTTAGATTTAACAGGCTGTTCCAGCGTATTTCCCTGATATTGTTGGTTCTGCTTTTTGGGTTAACATTATGTGCCGGCTGTTGGGCAAGGGGCACTTTGGCTCCCAATGTTATAAGCGGAACAGATATAAAGAAGGTGGTGCTGGAGGCTTATGAGAAGTTCAAGAATGATAATGAAGGTAAGAATGCCGATTATATCAAGGCCCTTGCCAAGGTAAATCCAGGGATATTCGGTATCACAGTGGTTACAGCCAAGGGTGATGTGTATGAGGCAGGAGATACAGGTGCTGCCGTATCTATCCAGTCTATCTCCAAGGTCTTTACCGCCTCGCTGGTCATGCAGGAGCACGGTGCCAAATTTTTGCAGGAGGAGATAGGTGCAAACGCAACAGGGCTCCCGTTTAATTCTATCATTGCCATTGAACTTCATGGCGGAAGTGCAAGCAATCCGTTTGTCAACGCAGGTGCCATACAGGCCACAAGCTGGGTGAAAGCAGATAATTCCGCACAGCGCTGGAAAAAGATAAAGGCCAACATGGATGAATATGCCGGGCGGAAACTCCAGTTCAACCAGGAGGTTTACCAGTCTGAATTAAATGACAACAAGAGGAATCAGGCCATAGCAAAGTTGCTGGATGCGTATGGACGTATGGGTTCTGATCCCCTTGAGGCAGTGACCGTCTATACAAAACAATGTTCTGTGAATGTAACCTCTCATGATCTTGGGGTCATGGGGGCATGCCTTGCCAATCATGGCATAAATCCCATTACAAGGAAACGGGTGATAGATGAGGAGAACGTGCCTGGTCTTCTCGCGGTAATGGCAACTGCAGGTCTGTATGACAATGCCGGTGACTGGCTTTATGTTACTGGTACGCCTGCAAAAAGTGGGGTCGGTGGAGGGATACTTGCCGTTATCCCTGGAAGGCTTGCCATTGGTGTGGTCTCGCCTCCTCTCGACAGGTATGGCAACAGTGTGCGTGGTCAGAAGGCTGCCATCTATATTATAGATAAGCTGGGGCTGAATCCATATGCTCAGTAGGGAGGCTATCATGATAGTTTGTTATTTTACCGCTATTGTTACTGCCCTTCTGCTTGCATGCAGCTCACTTCATGCGTCGGAAAAGATAGATCCGGCATGGGACAGTCCGTTGGCCAGTAATCACAGTTACGAACCTGTACAGCACAGGGAGCCGGTTGGGCTTGGCTTTTTCCAGGGGTGGAAATTTTCTGGCGATGTCCGTACAGGCTGGGTTTCATATGACTATGACAACTCGCCAAACAATCCGGATCCAACCACCAACAAGGGGCATCTTGATTCCCATGGTTTCTATTTCATTCCGAAAATTTCCATAGAATCCCCTGTATTCCACGGGTTTTCTGCCAAGGTGACAGGGGCGGCAGTTACAGATTTCGGTATCAATGATTCAGATTTCGAGACGAGGAACTTTGCCTATGGTGATAACATGGACCCGTATGCCATACTACAGGAGGCCTATGTCTCATATAAAAAGGGCGGCAACCATGCTGTAGTCGGGGCAAAGGAGATATCAACGCCCATGGTGGATGCCGATGACTGGTATCTGCTGTCCAATACCTTCCAGGCCGCATACTATGTGAACAGTAGCTTAAAAGACATCCGTTTTGCCGTGGGATACTTTTACAAGATGGCTGGGCCGTGGGACAGCGGCTCTGACGGCGCCAACTACCGTTCGATGTCTGATGCCAGTTTCGTTGATCCCCGCGACAAGGAGGATGCTGATAACAGCGGTATATTTACTGGAGCGTTTCAGTTCAGCAACAGGAGCCACAATCTTCAGGTATGGGAGTATTATGCCACTGATCTATATAATACATTTTTCATGCAGTATGACTTTACCCATAAGTTCAGGGGGCTCAGCTATGATGCCGGATTCCAGTTCATCAATTTTATAGAAGTGGGTGCCCTGGCAGACCATGATTATTCAGAAATCGACTACAGTATATTCTCATTCCGGTTTGACGGGAAGTTTGATTCCGGGCTGGACTTCGCTACAGGTATGAGTTTCTATACGGACGGGCCTGGCACTGGTGAGACTTTGGGGGCCTGGGGCGGGTATCCCTATTTTGCAAACGGCATGATATTTCATTTCTTTGACGCAGGTTCCATGCGTCACACAAACAGTTACAAGGTGCAGTTGGGGTACGATCTCTCCTCCCTGGGTGCAAAAGGGCTGTGGTTTGGGACTAGATTCACCTATTTTGACCTTGATTCTGACTATTCTGAGACTGCAACAGGAAAACCGCAGAGCGGGATGTCCATGTGGGGTTTCAGGCTTTCATACAAAAATGAAGCAGGATTCTATTTCACTGGTACGTTTGAAACCGTTGACCTGGACAATGAACCAAACATCAAGTCGCTCAGGTTGATAGGAGGGTTTACCTTTTAGCTGCTGCCCCTTCTATGGGTGATCATTACCTCTTTCCGCATATGTTCCAAGGGGGCATTCCTGCAGAATGCCATATAACCCTATCTCATGCACTGTATCTGTTCACAGGATAATGCCGCTTGGGCTGGCTGGGTTGCTGCCAGCCTGGCGACATGATTCCTGTGAACAGTTATGGCAATCCCCTTTTCTGATCCATCTTCCATATCCTTCCTGTATACCAGTATCTTTCCATTAATATGCCCACCCATACTACACGACACCTCTGCGGCGGATGGTGTTTTCTGGTCATGCTTTAACATGAGAAAAAGCACCATGCGTCTTTGGTGGCAGCTTCTGCATTTCATGTGTCGTGTAGTGGTATGATGCCCACAATGCCATGATTTTTCCCATGATACATATTGCAGATGTGGAAAAAATTTTCTCGATTAATCTGCATAGTGCGGCCTGATGGTTGCTGTTGAATCTTTATATGAAGAAACTAAAAAAATTGTCCTGTTTTTGTTTATCAAATGTCAGGTTCTTGTCGAAGGTAAAAATATCAAAGGGGTGCTAATGAAATAACATATTTAGAAGCACAGTGATGGACACCTGAGATACATAAAGGCTTGACAAGGGCGGGCCGTATTTTCTCTTGTGATTTTAACTGTGGTCAAATGCATTATTCAATAAATGCCCACAGGGGCTGAACTTCAATGTCATGACAAGGGCATTGTCCGCCATAAATATCGAGAGAATTGATCATTTAGGAGGTGGACCTGTATGAAGATTCATCTGAGTCTTAAGAAGCGTTTGATATTGACAGCAGGACTTATGGCTGCCGGAGTGCTGTATGTAGTACTGTCCAACTGTTGTATCCTTCGCCAGCAGAAGGACAATATTTTGAGGCTGAATACCTGGAGTGAGATCGATATGGCCATGAATGAAGATATAATTGCCAGGGTTGACGCACTCCAGGCGGCTTTTCTCTTCTGGTACAGCCAACCGGATGTCAATAGGTGGAAGGCTGTGGAAAAGGCCCTTGCAAATGCAGAAAAAGGCCTTTCCAAGTGGCAGGGTATGGTCTCCACAGAGCCAGAACTTTCTCAGGTATCATCAAGGCTTCGTTTGCAGATAGACAGGTTGAAGACATTGATGTCCAGATGCAAAGTGCTTCAACACACACTTTTGCAGGACCTGCAGAGCCTGGACTCCGAGGACAAGAGGATGAGGGCCGTACTGACAGAGACCATGCGGGATGTAATAGACCCTGCAAAGAACAGGGCTGCATCTGCAGGCAGTATCAGGGCCCTTGAGACATGGTCCAATATAGATATGGTCATGAATGAAGATGTTATCCAGCAGTTCCTGAGCTTCAGGATGGCATTTGAGGCATACGTATCCAACAGGCAGGGGCCGCAGGCCGTAGCAGAACGTCTTGACCAGTTCAACAAGGGCATGCGGCGCTGGGCAGAGCTTGCCACAGGCAAGCCGCGTCTCCAAGAGGCGGCAAGCAGGATATCCGCAATATATGGTAATGTGGCTCGTCTCTGGACAGAGGTGAAGGATGTAGTGGAAGGGCTTAAGGAACAGGTGCGGCAAATCATGGTCAGCACCAATGAGCTGGAGACTTTGGCAGACAGCGTTATGGAGGATATGATTGATCCAGCCAAGTCACAGGTTATTGCAAGGGCCGTTGAGATGTCTGACAAGGATGTGCAGAATTCACTTGTCAAGGTGGGCTTTATTCTTCTATTTACAACTGTGATCATCTTCAGCATGTTTCGCATGTGCAAGCCACTTCATGATCTGATTGACAGGTTGAAGGATATGGCCATTGGTGAAGCGGACCTAACAAAACAGCTTGATGTGGCCAAGATTAACTGTTCAGAGAAGATGGATTGTGGTCAGACAGGATGTCCTTCATTTTCAAAGGAGGCCAACTGCTGGTATGAGGCCGGCAGTTATGCCCCTGAGGTCTTCTGCCCCAAGATAAGCAGTGGGGAATATAAATCTTGTGATGAGTGTAAAGTTTACAAAAGTGCCATTACCAATGAGATCGATGAACTGTCGACCTTCATGAACGCATTTTTGTTGAGAATAAGGAACCTTGTGGCCAAGGCAAAAGAGCAGGGTAAGGCAGTAAGTGCTGAGGCCATGAACCTGTCCAATGTGTCAGAAGAGCTTGCAAAGGGGGCTGCCGAGGCCCGGCATCTCTCAGGAGAGGTGAGCAAGGTGGCCGATACCTCTGGTCAGGGCGTCAATTCAGTGGCTGCTGCCATGGAGGAGATGACAAGCACTGTCGCAGAGGTGGCTAGCCACACTGCGCATGCCAGTGATGTGGCCCAACAGGCCAATGAAAAGGCTGTACGCGCCCAGGAGGTGATCCATAATCTTGCAGAGGCCTCAAACAGGATAGGCGAGGTGAGCAAACTGATCGGATCCATTGCCGAGCAGACCAACCTTCTGGCCCTGAATGCCACCATAGAGGCCGCAAGGGCCGGTGAGGCAGGAAAGGGGTTTGCGGTAGTGGCCAACGAGGTGAAGGAGCTTGCCAAACAGACCGGTGATTCTGTAGTTGAGATAGAGGGTATGGTTAGGGCCCTTCAGACCGGTGCTTCTGATGCCCTTTCCTCCATGGATACCATATCGGAAGTGATAGAAGAGGTGGCAGAGTTTTCAAACAACATAGCTGCTGCCATTGAAGAGCAGACTGCGGCTACAAGTGAGGTGAGCATGAATACCCAGAGGGTAAGCGATGATGTAAATGACATGGCGCGTATGAGCCATGCCATTTCCGCTGCCGGAGATCAGACAGCAGAGGGAGCAGACAGGGTGAACGGGGCAGCCCGCGAGTTAAAAAAATTGTCCGATGATTTGATGAAGCTTCTTAACGAGTTCAAGATTTAAGCTCGCAGCGGAACATTTTATAGGTGCCGCCTTCTACAAATTTTCCGGGAGTGACCAGATATTATGGTACATATTGATTGGCCGGGTCTGTTACCCATGTGTACCCTTTCCTATTTCACTATTCAAACGTCCTTGCCACCTCCCGGAAGCTTTCAAGGGCGGACTCGATATGTTCGATGATCTCCTCTGCCAGCACCTCCGGCTCTGGCAGGTTGTCAAGGTCGGTCAGATTGGCATCTTTCAGCCACAGGATATCCAGGCTGGCCTTGTCGCGGTCAATTATTTCTTCGTAACTGAACTTGCGCCAGCGACCTTCGGGATTCTTTTCCGGATGCCAGGTTTCGTTACGCTCATGCCGGTTTGCCGGATTGTACAACTCGATAAATTCGTTCAGGTCCTCAAAGCGGAGCGGCTTCTTTTTCAGGGTATGGTGGATGTTGGTGCGGTAGTCATAGAACCAGACTTCCTTGGTCTGC
>CAZXAK010000022.1:0-19608 GCA_964638145.1 uncultured Desulfobacterales bacterium | reverse complement strand
TTGTGTTTTTTTCTTAGTATGGCGGAGTCTAACACGATTCGTGCCTGTATGCCATGCATGATGCTATTGATGGAATCCGTGAAGGTTGCCGCCTTTCCATACCTTTAGGTCTTGGACATGGAAGCCAAGGAACTCTGCTATGCGCGCAGCAAAGAACATGGCCATGTCCCTGAGTGAACCTGGCATGTGATAGAACGATGGCATGGCAGGGTAGATTACTGCCCCTGCGTCATGAACCGCAAGCATGTTCTTGAGGTGAATACGGTTCAGAGGGGTTTCTCTCGGTACCAGTATCAGGGGCCTTTTTTCCTTGAGAAAGCAGTCTGCAGCCCTGTGTATGAGGTTGGAGGATATGCCGTTTGCCACAGCACCAAGGGTGCCCATTGTACATGGAAGTATCACCATGGCCTTCCATCTCACAGAACCGCTGGCAGGTTCTGCCCCTATTTCAGATACGTCATAGCATTTGCTGGCAAGACCTTCCAATTCCCTGATCCCTGTATCGCCAAGCTCATGATGAACAACCTGCCGGCCTGCCTCTGATATTATCAATGCCGTCTGTTGCTGGAGTTTTTTCATCAGTTCGAGAAAGCAGAGGCTGTATATGGAACCGCTTGCCCCAGTTATGGCAACCAGCAGGGGATTCTGGGCCGGAGACCTTAATTCGGGCTTGTGCTTGTTGGTAGTGACTTGCATCAGTAATCCGTTTTTTCCATTAAATGTGAGAGTGAATGGCCTGTATCATGACATTTTGGCTCTTCCTGTGCCGTCCTTACTGTATTGTGGAGGTGATAGGCTTGATCCTTGGGATGAAATCGTTTCAATAATGGCCCTTGTTTTTTTTCTGACTGTTTCAGGCATGTGCATCTTGCGGGGCCATGGGATGCCACGTCGTTCCTCAGCCCACTTTTCTGTGCAGTCAAGTCCCAGTCTGAACCCCTCGTTCTGGGATAATGCTGCAGGATCCAGACTGTCAACCAGGCCCCTGTCAATGACCACATCCCTGCCTGGATCAACACAGTTGGTCATCTTCCATATCACCTCAGAGAGGCAGTGCACATTTACATCAGAGTCGAATACCCATATCATCTTACTGAACAGGCCTTTCCCCATGCGCCACAGGGCATTCATGACGTGCTTGGGCTGGCCTGGGTAGCGTTTGTCAATGGATACAAACGCAATTCTACTGAATATGCCCTCTACTGGAAAGCTCAGATCAACTATTTCAGGTATCCATTCCTTTATGAATGGCAAAAGCAGACGTTCCACTACCTTTGCCATGAAGCAGTCTTCCTGAGGTGGAGGGCCGACCACAGTGGTGGGGTAAATGGCATCCTTTCTCATGGACATGCATGTAACATGGAATACCGGGTAGTTTTCTGGCTTGGAGTAGTAGCCGGTGTGGGTCCCAAAGGGACCTTCCGGATGTTGTTTGTCAGGGTAAAGCACCCCTTCTATGACGATTTGGGAAGATGCAGGTACCTGGAGGTCAGAGTGGAGACAGGGGGTCATGGCCACAGGAGTGCCTGTGAGCATGGCAGCAAAGTCGATCTCGTATAGGTTTTCAGGAAGGGGTGTGCATGCCGCAATGGTTACTGCAGGATCGGGGCCTATGGCCACTGCCGCAGCAAGAGGTAGTTGCTGTCTGCAGGCCTTTTCATAGTGGGATGCCCCGCCAGTGCCTTTGTACCAGTGCATACCTGTGTGGCTACTGTCCAGTATATGCATGCGGTACATGCCACAGTTAGGTCTTCCCGTGTCAGGATCCCTGGTAAATACAGCAGGCAGTGTAATGGCAGGTCCTGCATCTCCTGGCCAGCATAGAGGTGTTGGCAAAATGGACAGGTCCACGTCTTTACCTTCTAGTACGATTTGTCTGCACGGAGCAGAGGCTGGAGAGACGCGGTTTACGCTGGATAATGAGGGATCAGGTACCTGCTCACTCTTTATCAGCTTGTGTAGTGCGGCTGCTTTAGACTCTATCTCTTCTACGCCTATGGCCGTGCATATCCTCTGCACCGAGCCAAATGCGTTTGAAAGCACTGGCATGGAAAAATCTCCCACCTGTTCAAACAGCAGGGCAGGACCGCGGCTTTTGCTTATATGGATTGTGATATCTGATAGTTCCAGTTCAGGCGCCACCCGTTCTTTTATCCTGCAGAGTTCCCCTGAATCTTCAAGCCTCCTGATCAGTTCCTGGATACTGTGACACGCCACCTCAAGTTTACCTCCATCCTGAATTGGGCAACTCCCAAAGTTTGCATGAGATGCAGGGCATAGGATCCGCAGACGTACTGTGGTACTTCAGCTATCCGGCAATGCAGCAGGTCATGCAAAATTGGGAATCCGGCAAGAGTCGCACGTTTGTATCTGTAGCACCCTGTAAGCAGATACATTTCAGACATTGGTACGATAATAATACCCGCAAAGAACCCTGTGAACAGTTATGCTTGTTTTGTTCCGCATGGGGCGTTGCAGTAAGTGTAGTTGCACCTGTTTGTGGGAAGGAAAAGTAATTCTTTTTAAGAGAAAAGAAATTCTCAATATCTTGTCAAACCGGAATTGGTGCTCCTAAATCCCTGATTTGGTGGGCTGAAGTCATGGTCTGGGCCGGTATGTTTTTTGCATTTTGTAAACTTCCGGAGGGATGTTAACCACATATTAAAAAACAGGAGGAGTCTCAATGGAAAAAAGGGCCATGCAGGAGGAGAAAAGGCCTGCCTTTGATTTTGATGAATGGTGCGAACTGGCGCAAAAAGACCCTGAGAAGTTTGAGCGTAAGAGGAAGGCGGTAATTGAGGATTTCATATCATCCACTTCCCATGACAATGAAATGCGTCTCAGGCAGCTCCAGTGGCGCATTGACATGGAGCGTAAAAGGTGCCGGAACCCCATGGAGTCATGCCTGAAAATCTTTGACATGATGTGGGACTTTGTGCATGCGGATCGAGGCTTTCTGTATGCAGTACGAATGCTTGAGCAGGTCGCATCCGGTACACCACCTGCTGAGGACGAGGTAAGAGGGGGGAGTGTTGACACTGTGGTACTGCCCTTCAGTTTGGGTAGTTCCTGCAGTGCGCGCCAGGCAGGCCCGGGCAGGCATTAAAGATCATCTTTTTTGCCGTTGTGGCCGTGTCTGTCAAGGCGTTGATACCCTAATATACTACAGGTCACCTGAAGTGCAAAAGCAATTGGTAAAAGCACCATCTGTCGTATAGGTGTCATGTAGTACACACCCTAAAAAGCCCGGTTCAGTCTGAGGCGAACCGGGCTTTTTTATATGCAGATGCATGGCTTTCCAAGGGGAAGGCCATGGTATCTGCTCACATGGTACTGGATCTACTGCCTAAGAGTCTTCGTTTGCCTCTCGGCCAGTTGAAGTGCAGGGAGTACGCATTCGTACCTTTCTCCTTGTATCTGCAGTACCCTGTAGGCAGATAAATTTCGTACATTGGTAGATAATACCCCGAACCCATCTCTAAGGAGTTACGGGTATGATGTCATGGGCATTGCCCGTGGGGCCAGCACGGAAATTTCAAGAACTCTTGCGATGTGCCTCTTTTGCTCCTATGCTACAGGTTTTGTAATTTTGCCTGAGCGGATACATCTTGTACAGACACGCATCCGTTTTGTCTGACCATTTACCGATACTCTCACACGCTGAAGGTTGGGAACCCAGCGTCTGCGTGTATGGTTGTTTGCATGGCTCACATTACAGCCTGTTACCGGTCCCTTTCCACATATTTCACATACCTTTGACATGTTAAATTTCCTTTCCTTCTGCTCAGAATTCTTCTTTCAATATCATTCAATCAAATCCTGTAATTGTCAGATTCGCCGAAGATGTAAGAGGAGGTGGCATGCAAAACGTAGCTGCCTGCTTCAAGTGTCTTACAGTGCAGCAGATTCGGTTTTACACTTCCCAACAGAAGCCATTTTTATAACCTGAAGATTGGGTTAATGCAACCCAAACTTTCTCTATTTAGAGTTTGAATCCGTTTTTTCCTCTTCTTCCTGGTCAAAGTCTTCTCTGAGATAAAGTCCGCGTTCAGGGTCATAGCCAACATGAATATCAAGAGGGCTGCGGTCACTACTTTCACATTGCCATTTCTTTTCTGAATGTCCACATCTGATCATAACCTGGCCTTTGGAGGTGATCCGGCCTGTGATATCCACCCTCATTTCCCTCAATGCCTGGAGAGTTACCTCTATCTGTTCATCTACTGCCTTCTGTTTGTCGATTTTTTCTAATCGCGCTGCCTGTATCCTGGTGATACGTTTCAGGATGTCCAGTATGGGGGTAAATTCTGGGCCGAGAGACTGGGACAGTTTGTTGATATTGTCATAGGCTGCGTCGCCACAGATGGAGCCAGTTAGTATATTACAACCCAGTTTTTTGAGTCCCATCACTATCTTTTTCAACTGGTCCGGTACGATCGAGTAGGTCAGTTGGAGTTTTTTACCCAGCGTCTGGGCCCTGGCCTTCAGGTGGGTCTCTTCGGCCATAATTATATGTTCAAGATGATCCCTGGATTTTTCCAATGCTCTTAACTGTGACAGCAGACGTTCTCCAAGGACGATATCAATTCCGTTCCTGATCTCCACACCATTTGCAGTCACGGATTCTGCAGATATATTGGCTCTGCCGCACAGCACTTCACCCCCCCGTTCGCTTTCAAAGATGACTTTGGGGGCGTTGATGGTGCAGTGGGTAAATTCTCTTGTTATCTGTATGTATTCCTCTGCCACCATCTTTGCATTGGTAGCTGATACGGTTTTAATGAACTTGCCTGACCTGATGGCGCTCCTGACCAGTTGGGCAATTACCTCTCCAGAAGCATCAACCCTCTCTCCCTCTATTGTCCCCTTTACCTCCAGCATACCTTCTATCAGCACGGAGAATGAACCCCTGATGTCGCCGTTCACGCTGACATCTGCTGTGCATCTGAGTTCGCCCCCGTTTCCACTGACGTTTCCTGTGGTAAAGTCAATGTCATTTAGTTCCAGCCGGTTTTGAATGGATATACCCTTTATGTTCTCTGCACTTGGGGTATCCCCGCCAAAGTCTGTCACAATGATGCCTGGTTTCAGTGCAGAGACATCTGTGTAGTCCCTCTTCTGTTCTTCGTCGAAGTCCCTTGATGTGCTTATGTTGTCTCCAAATTCGACCCGCGCAGGTTCACCAGGCTGGGGCGCAACCCTCCATCCATACGCATCTGTGCCAGCGACTCCTTCAGTGGGCTCGAAAATCCTGAGGAGCAGCTCCCCCTCTTTTGCCTGGGGGAACATGTTAATCTCTCTGAAATCAATGGAGCCGTCAGGCAGGAGTTTCCCTGACTTCACGCTGAAGTCATAGTGTATCTCTATAAGTGCAGGCATCCCGTCAACAGGCTCCTCACCTGTTATCATGAGGGTACATACCTCTGGTGCAGTATTGATGGTTACGTTGCGGGGTCTGAGATATTTTTCTCTTGCGGGTGCGGTAAAGGTAAAGTCTGCTGCTGCCCCCTTTTTTATGGTCTCAATGATTTCAGGTGGAAGTTTTATGGCATATTCGGTCATGACCTCTTGTAGGGCAGCTACGCATTTGTCAGCGGGAATGCGGCGTACAGGGGGGATGTCCATGACAACCCTGATGATATCAGAGCCAATACGTTCCTCGTCAATGCCATCCTTGATCCACTGAATTATCTCCTGGACAGTACTTTCTGAGGTTATTTCATCAACTATGACTGGCTGTTCCGTGCTGTCCGGTTCTGTTTCCTGAATCTGATCTGTCATGAGGGCATCAGTGTGTTGTCTAACTCCGGTTCATTCCTGTGGATTGCTTCTGCATTTCATGTGTGGTGCAGCATGAGAGGTCAAGCGTGCCGGTCGGCCATGTCCTGCCCACAGGCCCCACATCGTCTGCACACAGTAGTATTGCAAAACGATGTCTGTTTGCCAAGTGAGGCGCGTTTCCATTCACGAAGCAGGTAGCTCCTCTCTACCCTGTGCGTGATGATTTCCCAGGGAAAAACTTCTTTTTCTTGAAATCCCTTTAAAATTTTATCGGCCTTTGCGCCACATACCATAACGGCTTTTTTGACTGATATATTTTTCTCTGCAACTTCTGCAAGTACATGGGCCAGTTCTCTCCCCCCCCGGCTCATTATGGCCTGAATGTAGGCGCTGTGCCATGAGTCGTGTCTGAAGTTTACGTTCGGCATTGAGGCGAACCTTTTTTTCAGGAATCTCTGTTTGGAGGAGATATCTTCCTGGCTGGCAAGACCAGCCCACTGAAATGGTGTCCACGCCTTTGGGACAAAGGTGCTTACAGATACGGTTATGGTGCCAAGGTGTCCCCTTTTTTTGCCTGCTTCAAGGGCAATGAGACGTATCTTGTCAACCAGTGACACAATACCTTCTATGTCAGAATGCTTTTCAAACGGGAGGCCTATCATGAAGTAGCACTTGATGTTTGGTATCCCTCCGGATGCAATCATTCGGGCCGCTGAGAGAATGTCCTGCTCGGAAAGATTTTTGTTTATAACCCTGCGAAGCCTCTCAGTACCTGCCTCCGGGGCTATGGTGGCGGTTTTTCCACCTGATCTCCTCAGAAGTTTTACAAAGCGTGGGGTTATGGCATCGGCTCTGAGAGAGGAAAATGTGAGACTGATGGAATTTTTTATCAGAAATTCGCAGAGTTCCATAATATCGTTGCGGTCCAGGAACTCCAGCCCTACCATGCCGGCCTTGGATGTGTCCGGAATGGATGCCAGGGCCGTCTTTATTGCCTCGGATGGCCAGGACCTCGGAGGCCGGTACACAAAGCCTGCTGAGCAGAACCGGCATCCCCTCCCGCATCCCCTTGCGAGTTCGATCAGGCACATCTCCGAGAATACTGCTCCAGGGGTGAATATGGTGGTATGGGGGGCCTGTACAGGCGTTCCGAAGAACAGGGCAGGGCGTATGGTCTCAGGGAAACCGGGCTTGTTGGTCCAGCCAGTGAGGTTCCCCTCACTGTCCCTCTGTTCCGAATATGCAGCAGGCACATAGGTGCCAGGACAGCGAGAGGCCAGGGTCTGCAGTCGTCCCATCCTGTCTTCCATGCCCTGGTGAGCACTGTCTGAGAGGCCCGATATGGTGGTAATAAGGGAGATGAAAGAGGGGGCTATCTCTTCGAAGTCGCCAAGCAGGAATGCATCAATGAAGGGGGCTATGGGTTCCGGATTTATCTGACAGGCAATGCCTCCTGCCATAACAGGCGGTTCATGCACCTGCCTCTCTCTTGCCCACAGTGTCATGCCTGTCTCGGTAAGGGCACGTACTACATTGATGTAACTGGTCTCAAAACTTATCGAGAAGAGGATGAGGGCAAAATCCTGTATTGGACGGTTGGATTCAATGGAACGCCAGCCTGAGCTGGATGTTTTTACTGAAGCACTACCCTGGTCTTCAGGTGTGAAGAACCTTTCGGCAACTATGTGGTCTTCCTCATTGAGTCTCTGGTAGACATACTGGAAGCCGATATTGGACATGCCAAGGGCATAGGTGTCAGGAAAGACCAAGGCAACAGGGATTCGTCCTGTCCATCGCTTGGTTATGGCGCCACGTTCGTTTATAAGGCCGCGTTCACCCCGGGGGGATCGGCCAGTTTGCTCCTTACGGATTTGGTGGCGCCGTGTCCTGATTTTCTTTCTCACCCTGCCCCTGGCACGCAGATCAGTTATGCTTCATCCTTGCCAGATCTTCAAACCTTATGTCCACTCCAAGCACCCCGATGATCTCGTCCTCCTGGTTTCGAATCGGGCCCGAGACCGTAATGCAAAGCGCATTGGTGATCTTTGAGGTGTAGAAGTCACTCACATGGATCTTGCCATCCTTCATGGGGGCGATGAACCAGGGCCTTGTGGAGAAGTCGGAGTCGAGCTGGAAGGTCGCGTACCTGGCCCTGTCTTCCAGCCTGGTTATGTTGTGGGTGATCTTTTCGCCCTCTGCGTTAACCACATACAGGAACTGTATGAACGGATTGGCCTCCAGTACCTCTTTGAGCACCGGTTCCATGACTGCCGGGTCCATACTGGCGATATCCGGCCTGTCGATCAGGTCTTCCACTATGTGGAATGCAAGGTCATGCGCCTTCTGTTTAAGCACGTCGAAGTCAGAGGTGAAGAGCTCGGAGAGATATTTCCTTGCCAGGGATTCCATCTCCGAGTTGGACATGGAAGTGATCCTTCCCGCATCATACATCTTCATTATCTCTTTGTAGATACGCACAACACCTGGATGGCGTTTATCAATTGCCATATCCCCGCTGAGGCCAAGATGTGAGTTTATCCAGTGGGCAATACCGGCAGTGCCTGATGTGTTGGAGATGATTACTGATACAGGACGGTCCAGTATGGAGGTGGTATCGAATATGTTGTATATTTCCTCATTTTTCATGAGGCCGTCTGCATGGACTCCTGCGCTTGTGGCATTGAAGTCCTCTCCAACCAGCGGATAGTTTCTCGGTATGTTAACCCCAAGCTCCTTCTGGAAGTATCGGGCCATTTCGGTTATGGCCCTGGTGTCAATGCCCTCAGTGGAGCCCTTGAGGGCGATCCTTTCTATGAGAAGTGCCTCTATGGGGCTGTTTCCTGTGCGTTCTCCAAAGCCGAGAAGAGTACCGTTCAGTGCCCCGCATCCATACAGCCATGCAGTGGTGGCATTGATTACGACCTTGTGAAAATCGTTATGTCCGTGCCATTCCAGGAGCTCTCCAGGCACGCCTGCATCTTCTATCATGGCCCTTACGAGTTTGGGAACGCTTCTTGGCAGTGCCGCACCAGGATAGCTGATACCATATCCCATGGTGTCACACAGCCTGATCTTTACATCTATTCCGCTCTCCTCCCTGAGCTTCATGAGTTCAATGGCAAACGGGATGCAGAAACCGTAGATGTCTGCCCTGGTGATGTCTTCAAAGTGGCATCGTGGTTTAATGCCCATGTCAAGGGCTGCCTTGACGATGGAGAGGTAGTCCTCCATGGCCTGGACACGGTTTTTCTTGAGTTTAAGAAAGATGTGATAATCAGATGCGGATGTGAGTATGCCTGTCTCGTCAAGCCCCATCTCCTTGACCAGCTTGAGATCTTGGGCCTTGGCACGTATCCAGCCTGTGATCTGGGGAAACTCGTAACCCTTTTCCCTGCACAGGTCCACGGCCTCCTTGTCCTTTTTGGTATAGAGGAAGAACTCGGACTGCCGGATGATACCTGCCGGCCCGCTCATCTTGTGGAGCAACTCGAATATGCGGCCTATCTGTTCCACTGTATAGGGAGGACGTGCCTGCTGTCCGTCCCTGAACGTGGTGTCGGTTATGAGCATGTCTTTTGACGGGGCAAGGGGCTCCAGTTTGTGATCAAATGTGATCTTGCAAACCTCTGAATAGGGGAAGATGTCCCGCATGAGGTTGGGTTCACTGACATCCTGCAGGGGAAACCTCTTTCCGTCTCCAGGTGTTCCTATGAGAAGTCCTGTGTTTTTATCAGTTACAGGCATGACTGCACCTCTGTCCTTGTTAAGAAGGTATTATCTGTCAATCAACCTTCTCTTCTCTCTTCCAGTCAGGCTTCAGGTAAAGTTCCGCAAGCTGTGCCATGCTGACCTCTGCCGGGGCGTTGGCCATCAGGCACTGGGCCTTCTGTGTCTTGGGAAATGCTATGACGTCCCTGATGGATTCCCTTTCTGCCATTAGCATCACAAGGCGGTCGAGGCCAAACGCCAGGCCGCCGTGTGGAGGGGCACCGGATCCAAGGGCATCGAGCAGGAAGCCGAATTTGTCCCTGGCCTCTTCATCAGAGATTGACAGTGCCCTGAAAACCCGTTCCTGCACTGAAGGCTGGTGGATACGGATACTGCCGCCGCCGATCTCCACGCCATTCAGCACGATGTCATACGCCCTGGAGTGGACTTTTGCCGGATCCTTTTCAAGAAGGTCTATCTCCTCTTCCACCGGGGCAGTGAAGGGGTGATGCATGGCAGTGAACCTTGCTTCATCTTCATCGTACTCTACAAGCGGGAACCGTGTTACCCACACAAAGCTGAAGGTATGATCGTCCACAAGCCCCCTGTCCTTGGCAAGCCTGCAGCGAAGCTCGCCAAGAACACGGTAAACAGTGGCCTTCTGGTCGGCCCCGAAAAAGAATATGTCGCCTGGCTTGCCCTGGAGACGTTCCACAATGGCATCCTTTTCTTCATCGGTGAAGAATTTTGCAATGGGTGACTGCCAGGAACCATCCTCCTTGATCTTGACCCATGCGAGCCCCTTGGCTCCAAGCCCCTGAGCGAATTCGGTGAGGATATCCAGATCTTTTCTTGACAGATCAGCCATACCTTCGGCGTTGATGGCCTTTACCACGCCTCCGGAGGATGTGATGGTCTGGAATACCTTTAGACCGCAGCCTGAGGCAATATCCGAGATGTCTTTAAGCTCCAGACCAAAGCGTATGTCCGGGCGGTCAGTGCCAAAGCGGTCCATGGCCTCCTGATAGGTGAGCACAGGAAAGGGGGTGTTCAGCTTTCTGCCAAGTGTCTTGTGAAAGACATGGCTTAACAGCCCCTCCACAAGCTCCATGATCTGTTCCTCATCAATAAAGGACATCTCCATGTCAAGCTGTGTAAATTCCGGCTGCCTGTCTGCACGCAGATCTTCATCGCGGAAGCACCTTACTATCTGGTAGTAACGTTCCAGGCCGGCTATCATCAGTATCTGCTTGTAAATCTGGGGTGACTGTGGCAACGCGTAGAATTTCCCTGCATTGACCCTGCTGGGTACCAGGTAGTCTCTTGCCCCTTCAGGTGTACTCCTCGTTAGCATTGGGGTTTCTATCTCAAGGAAGTCATTCTGGTTGAGGAATTCACGCATTGCCTGGCACACATTGTGGCGCAGGGTGATTGCCTCTACCATGCGCGGGCGTCTGAGGTCAATGTAGCGGTACTTGAGACGGAGATTTTCAGCCACATCACCCTCTTCGTCAAGTGGAAAGGGCGGGGTGGCAGCGGTGTTCAGTATGCGCAGGTCTTCACAGGCAAGCTCGACCATTCCGGTCTTGAGCTTGGGGTTTTCCATGCCCTCAGGCCTGGTCCTTATTTTCCCTCTTACTGCAATAACATATTCGCTGCGGAGCCTGTGGGCCTTTTGGTGGGATTCGGCATCGACTTCCGGGGCGAATACCACTTGGGTGATACCCTTTCTGTCCCTCAAATCAATAAAGATAAGGCCGCCATGGTCACGTCTCCTGAGCACCCACCCCATGAGTGTGACCTCTTTGCCTATTGTATCTTCTGTTACAGTATTGCAGTCATGGGTCCTTCTGAACCCTGTCATAGATTCCATTGTTTTTTAAACTCCGTCACTTAATCAAATACTTCCAGTACTGTGTCAACAATACTGTCGAATTCAACATTGTCCTGGTCTCCTGTCTTCATGTCACGCAGGATGGCCTTTTCTTCATCAATTTCATCTTCACCAACTATGAGCACAAGGTCGGCACCTGACCTGTTTGCCTGTTTCATCTGGGCCTTGAGGCTCTTGTCTTCCCATGCTGTCTCCACAGCAAGTCCCTGCATTCTCCATTTGTGTATCCAGGGGATTACGGTTTCCCGCGCCTCCCTGCCAAGTGCTGCCACAAACAGGTCTATCCCTTCAGATTCAGCAGGGGGTGACAGCAACAGAAGCCGTTCTACCCCAACTGCCATGCCAACCCCTGAGATGTCAGGTCCTCCCAGCATCTTTACAAGGCCATCGTACCTGCCCCCTGCTGCAACAGTGCTCTGTGCACCCAGTTCCGGGGATTTTATCTCAAAGGTGGTGCGTACATAGTAGTCCAGCCCTCTTACAAGATAAGGGTTTTGAACGAACGGGATATCCATGAACTCGAGATAGTCCAGGACGAGGCCCAGGTGGCTGGCACAGTCAACGCAGTGATAGTGTTTGGGGAGCGGGGCCTGTTTCATTACCCTGGCGCACTGATCGTTTTTGCAGTCCAGTATCCTTAACGGGTTGGTGGCAGCCCGTCTCCTGCAATCCTCACATAGGTTGGGCATCGCATTGTGCAGATACTTGAGGAGGTCCTGACGGTGAAGAGGCCTGCATTTGGGGCACCCAAGGGAGTTGATCTCAAGCCTGACAGTGGCGTCTGTCATGCTTCGGACTATCTCCCAGGCCATGGCAATGCATTCTGCATCTGCCAGAGGGGCCGAGGAGCCCAGTAGCTCCGCGTTTATCTGGTGGAACTGTCTCAGTCTGCCCTTCTGTGGGCGTTCATGACGGAACATGGGACCCATTGTGTAAAGTTTCAGCAGGGGAGAGGCTGCATAGAGTTTGTGTTCTATGACAGCCCTGATTATGCCTGCCGTGGCCTCAGGCCTCATGGTGAGAGAGTCACCGTTTCTGTCCTGAAAGGTGTACATCTCCTTTTCCACTATGTCAGTGTGTTCACCAATTCCCCTGGCAAAGACCTCTGTTTTTTCAATGACAGGGGTCCTGATCTCATGAAGCCCGAAGCTTGTGAAGATGTCACGGGCCTTGTGCTCGAGTATCTGCCAGCGGGCGCTGTCGTTTGGTAAGACGTCCTTAAATCCCCTTATTGCCTTGACTCCCATCTCTACTCCTGAAATTGTTGTGTTGGGATTATGTTTCAAATCTTCTGTTACCTGAATCATGCTGATATGAGGACGCATGGTTCAGGCGCTGCCGTATTGAGCATGTGGCACCATTTAAAAGGCCGTGCTTAAAGCATGGCCTGGCAACTTACCTGAAGGACAGATCAAGAATTGTGTAATGTTTTGAAAGGTGCCCCAGGACCATTCGCCATGCCGCAGGACATCTATATGGCAGATGGTGCTTTTCCCATGCATCTAAGTAGATCGTGTCCAGCACTTTCTTGATTGCTCACAGGGTGTTGCATGCCTTTTTGACATAGCACGCTAACTGAAATGCGGTGCAAACGGGGAATGCTTCCATCCAAATCAAAAAGACACACAAGCTGAAACAATAACCCATGGCATCTTTTTGTTCAAGACAGGTATTGGAGCATATGTCAGTTCTTACAGGAAATGAAGACAATAACCGCGGTGTGGTTTTTGAGATGGTTCTGTGAATATAATCCAGGTCAAACCAGGAATGCGTCTGTCAGCACGGAATATTGCAGGCATTCATCTGTTTTAATACCCTTTCAAGTTTGGACATGGCGGTCTCCCACCTATCTAACTCCTTTTTGTCCCGTATGTATTCTGCCAGGTCAACGTCCTTGTTTTTATCCCTGATGGGTTCCAGAACGCTTAGATGGTGGGGGAGAAGGCCTGATTGGTTATAGATGAAGTTTGTGGAGCCGAGATACCTGTTTGACAGGTTGGCACTAATCTTCTGCTTGATGGATTCAGGAGATGCGCTGGTAAGGTCAATATCGTGGTTCTGTGTTAAAAACTGTGCGAATTCATTGAATATGTCCGAACCATGGTTTACAAATTCATCATATGTCTTCATAAGTATCCTTCTGCTGCCGATGAGGTCGTAGCGTTCTGTTATCTCCTCTAATCTTTCGGCATAGTAGTCAAGCTCCCTGTACAGGTCCTTTACCTTCTTTCTTTCAGGGTGCACTTCTCTTAGCCTTTTCATGGAGGGAATGAACTGATAGGGACGGGTCTTGACAATGCCTATGAAATACCATCCTCGCTGGGCCAGGTACTCTATGAGCTTTGTGGTGTCACAGATGTCCCTGTGAAAAAAGGGATCTTTGTTACCGATGACCTTTCCTGCCTGAACCATCTTCCAGAGCTGGGGGTTGCAACTGCACAGGAAACCCAGCAGGTCCTCAAACTCTATATGCGGATTGGCATGATAATATTCAATAAATATCTGGGTCTTTTCCTTGTCCTGGACACAGAAGTGGGCAAGTCTGTCCATTGATGAATAATTCTTCAGGAAGATTTTGTCCCATAGTGCCTCGTTGAATATCTTTATTTCTGGGTGGATGTTCAGGTATTGGGTGAGTATGGTGGAGCAGCTCCGTGCCGGTGCGATTACATAGACCTTTTTGGCACTTCTCCACAGGTTTAATGCCTTGCTGTCATTCAAAAAGTCGTGGAATGCCCTAATCAGGTCAGCTCCGTAGCCAGGGTGTGCTGATGCTGCAATCAGGCCCTTTGCCTCTTCCACCACTGTCTGTCTGTCAATCTGATCGAAACAGGGGCTGTTGTTGATTCCCTTCTTCTCTGCCTGAGGACATGGTCTGTGGCCATGGGTGAAACATGGAGCACATTGGTACGGGGCGTCAAAGGCCACAGTACTGTCGTAGTATCTAACACGAAGATCAGCGGGAAATGGGCCATAGATTCCAACAGTGGGGATACCCATACCTGCTGCTATGTGGGTCACCGACGAGTCAGGTGCTATGATCAGATTCATAAAACTGATCATGGCAGTGAGGTCATTGATATCCCTTGAATAGAAGCCAAAGTTGTAGATATCAACCTTGTTTTTTGTCTTTTCCTGGATCATTGCCCTGACAGTCTCTGCATAGTGGGCATTGGATCTCTCTTCAAGTATGAATATCCTGGAGCAGGGCAGGGAGTTGGCAAGTAGTGAAAGGGTGTCAGCGTAGAATTTGGCAGAGGGAGTGCGTACTGGTGAGCCCGCCCTGATCTGTACTGCTATGTTGATATTACCATCTTCTATAAACGGGAATACTGACCTGATATAATGACGGTTGTCAGGGATACAGTTTATAACAGGCCTTTTTTTGTTTGCTTGCTCTATGGGCATGGCAAAGTATTTTTCTGCAAACAGGTCATAGACGTTCATGCGTTCAGCGTCAGGATCTATCTCTATGCTTCTGTCCAGGAAGATTACAAAATCATACTGGAAAAGTTTGAAGATGTTTGGCCAGGCATGATTGAGGACCTCATCTGCGAACTGGAAATTGGCAAAAAGTTCGTGATAGGAGATTCTGGTCATTAGTGCGATATGGGAGGTTGGATATCTGAACTTTATCTCTTTAAGGATGCTTGAGATAAACAGCAGGTCTCCTATTCCTCCATGTCTGATTACGAGAATCCGCTTTCCATCCAAGCACTCACCAGGTGCTGGTTTTTTCCAGTTTCGAAGCCTTACGCTTACAGCTTCCATGAACATGAGGAAAAATTTGTTGGTTACACCCAAGGTAAAGCCAACAGGGTTGGCCCTGAACGATTTGAGATAATGGATATATTCTTCTGCGCGCATGGTTATTTGATGATCTCCTTCAACGGTATTCGTGAAATACAGGGGAATCGTCTGTCGTCTATCATCTTGTCACTGCCAGGGAATAGAGCTGCCTTGTCCCTTATCACTTCTATGTTTTCTGCCTCTGGTATCCATAGATCCAGTGAAGGGCCAGACAGGATGGTCATTGGCTTTTCAAGGCTGTAGCCTATGTGTATCACGCTGGTATTGACACTGATAAGATGGTCAATACCGCTTATGGTCTCAATTAGGTGGGGAACAGACCTTGAGGGAATGAATGAGATATTTTCAGTGTTTCCCATCTGTTCAGATAGGAGGTGCCTGAATTCGTCGAATTTTTTGTCCTTGCCCAAGATTATCACATGTTTACTGTCTCTTTGGATGAGTGTTTTGATCAGTGCCATCCAGTTTTCATCTGACCATACAAAACAGGGTAGGTCACCACGCCGGCTCCAGGGATGTATCCCCACTGTTGATTTGTCTTTGAGTCCACTGGTGCTGTCAGTTGGTTTTTTTTTGAAATTTACAGGCAGTTCAAGTTTATATAGCCGTTCGGGGAATTTTGTGTGCAATAGTTTGCCTGCCTGGTTGAGATGCATGTCAAGTATATATCTCCCCTCAGGTGGGGTGAGTATGTCAGCGTTTATAAGGTTGAAGTCCACGATGAAATCCAGGGCCTTGAGCCTCTTCAGGAACAGGTGAAAGAAAAAACCCTGGACCGACCCTGGGGCCATCTGAAGGCCGAAGGTGGTATAGCCGTTTGTTCGGGCCTTTTTCAGTGAGTTTATAAGTGCAAGCAGCTCTTTACAGTTATACACGTTGAAGAAGCTGCTGTTCGTACTGCCAAACGGCCAGAGCCTAATATGGGGGTTGGCCCTGTGGGCCATGAGGCATCTTGATCCATGCACAGTCTTCTCCACTTTTCTCATCAGGTCACCCATAATGAGATAGTCACCCAGGCCTGATGTCATTGTATAGAGCAGGAGAGGTTTCATTGTCATTTGGATATGCTCATAAGGTGGTATGTTTTTAAGATCAGATGCTGTTCGTTTGTGGCTGTATGTCATTCCATATGGATTATATGGTCACTGTCCTGTACAGTTGAAATGCGGTGAGATACTATTATAAGTGTCTGTTCCCCCTTTAATGTTGATATCAACTGTCTGATCTGCCTGTCATTCTTTTCATCAAGGGCACTTGTGGCCTCGTCAAATATTATTAGTTCGGGACGTCTGTAAAGGGCCCTTGCAATGGCTACCCGCTGTCTCTGACCGCCAGAGAGTTTTACTCCCCTTTCGCCAATGTTGGTGTCTATGCCTTGGGGAAGCCGGTCCAGAAAGTCTATGGACGCCATTTTGATTACCTGACGGACCAGATCCCTGTCGATTTCATCTTTTTCCTTGCCAAATGCTATGTTTTCCGCAAGGGTTCCATGAAATATATAGGGAAACTGGGGCACGTAGCCTATAAGTTTGCGCCACTGTCTGATGTTATTGCGGGTGAGCCGCACACCATCAACCAGTATCTCTCCATGTGTTGGAGTCAGAAGCCCTGAAAGCAGGTCTACAAGGGTGGATTTACCGCAACCGGATGGTCCCATTATGCCAAGCGATTGTCCCCTCTTGATGGTGAGATTCAGGGAATCAATCACAGGGTGGGTGTTGTCGTAGGCAAAGGTGACATCTTTGAACTGTATCTCTTTCCGGAATGAGAGGGTGGGGTGGTCTGCCTCTTCCAGGGGCATTATGGTACGGGGATAAGTGTCCTTGCTGCCGGAAAGGGCATCTAACAGGGACTGGATATAAGGTCGGGAGCCGCGTATGTCTGCAAGAGACGCAACCACCCGGTTGAATGCCGGGAGGGTTCGCCAGGCAGTTACTGCCAGGAGTGCTGTGGTGCCAGTGGTCTCAAGTGGTGAGTAACCCAACCCGAACAGCATGAACAGTATGGCACCTGCAATCAATATGAATCCCAGGGTCTCAAGCGTAAGAAGCGGGGATTCATGCCAGAATCGTTCCAGACCAAACATGCGTGCAAAGATATTTGCCTGTTTCCTGAAACCGTTTAGAAAAAAATCGGTGGTATTGGTGATTTTGACGTCTTTTATCCCGTGTAATGCACGGGTGACACGGCGGTTCATCTCAACGCTGCACTGTTGGCAGGCATTGGCACTTTTATCAAGCCCCTTTCGTAGCAGTCGGTAAATTATGAATCCTGCACCACCCTGAATACCTATAAAAAGGACAGAGACCAGTGGTTGTACAGAGATTAATGCCACAAGCAGTACAGAGAGCATTGCAAGCTCACAGAATATGTTCAGGCAGGGCGTTAGAAATCCCCTGCCGAGAAAGGTCCTCCACTGAACGAGCTGTATGAGGTCTGCGCTATTTTTTTTCAGGTGCCACAGGTAGTTACGGTAGAGGAAATTTTCAAGCAGGTGCTGACCAAAAAATGCCTCTATCAGGGCACCGTACCGTGCGGTGTGAAACGTCACTGCTCCCCGGTAAATGTTTTTTAACAGGACTGCCGCCATTACCAGTATGCTGAGTGTGCCGATCAATGCCTTGGGGGAGGCGATAAAGGGGTGCATGGAAATGGGAAGGATTTTATAGAGCGGGTGTGAAACCACTGCCTGCCAGCTTGACTGGGGATCAGAAACCGCTGCGGCATAAAAGGCTATCAGGCCAACTGTAGCCGTTTCTCCAAATGCCAGGACCAGCATTGCGGCAAGGAGTATCCAGAACTTTTTTTTAAGCTCCGTTGGGCATAGGCCAAATACTTTTTGGAATAATGACATGGATCGTCTTGGGGTGATATGTTCTCTCTGTATGGATAGTTGGTGAATTCCGTTTCTCTCTACTCCTCCTTATCGACCAGGGGGGGAAAATCAAAAATGGCCCCAAACAAACATTGGCAGGAAATATATTTTCGTTGCTTATCAGCCAACGGCTATACCAGTCTTGTCCACATAGGCATATCCTTCCTGCCTTATTTCACTGAACGTCTGGATGCCAATGGGAAGTTTTCTCATGAAATTCCCCTGTTATGTGGTTGTTCTGATGATCTCAAGAGATGATTGATATTAAACAATATCAGGGATGATTACACCAATCAATCGTGTAGCAGTGACAGGACGGCATCCATTACTTCATGGGGCGTAATATCCTGGATGCATCGGGCACGTCTGGGACATGGACTGGTATATCCAAACCGGGTGCAGGGCGAGCATTCAACATGGTGATTTATAACAATATGTTTCCCGCCCCTTGGCGCCCATTTTTCAGATATGCCTGGTCCGAACAGGGAAATAGTAGGTATATCAAGACCTGCTGCCATATGCAGTACGCCGGAATCCCCGCTTATCAACAGGAGTGCCCTTGCAAGAACGGCAGCAGATTCTGCAAGACTGGTTTTCCCTGCAAGGTTTATCCCCTGGATGTTCTGGAGGATTCTGCTTCCAGATTCCCTGTCCTCCCGTCCCCCTACGATTACCACCGGCAGGTTCAGTCTGTTGAGTTCTGCGGAGACAGTGGAAAAATTTTTATCTCCCCATCTCCTCTCAGGTATGCTTGCGCCTGGAAATATGGCAACAAACCTCTTTGAACCCAATGGGGCCAGGAGGGCCTCAGCCTTGGTGTTGGCACCGTCAGGCAGAGTGAGAAACGGGGTGTTGATGCGGTCTGGAACAGGGAGGCCGAGTGGAGACAGCAGGTGGTAGAAGCTGAATGTCTCATACTCATGGTGGCTGTAAGGCACAGTATGGGAAAACAGCCTTTTTCTGTTGTTGGTTGCAAATCCAATTTTTAGTCTGCTCCGAATAAGGCGGGCAATTACTGCTGATAGTCTGTGCCACTGTTCTGTATCTATCACAATGTCATATTTTTTTTTGATACATGCGAAAAATTCTCCGGGATTGTCATATCTGTAGACATATCTTGCCGCAGGGCACAGTTCAAATATCCCGCAGTTTCTTGATTCTGCAAGGATGTCCACACTGACACTATATGAGGATGAGACGGCTTGGAGCACCGGTGCAAGCAGGACAGCATCACCAATTCCGCCTGGACGTATAAAGAGTAGCTGTTTGGGTGGTTTGTCCGGATGCCGTACAGGGACTGGTGGTAGCATGTCCGCAAGCAAGCCACCTATGGTCTGATCTAATTTTTTAAGAAATAGTGTATTCAAGGGGCGTGATCAGAATCAGATTTTTATGATGTTATAAAGCTTATCTGTAAATATCAAACCCCACCATTACTGCCCAGGCAAGCCCAATGGCAAATAGCAGGGGATCTTTCAGAAGTGCCCTGGTGGGATCGCCTCCCCGTCCAGAAAGGACCCGAAGTATGTACTGAAGCAGG